>NZ_CP010836.1:3600000-4200000 GCF_000935025.1 Sphingomonas hengshuiensis
GGCGACGATCCGACCCGACATGAGGATGCCGCCGTTCGCCGCCGGCAGCGCCACCTGGAGGAAGCCGTTGCCCTCCAGATCGAGCGTAACGCGCGTTCCCGCACCTAGCGCGACCGTGCCGAGCGGCGCCAGGATCAGCCCGCTATTCTCGACGCGACCGCCCAGCAACGCCGCATAGCCGCCCTTGAGGATAGTGATCGTGCCGCGATTCACGACCGAACCGCCGACGCCGGTGACGACGATCTCGCCCTTCATGAACGCATCGTCGGACAGGCCGAGCGTCGACGCGACGAAGCCCGCGGCGTTGACGCTGCCGGTTTCAGTGATGAGGATGCCGTTAGGATTGACGAGATAGACCAGGCCGTTGGCGGTGATCTGGCCGGCGATGGTGGAGGTGGCGCTGCCGGTCACCCGGTTGAGCAGCGCCGCATGCGAGCCCGGCTGGCTGATATCGACGCGTCCGCCCGCGCCGACCGAAAAATCCTGCCAGTTGATCACCGCGCGATCGCTCGTCTGCGTGATCGTCATCGCCCCCGGTGCCGGCGCGTTGATCACAGCGGCGCCAGCCGCGACCTGGCCGCCGGTCGGCAGCGCTTGCGCGCGCAGCTCGGCGGGCATCAGCGCGGTCGAGGCAAGGAGCGCAACAGCGAGTGGGCGGGACATGGGTGCGATCCTTAGAAGTAAACGGCGGTGGTGAAGGCGATACGGCTGGCGTGGCCAGGGCGGCCGTCGACCTGCGCGCGGCCATATTCGATCGAGGCTCTGAGCCCGGGATGGCCGTCGCGCGCCGCCGCATAGAGCCGCAGCCCCGCGCCGAATGCCGACGCTGCAGTGATCGACCGCTCTAACGTGGTCGGTTCGCTGAAGCGGACCTGGCCGTACGCGCCGAAGCCGTAAGGCGCGATCTGGCCGAACCCGCCGCGGAACCGCAGCGCGAACGGCGCCTTGAGTTCGGCGCGGCCGATGAAGCCAGCGTCGCCCTGAAGCGAGCCCGAGCCGAGCGGCGAGAGCCCGTCGAGCGTCGCGATGCCGATCTGCTCGCTGTTGCCCAACACCTCGCCGAACGCGGTCTGGGCGCGCGCGCGCAGCGCGATCACGGCATGCGACGCGATCGGCTGCTCCAACGTGGCGTCCGCCTCGATCTTGTGGAAGGCGGCACGTACGCCGCTGCGCGACAGCGGCAGCAAGGCGGTCGCGTCGGCGGCGTCGCGCGCACCGAGCGCATTCAGCCCGACCGAGCCCTGCGCATGGACGGTGGCGATGCCGCCACCGGGCAAGGCGACGCTCGCCGTGGCGCCGGCACGCACGATCCGCAGCCGATCGAGCGACAGTGGCAGCATCACCGGATCGATGATCCGCACGCGTTCGTCCTGTGCATCGAACGCCAGCTCGCCCATCAGCGTGACGGCGCGAGTAAGCACGAGCGGGTAGCGCACGCGCGCCGACAATCGCTGGAAGCGGCTCCCGAAGCCGGGCTGGCGGCTATCGTGGCGCGGCGCGGTGCGCGCGTCGGTGCCCTCGATGTTGAGCATGAGGCCGTCATGACCGAGCGGCAGGATCACGCCGCCAGCGAGCGCGCGATTGCGCGGGGTCGCGTCGAGCACCGCGGTGCCGCTGCCGCCATTGGGCAGCCCGTTCGCGCGCAGGTAGATCAACTCGCCCGCGCCGAGCACCGAATTGAAGTCGACACCGACCCCGAAGGCATAGCGCCCGAGTGCCGACGGCAGCGTGTTGTCGAGCGTCACGAAGCCCGACACGGGCCGCTGGGTCCCCTCGATCACCAGCACGACTGCGCCGGGCTTGGTGCCCGCCGCGAGCGTCGAGCGCAGCACGACCCCGGGCAGATCGGCGGCGAGCAGCAGACGGCGCTCGAGAGCGGCGAGCGTGAGCCCCGGCACCCCCGCGAGCGGCGCGAGCGTCGCCTCCACCGCATGCCGCACATTGGCGGGCACGTTGCCGACGTCGATCCGCTCGATATAACCGTCGACGATCACCAGCCGCAGCGTCGCACCATCGGCCAGGGTCTGCGGCGGCACGGTGACGCGCGTCAGGACATGGCCGGCGCGCGCATAGCTGACCTCGAGTTCGCGCGCGGCGGCGAAGATTTCCGAGACCTTGATCGTGCGCCCGACGAGCCGGGCCTTGAGCGCGGCAAGGGCATCCGGCCTCGGCACGGCGCCTTCGATCGCGACATCCCCGACCCGGACGTCGATCGCTTCGGACCCGGCCGGTGCCACCGCACCCGCCCCCGAAGGAATGACGACCGACCCTGCTGCGGTTGCGCCCGGCGGAGCGAATGTCGGCGGGGTGATCTGGCTCGCAGTCTGCGCCAGCGCCGGAACGGGCAACAGAATTATGACCTGCAGCATACAGCGCTGCAGCATCCGCGCGTCGCGAGCAGTCACGAAAATTCCCCCGAATTGTGCCGATTATTCACAGCGAATGGCTGCCACCACCTGGTGGCGGTAGCTGGTGGCGTGGGTTAGACGATCATCGCAACCGGGCGGCCGCGCGCTCTGAAAATGGTCGCGTCGATATAAGAGTGCGTCGATATGCAATCGTCAGGTCGGGCCAACCGTGCGGCTGCTCGGCCCCATAGACTTAGCCCCAGCTATGCGAGTTTACCAAAGCGCGAGCCTGTATTTCCTTACAAAAGCGCATCTTCGAGCAATTCCAATCACCTTGCGTGTGCTGAGACACATCGGTAAGCCCCCGCGCACACCATCGGGACGGGATAGAAATTGGCCGGCAGGACATTCCGCTGATCCTCAGCGGCAGCCACACGCCCGGCGTGCAGGCTGCGGACTTTTGCCTGCCCCCCGGAACGGCGCTCCGCTACGAGCTGGCCGCCGATCCGTTGCGGCCGGTGTTGTCTAGCTATAGCGTGCTCGATTCCGATCCGGCCGTTCAATCGGGCGCGGTCAATTGGGTATTGCCTGGGTGGGCAAGGCTGTGGATCATATTGGCGCCCGATCCGCTTCAGATCACGATCCGCAATCGACATTATCCCGCGCTCCGGGCTGCCATGCTGTTCGGCGTGACCAGCAGGGCGATGCCGGTCTCGGCCTATGGCGGGGTCACCGTCGCCATCGATATCGGGCCGCTAGCCTGGGCGCGGCTGTTCCAGCCGTCGGCGGAATTGCTGCGGGATCGCATTACCCCACTCGACGAGCTTCTGCCGCCGGGCTGGAGCGAGGACCTTATCACGGGGATCGAACGATCCGATCGCGGTGCGCAGGTCAAAGGCGTGCTCGACGATTTTTTCCTCAACCGCATGCCGCCACCCCATCCGCAGGAGAAACTGATTGCCGCAATTGCCGCGCTGCTCGGCGACGAACGCACGCATGATCTGGCCGGCGCAGCAGCCCGGGTCGGGATCGGAAAGCGGGCGCTGCTTGGGCTGACGAAACGCTATTTCGGTTTCCCGCCCAAGATCCTCTCGATGCGGACGCGCTTCCTGCGCGCGCTGACGGGCATGCTGCTCCAGCCGGACGTTCCGGATTTCTCGGCGATAGCACCCGGCTATCACGACGCCTCGCATTTCATCCGCGATGCCAATCGCTTCCTTGGGATGACGCCGCGCCGATTTCTGGCAATCGACATGCCTTACACCCGCGCCGCCCTGCGCGCGCGCAGGCTGGTGACGGGCGCGGCCCTGTCCGCGCTGGACATCGTCGACGTCGCGCGTTGAGGAATCGGACGGATTGGATGGGGTCCCCCGAAGGGGTTGGATTTCCGTGCATTTTTTGCTGGCGTGGTGGAGCTGAGGGGAATCGAACCCCTGACCTCTGCAGTGCGATTGCAGCGCTCTCCCATCTGAGCTACAGCCCCGCCGCCGGACCCCAGTTGCGCTGGGAGGCGCACCCCTTAACCCCAGCGGATGCGCGATGCAACCGGCTTAAATCGCCTCGCCGGGCCGGTCCCGCGATGCGCCGAACCGCCGCGTGCCGCGTCCGATCGCGGGAACCGGATCGGCCTCTCGCTCGCTTGAATCGCCGGACGCGCGGTCGCCATGTCGATGGCCGCGACGCCTTGTCCCGAAGACAAGCAGGAGAGCGAAGATGAACGACCGCAACAATCGCTATGGTCCGCGCGACGGCTATGGCAGCCGCGATACGCAGGATTACGGCTCGGGCCGCGACAATTATTATTCGAGCGCGCGCGATTACGCCGCCGCCGGCGAACTGGGCGGTCGCCGCGACCGATCCGATTACGGCGCCGGTGCGCATCGCGATGACTCGCGCTGGCAGGGCGGCGAACCGCGCTATGCCAGCCAGACGCGCGACTGGGGCGGCGGCTCGCCGGCCTATCGCGATCAGGAATCGCGCAATCGCGGCTATGGCTCGCAAAGCCGCCGCGACGGCTATGGCCCCCAGGAGCAGCGCGGGCAGGATCGCTATGGCGACGATCGCGGCTTTTTCGAGCGCGCGGGCGACGAAGTCCGCTCGTGGTTCGGCGACGAGGACGCCGAACGCCGCCGCGAGCGCGACCAGCGCTATGACGACTATACCGCGCGCACCGAAGGCGGGCGCGACAGCTCGGGCCGCGACGACCATTATCATACGTGGCGCCGCCAGCGGATCGCCGAGCTCGACAAGGATTATGACGAGTATCGCCGCGAGAACGCCAAGCGCTTCGAGGATGAATTCTCCGGCTGGCGCACCGATCGCCAGGGCCAGCGCGACAGCCTGCGCCGCGTGACCGAGCATATGGATGTAGTCGGCTCGGACGGCAGCCATGTCGGCACGGTCGACAAGGTGCGCGGCGACCGCGTGATCCTGACCAAGACCGATAGCGAGGCGGGCGGGCATCATCATTCGATCCCGTCGCGCTGGATCCATCATGTCGATGACAAGGTGACGCTCCGCAAGACCGCCGACGAGGCCAAGGCGCATTGGAAGGACGAGGAGCGTTCGGGCGCGATGTTCGACAAGGACGATGCGCAGGACGATTCGAGCTGGAGCACCACGGGCAACCTCAACCGGAGCTTCTCGGGCACCTATTAAGGTCCCGCATCGAAGCGACAATGCGGCCCGGGGAGCGATCCCCGGGCCGCTTCGCGTTCAGCCGAGGAACGCCGCCAGCGCCGCGCGAAACGCCTCGGGCTGGTCGAGCATCACGAAATGCCCGCTGTCGCCGACATCGACGAAGCGCACCTGCGGCGCGCTGGCATATTCGCCATGATACAGCGCGTCGGCGCGCTCTTTGGGCAGCCGCCCGCCCCAGGGATAGACCAGGGTGATCGGCGTCGCGATCCCCGCCAGGTCGGGGCGCAGATCGGTGGTGGCGTCGTCGTAAAAGGCGAGCCCGGTCACGCGCGGATCGGCGGCGGCGATCCACTTCGCCACCTGCGCCCGCGATTCGGGCTTCATCGCCTGCGTCGCGGCGACTCCGGCAGCGGCGGCGGGGTCCTGCGGCTTGCCATATTGGCTCAGGAACTGGTCGCGGATCGCCACTGCGGTCGGCTCGATCATCGCGACGGTCGCGCCGGGGGCGAAGATCACCCCGACATAGGGCAGCGCATCGACCACCATCAGCTTGCCGACATCGCCCGGATGCGCCTTGGCGAGCAGCAGCCCCGCCAGCCCGCCCATCGAATGCCCAACCACCGCCGCCCCGGCCAGCTTCTCGCGCACGATCAGCGCGTGGAGTTCCGCGACGGCGCCCGCGAGCATCCCGGGCTTCAGATTGGCGCGCGGATCGTCGCCGCCAAAGCCGTTGACCTGCACCAGATAGACCTTGTGCGTCCTGGCGAGATCGGGCGCGACGCCGTCCCAAACCGCGCGCGGCGTGGTGAGACCGGGGATCAGGATCACCGGGCTGCCCTTGCCCGTCACTTCGACCGAGATATGCTCCATCTGGATCGGGGCGGCGGCGGCGGTGGCGCTTTGGCACTTCGCCGGCGCGGGATTGAGCATGGCGGGGATCGTCACGGCGGCAAGCGCGGCATAGGTGAGCTGGCGGATCATGGGTTCTGCTCCTTGGCGGGATTGGTGAAAATGGCTTCGATCGGCATGTCGAACAGGTCGGCGATGCGGAAGGCGAGCGGCAGCGAGGGGTCGTAGCGCCCGGTCTCGATCGCGTTGACGCTCTGGCGCGACACCTCCAGCCGCTCGGCCAGGTCCTGCTGGCTCCAGGCACGCTCGGCGCGCAGCACGCGCAGGCGGTTCTTCATTCGCCGCCTCCCGTCATCCGGTCGCGCAGGCCCATCGCGCACTGGACCAGCCCGAAGCTGCCGCACCACAAGGGGAAGGCGAGCATCGTCTCGAAATGCGGGACCACGCCGCCATTCTCCAGAAAGCCCCACACACTAGTGACGGCGAGCAGGATGCCGATCCCACCGATCATCGCAGTGACGAGGCGCGAGCGAATGAACTCGTCGCGCTCCTCGGCCAGGTACATCCCCATCACCACGATCACCGCCAGGATCGGCACCGACGGCAGCACCGAAAGCAGCACCAGCAGCGCGCCCTGCGGCTCGGCATGGCGCATCCACCACACACAGGCGAACAGCGTGACGACATAGAGCGCCATCACCGGCATGAACCGCCGGATATAGCGCTTCTGGGCCGGGTTATGGCGCTGGTTGAGGCTGAACATGACAAGCTCCCTTTCGAATCAGTAAAGGGAGCTTTACGCCGCTGCGCGCCAATGTCAACCACACTTTCCACAAAGCAAAGCACCCTGTCCCATCTGTCAAGCAAGCCAACCGCCCACGCGACAGCGCCCGCAGGCCGCAAGGACCCGCGCTCTGGGCAATGTTCGTCCTGTTCGAAAGGCGCAGCGCAGCCTCAGCCGCGCAGCCGCTCCACCATATCCGCCGCGAGCAGGCTCAGCGTGTCGTCGCGCGCGCCCATCACCACGATGCGGTCGCCGGGCCGCGCCTGCGCGACCAGATGCGCCGCCGCCGCCGCGCGATCGGGGATGTGCAGCGCCGCTGCGCCCGTTACCGCGACGTCGCGCACGATGTCCGCGCTGGTAACCTCGCGCGCGACGGTGCCGCCCTGATAGACCGGATCGGGCAGCACGAGCAGGTCGTCCGCCGCCAGCTTCGCCGCGAACATCGCGACCAGCTCGGCGCGCATCACTTTCAGCGGGCCATAGCCATGCGGCTGGAACAGCAGCAGCAACCGCCCCGGAAAGGTGTGGAGCGTGTCCAAAGTCGCGGCGATCTTGTCGGGGTTGTGCCCGAAATCGTCGATCACGGCGACCCCGCCCGCCTCGCCGACCAGCTCGAACCGCCGCTTGAGCCCCGCAAACCCCGCAATCGCGCGCACCGCATCGGCCAGTTCGACGCCGCTAGCCCGCACCGCGCCGATCGCCGCCAGCGCATTGGCGACATTGTGCCGCCCCGGCACCGCCAGCGTCACCCGCACCGGCACGCCCCCGCGCTCGACCAGCTCAAAGCTGGACCCGAACGGCGCCGCCTCGATCCCGCGCGCGACCAGATCGGCCTCGCCCTCGATCGCGAAGGTCAGCAACCGCCCCGGCGGCAACGCCATCGCCAGCGCCGCGCCTTCTTCATTGTCGAGGTTGACCACCGCCGTCGCCGCCCGCGCGATGAACCCACCGAACAGCGCGCGCAGTTCCTCCAGCGACTTATGGTCGAGGCTGACATTGTTGAGCACCGCGATGTGCGGGCGATACAGCGCGATCGACCCGTCGCTCTCGTCGACTTCGCTGACGAAGGTCCCGCCCTCCCCCACCAGCGCGCTGGCAAAGGGCGCGTCGGGCGTGGCGAAATTCTTCATCACCGCCCCGTTCATCACCGTCGGATCGCGGCCCAGCGCGTGGAGCATCCAGCCGATCATGCCGGTCACGGTCGATTTGCCGCTGGTCCCCGCCACCCCGATCGATTGCGGCGCGGCGTTGAACAGCGCCGAGAGCAGCTCGGGCCGCGTCATCCGCTCCGCCCCCACCACCTCCGCCGCGACCATGTCGGCCACGGTCGCCTCGATCGCCGCCGATGCCACCACGATCTGGTCCGCCGACACGATCCCGCTGCCGTCCTGCGGGAACAGCGCCACGCCCCGGCGGCGCAGGTCGTCGAACTTGGCGGGCAGCCGTGCCTGGTCGAGGCTGCGGTCCGATCCCGCGACGGTGGCCCCCTGCCCCGCCAGGATCATCGCCAGCGGCATCATTCCCGATCCGCCGATCCCGACGAAGAAGTAAGGTTTGCGATGATCCATCGCCTCGCGCTATCGCCAGTTTGACGGCAAGGGGCAAGCTTATGCGTATCGGAGTAGTGGCACCGGCACGGACGGTCAGCAGGGAATCCTCGCTGCGGCTCGCCGCGTTCATGGCGTTGACCTATCCCGATCACGACATCGTGTTCCACCCGCAATGCTATCTGGAGGAAGGCCATTTCGCCGGCCCCGATTCGGTGCGCGCCGCCGCCTTCCTCGAATTTGCCAATGATCCCGCGTTCGACGCGATCTGGTTCGCGCGCGGCGGCTATGGGTCGAACCGCATTCTTGACACGGTGATGCCCCAGCTCGGGCCGGCGGCGCGGCACAAGACCTATATCGGCTTTTCGGACATGGGGTTCCTGCTCGGCGCGCTCTATGCGCGTGGCATCGGGCGCCAGGCGCATGGATCGATGGCGAGCAGCCTGGGGCGCAACGACAAGGGCGAATCGACCGGCTGGGTGCTCGGCTGGCTGATCGACGGCGACAAAAGCGGCCTTGAGCCCAGCCTCGCCACCGATCGCCGCCCCGCCGCCGCCTTCAACCTGTCGATCCTGACGGCGCTGATCGGGACGCAGTGGCTGCCCGACCTCACCGACCATGTCCTGATGATCGAGGAAGTCGACGAGCCGCTGTACCGGATCGACCGCATGCTGTTCCAGATGGCGCACGCCACTCAGCTGAAGGGGATTGCGGGGGTGCGGCTCGGCGCGGTCTCGGCGATCAAGGACAATGGCGAAAAGGAAGGGACGTACAGCTTCGGCGAGACGATCGACCAGATGATCGTCCGCTGGTGCCGCGACATGAACGTGCCCTATCTCGGTCGCGCCGAGATCGGCCATGTCGAGCTGAACCGCGTGGTGCCGTTCGGCCTGTCCTGACCGGACCCGCGCCTATTCGAGTTCGAGTATCCAGCTTCGTGCCGGGGCCGCCGCGCCAAACGCCGATGACTCCGGAATGCCCAGCCGCTGCGCGAAGGATCGCGCCAGCAGGATACGCCGCTCCGCCCCCGCGGGGGTCACCGACCGCTTGGCAGCGGCAAGCTCCTCGGCAAATCGCCGGCGATAATAACGTTCATCGGATTCCATCGGTGCGCCCCCCCCGATTCGCGCGTCGGTTTCCCGATCACGCCCCTTGCTGATAAGACCCTTATCGTTACGCAACTGCAACAGAATTGATGCGTTTTTGTGAAGCGAGCCCCGGTTTTCGCGCAAAATCGACTCGGCTTGCCTATATCGCGCCTGCACAGGCATAAGCCGCGCTCCAAAACCCTCTATCAAGCGAGTATTCCCCGTGTCCGAGATGTTCCGCATAACGCTGCCCGACGGTTCCGTCCGTGAGGTAGCCCCGGGGACTACCCCGGCGGACATCGCCGCCGCGATCGGCCCCGGCCTCGCCAAGGCGGCGCTCGCCGCGCGCGTCGATGGCGAGCTGCGCGACATCGGTCGCCCGTTCGACGGCGACGCCCAGCTCGCGCTCGTCACCGCCCGCGACGAGAAGGACGCGCTCGAACTCGCGCGCCACGATTATGCGCATATCCTGGCCGAGGCGGTGCAGCATCTGTTCCCCGGCACGCAGATCACCTTCGGCCCCTCGACCGATGACGGCTTCTATTACGACTTCGCGCCAAAGGACCGCCCCTTCACCGAGGAGGACCTGCCCGCGATCGAGGAGGAGATGCGCCGCATCATCGCGAAGGACGAGCCGCTGATCCGCGAAGTCTGGTCGCGCGCCGATCTGATCGCGCGCTGGCAGGCAGAGGGTGAGACCTTCAAGGCCGAATGGGCCGCCGAACTGCCCGAGGGCGAGGAACTGACCGTCTATCGCGCGGGCAAGGGCGCGGATGCCTGGCTCGACATGTGCCGCGGCCCCCACCTCGCCTCGACCGGCAAGGTCGCGCCCGATGCCTTCAAGCTCACGCGCGTCTCGGGCGCCTATTGGCGCGGCGACCAGAACAACGCGATGCTCAGCCGCATCTACGGCACCGGCTGGCTCAACAAGAAGCAGCTCCAGGAGCATCTGACTCGGCTGGAGGAAGCCGCCAAGCGCGACCATCGCAAGCTGGGGCAGGAAATGGACCTGTTCCACTTGCAGGCGGAAGCGCATGGCAGCGTGTTCTGGCACCCGCACGGCTTCACGATCTGGCGCGCGCTCGAGGCCTATATGCGCCGCGCGATCGACGGCGCGGGCTATCGCGAGGTCAAGACGCCACAGGTGATGGACGCGCGCCAATGGGAGCAGTCGGGCCATTGGGGCAAATATCGCGAGAATATGTTCGTCATCCCCGACGAGGTGCCCAATACCGAGGATGACGGCCCGATCGTGTCGAACGACGCGCAGTGGATGGCGCTCAAGCCGATGAACTGCCCGGCACACGTCCTGATCTTCCGCCAGGGGATCAAATCCTATCGCGACCTGCCGCTGCGCCTCTACGAAAATGGCTGCTGCCACCGCAACGAGCCGCACGGCGCGCTGCACGGGCTGATGCGCGTCCGCCAGTTCACGCAGGACGACGCGCACATCTTCTGCCGCGAGGACCAGATCGTCGACGAGGTCCGCGCCTTTTGCGCGCTCGCCGACCGCATCTACAAGGATTTCGGCTTCACCTATGCGATCAAGCTCGCGCTGCGCCCCGACAAGCGCTTCGGCACCGAAGAGATGTGGGACAAGGCCGAGACCGAGCTGCGCAACGCCGTGGTCACGGCGGGGCTCGCGACCGAGGAATATGGCTGGGAGGAACTGCCCGGCGAAGGCGCCTTCTACGCGCCCAAGCTCGAATGGCATCTGACCGACGCGATCGGCCGCACCTGGCAGGTCGGCACGATCCAGTCGGACCGCGTGCTGCCCGACCGGCTCGACGCCAGCTATGTCGGCGAGGATGGCGAGCGCCACCGCCCGATCATGCTCCACCGCGCGATCTTCGGGTCGTATGAGCGGTTCATCGGCATCCTGATCGAACATTTCGCCGGGCGCCTGCCCACCTGGCTCGCCCCGGTGCAGGCGGTGGTCGCGACGATCGTGTCGGATGCCGACGACTATGCGCTCGCGGTGGTGGAAAAGCTGAAGGCAGCGGGCATTCGCGTCGAGAGCGACCTGCGCAACGAGAAGATCAACTACAAGGTGCGCGAACATTCGCTGGCCAAGGTCCCGAACCTGCTGGTCGTCGGCAAGCGCGAGGCCGAGGAAGGCACCGTCGCGCTCCGCGTGCTGGGCAGCCAGGGCCAGCAGATGCTGACGCTCGACGAGGCAGTGGCGCGGCTGATCGACGAGGCGACTCCGCCCGATCTGAAATGAGCGGCGCCCCCGCCGGGCGATCGGATGAGGAAACGGGCAAACCTTAACGCCGTCATCCCAGCGAAGGCTGGGATGTGGACTCACGGTTGAAGTGCACCGGTTGAGATTTTGGAGAATGCCTCGGCGGGTGTGAGGAAGCCAAGGCATTTTCTGGGGATGTTGTTGAGCCGGTCGGCACAGGCACGGAGTTGTCTGTGGCTGACGGTGTCGAGGTCGGTTTTGCGAGGCAGGCTTCGGCGCAGTCGGCCGATGGTGTTTTCGACACCGCCCTTTTGCCATGGGGCTCGGACATCGCAGAAGAAGGTCTGGATGCCGAGGCTGTCGTGAAGGCGGTGATGTTCGGCGAACTCGGTGCCGTTGTCGAAGCTGATGGTCCTGCGCAGATCCTGGGGGATATGGCGCAGTCTGCGGGTGATCCGGCGTGCGGTCAGCTCGGCTCTGCGGTGGGGTGGCTTGTCGAGGATGGTGTAGCGTGTGTGGCGCTCGTGCAGGACGAGGACATTGTGCCCATATCGGGCGAACAGCATATAGTCGGCTTCCCAATGGCCCGGCTGTGCGCGATCCCGGGCTTCGAGGGGGCGTTCGCCGATCGGCCTGCGCTGTTTGATGAAGCTGGCCGGGCTTCCGCCCTGGCGGCCATAGCGGCCGCGCCTTGCCTTGCAGCGGGGCAGAAGGCGGTGCCAGTAGTCCTTCTGGGCCGAGCGATGATAGACGTATCGATAGATTGACTCGTGGCTGACCATGGTGCGACCGTGCTCAAGCGCCAGTCGGCCGGCGATCTGTTCGGGAGAGCATCCCATCGCAAGGCCGTTCTTCACGATATCTCGCAGGTCCGGCTGGCGCGCCAGCTTGAAACGGCAGTCCCATCGTCGTCGTCTGATCGCGAGCCTATGGGCACGCCCGGGCGCATAGCCGCCGGGCCAGACCTTGGTCGGCTTGCTATTGCGCCTGAGTTCCCGACCGACCGTCGTGTGATCACGCCCGATCGCGGTGGCAATCTGTCGGCAAGATATACCGCCTTCATGAAGGCGGCATATCTCGATCCGCTCGTCGAGGCTGAGCTGCCTGTAATGTCGTCCCATCGCGCAATCACCTTAGCAGGTGGTGCACTTGTTCCGTGAGTCCGGGGGACCCATTCAGCCACTCCGCTGGACCAAAAGAGACAGACGGAGCCACGAATGGATCCTGACTTTCGTCAGGATAACAATCTTCTCGCATAAGCGACTCCCCACCCCCGCCGGGCAACCGGCGGGGGTGACGCGGCGCGATAAGCCTCCTATCTCGGTTGCCATGTCCTCCCGCTTTGACTCCGTCCCCAACCGCCGCGCCCTGATCGACCGGCGGGGCGTCGCGGACCGGCTGGCTGCGCTCGAGGCGCCCGATGCGACGGCGCTGCGCCGCGCCGCGACGATCGAGCTCAAGGCCGCGCTCGACGCCGGGCAGGCGGAGATTGCGCGGCGGCTGGAGGAGCATCCCTCGCGCGGGCTGGAGATTGCGGCGGCGGGCGCGTTCCTGACCGACCAGATCCTGCGGCTGCTATGGGATTTCACGACCCAGCGGCTCCACCGCAATCCCAATCCCACCACGTCGCAGCGCATGGCTTTGGTCGCGGTCGGCGGCTATGGCCGCGGCGAGATGGCGCCGCATTCGGACATCGACATCGGCTTTCTCACGCCCTGGAAAGTCACCGGCTGGAGCGAGCAGGTGATCGAATCGATGCTCTATTCGCTGTGGGACATGCAATTGAAGGTCGGGCATTCGTCGCGCTCGCTCGACGACATGGTCCGCCAGGCCAAGGCCGATGTCACCGTCCGCACCGCGCTGCTCGAGGCACGCTATGTCTGGGGCGACACCGACCTGTACGACGAGGCCGCCAAGCGCTTCAAGGCCGAGGTCCAGGCCGATACCGCGCGCACCTTCATCGCGCAGAAGCTCGACGAGCGGAATGCGCGGCACAAAAGGATGGGCGACAGCCGCTATGTCGTCGAACCCAATATCAAGGAGGGCAAGGGCGGGCTGCGCGACCTGCACACGCTCTTCTGGATCGGCAAATATGCCTATAATGTCCGCGAAACCGCCGAACTCGTCGAGGCGGGGCTGCTGACGCGGCAGGAATATCGCCAGTTCCGCCGCGCCGAGAATTTCCTCTGGGCAGTCCGCTGCCAGCTCCACCACATCGCTGCGCGCGCCGAGGACCGGCTGACCTTCGACGTCCAGCGCGAGATCGCCGAGCGGATGCGCTTTTCGGACCGGCCGGGCATGTCGAAGGTCGAGCGTTTCATGCGCTTCTACTTCCTCCAGGCGAAGGTCGTGGGCGACCTGACCGGCGTGTTCCTCGCGCATCTGGACGAGAAATTCGCGGCGCGCGGCGGGCGGTTCGGACTGCCCAAGATGTTCCGTAAACCACGGAAACTAAAAGGATTTTCCCTGGATCGCGGACGGCTGGCGCTGCCCCGCGACGATTTCTTTGCCGAAGACCCGGTGCGGCTGGTCGAATTGTTCCAGCTCGCCGACCTCCACGGCCTCGAAATCCACCCGCTCGCGATGCGCGCCGCGACCCGCGATGCAAAGCTTGTGGACGATGTTCGGGAAGTTCCGCGCGCCAACGCCCTGTTCCTCGACGTGCTGACATCGCCCCGCGATCCCGAAACCGTGCTGCGCTGGATGAACGAGGCGGGGGTGTTCGGGCGCTTCGTCCCCGATTTCGGTCGCGTCGTCGCGCAAATGCAGTTCGACATGTACCATCACTACACCGTCGACGAACACTCGATCCGCGCGATCGGGCTGCTCAACCAGATCGAGAAGGGCGAACTGGCCGAGGACCATCCGCTCGCCAGCGGCATCTTCCGCCAGATCGTGTCACGCCGCGCGCTGTACGTCTCGGTGCTGCTCCACGACATCGCCAAGGGGCGCGGCGGCGATCATTCGCTGCTGGGCGCCGAAGTCGCCGAGCGGCTGTGCCCGCGCCTGGGGATGACCGCGGCGGAGACCGAGACGGTGGCATGGCTGGTCCGCTGGCACCTGCTGATGTCGGCGACGGCGTTCAAGCGCGACCTGTCGGACTTCAAGACGATCCTCGACTTTGCCGGCCATGTGCAGAGCGTGGAACGGCTGCGGCTGCTGCTCGCGCTGACGATCGTCGATATCCGCGCAGTCGGCCCCGGCGTGTGGAACAGCTGGAAGCGGCAGTTGCTCACCAATTTGTTCGAGGCGACCGAGGAAGTGCTGCGGCTCGGCCACAAGCAGAAGGGCCGGGGCGAACGCATCGCCGCGAAACAAGAGGCGCTGGCGGCCATTCTGGGCTGGGATGCCGGTCGCATGGCCGCGCTCAATGGGCGGATGACCGAGCCCTATTGGATCGCCGAACCGCTCGACGTGCTGGAACGCAACGCCCGGCTGGTCGATGCGGCAGGCGATTCACAGCTATCGATCGAGGCGCAGGTCTATCCGGATCGCGGCGCGACGCTGGTGACGGTCTATGCGTCCGACCATCCGGGGCTGTTCTATCGCATCGCAGGGGCAATCCATGTCGCGGGCGGCAACATCATCGATGCGCGCATTCACACCACGCGCGACGGCATGGCACTCGACAATTTCCTCGTCCAGGACCCGCTGGGCCGCCCGTTCGACGAAGAGGCGAGGCTGGGCCGGATCAAGACGAGCATCGCCGACGCGCTGGCAAACCGCGCCAAGCTGTCCGAACGGCTGCGCACCCGCCCGCTACCGCGGCTGCGCGCCGACGCCTTTGCGATCGAACCCAATGTGTTCATCGACAACAACGCGTCGAACCGCTTCACCGTGATCGAAGTCAACGCGCGCGACCGCCCCGCGCTGCTCTATGCACTGGCGCACGCGCTGTTCCAGTCGAAGGTGACGATCCATTCGGCGCACGTCGCCACCTATGGCGAGCGCGCCGTGGATACGTTCTACCTCACGGATTTGATCGGTGATAAGATCGAAAGCGCGGCGCGATTGAAAGCCATCGAACGCCGTCTGCTGGAGGCAGCAGGCGGGCAGGAGATCAGCGAACAGGCCGCTTAGCAGGGGGGAGTTGCAATGCCGGTGATCGGATTGGGCGGCTATTTCTTTCGCGCGAAGGATCCGGAGGGGCTGAAGACCTGGTATCGCGAGATGCTGGGCGTCGGCGGCGGATGCGGGCGCGATGCGCAGGGCGAGACCAGCGACTGGTTCTGGCACCCCGAGCCGGGGCCGGTGGTGTTCGAACCGTTCAAGGCCGACAGCGACTATTTCGCCGCCGACAAGCAGGTGATGCTCAACCTGCGCGTGACCGACATCGACAGCCTGCTGGAGCAACTCAACGCGGCGGGTGTCGAGATCACTACCAAGCCCGAATGGGACACCCCCGAAACCGGGCGCTTCGCGCGCATCCACGACCCCGAGGGCAACCCGATCGAATTGTGGGAGCCGCCTGCGCAATGACGCCCGAAGATGCGGCGCTGCTGGCGCGCGTCGAGGCGCTGGCGATCGATCCGGACGGCGCTGCCCTGTCTTTCGTAGGTCGGCTCGCGCGCGAAAACGGCTGGCCGCCAGCCTATGCGCGCCGCGTCGATCGCGAATATCGGCGCTTTCTGTTTCTGGCAGCGACGGCGTCGCATCCGGTAACGCCGTCGGATGCCGTCGACCAGGCCTGGCATCTCCACCTCGCCTATACGCGCAGCTATTGGGACGATCTGTGCGGAGCGGTGCTGGGGCGCGCGCTCCACCACGGCCCTACGGCGGGCGGGCGCGACGAGGACCGGCGCTATCGCACGCAATATGCGGCCACGCTCGATCGCTACCGTCAGGTCTTTGGTACGCCACCCCCCGCCGATGTGTGGCCGCCCGAGGTGGAGCGATTCGGCGGGCGTTTCGTGCGCGTGGATCGCGGGCGCGCCTGGGTCGTCCCGCATAGCCTGGTCGCGCCGCTGCTTGGGGTGCCCGTGCTGGCGGGGTGCGGGCTGCTCGCGGCAAACAGCACCGGGACAAACGGTGGCAGCGCCTGGATATCCTACGCCGTGCTGCTCGTGATCGCCGCAGTGATCCTTGTGGCAATCTGGCGCACGCCGCGCGATCGGCGGCGAGGGAGCGGCTGCGGAACCAGTTGCGGCAGCGATGGCGGCGATTCCAGCCACGGCGGCGGGGATGGCTGCGGAGGCGGCGGCTGCGGGGGCGATTAATGCTATTTCCGCAAGCGCGGTCAGGCGCGCCCGAAAGCGCCGAATTAGGGCAAGGGCACCACGGAGAACCCCATGACGCCCGATGCCCGCCACCACTACCGGTCCCGCATGGAGCGCGTGCTCGATCATATCGACGCGCATCTCGATGAAGCGCTCGACGTCGAACTATTGAGCGGCGTCGCTGCCTTTTCGCGCTTTCATTTCCACCGCCAGTTCACGGCTTTGTGCGGGCTTCCCGTCCAGCGTTATGTGCAACTGGCGCGGATGAAGCGGGCGTCGTGGCGGCTGGCCTTTCGCCCCGATGCGCGCGTGACCGACATTGCGTTCGACGCCGGCTATGCCGCGCCCGAAAGCTTCACGCGCGCCTTTCGCCAGGCGTTCGGCCAGCCGCCCAGCGCGTTTCGGGACGCGCCCGATTGGGCTCCGTGGCAGGCGGCAATGGCGCCGCTGACCCATGCCAGGAGCCTGACCATGCAATCCAATTTCGCGCTCGACGACGTGACCCTGATCCACTTTCCCGAAACCCGCATTGCCGTGATGGAGCATCGCGGCGACCCCGCGCTGATCGGCGACACGCTCCGCCGCTTCATCGACTGGCGCCGTCGTACCGGGCTGGCCCCGAGCCGCAGCGCGACGTTCAACCTGTTTCACACCGACCCCGAACAGGGCGCCGCCGAGGATCACCGGCTCGGGCTGGGTGCGACGGTGAACGCCGGGTTCGTGTCCGATCAGGCGGACGTGACGGTCGAGACGATCCCCGCGGGTCGCTGTGCGGTATTGCGCGTCACCGGGCCCGACGCGGCGCTGCGCCCGGCGGCGGACTGGCTGTATCGCGAATGGTTGCCCGTCAGCGGCGAGGAACTGCGCGACTTTCCGTTCTTCGGCCAGCGCATCCGCTTCTTCCCCGACGTGCCCGAGCAGGAAGCGGTGATCGACCTGTTCCTTCCGCTAAAAGACTGAGCCCAACGGAAAAGGCCCCCGCCATCCGGCAGGGGCCTTTTATCGTCCGGTCCGAAACCCGAATCAGCTTACTTCGGTGCGAGCACCATCAGCATCTGGCGGCCTTCCATGCGCGGATGGCTCTCGACCTTCGCGTCTTCGGCGGTGTCGTCCTGCACGCGCTTGAGCAGCACCATGCCGAGCTGGCCGTGCGAAAGCTCGCGACCGCGGAAGCGGAGCGTCACCTTGACCTTGTCGCCTTCGCCGATGAACTTGTGGATCGCCCGCATCTTCACATCGTAGTCGTGATCGTCGATGTTCGGACGCATTTTGATCTCCTTGATCTCCTGCGTCTTCTGCGATTTCCGGGCGATGTTCGCCTTCTTCTGGGCCTCGTACTTGAACTTGCCCACGTCGAGGAACTTGGCGACGGGCGGATCGGCGTTCGGAGACACCTCTACCAGATCAAGCCCTACCTCGCGCGCCTGCTCCATCGCCTCGCGCGTGTACATGACGCCGAGATTCTCGCCGTCCTGATCGATCACCCGCACCTTTGGCGACTGGATGAATTCGTTGAAGCGCGGGCCGTTCATCGGCGGCGGCGCCAGGGGGCGCCGGGTCATGGGAGGACGGATAGGTATTTCTCCTGTGGTCGTTCAGTACAACGGGCTTAGATACCGCACCAACGCACGATCCGGTAGCCCGGACCGCTGCTTTGGTACGATTCGCGGCGCATTGTGGCGCGCGCGCATCGCTCCATATCGGCGCGCCGCCGCGATTCCACAAGGGGATCGCGACGGCGCCTGCCGAGTCACCTTATTCGGGCGCTTTCGCCACCCCGACCAGCGCCGGGCGCAACAGCCGGTCGCGGATCATATAGCCCGCCTGGATTTCCTGCACGACCGTCCCCGGCGCGACATCGGCGCTGGGCAGTTCCATCATCGCCTGATGGCGATTGGGGTCGAGCGATTCGCCCACCGCCACGATCTTCGAGATGCCATGGCGGGCGAAGATCGAATCCAGCTCGCGCCCGGTCGCGTCCAGCCCCGTTACCAGCCCCTTGAACTTCTCGTCCTCGCGCAGTTCGACCGGAATCGCGGCCAATGCGCGGGTGAGATTGTCGGCGACCGACAGCACGTCGCGCGCGAAATGCGTCGCGGCATAGGTGCGCGCGTCGGCGGCTTCCTTCTCGGCGCGGCGGCGGACATTCTGCGTCTCGGCCTGGGCATAGAGGACCGCCGCCTTCGCCTCGGCAAGCTGCGCCTCCAACTCGGCGGCACGGTCTGCCGTCGCCACTTCGGGCGCCTGCTCAGCGGTCTCCTCGCGCAGCGGGGTATCGGTGTCCTGCATGTCTGCAGTCATTTTCTCGTCTTCCTTGGACATAATTCCCTGTTCGTATTCGCTCACCTGCCGGCGGTCACGCCAGTATTCGCGCCATCGTCGCCGCCGTGAAATCCACCATGGGTACGACGCGCGCATAGTTCAACCGAGTCGGGCCGATCACCCCGACTACGCCGACCACCCGCCCGTCGAGCGCGCGCACCGGCTTGGCAATGACCGACGAGCCCGACAACGCAAAGAGCTTGTTCTCGGACCCAATGAAGATCCGCGTCGCCTCGCCTTCGCGCGCGCTGTCGAGCAGCCGGGCGATCTCCTCCTTGCCCTCCAGCTCGTCGAGCAGCTGGCGGACGCGGTCGAGGTCCTCGGCGGCGGCGGCGTCGATCAGCCGCGCCTGGCCGCGTACGATCAGCACCGGGCGCCGCCCGCCATCCTCGCTCCACACCGCCAACCCGCGCTCGACCAGCGCCGCCGCGACGCTGTCCAGCGCCGCACGCTGCGCCCCCAGGTCGCGCTCGATCCGCGCCCGCGCCTCGGCCAGCGTCAGCCCGGTGAGCATCGCGCTCATATAATTCGCGGCCTGTTGCAACGATCCGGGGTCGATCCCGCCGGGCAGCTCGACGACGCGGTTCTCGACCGACCCGTCCTCGCCCACCAGCACCGCCAGCGCGCGATCATGGCTGAGCGGCACGAACCCGAACTGGCGCAGCACCGGCTCGGCCTTGGGCACCAGCACCAGCCCCGCACAGGCCGATAGCCCGGAGAGCGTGGCAGTGGTGCTGGCCAGCGCCTCCTCGATCGGCCCCACCTGCCCCGCGCGCGCCTCGATCGCGGCGCGCTCCTCGGCGGAGGGCTCGCTGGCCTGCATCATCCCGTCGACGAACAGCCGCAGCCCCGATTGCGTCGGCATCCGCCCCGCGCTGGTATGCGGCGCGGCGAGCAGCCCGGCTTCCTCCAGGTCCTGCATCACGTTGCGGATCGAGGCGGGCGACAGGCTGAGCGCCGAAATCTTGGAAATCGTCCGCGACCCCACCGGTGCGCCGGTATCCAGATAGGATTCGACCACGATACGGAACACGTCGCGCGCGCGATCGGTAAGTTCGTGGATCGGGGGTGTGGTCATACCCCCTGATGTAGGCTGCGGCGGCCCAAGCCTCAACGGTTTAGCGGGGGTTGGCTCAGAAGGCGCGAGCAGGAAAGAAGGGTTTCTCGCGCAAAGGCGCAAAGACGCGAAGAAGCTGGGGCGTAATCGGGCGGCGCAGCCGCTGCCAAATCTCGATGCGCGGTCGATTGCGCGATGGCCTCACGTCCCTGGGCTTTGTGCCTTTGTGGCTTTGTGTGAGAACATCTTCCACCCTGCCGAAAGCAGAATTCCTTCACACAAAGCCACGAAGCCACAAAGGAGTGGCGGCCACCTCACCCAGGCCACACCGGCCTTTGCGCCTTTGCGCCTTTGCGCCTTTGCGCGAGAAAGACCTTCTTCCTACCTGCGCACACCCAGCCTCAGGGCCGCTCCCCGATCAACGCCGCGATCGGCAGCGCATCCGGGGCGTGCCCCAGCGCGTCGGCGATCGGCCGCGTCTCGCCGAGATTGCATCCGAAATAATAATAGAGATGCTGGCTGTCGCCGATCGCGCGCGTCCAACGCACATCGACGCTCGGCATGTCGGTCGCGGCATTGGTGCAGCGCGATTCGCCGGGAGCGTAGCGCACCTCGCCGCTTTCGGGCCGATAGGGCGCGAGCGCGGCGGCGAAAGCTTCATATTGCGCAGGAGTAGCCGTGAAGGCCCGCTCGCCCGAGACGGCAGTGAAGCGCTTGCCGGTGAAGACCCCGCTCCCGTCGGGTCGCACCGTCACCGAATAGACCGGGCACGCCCCGAAGCACATGCCCGTCTCATAGGTGATCGAATCGCCCTCGATCGCCACTGGCCCGCCGGGGCGCGATGGCTGGACGCAGCCCGCCAGTGCCAGCGCCGCCGCTCCGCCAATTGCCCAATTCCGCATCGCATCTCTCCCCTGGATCGTCCGCCAAGACTGGCGCGTTGCTAACGCACGGTCTAGGTGCCCGGGCCAACCTTGCAGGAGACTGAAGCAGATGCGCCCATCCGGCCGCGCCCCCGACGAGATGCGGGCAATCACCATTGAACCCCATTTCACCCGCCACGCCGAAGGATCGGTGCTGATTGGCTTCGGCGATACCCGCGTGCTGGTGACCGCGAGCATCGAAGAGCGGATTCCGCCCTGGCTGCGCGGCAAGGGCGAAGGCTGGGTGACGGCGGAATATGGCATGCTCCCCCGCGCCACCCATACGCGCGGCCAGCGCGAGGCGGCCAAGGGCAAGCAATCGGGGCGGACGCAGGAAATCCAGCGGCTGATCGGGCGCAGCCTTCGCGCAGTGACCGACCTCAAGGCGCTGGGCGAGCGCCAGATCACGCTCGATTGCGACGTGCTCCAGGCCGATGGCGGCACGCGGACGGCGGCGATTTCGGGCGCATGGGTCGCGCTGCGGCTGGCGACGAACAAGCTGCTGGCGGCGGGCCAGCTCGAAAAGGACCCGATCCTGACCCAGGTCGCGGCGGTGAGCTGCGGCATCTATCAGGGCAATCCGGTGCTCGACCTCGACTATATCGAAGATTCGGGCGCCGACGCCGATGCGAACTTCGTCCTGCTGGCAGACGGCAAGATCGCCGAGGCGCAGGCGACGGCAGAAGGTGCGACCTATGACGAGGAAGGGCTGCTCCGCCTCCTCCGCCTCGCGCGGATCGGCTGCACCCGCATCTTCGACGCGCAGTTGAAGGCCGTCGGATGAGCGGCCCCGACGAAGGCGTGGGCGGCGACGCCCCCCAGGCGATCCGCAAGCTGGCCCCCGGCAAGCTGGTGATCGCCAGCCACAATCCCGGCAAGGTGCGCGAAATCCGCGCCTTGCTCGGTCCCTATGGCATCGAGCCGGTCTCCGCCGCCGAGCTGGACCTGCCCGAGCCCGAGGAGACCGGCACGACCTTCGTCGCCAATGCCGAACTGAAGGCGTTGCAGGCCGCCGATCTCTCCGGCCTGCCCGCTTTGTCCGACGATAGCGGGCTGTGCGTCGAGGCGCTGGGGCTCGAACCCGGCATCTTCTCGGCGCGCTGGGCGGGGCCGGAGAAGGATTTCGGCGTCGCGATGCAGCGTATCGAGGACCGGCTGGCCGCGCTGCCCCCCGAAACCGGGCGCGACGCGCATTTCATATGCGCGCTGGCGCTCGCCTGGCCCGACGGGCACGTCGAATGGTTCGAGGGGCGCGTCGACGGCACGCTCGTCTGGCCGCCACGCGGGGATCGCGGCTTTGGCTATGATCCGATGTTCGTGCCGCTCGGCCACGAACAGAGCTTTGCCGAGATGGACCCGGAGGCCAAGCACGCGATGAGCCACCGCGCCGACGCCTTCCGCCAGCTTGTCGCGGCGGTGCTGTAACTCCCCAGCGTTCCCCTGCGCAGGTGTGTGTTTCGGGAGGACCGCAGGCATTGGTGTAGAACGAGGCGTGGCGTGGCTAAGGAGTCGCGAAGGATGCTGCTTACGTTGCGCAGCAATGCCACGGCCCTTGTGTCGCGCGCATCGCATCAAGCACGAGCCCACCTGGCCCTATCACCCCTGGACCAACGGCATGGCCGAGCGCCTCGCCATCCTCACGGGACACAACACGAAAGCAGGAGCCCAGAAACCTACCGCTTCACCCCAGCCCGCGCCCGCTCCGCCAGCCTTTCCACCGCCGCCGCGTGGATGCCCGGTGCGGTCGCGAGCACGCCGAACGCCTCGCCATTGGGGGTGTTGAAGCGCAGCGCGCCGCCGAATGCGTCGGTCACCGCCGCCCCCGCCTCGCGCGCGAGCAGCACGGCGGCGGCGATGTCCCATTCATTGCCCCAGCGGATCGTCGCGAGCAGATCGGCGTCGCCCGCCGCGACCATCGCGATGCGCAGCGCGATCGAGTTGGGCTTTTCCACCGTGACCAGGTCGGCATCGACTTGCGGCAGCGCATCCGCGGGCACGCGCGCGCCCGCCAGCGTGTCGCGCGCCGCGACTCGCAACCGCTCGCCATTGCGCCACGCGCCCTGCCCTGCGCGGGCAAGCCACACTTCGCCGCGCGCGGGGGCGTCGAGGACCCCGATCACCGGCTGGCCATGCTCGACCAGCGCCACCGATACCGCCCAGCCGGGACGCTGGCGCAGATAGTCGCGCGTCCCGTCGATCGGATCGACGACCCAGACGCGATCCCCCGCCAGCCGATCGGCATTGTCGATCGTTTCCTCCGACAACCACCCCGCATCGGGCACCAGCGCCGACAGCCGCTCGCGCAGCATCGCATCGACTTCGAGATCGACCGCGCAGACCGGGTTGCCCGGCGATTTTTCCCAGCGGCGGAAATCGGTGTGCCATTGCCGCATCGCCAGCGCCCCGGCATCGGCGGCGATCGCGGCGACTTCGGCGGCGAGATCAGTCACCGGCAATCGTCATCCCGTCGATGCGAAGCGTCGGCGCGTTGATCCCGTAGCGGAACTCGAGGTCGTTGGCCGGGGTGAGCGCGAGGAACATGTCCTTGAGGTTGCTCGCGATCGTGATTTCGGAAACGGGGCGCATGATCTCGCCCTTCTCGATCAGGAAGCCCGCCGCGCCGCGGCTGTAATCGCCGGTGACGCCGTTCACCCCCTGCCCGATCAGCTCGGTGACGAGGATGCCGTGATCGATCTCGCCGATCAGCGTCTCGGGCGGGATATGTCCTGCGGCCATGAAGAGGTTGCTCGGCGCCACGCCGGGGGCGCCGCCGATCCCGCGCGAGGCGTGGCCGGTCGGCGACAGCCCGAGCTGGCGCGCCGAGGCGCTGTCGAGCAGCCAGGTCTCCAGCATCCCGCCCTCGACCAAAGTGACCGGCAGCACCGGCAGCCCCTCGCCATCGAAGGGCCGCGAGCGCAGTCCGCGCGGGCGGTGCGGATCGTCGCACAGCGTGACCGACTTTGCGAAGACCTGAGTCCCCAGCGCGTCGAGCAGGAAGCTGGTCTTGCGCGTGATCGCCGCACCCGCAATCGCGCCGAGGAAATGGCCGAGCAGGCTGGTCGCGACGCGGCGATCGAACACCACCGGCATCGCGCCGCTGGCGACGCGCACCGGGTTGAGCCGCGCGACGGCACGCTCGCCTGCGCGGCGGCCGATGACTTCGGGCGCCTCCAGCGCGGAGGCGTGGCGCGCGCTGTGATGCGCGTGGTCGCGCTCCATGCCGCCGCCGCTGCCCGCGAGGACGCTGGCCGACAGGCCGTGGCTGGTCTGGGCATAGGCGCCGGTGAAGCCGTGGCTGGTGGCGATCGCGGTCACCGATCGGCTCGCGCCCGCACTCCCGCCTTCGCTGTTGGTGACGCCGGGCACCGCGCGCGCCGCATCCTCGGCAGCCAGCGCGCGTGCCTTGAGCGCCTGGGGGTCGGCATCGCCGCCATCGTCGAGGTCGAGCAGCGGCGGGCTGCCGTGCATCAGCCGCTCTTCGGGGGCGAGCCCGGCCCAGCGATCCTCGGGTGCCTCGCGGGCCATCGCGATCGCGCGTTCGACTAGGGTGTCGAGCGCGGCATCGGACAAGTCTGACGTCGCGACGCTCGCCGATCGCTTGCCGACAAAGACGCGCAGCCCCAGCTCGGCGCTTTCGGAACGCTCGACATCCTCGAGCGCGCCCATTCGCACCGACACTGACAGCGACTGATCGGTCGCGAAGATCGCATCGGAGGCGTCGGCGCCCGCCGCGCGTGCGCGCGCGACGATGTCGTGGACGCGGTCACAAGCCTGTTCGGTACTCAGCATCCCCCCGATCTAGGAAGCCGGGGGCCCCGCGTCAAAGCGTCTGGCCCACGACGAAGCACGCCGCCGCCATCAGCAGCCCCGCATCGCGGTTCGAACGGAAGCGGCGCAGCGCATTGGCGCCGTCCAGCGGGGCGAGCGTCGCGACCTGCCACACGAAGTGCAGCGCGACCGGGAGCAGCGCGGCGAGCGCGAGCGGATCGGGTCGCAGCGTCCAGAAGGCGGCGCTCCACAGCGCAAGCGCTCCGGCGTAGAATATCGCGACGCCCAAGCGGACGCTTCCGCCCAGGCGCCGGGCGGACGATCGTACCCCGACCATCGCATCGTCCTCGACATCCTGGAGCGCGTAGATCGTGTCATAGCCGATCACCCACAGGATCGATCCGGCATAGAGGAGCAGCCCGGCGGTCCAGTCGGCATCGGGCGCGCTCGCCCAGCCGACCAACGCCGCCCAGGAAAAGACAAGGCCGAGCCACGCCTGCGGCCACCAGGTGATCCGCTTCATGAAGGGATAGGCCGCGACCAGCGCGAGGCTGGCCACCGCGACTCCAGCCGCGAAGGGGCGAAGCTGGAGCAGCACGACCAGCCCGATCGCGCAGAGCAGCAGCAGCCAGGCCCATGCCGCCTTGAGCGACACTGCGCCGCTGGCCAGCGGCCGGCTGGCGGTGCGCGCGACCTGTGCGTCGAGGTCGCGATCGACGATATCGTTATAGACGCAGCCCGCGCCGCGCATCGCGATGCTGCCGAGCAGGAACCACAGGATCAAGTCCCAGCGCGCAACCGCCTGCCCCGACAGCGCAATCGCCCAGGCGCCGGGCCAGAACAACAGCCACCAGCCGATCGGCCGGTCGAACCGCGCCAGCAGGGCAAAGGGACGCGCGGCGGCGGGGAGCGCACCCACCAGCCCGCGATGCTCGGTATCGGGAACGATCGTCTGAGGCTCGGCCATGGCCGCGTCCTTCGCCCGGCGGCGACAAAGATCAAGCTGAAACATTTCGGCATATTGGCGCGACAAAAGCCGCGCACGCACCGACCCTGATCAAAGACGACAGACCAAAGGACGCGGGCCGCATGCGCAATCTACTCTTGGCAGCCCTGATCGCGGCAAGCGCGATCGGCAGCGCCGCGGCGCAAACCGAGCAGCCCGAAGGCCCGCCACCCGGCGAAGGGCGACCCGGTGGGCCGGGTGGGCCTCCGGGAGGTCCGGGCGGGCCGCGCGGCGGGCGGCTGTTCATCAGCCCGATGGGCGAACCGTTCCGCGGCACGCCCGGCGAGCCCGCGCCGCAGGACGCCTGGTTCGCGGGCGCCGACGCCAACCATGACGGCGTTCTGGACGAGGCCGAGATGGTTGCCGACGCTGCGCGCTTCTTCATCGCGCTCGACGTGCGCAAGGACGGCGAGATCGATCCCGACGATATCGACCGCTATGAACTGGTGCTCGCCCCCGAAATCCGCGTCGGCGGCGGCATGGCGGGCGGCGGTGGCGGCGATAGTGGCGGGCGGCGTGGCGGTGGCGGCGGCCCTCCCGGCGGTGGCGGTGGGCCCGGCGGCGGCGGCGGTGGTCCCGGCGGCGGCATGGGTGAAAGCAGCGATAGTCGCCCCGTCCGCAACGTGCGCATGAAGCAGGGCGCGGCGCGATTCGGCTATCTCGACTATCCCGAGCCGGTGACGGTGGCGGATCGCAATTTGAACCGCGGCGTCGACACCGTCGAGTTCCGCAAGGCCGCCGAGGCGCGCTTCGTGATGCTCGACACCAATAACGACGGCAAGATCGAAAAGGGCGAGCTGCCCCGGCTGTCCGGCGGCTCCGGCCCCGGCCCGCGCAAGGGCAAAGGCAAAAGCGATCGGCGCGATATCCCGCCCGGCGAATAGCCGGACGTGGAGGGCGGCCGGGCGGGATGACGCGCGCGGCGGGCGCGCTAGGGAGCGCCATGCCCGCTACCCCCGCCTGGCCGCCCGATTCCACCCCGCGCCTGTTCGTGGAGGCACCGATCGTCCCCGGCGAGCGCCGGATCGACGGGCCGCAGGCGCATTATCTGGTCGCGGTGATGCGGCTCAAGCCCGACGCGCCGGTCAAGCTTTTCGACGACGATACCGGCGAATGGCTGGGGATCGCGCGGCATGTCGGCAAGCGCGACCTGATCGTCGACGTGACCGACCGGCTGCGCGAGCGCGAGGCGGTGCCCGATCTGTGGCTGTGCGCGGCGCCGATCAAGAAGGGGCGGATCGACTGGGTCGCCGAAAAGGCGTGCGAACTGGGCGTCGACCGACTGCTGCCGGTGCTGACGCGCCGGACCATTGTCGATCGGCTCAACCTGGAGCGGCTGCGCGCGCACATGATCGAGGCGGCCGAGCAATGCGGGCGTACCGCGCTGCCGAGCCTCGACGAGCCGGTGAAGCTCGCGGCGCTGCTGCGCGACTGGCCGGCGGAGCGCGTGCTGTTCTTCGCCGACGAGACCGGCGGCGCGCCGGCGCTGGAGGCGATGCGCGCGCGGCCCGGGCCCGCCGCGATCCTGGTAGGCCCCGAAGGCGGGTTCGACCCGAGCGAGCGCGAAGCGATTCGCGCGCACCCCCAGGCGGTCGGCATCGCGCTCGGCCCGCGCATCCTGCGCGCCGAGACCGCAGCGGCGGCAGCGGTGGCGCTGTGGATGGCGGCGGCGGGGGATTGGCGCTGACATCTGCATTGCGGTGCAGCAATCGCTTGCTTATCGTCGCGTCGAATCGGTTCGGGGGGGACCAGTGGGAAAGCGCTTTTCGACACGTCCGGAAGATTATGAGATTTTCACCGTCGTCGGCACGGTCGCGGGTTCCGCCGTCTGGTCGGAAACGCGAGTCGGGAGCACGACGACCGGCGGCTATAATGGGCAGCCGGCGGTAACGCAGGTTTCGTCCTCTACGACGCAGAAGAACCGCTTCTTCCTGGTGATGGACGATGGCGAGGAGCGCAAGTTCGACTATTCGGGCAGCTTCGGGGTACGCGACGGGCACAAGGTGATGGTGGTCTATGGCCGCGCGATCGGCGAGCAGACCGGCTATTACTTCGCCTTTTATAACCAGAACACCCGCGAGCAGCGCTATACGACCGAGTTCCTGTCCAACGCCCGCGGGCACGAGTTTCGCGCGGCCGGATGGTGGATGCTGTTGCTGGGGCCGATACTGGGGGTGTGGATGTTCGGCTGGATCCTGGGCCTGTTGCTCGGGTTCGGCGCGCCGATCACCTATTTCATCCTGCGCAGCAAGACGCTGAAGGCGATCGACAACCACCTGTTCGCGCTCGCGGATCGCGCGGTGCAGCAGGCGGGAAAGTAGCGCCGCCCGACACCACTAGCGCCCACCTTCGCGCGGATGTAAGGCGCGGCCATGAGCACCAAGACCGACACGAACACCCACGCGCCGGTCGTCGAGAGTCGCGACCAACTCATCGCCTATTTCGCGGCGGGCGAGAAGCCGGCCGAGCGCTGGCGGATCGGGACCGAGCACGAGAAATTCGTGTACTGGAAGACGCCCGACCACCGCGCCCCCAGCTATGAAGAGCCCGGCGGCATCCATGCGCTGCTGATCGGCCTCACCCAGTTCGGGTGGAAGCCGGTGTACGAGGGCGACAATATCATCGCGCTGTCGGGCCCCGATGGCGCGATCAGCCTGGAGCCGGCGGGGCAGTTCGAGCTGTCGGGCGCGCCGCTCGAGAATCTGCACCAGACCTGCGCCGAGACCGGGCGCCACCTGCAACAGGTGAAAGAGGTCGGCGACAAGCTCGGCATCGGGTTCCTCGGCCTTGGCATGTGGCACGACAAGACTCGCGCCGAGCTGCCGATCATGCCCAAGGGCCGGTACGGCATCATGCTGCGCCACATGCCGCGCGTCGGCAGCATGGGGCTCGACATGATGCTACGCACCTGCACGATCCAGGTGAACCTGGATTATGCCAGCGAAGCCGACATGGTGAAGAAATTCCGCGTCGGGCTGGCGCTGCAACCGCTGGCGA
The DNA here is from genome assembly GCF_000935025.1 of Sphingomonas hengshuiensis. Classification (NCBI taxonomy): domain Bacteria; kingdom Pseudomonadati; phylum Pseudomonadota; class Alphaproteobacteria; order Sphingomonadales; family Sphingomonadaceae; genus Sphingomonas; species Sphingomonas hengshuiensis. Next base: position 3,628,731 of record NZ_CP010836.1, read on the forward strand.
CTGCGCTGTTCGCCAATTCGCCCTTTACCGAGGGCAAGCCCAACGGCTTCCTGTCGTATCGCAGCCATATCTGGTCGGATACCGATCCGGCGCGCACCGGCATGCTGCCCTTCGTGTTCGAAGAGGGTTTCGGGTACGAGCGCTACACCGAGTACGCGCTCGATGTGCCGATGTACTTCGTCTATCGCGACGGCAAATATATCGACGCGGCGGGCCTCAGCTTCCGCGATTTCCTGAAGGGCGAATTGTCGGTGCTGCCCGGCGAGTTGCCGACGATCGACGATTGGGCGGACCATCTCTCCACCGCCTTCCCCGAAGTGCGGATGAAGCAGTTTCTGGAGATGCGCGGCGCCGATGGCGGGCGCTGGGGGCGGATCTGTGCGCTGCCCGCGCTTTGGGTCGGGCTGTTGTATGACAGGCAAGCGCTCGATGCGGCGTGGGACCTGGTCAAGGACTGGGACATTGCCGGGCGCCAGACGCTACGCGATTCGGTTCCCCGGCTTGCGCTGGATGCGCCGTTGCCCGGCGGCGGCACGCTGCGCGACATCGCCGGACAGGTTCTCGACATCTCCGCGGCGGGGCTCAACGCCCGCGCCCGCCTGAACGCTTCGGGCGACAATGAAAGCGGCTTCCTCGACCCGCTGCGCGAGATCGTCCGCACGGGCAAGGTGCCCGCGCAGATGCTGCTCGATCGCTTCAACGGCGAATGGGGCGGCGATATTTCGCGGGTGTACGAAGAGGCGAAGTTCTGAGCGCTTTCGATTAGCGCCGGGCGTCGATCGGCGGTATATACCTCGTCAGTACCGGTCGCGAGGATAACATGTCCAAAGCCGCAGTGTTCACGATGAAGCTCGAACCCGATCTTCGGGCCGAATTCCTGGCAGCGGCGGAAGCAGCGCATCGCCCGGCATCCCAGGTGGTCCGCGAATTGATGCGCGAATTCGTCCAGCGCCAGCGGGCGGACGACGCGCACCGGGCGTTCGTCGAGCGCAAGGTCGCGTTGGCGCGCACCTCTGTCGCCGCAGGACGGGGTCGCGAGCATGCGGCGGTCGATGCCGATTTCGCCGCCCGGCACGCCCGGATCGCCGATAAGGCCCGGATCACCGATAAGGAATGAGGATCGTCTGGACGCCCGAGGCCGAACAGGACCGAACGGCGATCTGGGACTATCTCGAAGCCCGCGACCCGCAGGCTGCACTGCGCATCGATCGCCTGTTCGCCGATGCGGTCGCGAAACTGGCCGACTTCCCGATGCTGGGCCCCGCTGGCGATATTCCCGGCACGCGGGAATTGACCCCGCATCGGCGCTATCGCCTCATCTATGAAATCGCGGACGACACGATCTGGATTCTCGTCCTGGTCCACACCGCCCGGCAATGGCCGCCGATCGACTGATATGTAGCGTCGATCACGGCAACGCCTCCGGTTCGAGCAGGATCAGGATGTCGGTGCGCAGGTCCGGCTCGGGCACTTCCTCCGGGTCGTCGAGCGCGTGGTGGAACAGCGGGGCGTCGGCGGGCATCCGTCCGGACGCGAGCAGCCAGCGGACCAGAATCTGGGTGGCGTCCTCCAGCCCGTCATGGCTGCCGATATGGCGCAGCACCGCATGTTCACCGCCGGCAAGCGTCACGATGCGCAGCGGCGGTTCGGGGACGCCCGGATCGGCAAACTCCATTGCGGCATCGTAGCGCAGGCGATCCTCGGGCACGCTGGCGGGGTCGTCGAGCAGGATGCCGTATATCCCCCGGAGATCGCCGGTCTTTCCCGCGCGCTCGGCCCAGTTCCACACCGCCCAATAGAGCGCGTTGAGTTCGCGATACGCCCCGCCCTCGCGCCGCAGCGCGACGAGTTCGCCGGGCGCGCGCAGCTCGATTCGGATCTCGGCGTCCGGCGAGGGCGCGACGTTGATCGGCACCGCCCCGGCGGATAGGAACGCACTGGGCGACATGCCGGTCACCCCCCGGAATGCCCGTGCAAAGCTTTGCGGCGTGCCGAAGCCGCCGTCCATCGCGACGCTGGTGACCGATCCCCCGCCGGCCGCCAGCCGCACCTGCGACGCCGCGATCCGCAGCCGGGCGATGGTCTCGCCCACGGTCTCGCCGGTCAGCGCGCGCCAGATGCGGTGGAAGTGAAAGGCGGAGACGCCCGCCGCCGCCGCCAGTTCGTGGAGGTCGGGCGGTGCGTCGAGCCGCTGTGCGAGTAGCGCCAGCGCGCGCTCCATCCGCGCTTCCCAGGGATCGTTATGCGTCATCGTCACCTCCTGCCGCGATGATAGCAGGCGGACAGGAGGGCGCGGTCCCGATCTTGCGGAAATTATCGCCGGCGCAGGACCCGCGCAAAGGCTCGCGGCACCGCTCCATTGCGCGCCATCCAGCCGCTATAGTCGCGATACGCCGGATCGAGCCCGAGATGGCGCTCCTCGGTCCGCGCGCGCCAGTAATAGACGCCGCTGACGCACGCCATGACGGCGGTGTTGCGCACCGCATCCTGCCAGCCGGTCGTGGCGAGGAAGGGCATGGTCGACAGCCACCAGAACAGGTTCTTCGAAAGATAGGCCGGGTGGCGGCTCCACGCATAGGGGCCGTGGGTCAGGATGCCGCGATGCGTCAGGTTGGAGAAGCGGATGCCGAACGCGATCGTCGCCCAGGCATAGATGCCGGTCAGCGCGACCAGCACTGCGCCCATGCCGGCCAGCAGCCAGGTGTGCCCGCCCAGCCACACCGTCCAGTCGGCGGTGCCGGGATGGTAATCGAGCGGCCCGCCATCGCCCATCAGCAGGAAGGGCGGATAACAGATCAGCGCCGCCGCCCATCCCGCCGCATAGGGATTGGCGGTGCGGATATGCGAATCGAGCGGGCGGAAGGTGAGGATATAGCCCGCGGTCGCGAAGGCGACGTCGATGACGAACATGAAGGTGATGCAATAGCCCGCCAGCGCCACCGGATCGCGCAGCGCGCTCCGCGGATCGGTGCGGACGAAATCGCCAAAGCCCGGCGGCACGATCGACAGCATGAAGGCGAGGAAGAATGCCTTCACCGCCCAGCTGCGCAGATGGTTGTAGATCGCCTCGCGGTCGATGCCGTCGATGCCCATCAGCCACGCGCCCAGCGACCAGGCGCCGTCGCGCGGCTCGACCAGTCGGCGGTCCAGCCACAGGACATAGGGGATCGACAACAGGAACAGCGCCGGCGCGACGATTTCGAAACACCACATCGCGAACGGATAATTGGCGTAGCGCGTATCCCACCAGAAGCGCCCCAGCGCATAGATTGCGGCGATCCCGCCCCAGGTGAGCCACAGCCCGGTCAGCTTGGTCACCGACACGTCGAGCGTCTCGCGCCATGGGCGCGCGCTGCTCCAGTCGATCCCGGTCGAGGGGTTGCGATGCACCTTGTCGACCAGCAGCGACCACAGCACCATCGGCAGCGCACAGGCGGCGACGTTGACCAGCGCGGCATAGGGCCCGTCGAGCCCCAGCCGATGCGCGACGACCAGCCACGCGACCATCCCGGCCAGCCCCGCAAGCCCGACGCCGGTGCTCACCGCCGAGCGCGGGCGCGGATCGGCTGCCGACGCCGTGGCGAGTGCGGAATCGTGATACATCCGCCACAGCCTTAGCCGGCAATGGTTAGCGCGCAGTGAAGGATCGCCGAACCCCTTTACCAACGCTCTTTCCGAAGCTTATGAACGCACATCCCCCTGTTTTGAACGAGGCCCTCCCCGCCATGGTTCGTGCGCTTTCGCTTGCCGCCCTGTTGCTAGCATCCACCACCCCCGCGCTTGCGCAAAATTCGGCGCCGCATCCGGTGCCGTTCGTCAACACGATCCCCGATGCGCGCGACATGGCCTATCCGGGCACGATTCAGCTCGATATCGACGCCACCGACACCCAGCGCGGCATTTTCCGCGTCAAGGAGACGATCCCCGTCGCGAAGAGCGGGCATATGGTGCTGCTCTATCCGAAATGGCTGCCCGGCAAGCACGGGCCGCGCGGCGAGATCGAGAAGCTGACCGGCCTCCAGATCAGTGCCAATGGCAAGCGCGTGGCCTGGACGCGCGATCCGGTGGACGTGTTCGCCTTTCACATCGAAGTGCCGGCGGGCGCGAAGAAGCTCGACCTCGAGTTCGAATTCGCCTCCGCGACCCAGCCCGACCAGGGGCGGATCGTGATGACGCCCAACCTGATGAGCCTCCAGTTCAATTCGATGAGCCTCTATCCGGCGGGCTATTACACGCGGCGCATCCCGGTGCAGGCGCGGGTGCAATATCCGGCGGGCTGGTCGGCGGCGTCGGCGGTTCCGGCCAAGGTTGCGGGTGCCACCTACAGCTATGACAAGACCGATTACGAAGTGCTGGTCGATTCGCCGGTGCTCGCCGGGCGCTATCACCGCGCGTTCGAGTTGAGCCCGCGCGTCACGCTCGACGTGTTCGCAGACTCGCCCGACGAACTGGAGGCCAAGCCCGAACAGATCGAGGCGCACAAGCGCCTGGTCGATCAGGCCGTGAAGGTGATGGGGTCGCAGCCCTATGACCATTACCGTTTCCTGCTGTCGATCAGCGAGGATCTGGGCGGGATCGGGCTCGAGCATCATCGCAGCACCGAGATCGGCGCGCGGCCCGGCTATTTCCTGAAATATGACGACGCGCCCAACAGCCGCAACGTCGTGCCGCACGAATATGCGCATAGCTGGGACGGCAAATATCGCCGCGGCGCCGATCTCTGGACGCCCGATTTCCGGATGCCGATGCGCAACAGCCTGCTCTGGGTCTATGAGGGCCAGACCCAATTCTGGGGCTATGTGTTCGGCGCGCGTTCGGGGCTCGTGCCCAAGGACGTCACGCTGGAGGCCTATGCCAACATCATGGCGAGCCTCGACAACCGCCCTGGCCGCGAATGGCGCCCGATGGGCGACACCACCAACGATCCGGTCATCACCGCGCGCGCACCCAAGGGATGGGTGAGCCAGCAGCGCGCCGAGGATTATTACAACGAAGGCCTGCTCGTCTGGATGGAAGTCGATTCGATCCTGCGCGAGAAGTCGGGCGGGGCCAAGTCGATCGACGATTTCGCGCGGGCCTTTTTCGGCGGGCGCGATGGCGATTACGGGCAGGTGACCTACACGTTCGACGATGTCGTCCGCACGCTGAACGGCGTCCTGCCCTATGACTGGCGGACTTTGCTCGACCAGCGCGTCAACGGCGTGTCGCAGCGCGCGCCGCTGGGCGGGTTCGAGCGCAACGGCTACAAGCTGGTCTATAGCGACGTGCCGAACAAGGCGACGCCGAAGACCGCGATCGACCTCAACTATTCGCTCGGCCTGGGGCTGGGCGCCAAGGGGATTACGGCAGTGACCTGGGGCAGCCCGGCGTTCGAGGCGGGGATGACGCTGGCCGACGATATCGTCGCCGTGAACGGTCGCGGCTATACCGGCGACCGGCTGAAAGACGCGGTCAAGGCCGCCAAGGGCACCAAGGAACCGATTCGGCTTCTACTCAAGAATGGTGATCGATATCGCGAAGTGGTCATCGACTATCATGATGGCCTTCGCTATCCGCACCTCGTGAAGACCACCGAGGGAGAGGCGGGCCTCGACACGCTGCTCAAGCCCCGCTGAGACGGGGCCGAGCGCCAACAACAGGGTAATAGAATGCGCATCGACATGATTCCCGTCGGCGACGACGCACCGAACAGCCTGAACGTGATTATCGAAGTGCCGACCGGGGGCGAGCCGGTAAAGTATGAATTCGACAAGGCGTCGGGCGCGCTGTTCGTCGATCGCATCCTGCACACGCCGATGCGCTACCCGGCCAATTACGGCTTCGTGCCGCACACGCTGTCGCCCGACGGCGATCCGCTCGATGCGCTGGTTATCGCACGCTCGCCGTTCATCCCGGGCTGCGTCGTGCGTGCCCGTCCGATCGCGGTGCTCAAGCTCGAAGACGAAGCCGGCGGCGACGAGAAGCTGGTCTGCGTCCCGGTCGACACGACCTTCCCTTATTATTCCGATGTCGGCGAGGGTTCGGACCTGCCCTCGATCGTGCTCCAGCAGATCGAGCATTTCTTCACCCACTATAAGGACCTGGAGTCCGAAAAGTGGGTGCGGATCGGCGAGTGGGGCGACGCCCAGGAAGCCAAGCGCATCGTAGTCGAGGCGATCGAGGCCGCCAAGAAGGCGAAGGCCGCCTGAACCGCTTCCCGGCCTGGCGTGCGGTTGCGCTCGCCGGGCTGGCGACCGTAGCCGGGTCGTTCGCATTCGGGCGGATACCCGGACTCGTCGCCTGCGGGCCGAGCGGCGGCGCGGAGGCGATCCTTGCGCTCGAACTGGCCCGCAGCGCCGCTGACGTCGCCGCGCTGTTCGGCAGCGAACCCTGTACCAGCCGGCTGGCCACGGCGCAGCGCGAGGCGCTGTGGCTGGACCTGTTCGGGTTCATTCCCGCCTATGCCGCGTTCCTGACGCTGGGCGCCTTCGCACTGCGGCGCGCGGGGCGGCGGCTGGCGCTGGCGGCGGGGACTGCGTTCGCGCTGGCGGCGCTGTTCGATATCGCCGAGGGCGTCGTGATGCTCGACATCCTCGCCGATTTGCCCGGTACGCCGGGGCAGTTCGACGCGCTGTTCTGGACCGTGCGCCCGAAATTCGCGCTGCTGAGCCTGGGCGCGATCCTGCTCGCCGCGCTGGCGTGGCGCGGGGCGCCGCTGGGCAAGATCGCGGCGGGGCCGATGCTGGCGGGGGGCCTGGTGTCGCTGGCGATGCTCGTCACCGCGCCGCACGATCCGATGATGATGAAGGGGCACAGCGCCGCGTGGATCGCGCTGCTCGCGCTGGCGGCGATCGGCGCGGTGCGGCCTGTGCTGGCGACGCGGACGGGATGAGCACGCGCCCGCCCTCCGGCTGGCATGTCGGCCAGCATGTCGCCCCGCTGCGGTTCGTCAGCTTCCTGTCGGTGACGCTGGTGGCGGGGCTGTTGCTGATCCCCGCCCTTGGCTGGCGGCACGGGGTGATGAGCGCGTTCGACCTGGGCGCGGGCGTGTTCCTGCTCGCCTGCCTGCCGCTGCTGTCCCACGAATCGGACCGGATGCGGCAATCCGCCGCGATCAACGACGCGAATCGCTTCGTGCTGCTGCTGGTGACGGTCGCGGTGTCGTTCGTGATCCTCGTGGCCGTCGCCAGCGAATTGATGGAGGGGAAGACGCCGGCGCTGCCGACGCTGCTGCTGGTGATCGGCACGCTGGCGCTGACATGGGTGTTCAGCAACGGCATCTATGCGCTGCACTATGCCCACCTCTTCTACACTGAGGATTCGGAGACCGGCGGCGATTCGGGTGGGCTGGACTTTCCGGACACGCCCGAGCCCGATTACTGGGACTTCATCTACTTCGCCTTCTGCCTGGGGATGACGTTCCAGACGAGCGACGTGACCATCAAGAATCGCCGATTCCGCAAGGTGGTGACGCTGCACTGCCTGGCGGCGTTCGTGTTCAACCTGGGGGTGATCGCCTTCACGATCAACGTGCTGGGCGGCTGAGTTACGATCCCCCGAACAGCTTGAGCCCGGCGATGCACCCGACCAGCCCGAGGATCAGCAGGAGGCGCACCGGAGTCGCCGGCTCGCCGAACCAGAACATCCCGACGATCACCGTGCCCAGCGCGCCGATCCCGCCCCATACCGCATAGGCCGTACCCATCGGGATGCTGCGCGACGCGATTTCGAGCAGCGCCATCGACAGCCCGACCGACACGAGAAACCCCAAGGTCCAGCCGAGATTGCGGAAGCCGTCGACGAAGCGCAGGCAGGTGGTGAACCCGACTTCGAAGCATCCGCCGAGGATCAGCAGCGCCCAGGCCATATCAGGCCCTCCCCGCCAGCCGGGCGAGGGCGTCGCCGCTCACGCGCTGGACGGTCCATTCGTCGAGCGGCGCGGCACCCATTGCGCGGTAGAAATCGATCGCAGGGGTGTTCCAGTCGAGCACCGCCCATTCGAACCGGCCATAGCCGCGATCGACTGCGATCCCGGCGAGGTGGCGGAGCAGCGCAGTCCCCACCCCGGCCCCGCGCGCTGCCGGGGTGACGTAGAGGTCTTCCAGATACAGGCCGGGCAACCCGGTCCAGGTCGAGAAATTGCGGAAGAACAGCGCGAAACCGACGGGCGCGCCGTCCAGCTCGGCGATCACCGCCTCGGCCACCGCATCAGGTCCGAACAAGGCGGCGTCGAGCATCGGCTCGGTCGCCTTCACGGCATCGGGCTCGCGCTCGAATTCGGCGAGGTCGCGGACGAAGCGCAGGATCTGGGGCACGTCGGCGGGGGTGGCGGGGCGGATATGGGTCATGTCAGTACGGCCTCGGCTTCGGGCGCGGCGCCGCTGCCCGGTTGCTTGCGGATCGCGAGCAGGCAGCCCGCGACGATCAGCAGCGCGCCGGCGACTGCAGGAAGCGTCAGCGGCTCGGCGAACACCCACCAGCCCATCAGCGACGCCCAGATGAACGCGGTATATTCCACCGTCAGCAGCACCTGCGCCTCGGCCCGGGCATAGGCCCAGGAGAGCAGCCACAGCGAGGCGAACGCCAGCAGCGCCGCGCCGACCAGCGCTGGCCAATGGCCCGGCGGCGGCAGGGTCAGCAGGAAGGGCGCGGGCAGGCAGAAGATCAGCAGGATGAACAGATATTGGAAGGCGGCGATCTCCATCGGCCCGGCGATCTGCGCCTGATGCCGCGCCATCACGAGGTTGACGGCATAGAACACCGCCGACAGCAGCACCGCGCCCATGCCGAGCACCGCCTGCCCGTCATGGCTGCCCCCCAGCCGCCCCGCGACGATCACCCCCACCCCCGCCAGCCCGAGCAGCGAGCCGAGGATCGAGCGCGTCGCGACTCGCTCGCCCAGGAACAGCGCGGCGAGGGCCAGCGCGATCAGCGGGGCGATGAAAGACACGGCGATCGCCTCGCCCAGTGGCACCCGCGCAATGCCCCAGAAGAACGCCATCGCCATCACCGCGACCACCGCACTGCGCGCGAAATGGACGCGCAGCGTGGCGCGCGACGGCAATGCCGGGCGGCTGAGCAGATAGAGCGGGAAGACGATCACGACCCCCGCCAGCAGCCGCCAGAACAGCGCGAGATAGGCGCCCATCGCGAGCACCAGCCCCTTCATCACCGCATCCATCACGGCGTAAAGCGCGATGCCGAGGCAGGCGACCGCGAAGGCGGCGGCGACCGAATGGGGCGGGTGGCCCGACGGTGCGCTCACTCCGCCGCGTTTGCGGTGGCGGCCTCCGCCGCTTGCGCGGTGGCAGCTTCCCCCGCCTCGATCTGCGCGGCCTTGGCCTCGACCAGGCGGACGATGTGATCGACCATCCCCTCGTCCTGGATATGGTGATCGGTCACGCCCGACAGATAGACCATGTGCTTGCCCGCGCCGCCGCCAGTGATCCCGATATCGGTCTCGCGCGCCTCGCCGGGGCCGTTGACGACGCAGCCGAGCACCGACAGCGACATCGGCGTGCGGATATGCTGGAGCCGTTCCTCGAGCGCCTGGACGGTGCGGATCACGTCGAAGCCCTGGCGCGCGCAACTGGGGCACGACACCACCCGCACGCCGCGGTTGCGGATGCCGAGCGCCTTCAGGATTTCGAACCCGACGCGGACCTCGTCCTCGGGCTCTGCCGAGAGCGAGACGCGGATCGTGTCGCCGATCCCGTACCAGAGCAGCGATCCGATCCCGATCGCGCTCTTCACTGTGCCGCCGACGAACCCACCCGCCTCGGTAATGCCCAGATGCAGCGGGCAATCGACGAGATCGGCAAGCTGCTGATAGGCGGCGACCGCGAGGAAGAAGTCCGACGCCTTCACTGCGACCTTGAACGCGTGGAAGTCATGGTCCTGGAGCAGCTTGATATGGTCCATCGCCGATTCGACGAGCGCGTCGGGACAGGGCTCGCCATATTTTTCGAGCAGGTCGCGCTCGAGGCTGCCGCCATTGACGCCGATGCGGATCGCGCAGCCGTTCGAGCGCGCGGCGTCGACCACTTCCTTCACCCGCGCAGCCGAGCCGATATTGCCCGGATTGATCCGCAGGCACGCGGCGCCCGCGTCCGCCGCCTCCAGCGCGCGCTTATAGTGGAAATGGATGTCGGCGACGATCGGCACGCGCGATGCGCGGACGATCTGCTTGAGCGCCGCGGTCGATTCGACATCGGGGCACGATACCCGGATGATGTCGACGCCGGCATCCTCGCAGCGGCGAATCTGGTCGATCGTCGCCTTGGCGTCGGAGGTCGGCGTGTTGGTCATCGTCTGCACCGTGACCGGCGCATCGCCGCCGACGGGGACGTTGCCCACCATGATCTGACGGCTCTGCCGCCGGACGATATCGCGCCAGGGTCGAATGGACATGGCCGTTCCTATAGGGATTTCGCAGCCCCGCCGCTACCCGCGGCGCGACCGAAGTTTACGAAGTTTAGGGTTCTCACGCCCATGCGCTCTCGGGCCTGCGGGTGGGGACGGACGGGGAAAGGGTGAGCGCGCCGCATCAATCCGGTGGAGCAGATGAAATCCAACATTACCAGCCTTTACGTGATGCTAAGGGTGTGCCGTCTATAGCGCGGTCTCCATCGCTTCACGGGACCGCCGATCTTGCAGCACGACCCAGGACTGGCTGCATCCCTGGCCCTGCGAACCGGACTGCGTCTGCTTGTTTTCCCGTCATGCTGAACTTGGTTCAGTGTCCAACCCTCAACGCACTACGCCGTCGCCTGGGGAGCGATGGATGCTGAACCAAGTTCAGCATGACGGATTGAAAAAGGGGGACGCGACTCTTGCCCCTCCGGCACGGCGCGCGCGGCATTATGGGCTCGACTGGCTGCGCATCGCCGCGTTCGCGCTGCTGATCCTCTATCACATCGCGATGGTGTTCGCGCCGTGGGACTGGGTGATCAAGACCAACCACAGCTATGCCGCGCTGATCCCGCCTATGGCGGTGCTGACGCCGTGGCGGCTGCCGTTGCTGTTCGCGGTTTCCGGCTATGCGTCGCGCGCGCTGCTCGACCGATCTGGGAGCGCGGGCGCCTTTGCCCGGTCGCGGGCGGCGCGGCTGCTGGTGCCGCTGGCGTTCGGGATGGCGGTGCTGGTGCCGCTGGAGATGTGGGTGCGGGTGATGGAGGGCGGATACCGCCTGCCCTATCTCCATTTCTGGGCATACGATTACTGGCGGCGGGGCGTGTTTTACGGCGTGATCTTCCCGAGCTGGGAGCATCTGTGGTTCGTTGCCTATCTCGCCGCCTACAGCTTCGTACTGAGCGCGGCGCTGGCGTGGCGGGGCGCGGGCGTGCTGCGCGGGCTGGACCGGGGCGCCGACTGGCTGGCGGTCGGTTACCGCATCCTGTGGGCGCCGGCGCTGGTGCTGGCGGTGCTGCGGCTGGCGCTGTTGTTCGTCGTGCCCGAGCGGCAGGGGCTGGTCAGCGACTGGGGCGGGCATTCGCAATATGTGCCGCAATTCCTGTTCGGCTTCGCGCTGGCGGGGGCGCCGCAGCTGTGGCCGGCACTGGCGCGGGCATGGAAGCCGGCGCTCGCAGTGGCGGCGATCGCAGCGGTGCCGGTGCTCGCCGTCGAGATCGCCTATCCCGGCGCGGCGGTGCCGTCGCACGCGGTGATGGCGCTGGACCGTGCCGCACGTTCGGCAATGGCATGGAGCATGATCGTCGCGCTGTTCCAGCTCGCCGATCGCTGGTGGAACCGCGACCATCGCTGGCGCAGGCCGCTGGCCGAGGCGGTCTTCCCCTTCTACCTCGTCCACCATCCCGCGATCGTGCTGATCGCCTGGTACACGCTGCCGCTCGGCCTGCCGCCGCTGGGCGAGTTCGCGCTGCTGCTGACGGGCACGGCGCTGGCCTGTGTCGCGGCCTATGCCGTCGGGGGACGGATCGGGTGGGTGCGCCCGCTGATCGGGTTGCGTCCGCGTCTGGCGGCGGGCGTGCGATCTGCTAGGGAGACACAGGCAACCCCCGGAGTGCCCTGATGCGTATCCTGCTGATTCTCGCCGCGTTGTTCGGCCTTGCCTCCCCTGCCCAGGCCTATTGGGAATATGGGCATGAGACGATCGCGCAGATCGCCTATCGCAACGTCACTCCCGATGTGCGCCGCGCGATCGACGGGCTGCTCGCCAAATCGGCGCTGCTGGAGACGCCGACCTGCCCCGCGCGCACCATCGAGCAGGCCAGCGTCTGGGCCGATTGCGTCAAGACGCTGGGGCCGCGCTTCAGCTATGCGTATAACTGGCACTATCAGAATGTGAACGTGTGCAAGCCGTTCGACCTGAAGCCCGCCTGCCCCGACGGCAATTGCGTGTCGGCACAGATCGAGCGCGACGTGAAGCTGCTCAAGGACAAGAGCGTGCCGATCCGCGAGCGCGTCATGGCGCTGTCGTTCCTGATCCACTTCGTCGGCGACCTGCACCAGCCGCTCCATGCCGGGGATCGCGGCGACCTGGGCGGCAATCGGGTGAAGGCGGCATACGGCATCTATGCGCCCGAGCGGCTGAACCTGCACAGCATCTGGGACGGGCTGATCGCCGAGCGCGCCATTTCCACCCCGCCCTCGCTGGTCCGGGTCTACACCGCCGCCGAGCGTGAGGCGGTGGTCGGCGGCAGCGTCGAGGACTGGAGCCGCGACAGCTGGCAGGTCGCGCATGACGTGGTCTATGCCAGCGCGCTGGGCGACCCATGCGGCCCGGTGCCCGCGCGCGCGGTGCTGAGCGAGGCGACGATCGAGACGCTGGTCGCGCCCGCGCGGCAGGAGCTGGTCAAGGGCGGGCTGCGGCTGGCGCGGCTGCTCAACGAATCGCTGGGATGACGATCACTCCCCGCCCCAGCGCCAGCGCCACTCGCCATCGGTGCGCGTGAAGATCAGCCAGAGCAGCGCGGCGACCAGCGGCACAAGCAGGACCAGATAGACTTCGCCGCGATGCGAGGCGAGGTTGGCGACCAGCGCTGCCGCCACGACGAAGACCAACGTGACGACCCAGCCCTGCCATGTCGCGGGGCGAGCGCCGAAGCCGAAGCGCCGGGGGCGAAACCAGTAGCCGGGGCGGATACCGCGTGGCGCGTTGGGGGCCGCGCGGGTCATGCCAGCACCATCGCGGCGATGCCGGCGGCAAGCGCCGCGAACGATGCCGCGATCAGGAACGGCAGATGCTTGCGGGGTGCGAAGAGGGCGATCAACATGGGTCTTCTCCTTGGTTGAAAGACGGGCCGTCCCTACCGCCGGGCAGGGACCGACATACGGAAAGCGGTAACGATAAAGGCGATGCTGGGCAGCACGATCGTCGCGCCGAATGCCACCCATCGCGTCCCACTGGGCGAGTCGCCGCCCGCGAGCAAGATGGCGGTGGGCGCCACCGACACGAACAGGCAATAGCCGATCAGCGACCACCACCCCGCTGGCGAGCAGGGATTGAGGCGGTAGCTTGTCGCGGTCCGCGTGCTGACGAACCAGGCGCGGCCGCCGCCGGGCAGGCGATAGTCGGTCATTCTTCTCCCTCCGGCGATTTTGGCGGGCGCCCCCTGCGCGCCCGTACCGGGTCCTCCAGCTTCACCCCGCGCCGCCCGAGCGCCTCGCGCAGCAGGCATTCCACCTGCGCGTTGACGCTGCGCAGGTCGGTGGCCGCGCTGCGTTCGATCGCGGCATAGAGCGCGGGATCGAGGCGCAGCGGGAACGCCTTTTTGGGGGGTACGCTCACTCGACGGGCCTATTGGTACAGCGACCCGGCGTTGACGATCGGCTGGGTATCGCGTTCGCCGCACAGCACGACCATCAGGTTGGAGACCATCGCCGCGCGGCGTTCGTCGTCGAGCTCGACGACGTTCTTCGCCGAAAGCTGGGCCAGCGCCATTTCGACCATGCCCACGGCGCCCTCGACCAGCGTGGTGCGTGCCGCGACCACTGCCTGTGCCTGTTGCCGCCGCAGCATCGCGCCGGCGATCTCCTGCGCATAGGCGAGGTGCGTGAAGCCGCATTCGTCGACGGTGATCCCCGCAACCGTCAGCCGCGCGATCAGTTCGGCGCGCAGCTCGCTGCCGACCTGTTCGTGGTTGCCGCGCAGCGTGACTTCCTGATGCTCGAAATCGTCATAGGGATAGCGCGAGCCGATGGTGCGCACCGCCGCCTCGATCTGGACGTTCACGAACGCTTTGTAGTCATCGACGTCGAACAGCGCCTGCGCGGTGTCGGTGACGCGCCACACGACCTGCGCCGCCATCTCGATCGGGTTGCCGCGCAGATCATTGACCTTGATCCGCTCCGAAATCATGTTGTTGGCGCGGACCGAGAGCTTTTTCTTGCTCATCCACGGCCAGGTCCAGCGCAGCCCGGTGGTGCGATCGGTGCCGCGATAATCGCCGAACAGCGTGATGACGACGGCCTGGTTGGGCTGGAGCAGGTAGAAGCCGATCCCGACGAACAGCGCGAGCAGCGTCGCACCCAGCAGCGTCGAGACGACGAGGGCGTCGGGCATGCGATCGATCTGGGTTATTGCCGCCACGGCCAGCACGAGCGCCGCGAACAGCACCGCCAGCATCGCATAGCCGCTCCTGCCGTGCGACACGCGCTCGCTGCTCTGCCGCAGCGCGTGCGCTGCCCCCCGAACATCGGTCATCTGAAAAGCCCTCCGGTTAATTGTGATATTATCTTTATATCGCAATCGAGCGAGTCGCAAGCCGAAACGAAAACGCCGCCGGGGTCTCCCCCGGCGGCGTTTGCTATGGTCGTTCCGGCCTGGCGACCGGGCGAGGCGATCAGTTGAGGACGATCGTCACTGCACGGCGGTTCTGCGCCCAGGCGCCTTCGTCCGAGCCCATCGCGATCGGGCGTTCCTTCCCATAGCTGATCGTCGTGATCCGCGCCGGCGAGACGCCGCGCGCGGCGAGATAGTTCTTCGCGGCGTTGGCGCGGCGATCGCCCAGGCCGAGATTATATTCGCGGGTGCCGCGCTCGTCGCAATGCCCCTCGATCGTGATGCGGGTTTCGGGGTGCGAGGCCAGCCAGGTCGCCTGGGTGTCGAGGATGCGGCGCGCCTCGGGATCGATATCATATTCGTCGAGCGCGAAATGGACGGTGTCGCTCGCGACTTCGCGCTTGAACTGCTCGTTGAGCGCGTTCGAGCCATATTGGTCGTTGTCGCCGCCATAATTGGGCTGGGTCGTGGTCGTCTCGCCCGGCGTCGGCGGCAATTCGGGCGGACGCTTCTTGGCACAGCCCGCGGTCGCCACGAGGGCTACCGCGAGAACCAGGCTGGTCGTGATCTTGGCCATCATGTTTCTCCTCTTGAAGGGGTCGCCCGCTCCGTTGCAGGCATTACGCTTACGTACCGACTTTGGTTCAACCATGGCCGATCAGGGGCGGATCGGGCCCCAATGCGGGTCCGATCCGTCGAGCGGCGTAGGAATCTTGCGCGAGGTCGAGCCGGTGAGGTCGACTGCCCAGAGATCGGGGCGCCCCGAACCCTGTGCCGAGCGGAAGAACATCAGCACGCGGCCATTGGGCGACCAGGTCGGGCCTTCGTCGCCCCAGCTATCGGTCAACAGCCGCTCGCCGCCGCCCGAGGGGTTCATCACCCCGATGCGGAAGCCGCCGCCGATGCGGGTGAAGGCGATCAGGTCGCCACGCGGGCTCCACACCGGCGTGGCATAGCGCCCGCCGCCGAAGCTGATCCGGCGCTGATTGCTGCCGTCAGCGTTCATCACATAAAGCTGCTGGGTGCCGCCGCGATCGCTTTCGAAGACGATCCGGCTGCCATCGGGCGAATAGCTGCCGCCGGTGTCGATGCCGGGCGCGTTGGTCAGCCGCTGCGGCTCGCCGCCGCTGGTGGCGACGCGGTACAGGTCGGTATTGCCGCTGACCGCCATCGAGAACAGCACCGAACGGCCATCGGGCGAGAAGCGCGGCGCGAAGTTCAGATTGACGTTCGACACCAGCAGCTTGTTGCTGCGCGCCGCCATGTCATAGACATAGATTGACGGGCGGCGATCCTGATAGCTCATATACACGATCGCGTTCTGCCGTGGCGACATGCGCGGGGTCAGCACAATGTTCTGGCCGTTGGTCAGGAAACGGTGGTTGGCGCCGTCCTGGTCCATGATCGCGAGCTGCTTGCGGCGCTTGCCCTTGGGGCCCTGCTCGGCGACGTAGACGACCAGGCTGTCGAAATAGGGGCCCTCGCCGGTGAGCCGGGTATAGATCGCATCGGCGCATTTATGCGCGGCGCGGCGCCAGTCGGCGGGGGTGACGACGAAGCCCTGGCGCACCAGCTCGCTGCGCGCCGCCATGTCGTAGAGATAGCAGCCGATCGTCAGCGAGCCATTGCCATTGGCGCGGACATAGCCCTGGACCAAAGCCTGGCCGACCACCCCGCCCCATGCGGCATAATCGGGGCTGGTGACCTCGGAATAGGCGATGGCACGCGTCGCGCCCGGCCCCATCGTCTTGAACAGCCCGGTGTTGCGCAGATCGTCGTCGATGATCTGCGACAGCTTCTGCCCGAGCTGGTCGGTGGGGCCCGCCGCGGTCTGCACCACCGATGCCGTGGGCATGGCCGGGATGATGATCGGCAACGGCGCGGACATGCCGCCCTCGACATCGACGACCAGCTCCGAATCCTGGGGCGGGCCCGCGGGCGTCTGCTGCCCCTGCGCCGGTGGCGGCAGGCGGAGCGTCGCGGCGGGGACGTCCTGCGCCTGTGCGGCACTTGCCGTAGCGAGCGCGAGCATCGCCGCGCCGATCATCCAATTGCGCATCGTCTGATACTCCCTCAACCCTTGATCCGGTATCGTAGCGTAAAGCTCTGCCACCCGCCCGGCACGGCATAAAGTTCGGGCGGCAACCCCTCGAGCGGCGCGCAGCCCGCGAAGATCGCGCGGACGGCATCGTCGACGCGAGTCACATAGCGTTCGTTGCTGCCATCGACGCCGTCATGCCCGGTAATCCGGGGCGGGCCGGCCAGCGAGCCGTCGCGATTGATGCGCAGATTGACCACTGCGCGAATCCGCTCGGCACCCGGCCCCGGCAGCACCTGGCGATCGGCGCAGGGCTGGACCTGGCGCTGGATCGCCGAGCCGATATTGGCGCGCGCCTGAGTCGACATCGTCGCGGCGGGGGGCGTGGTCGCAGTGCCCTGGCGATTGTTCGAGCGGCCGAGGTCGAGCCCGTCGAGATTGCCCGTCGGGCGGACGTCGCGGCGCGGCTGTTGCCGCGGATTGGACGCGGCGGCTGCGGCGGCGGGCTTCCGGGTCGGCGCGGGGGCGGCCTTGGACGGCGCGGCAGGTTTTGGCGGCGTCGGCTGCGGCTTCGCGGCGGGCGCCGGCTTGGCCGCAGGCTTGGGTGGTGCGGGCTGTGGCTTTGCGGGAGCGGCGGGCTGGGGCGGCGCGGGTTGCGGGCGTGCGGCCTCGGGCTGCGGCGCTGGTTCCGGCGGCGCGCTGTCGGGCTCGACCGGCGCCTCGACCGGCGATTTCTTCGCCGCCTCGGCCTCGCTGCTGATCACCGGCGCGGTGCTTTCGAGGCCGACGTCCTCGGCCAGCGAAATCTCGATCGGCTGGGGTGCGAGCTTGGCCGGATCGGGCGCGCGGAAGCCGAGCGACAACAGCCCGAACAGCGCCACATGGGCGACTGCGGCAATCGCAAAGGCTCCGGCTTCGGTCCGCGTCATGGCGTTACTGGGCTGTCGCTTCGGTGAGCAGCGACACGCGGTTGAGCCCGACGCGGTTCAGCTCGCCCATCACGCGCATCACCTTGCCATAGCCGAGCCCCTGGTCGGCGCGCAGGAAGATCTGCGGCGGCTTGCCATCGGCGCCCGGGCGCGCGGCGACTGCCGCCAGCGCCGCGGGGAGCGCGGCGTCGGTCACGGGGGCATCGTCGACAAAGACCTGTCCGGCATCGTCGATCGCAATCTGAACGGGCTTCTGGTCCTGATCGAGCGGCTTGGCGCGGCTCTCGGGCAGGTTCACGGGCACGCCTGCGGTGAGCAGTGGCGCGGTGACCATGAAGATGATGAGCAGGACGAGCATCACGTCGACCAGCGGCGTGACGTTGATCTCCGCCATCGGCGCCCGGCGCCCGCGCGATTTGCCGGAAGGGAGGTGCATGGCCATGGGTTAGATCCTCCCCGGCACGGGGAGGATTGAGACGGCACCCCCGCTCACGCTTCCAGCTCCAGACGGCGGCTGAGCGTGGCGTGAAATCCGTCGGCGAAGCGGTTCAGCCGCGCCTCGACGCGGTTCACCGAGTGCGAATAGCGGTTATACGCGATCACCGCCGGGATGGCGGCGAACAGCCCGATCGCAGTGGCGAACAGCGCCTCGGCAATCCCCGGCGCGACGACCGCAAGCGACGTGCTCTGCTGCTGCGCGATGCCGGTGAAGGCGCGCATGATGCCCCAGACGGTGCCGAACAGCCCGACGAACGGCGCGACCGAACCCACGGTGGCGAGGAAATTGAGCCGATCGGCGAGGCGATCGACTTCCTGCGCGACCGTCGCGCCCATCGCGGTGGCCAGCCGTTCGCGCGTGCCTTCGCGATCGATCGTCTTGCCTGCGGTCGAGCGGCGCCATTCGGTGACGCCCGCGGCAAAGATCCGCACGATCGGCAAGTCGCGGCTGGCGACGCGGCGGTAGAACTCGTCGATATCGTCGGCCTCGCGATATTCGGCCTCGAACCGGTCGCTCGCCTTGCGCACGCCGCCGATCCGCATCCCGAAGCTCAAGATGATCGCCCAGGTCCACAGGCTGGCGAGCAGCAGCCCCAGCATCACCGCGCGGACCACCCAGTCGGCCTGGAGAAACAGCCCAATCGGCGACATCGTCGCGGCGTCGGTGCTCAGGAATTCCATTGCGTTCTCAGTTCCCTGTCCAGAGCAAAGGCTCGAAAGCGGTGACCCATTCCGCCGGCTGGCGGCGCGCCCTGCCGCCTGGCGTGACGAACGCCACCTCGACATCGGCGTCGGCCACTAATTTCGCGCCGCACATGACTCGTTGATGAATATCGACTGCCGCGGCCCGCAAACGCACCAGCCGGCTGATCACCGTCAGCGTATCGCCGAGCCGCGCCGGGGCCCGATAGCGGACGCCAAGATCGCGCACCGCATAGGCCCCCTCGCCCGCTTCGAACGCCGCGCGCTGATCGATCCCGACAGCCAGGAGCATATCCGAACGGGCACGCTCCAGATATCGCAGATAATTGGCGTGATAGACCACGGACGTAAGGTCGGTGTCCTCGAAATAGACACGCAGGACGAAATGATGCTCGGCCCCGATGAATCGGCCTAGGGGTTCAAGCGGGTCCGCCATATCCCGCCCCTAACGCACGGCGGGCCGAGACGGAACCCGTGGCGGCTTCGGAAACGCCCGCGGGACGTATTCGAGCGGCGTACCGGACATGTTGCGCCCCTGCGCACGCAGGGAAATGGCGGGCGGAATAAACCGAGCGATCCGGGGAAGATCGCTCGACGCGGCGTGGTGGACAGGGCTGGATTCGAACCAGCGTACGGGAAACCCGGGCAGATTTACAGTCTGCTGCCTTTAACCACTCGGCCACCTGTCCAGGCGCCGCCGCGTCGAGCGAGGGCGGTCCATTGCCGAAGCGAATAGGGCCTGTCAACGCCTTGCGCGGCGTAACTGTGCCGCATAGCGTCGCTGCAACCCATCTTTCCCCTCAGGAGGCCTATGCGCGCCTTTACCGCCACTGCCATCGCCGCCGTCGCCCTGATCGCCAGCCCGCTGGCCGCGCAGAGCGTCGATCGCGCCGAAATCGCCCGCATCATCGACGAAGGGTTCAACCATTCGCAGATCATGCAGACCGCCCAGACGCTGATGGACGGCATCGGCCCGCGCCTGACCAATTCGCCCGGAATGCGCCGCGCCGAGGACTGGACGATGGCGCGCTATCGCGACTGGGGGCTGAAGAACGTCCACAAGGAAGGCTTCGAATTCGGGCGCGGATGGTGGGCCGAACGGTTCAGCGCGCGGATGGTGAGCCCGCGCCCAATCGAGCTGACCGCGATGGCGATCACCTGGACCCCCGGCACGCCGGGCCGGGTGAGCGCCCCCGTGATCGTCGCCCCGATCACCAGCGTCGATCATTTCGCCCGCTACAAGGGCAAGCTGGCAGGCAAGATCGTGATGGTCACGCTGCCCGATGACGGATCGGAGCCCGGCGCGGCGCCGTTCAAGCGCTGGAGCGGCGAGGAACTGGCGAAGTTCGACACCTATGAGCAGCCCAAATATGATCCCGAAGCCGCCGATCGCCGGATCAAGCGGCTCGATTTCGCGACCAGGCTCGACGCCTTTCTGAAGGCCGAGGGCGCCGTCGCCTATGCGACCATGTCGAGCCGCGACGGCAAGCTGCTCCATGGCAACGGCTATCTGTTCGGCACGGGCGAGACGCAGCAGGTGCCCGGATTCGAAATCGCCGCCGAGGATTATCGCCGCCTTGCCCGCCTCGCCAAGGTCGGCCCCGCCCCCGTCGTCGAGCTGGAAAGCGTCGTCCATTTCGAGGACGCCGATACCAAGGCGTATAATGTCTTCGCCGACATCCCCGGCACCGACCCCAGCGGCGCCTATGTCATGGCCGGCGCGCATCTCGATAGCTGGACCGCGGGCGACGGCGCCGCCGACAATGGCGCGGGCACCGCGATGGTGATGGAGGCGGCGCGCATCCTCCAGGCGATGGGGGTGAAGCCCAAGCGCACGATCCGCTTCGCGCTATGGGCGGGCGAGGAACAGGGGCTGCTCGGGTCGATGGCCTATGTCGAACAGCATATCGCCACCCGCAAACCCGCGGCAGGCGCGCCGAGCACGGGCCTCGCGCGCTTCTATGGCTGGGCGAACCGCTGGCCGGTGACGCGCCAGCCGGGCTATGGCCAGCTCGCCGCCTATTTCAATCTCGACAACGGATCGGGCAAGATTCGCGGCATCAATGCCGAGAATAACCTTGCCGCAGTGCCGATGCTGCGCGAATGGCTGTCGCCGTTCGGATCGATGGGCGCGAACACGGTGGCGATCCGCAAGGTCGGCGGCACCGATCACGTCTTTTTCTCCGCGGTCGGCATCCCCGCCTTCCAGTTCATCCAGGACCCGCTCGATTATGGCAGCCGCCTCCACCACACCAGCATCGACACGTTCGATCATCTCAAGCCCGCCGACATGCGGCAGGCCGCTGTGATCCTCGCCGCATTCCTGCTCCAGGCCGCGAACGCCGAAAAGCCGCTGCCGCGCGGCGCTTTCCCGACCGAGCCGAGCGTGACCGATCCGTTCGGCTATCCCGATCCGAGCGACCTCGACTGATGGCGAAACGAGGACATCGCCCGAGCCAGGCGCCCGCATCGCGCCCGCGCTTCTATGGCCGCCACGCCGTGCTCGCCGCACTGGCCAACCCCGAACGCAATGTGCGCAAGCTGTGGGGCACGCGCGAGGCATTGGGCGCGCTCGACATCCCGCCGGTGATCCCGATCACCTATGCCGATGTCGCCGATCTCGCGCGACTGGTTCCCGGCGACGCGCCGCACCAGGGCATCGTCGCCGAAGTCGATCCGCTCGAGGAAATCTGGCTGGGCGACCTGCTGGATCAGGGTGCGGGCGACCGCCGCCCGCTGGTGGTGCTCGACCAGGTCACCG
This sequence comes from Sphingomonas hengshuiensis, assembly GCF_000935025.1. NCBI lineage: Bacteria > Pseudomonadati > Pseudomonadota > Alphaproteobacteria > Sphingomonadales > Sphingomonadaceae > Sphingomonas > Sphingomonas hengshuiensis. The sequence goes on from NZ_CP010836.1 coordinate 3,650,381, forward strand.
ATCCGCACAATGTCGGCGCGATCCTGCGATCGGCGGCGGCGTTCGACGCGCTGGGCATCATCACCCAGGATCGCCACGCACCGCCCGAATCGGGCACCGTCGCCCGCGCCGCATCGGGCGCGCTGGAGAATGTGCCCTGGGTCCGCGTCGTCAATCTGGCGCGCGCGCTGGACGAGATTGCCGAGGCGGGCTTCTGGCGGATCGGGATGACCGGCCATGCCAAGGGCACGCTGGCGCAGGTGATGGGCGAAGGCCGCATCGCGCTGGTGATGGGCGCCGAGGGCGAAGGGATGCGCCAGAATACAGAATCGCATTGCGACGAGCTCGCGCGGCTGCCGATCTCGCCCAAGGTCGAGAGCCTGAATGTGTCCAACGCCGCCGCGGTGGCGCTCTATGCCATCACAGCGCGCGGATGATGCCGCCGCTCCGCCGCGCGATCGCCGCCGCGATCCTGGTGCCGCTGGCGCTTGCGCTGGCCGCGTGCCTGTTCCTGCCGGGCAAGTTCCAGTCGACGCTGACGATCCATGCCGATCGCAGCTTCGCCTATAGCTACACCGGCGAAGTGGTCGCGATCGACCTGACCGGCGCGATGACCAAGGCCGTATCGGGCATGGCCGATGCGGCGGAGGATGGGAGCGCCACGCCCTCCGACGAGGCGACCGACGCCGCCGAGGACCCGGCGAAGAAGGACGCGGAATATCGCGAACTGGCCGAGCAGGTGCGCAAGGAAGCCGGCTACAAGACCGTCGAATATCGCGGCAACGGCGTGTTCTACGTCGACTATGCGCTCAGCGGGCGGCTCACGCACAATTTTCTGTTCCCGTACAATCAGGACGCGGGAATGGTCTTCCCGTTCCTCGCGGTCGAGCTGCGCGGCAAGGACGGTGTGCGGATCAAGGCCCCCGGCTTCGCCAAGTCGGAGGGCAAGGGCGCGATGGGGACCGGCGACGATGCCATTGCGAAGCTCGACGGCAGCTTCACGCTGATCACCGACGCCGAGATCGTAAGCCAGAACAATGAAGACGGGGCAACGACCGTGCCGGGCGGCAAGTCGATCACCTGGAAGGTCAACAGCCAGACCGACGACGCTCCGATGGCGGTGCTGAGGGTGGCGGGGCTTTAGCGCCCGCCGGCCCGGCTCAATCCTCGGCGGCGATCGTCACCTTCAGCCCGTCCAGCGCGTCGGTGAACGGGATCTGGCACGACAGTCGCGACTGGTCGTTGCGATCGGACGCGCTATCCAGCAGGTCATTCTCGTCTTCGCTCATCGGCGGGAGTTTGGCCGCAAATTCCGGGTCGACATGGACGTGGCACGTGGCGCAGCTGCAGCAGCCGCCGCACAGTGCGAGCAGTTCGTCGAAGCCATTGTCGCGGATCACCTCCATCACGCTCAACCCAGTGTCCCCGTCGACGGTGCGTTCTTCCCCTTCGCGGGTGACGACAATCAGCTTCGGCATCGCTATCTCCTGTATTCCGGCGGGTCCATGCCGCCGATCCCCCAGCAGTGCAAGGATCGCCTAGATGGGATTGAGCGCCGAACAGCTTCGAACCGCGCTCGACGCGCTTGCCGCGATCGAGCCCGCCTTCGCCGCGGGCCTCGCGCGCGCGGGCTATCCCGAGCCGCGGTTGCGCGACCGCGGCTACGAGACCCTGCTGCGCACGATCATCGGCCAGCAGGTCAGCGTCGCCGCCGCGCAGTCGATCTGGAACAAGCTCGCCGCCGCGCTGGGCGACCTGACCGATCCCGCCACCGTCGCCGCGGCATCGGACGAGACGCTGCGCGCCGCCGGGCTGTCGCGGCAAAAGGCGAGCTATGCCCGCAGCCTGGCGGAGGAAGTCAGCAGCGGCCGGCTCGACCTGCACAACCTCCCCGCAGACGACGAAGCCGCCATCGCCGCGCTGACGCACATCAAGGGCATCGGGCGCTGGTCCGCCGAAATCTACCTGTTGTTTGCCGAGGGGCGCCCCGACATCTGGCCCGCGGGCGACCTGGCGGTGCAGATCGAGATCGGGCGGCTGCTCGGCCATGCCGAGCGCCCGTCGGAAAAGCTGCTGCGCACCCTCTCAGAACCCTGGCGGCCCCATCGCGGCGCCGCGGCGATCTTTGCCTGGCACCATTACAAGGTCGACATGGACGTGATCTGAGCGGCCCCCGCCTCAGCCCTGGTCGGCGCGCACCGCGTCGAGGATGCTGAGCGCGGCAAGCACCGCGGCGAATGCGATCATCGATCCCGCGACGAGATACAGATAATTGCTTCCGATGATGTCGAGCATGGGACGGTCTCCATAAAACGATACCGTCCAGCATCGCCGCCGCGCGCCGCGCTTCCTTGATCCAGGTCAAAGAATGCCGCGCCCTCGCGCGCCAGGCCTGCGCGATGCCGCATCTTTTCCTGCCCGACCTCGCCGAGCGCGCCGTGCCGCGCTACACCAGCTATCCGACCGCCGCCGAATTCCACCCCGGCATCGGCGCGCGCGAACAGGCGGACGCGCTGGCGGCGGTTGCGCCGGAAACGCCGGTCTCGCTGTACGTCCACATCCCCTTCTGCCACGAAATCTGCTGGTATTGCGGGTGCAACACCGGCGCGATCGGCCGCGGCGACCGAGTCGCGGCCTATCGCGACGCGCTGCTGCGCGAGATCGAGAGCGTCGGCGGCCGGATGCTGGGACGCGTGGTCAGCGTGCATTTCGGCGGCGGCAGTCCCAACGCCCTGCCCGCCGCCGACCTGCTCGCGATCGCCGCCGCGCTGCGCACGCGCTTCGACATCGCGCCCGATGCCGAATGGGCCGCCGAGCTCGACCCGCGCACGCTCAACGCCGACTATGCCGTCGCGCTCGCCGCCGCCGGGATCGGGCGTGCCAGCCTTGGCGCGCAGACCTTTGCGCCGCAGGTCCAGCGCCGGATCAACCGCATCCAGCCGTTCCGCGACGTTGCGCGGGCGGCCCACGACCTGCGCGCGGCAGGGATCGGGCGGATCAACCTCGACCTGATGTACGGCCTGCCCGGCCAGTCGCTCGACGACATCGCCGCGACGCTCGCCCAGGCACAGGTGATCGCCCCCGATCGCGTCGCGATGTTCGGCTATGCGCATATGCCGCGGATGCTGCCGCGCCAGCGGATGATCGACGAGAGCCTGTTGCCCGACGCGCGCGCACGATTCTGGCAGAGCGCGCTCGCGCATGACCTGCTGGTCGAGGCCGGATATCGGGCGATCGGCTTCGATCATTTCGCGCGGCCCGGCGACAGCCTCGCCGTCGCCGCGCATAGCGGGCGGCTGCGGCGCAATTTCCAGGGCTTTACCGATGATCCCGCGGCGATCGTCATCGGGCTGGGCGCCTCGTCGATCAGCCAGTTCGACGGGCTGCTCGTCCAGAACGAGAAACATGCCGGGCGCTATCGCATGCTCGCGGGCAATGGCCTGCTGGCCGGGGTTCGCGGCGTGGCGCGCACCGCCGACGACCGGATGCGCACCGACATCATCGAGCGGCTGTTGTGCGACGGCAGCGTCGATGCCGCCGAAATCGCGCTGCGCCATGGCCAGCCGGTGCAGGCGCTTTCCGCCGCGCTGCCGCCGCTGAAGGCGCTGCGCGACCAGGGCGTGATCGCGCTCGACGGGTGGCGAGTCGCGATCCTGCCCGCGGGGCGCCCCTATGCCCGCCTCGCCGCGTGCGCGTTCGACGCCTATCGCGCCGCCCCGCCCCAACGCTTCAGCCGCGCGGTATAGGGGAGCGCCTTGGGATATTTCCCGATACCCGGCGCCCGATCCCGCCCCTAGCCTCGCTCCATCCTCGAAAGATGGAGACCCCAATGAAGAACGTGCTGCTGCTGATCCATGACGATCCCGGCCAGGAGGCGCGGTTGCAGGCCGCGCTGGACCTCACCCGTGCGTTGAACGGGCATCTGGTCTGTGTCGACGTGACGATCGTGCCCGTCGCCATCGACGATTACGTGCCCAATGGCGGCTCGGCGCTGTTGCTTGCCGACGAACGGGCGCGCGAACGCGTCAATCGCGCGACGCTGGCGAAACGGCTCGCGCATGAGGACGTGTCCTATGACTGGCAGGACGTTACCGGCGACCTGAGCGGCGCATTGCGCGCGGCGGCGGGGCTGGCGGACGTGATCGTCATCAACCGCCAGCTCGAGGGGCTGCATTTTCCCGACATGCGCGGCCTCGCCGGCGACCTGCTCGTCCGCGCCGAAACCCCGGTGCTGGCAGTCCCCGAGACGGCGCGCCGCTTCGATGCGTTCGGCCATGCGCTGGTGGCGTGGGACGGCTCCAAGGCCGCCGAGGAAGCGCTCCAGGCGGCAGTGCCGCTGCTCGCGCTGGCCCGCGCCGTGACGCTGGTCGAGATCGACGACGGCTCGCTCAAATCCTCCGCGACCGAGGCGGCGAAATATCTGTCGCGCCACGGGATCGAGCCGGTGATCCGCCACGTGCCGACCAGCTTCGAACGGACCAGCGACGCGCTGCTCACCGAAATCGCGACTCTCCACCCCGCCTATCTGGTGATGGGGGGCTATGGCCATAGCCGCGCGCTGCAGGCGGTGTTCGGCGGAGTCACGCGCCGGATGCTGTGCGAAAGCCCCGTGCCGCTATTGCTGGCGCACTGACATGGACGCGATCACCACGGGCGCACGCTCCTCCGAACCGCTCCGGCAGCTCGTGGTGCTCGGCCACCCCTCGCCCAACAGCTTCAACCGCGCGATCGCCGAGACCTATTGCGCGGCGGTGCGCGAATGCGGGCAGATCCCGATGCTGCGCGATCTCTATGCGCAGAAGTTCGATCCGGTGCTCCACGCCGACGAGACGCCCGGCGCCGGGATCGAACGCTGGCCCGATGTCGCGGCCGAGCTGGACTATGTGCGCTCCGCCGATGCGATCGTGCTGATCTACCCGATCTGGTTCGGGACGCCGCCCGCGATCATCAAGGGCTATATCGATCGCGTGCTCGGCGCGCGGGTCCGCGCCGAATCGCTCAAGGCGGGGCTGCCCAGCCCGTTGCTCGTGGGGAAACGGTTGCTGACGCTCTCGTCCTCGGCGACGACATTGCCCTGGCTCGAGGAGAAGGGCCAATGGGTTGCGCTGCGCCAGGCGTTCGACGCCTATCTGGTCGCGGCGTTCCAGATGCATTCGAGCGAGCATGTCCATTTCGACTCGATCGTCGACGGCTTGCCCGAGGCCGTGGTGTACGAGCATCTGGAAAGCGCGCGGACGGCGGCGTTCAAGCTGTCGAGCGACCTGCTCCATGCGCGCCATTCAATACACGCACAGGCGGCGCTGGCCCGTCGCGTCGCCGAACGCGCATGATCCGAACGCGCCGATGGAGTGCTCGATAAAATTGCCGTTTCTCTGTAGCGTCGCGTGATGAACCGTTCCGAGACCCTGGCCCTGTTCGTCGACACCGCGACCGACCGCGCCTTGTTCCTGCTCGACGCGAACGGAATGGTGCTGACATGGAATCGCGGCGCCGAGCTGCTTTCCGGCTGGACCGCGGACGAGATGATCGGGCGGCCCGGCAGCGACTTGTATCCGCCGCCCGACACTGCGACGGGCAAGCCCGCGGCCGATTTGCACCGAGCGATCGCATCGCGTGTTCGCGAGGAAAGCTGGCGGGTGCGCAAGGACGGGTCGGAATTCCTCGCTGACGTCACCATCGCCGCGCTGCATCACGACGACGGCTCGCTGCGCGGGTTCGGGCAGGTGATGTACGACATCACCGATCGCAAGGCGTCCGAATCGGCGCTGGAGCGCAGCGCGCTGCATCTTCGCTCGATCCTCGCCACCGTCCCCGACGCGATGGTGGTGATCGACGAGCGCGGCACGATCCTGTCGTTCAGCGCCGCTGCGGAACGGCTGTTCGGCTATACCGAGGCCGATGTCGTCGGGCGCAATCTGAAGATGCTGATGCCCGGGCCCGATCGCGACCGGCACGACGAGTATGTCGCGCGCTACCTCGCGACCGGCGAGCGGCGGATCATCGGCATCGGTCGCATCGTCGTCGGCCAGCGGCGCGACGGCACGCCGTTCCCGATGGAATTGTCGGTCGGCGAGGCGAGTAGCGAAGGGCACCGGATCTTCACCGGCTTCATCCGCGACCTGACCGAACAGCAGCGCGCCGAACTGCGGCTCAAAGAGCTTCAGTCCGAGCTGATCCACGTCTCGCGGCTGTCGGCGATGGGAACGATGGCGTCGACGCTGGCGCACGAGCTCAACCAGCCGCTGACCGCCATCGCCAACTACCTGGAGGCGGGGCGCGACCTGCTCGACCAGCGGACCGATCCCGAAACGCTGGCAATGGTTCGCGAGGCGATGGACGAATCGGCGCAGGAGACGCTGCGTGCGGGCAATATCGTCCGGCGGCTGCGCGATTTCGTGTCGCGCGGCGATGTGGACAAACGCGTCGAGGATTTGCCGCATCTGATCGACGAGGCCAGCCGGCTGGCGCTGATCGGCGCGAAGGAGCGCGGCGTGCGCGCCTTTTACGACCTGGACCCCGACGCCGCTTCGGTGCTGGTCGATCGCGTCCAGATTCAGCAGGTCCTCGTCAATCTCGTGCGCAACGCAGTCGAGGCGATGGGGCCCAGCCCGGTGCGCGACGTGACGGTCGCCACCGCCTCCGACGCGCGCGGCATGGTGCGGGTGTCGGTCGCGGATACCGGACCGGGGATCGATCCGGCGCTCGCGTCGCGGCTGTTCGAGGCATTCTCCAGTACCAAGGACCGCGGCATGGGCCTAGGGCTGTCGATCTGCCGGACGATCGTGGAGGCGCACGGCGGACGTATCTGGGTCGATGCCCGTCCCGGCGGGGGCACGATCTTTCACTTTACGATTATGGGCGCGGGGACGGAGGACTCCAATGACGGAAAAACGGACCATTCACCTCGTTGACGACGAGGAATCGATCCGGCGCTCGGCAGGGTTCATGCTCCGCACGTCGGGCTATGACGTCAAGGCCTATGCATCGGGCGTCGAGTTCCTGAAGGAAGTGAAGGGTGTCGAGCCCGGCTGCATCCTGCTCGACGTGCGCATGCCCGAGATGGACGGGCTCGAGGTCCAGGCCGAGCTGAACGCCCGCGGCGTGGCGATGCCGGTCATCGTCCTGACCGGGCATGGCGACATCAACACCGCCGTCGCTGCGATGAAGCAGGGCGCCGTCGACTTCATCGAGAAGCCGTTCGAAAAGGCGCTGCTGCTCCGCGCGATCGAGGCGGCGTTCGAGCGGCTCAACCACAGCGCCGAAGTGGTTTCGTCCGAGCATGAGGCGCAGGTGCGGATCGCCGCGCTTACGGCGCGCGAGCGCGACGTGCTGCGCGGGCTGGTCCGCGGCCATCCGAACAAGACGATCGCCTATGATCTCGGCATCTCGCCGCGCACCGTGGAAGTGCACCGCGCCAATGTGATGAGCAAGCTGGGGGTGCGCAGCCTGTCCGAGGCGCTGCGCATCGCGTTTTCGGCGGGGCTGGAAGGCGAAGAGGCCTCGCCGGCCAAGGCGTGAGAGAGCGTTTGGAGATTCGCGAAAGAGCGAATTTCAAGGCGGCACCGGCCCGCTCCCCCGCCCGGCCACCCATAGAATACTGCCGTCGGGTGGCCGGGCGGGGGAGCGGGCCGGTGCCGCGAAATGCGCCCCAGCGCATTTCCAAACCGCCCCTAGGGAACATCACGTAGCGACCCGCCGCCCGGCCTGCGGCACGGTGCCTTGTCAGCACACAGGTTGCCATGCCCGATACCAAGCCCATTCCCCGCCCGCGCGTTCTCCTGGTCGAAGACGATGACGGAGTCCGGCGATCGATCCACCTGATGCTGAACGGCAAGGGCTTCGAGGTCCGGTCCTATTCGGCTGCGGCGCCGCTGCTCGCCGACCCGACGATCGATGAGGCGGCGTATCTGATCGCCGATTATCGCCTGCCCGACAGCGACGGGCTGGGCGTGCTCCGCGCGCTCCAAAGGATCGGGTGGACGGGGCGCTCGGTGCTGATGACCGCCTATCCCTCGGGCACGCTGCGCGAGGCGGCGCTGGCCTGCGGCTATGACGCGATCCTCGAAAAGCCCGTGCCCCAGCACCAGTTGCTCGCCGCGATCACCGGCGCCGAGAAGGAATAGGCCATGTATCTGCAACCCCTGATGCGCGAAGGCGCCGGCGTCGGCGGGAGTGTGGGGCGCGGCTGTGGCGACTGCGCCGCGCGCGAGCGGGCGATCTGCGCCGCGCTGCCCGAGCCGGTGCTCGACGCGATGTACCGGATGGGGCGCACCGAGTTGCTCCGCCGCGGCGAGACGCTGATGTGGGAGAGCGACGAGGCGCTGGTGGTCGGGACAGTGCGGTCGGGGCTGCTCAAGCTCACCGCATCGCTCGACGACGGGCGCGAGCAGATATTGGGGCTCGCCTTCCCCGGCGATTTCGTCGGCCGGCCCTTTTCGGCGCGCGCGGGGCATTGCGTCACGGCGCTGGCCGACACGCGGCTCTGCGTGTTCCGCCGCCCCAGCTTCGACGGCTTTGCGCGCGAACATCCCGCGTTGGAGCATGCGCTGCTCGGGCGAGTGCTCGACGAGCTGGATCGCGCGCGGCGGTGGATGCTGCTGCTCGGGCGCAAGTCCGCGCCGGAGCGCGTCGCGACGCTGCTGCTCGAAATCGCCGAGCGCGGCGGTGGGGAGCCGGGCGAGCGGGTTACGCTCCCGCTGACGCGGCAGCAGATGGCGGACCTGCTGGGGCTGACGATCGAGACGGTGAGCCGCAACATGACGCGGCTCAAGCGCAGCGGGACGATCCACCTGCCCGACACGCGCAGCTATGTGATCCTCGACGCTGCGGCACTGGCGCTTCGCTCCGGGGGCTGACCCCCGCTAGCCGAAGCGCACCGTCAGCCGGTCGGCAAAGCCGCCGCGCTTGGTCAGGTGCCCCGCGCTGCCCGGTGCGCGGCGGAGCCCGGTCTGTTGCAGCAACGGCTTGAGCATTCGGTGCAGCGTCGCCTGGTTGATGTGCAGACCGAAGCATTGGTGCAGCCCATAGCCGAAATGGATATAGTCGCTGGGCGGGCGCCACGGATCGAAGCGGTCCGGATTGGCGACGCGGCGCGGGTCCATCATCGCCGAGGCGAAGGCGGCGAGCACCGTCGTCCCCGCCGGGATGGGGGTGGCGTGGCCAGTCCCCGCCGCCAGCGTCCAATCGACCAGCGCGGTGCGCGGCAGCCCGGGCGCGAGCGGATCGAAGCGCATCGCCTCGAACACATAGCGCGCAAGCAGTGCGTCGTCGCCGGCACGCGCCGCCGCCTGTGCCCCGGCCAGCGCATCTGGGCGCCGCAGCAATTGCTCCATCGCCTGCGGCACCACCATCGGCGGCTGTGGCGGGCCGCCGACCATGAAGCCCATCAGCGCGGTGCGGATGCGGTTGTCGGCAAAGCCCGGCTCCCCCGCCGCCTGCATCGCCACGCAGCGCGCCAGCACGCTGTCCAGCACGCCACCGCCGCGATGCGCCTGCGCGATCAGCGCATCGATATGCGCGCGCAGGGCCGGTGCGATCACATCGACTTCGGCGCGGAGTGCAGGATCGTTGCCGCCATCGGCGAACTGGAATTCGAACAGCCGCGTGGCCCAGACCTGGAGGTTGCCGTTCGGCGGCGGCGTCACGCCGAAATAGGCGCCGAGCACGTCGAAAGTGACGTCGCGCACCAACTGGACGACTTCGATCGATCCGCCCTCCACCGCAGCCCGCGCAACGGCGGTCGCCGCCTCCGCCTCGACCGCCGCCGCCAGCCGGGACAGGTCCTCGCGCCGGACCACGCGGCGCATCGTGGCCGTGTCGTCGCGATATTGCGGCGTGTCGCCCATGCCGAGGAAGAACGGCTCGCCGCCCATGATCACGTCGAGCTTGGGCGCATAGACCACCCCGAAGGCGGGGTCGGTCGCGAACACCTCGCGCACATCATCGTATCGCGACGTGAGCGTCATCCCGCCGAATTTCGCGACCGGCTTCACGCGCCGCAGCACCGAGAAGAACCACGGCATCAGTGCGAACACCAGCCGCCCGAGCAGCCCCTTTATCCCGGTCGCGCCGGGCCGCAGCACCTCGTTGCTGTCAAGCACGCTCATAGCGTCTCCAGGAAGGCGAGCGCGGGCATGCTGGGCAGGAAGAAATACTCACCCCCCGCCATCTGGACGAAGGTGTCCACCCGGATGCGGCGGCGCAGCGGCTCCTCGGGAATCGTCAGCGTCCCCGCCGGGCCGAGCAGCGGATCGGTTTCGTCGGCCAGCGTCGCGAAATTGGGATTGAGCATCCAGGTCTGCTGGACGAATTCGAACTGGCGGGTGATGTCGGTGTTGAGGCACACGAACAACAGCCCGCGATCGGCGTGGTCGTCGACCAGCGGATCGACGATCGTCGGGCCATATTTGCGCCCGCGCCGCAGGATACGGTGGTTGTTCGCGGCATCGAGCAGCGTCTGCTTGTCGGCAGGCTTGGGCGCCAGCCCGTCGCGGGGATTGCCGCGGCGGACATGGCTTCCCATCGGACAGCCAAGGCCGTGCGGATCGGTATCGTAAAAGCCGAAGTCGTTCGCCGGACCGCCATAGGGATCGGGGGGAAGCACCCCCACCGGGCAGAGCAGGTTGCCGTCGAGATCGCGCCCGATCACCCGCTCGGCGAGCCATTTCGCGTCGACATGCCCCGATCCCGCCGGATCGGCCGCCGAAATCGCCGCCGCGGACTCGCCCAGCACTTTCCAGAACGACGTGACATATTGGCGCAGTTCGCGGACGACCATGTAGCTGCCGTCGAGCCCGAGATCGAGAAACCCCTCGCCACGCGGATGCGGGACCAGCCCGGCGGCGCGGCCCGCGGGCGTATCGGGCACCACCGGCCCCGGCGCGACTTCGTGATGGCCATTGACATGCCCCATCAGGATCTCGCCGAGCGGCACGCCGTTCCACGGGTCCTTGGGCGCGTCCGCCCCCGCCAGCGTGACGGCGCCGGGTTCATAGGGCTCGGGCTGCGAGACGCCATCGGCAAAGCCGAAATGCTCGCGCGCGATGCCGCGCTCGTCGAGCCGCAGCTCGAGCGGCAAATGGTGGACGACCGCGACCTGATACGGCGCCAGCGCATCGCCGACGCGCTTGCACCAGCCATCGGCGGCGTCCTCGTCCTTTTCGTAGAGGAACAGCACGGCATGGACCGTCAGCGGGGTCACGATCCGCGTCTCCGTGACGGCCTCGTCCTCGGCAAAGGCGTGCGCGACGGGATCGGCGGCGGCATCGTCGAGCGGGGTGTTGCCGCTCCATTTCGGGCCGTCGGGGATGACCGTGGGCATCCAGTCCTTGCCACGGCGATCGCCCAGCCGGCGGAGGCGATCCTCCTGGAACATGCCTTCCTTGAACGGGCGGTCGAACGACGCGAGCGTGTTCGCATCCAGCCCCATCCGCCGCAGCCCCTCGCAGGTGAAGCCCAGCGCCGCGGCCTGCGGATCGCGGCCATCGGCGTCGGTGACCGGCGCGACCGCGCGCAGCGCCTTGAGCCACGCGCCGCCGCCGCCCTTCGCAACCCCCGGCCATTGGAATTCGAGGAACAGCGCGCGGCCCGTGGGCAGCGACGAAAAGCCGCTGACCACCATGCCCTGCGTCAGCTTGTCGTGCGGCGGCGCCAGCTTCCAGCTCGGCGGTCCCTTTGCGGCGGGGGCGGCGCTCACAGGTCGTTGATCCACAGCGCGGCCTCCTTCTGCGTGAGACTTGGTTTGCGCAGCCCACAGGCGACGCGGAAATTGCGTTCGATCTGGTCGGCGGTCAGGTCCTTGTACGCCGAGTACCAGAAGCGGCTGACGGTCATCGAATGCCGCGCCCATTCCTTGAACTGGCGGCCATGGCTGGCCCCGTCCTTGACCAGGAAGCGCGTCGGCGGGAAGCCCACCCCGCAACTCCACGCCAGCGTCAGCCCGGCGTGCGCCTTCTCGATGAAATCGTCGAGATAGCTTTCCCAGGTCTGGTCGAAGTTCGAGAAGAACATCAGCCGGCTCTTGTTGTTGACCATCGCCCAATGCGCGAAGTGGATCGTTCGCATCGACCCCAGATAGCCGTCGCGCGCGATGATCCGGAGCAGCAGGCCGAGCCCGAGATGCCCCGCGCGGATGATCACCGCGCGCAGCACGCCGGGCTTGATCAGCACGACCGATCCCATGTGGTTCTGCGGGATCCAATCCTCGCGCCGCGCCATTTCGCGCAGCATCCCCGGGTCGACCGGGGGCGCGTCCTGCGACGAATCGGCGCGCTCCAGCGTGCGCAGCCACAGGACGAGCCCGGCCAGCGTCACCGGCAGCCCGGCGAGCCCCCAGCCGAGCCATTCGAGCATCGCGTGCCAAGCCGTGGTGAAGTTCCACGCCTTTACCAGCATCGCCGTGGGCGTGCAGATCGCGGCGGCGAGCGCGAGATAGGCGGCGACGAACAGCGCGAGCGGAAGCAGCTGGCGGAAGAACAGCTTCAGGAAGCTGAACCGGGTTGGCGTCGCCGTCCCCGGAAGCGCGACGCCGATCTGTTTCAGCCGGATCGCGAAGAGGACGAACATGACGCACAGCACGCCTGTAAGCCATTGCCAGGACAGCATGAGCTTCAGGATCATGCCGGGCAGGGACAATGCAAAAATAGCGAGCAATATGAATGCGATAAGCCGAACCCAGTCGCCGATATTCTCGGCCAGCGGGATGCGCGGCGGCGCCTTTGTATCGAGCCAGCCGAAATCGCCGACGAGCACCGCGCGCAGCCGCGAATGGACCTCGCGCGGGGGCAGCCCGCGATAGGGGCTGGGGGCGAAGCTGTCGGTGCCGTCGACTTCGCGGCGCATCGCGCCGAACAGCGCCGCCTCCGCCAGGATGCGGTCGCGCGGCATGCCGCGATTGCCGTGGTGATACACTGTCGGGCGCAGCGCCCGTGCCTCCAGATAGGGGGCGATCGGCGCGCGCGCGCCGGGGGCGGTGACGGCGTCGTAGAGCGGCCCGTCATTGTCGAGCGGTCGCTTGCAGCAGCGCAGCATGCCGCGCAGATCGTCGCCGATCGCGCTTTCGAGTTGCGCCCAGAACGGACCCTGCGGCCCATCGAAATTGGCTTCGATCACGAACAGCGGATCATAGTCGTAGCCGGGAAAGACGCTGAGCGACAGGAAGTGCAGCGCAGGCACGCTATTGAGAAAATCGGCAAAGGCGCCGGTGCCGCCGGTAGGATCGGTGCTTCGCCGATCCCGCAACGCGTCGAGCGTTGCCGATAAATGGTCGTAACTTTCAGGCTTTACCTCAAGCGCAACCGATAAAGTGGTCTGCCGCATCCCCCAATTCTCCCCCCCGGAAGTCGCGAGCCCATCGCCGTCTCGATTCGAGGGACAACCTTGTCACGTTGATTGCGATAATCCTAGGGGTTTTACTTAGGGTCGATCCGAAGCGGCGAAGTATGAAGGCGGGAATGGGAGCCATCAGGCGGTCCGGGCGCAAAAAAAGGGGCCGCGGCGGTTTCCCGTCGCGGCCCCTTCCTAATCTCCTGCCAGCGACTTGGCGGGTCAGCGCAGCTCGAACCGGACACCGGCGCGGAACGAGCGTCCGAGCAGGTCCGAATAGGTGCTGTTCGCGGCCAGCCCGGTTTCCGGAACCAGCAACGGCCAGCGATTGAACACGTTCGTGACGTTGAAGAACAGCTGCGCCTGGGACTTTCCGCCCAATGACACCTTTTGCGTCAGGTTGAGATCGACATAGAACAGGCCCGAGACGCTGTTGTCGTCATAGGTCTGGATCGTCGACGACGTCGTCGTTACCGGACAGCTGCTCACGCACTCGACGCCGCTGGCCGAGTATTTTCCCGCACTGACTCCGCGCCCGACCAGCGTGACAGACGTCGTGGGCGTATCGACTGTGGTCGTCATGCGGAAGATCCACTTTGGCGTGCCGCCCTGGCCGCCGTTCACGCCGACCGTATCGTAGACCGCGCTGCCGTCGCCGGGATCGCTGATGTTTTCGATGTAGCGCGTCGCGACACCGTGCAGCGTCAGGCTGGAGCCGCCCCCGAAAATCCCGTCGGTCGGCAGGCGATAGGAACTGTCGAAGTCGATGCCGCGGACCAGCTTGCGCGCGAAGTTGAACGGCTGATTGCTGATCAGGATGCGCGACGAATTATTCGGATCCTGCGTGATGGCGTCGCAATATTTCTGCACCCCTTCCGCGCAGCGATTGATGATCGACTGCGCACTGAGCGTATCGATCGCGTCCTCCATGTCGATGCGGAAATAATCCGCCGAGAAGTTGAAGCCGGGCAGGAACCGCGGCGAGAAGACACCGCCAATGTTCCAGCTATTCGACTTTTCAGGGCGCAAATCGGGGTTGCCCTGGTTGAGCCCCGAATAGGAAATCGTAGCGCCATAGCTGCCGCCATTCGGTCCCGAATTCGCGCCGAACGGATTGGTCAACGAATCGCTGTTCGAGGACCCGGCCTGATAGAGTTCGTTGAGGTTTGGCGCGCGAATGTCGCGCGAGCGCGTGACCCGGAACCGGATGTCCGGGATCGGCTGCCAGGTCGCACCGAGTTTCCATGTCGTCACATAGCCCGAGGTCGAATAGTCGGTACCGCGCACCGCGCCATTGAATTCGAGACCGAATCCCAGCGGAACAACGGTTTCGAGATAGGCTTCTTTTACATTGTACTTGCCGTTGGTCGGGAGATAATTGCCCACCGACCAGGTGTTCGCGGTGCTGAGGCCACCGGTGGCGTTTTGCGTCACGACCGGCTGGAATTCCGCCGGAACATAGCCGCTGATCTTTTCCTCGCGCCATTCGCCGCCGAGCGCGACGCTGACGTCGCCGGCCCAGGTCCCGAAGGGGGTCATCGCCAGGTTGGCGCCGGCAACCCTCTGTTCCATGACCTCATCGCGATACGGATCGCCGAGAACATAGTCGATCGCGGCGCTGCTCGCGACCCCGGTGCCCAGCCGATTGAGCGCCACGCAGCTCTTATCGTCGTTCGTGGTGCTGGCATCGACATTGATGTAGCATTGGATCGACCCGGCGGCATAGCCGTTCGCATTGCCCGCCGGCGCGAACGCCGCCTTGGTGGCGTTGTTCATCTTCGCGGTATTCATGATGTTGCGCAGTTGCTCGCGCAGGTCGGCGCGGCCATATTGCGCATAGACATCCCAGTGCGCCGCGTTGCCGAACGCCTGGAACTGGCCCTCTGCGCCGACCACATAGCGCTGCACCTTGCGGCGATTGTCGACCATGCGATTGGGCAGATCGGCCGCCGTCGTCGCGAGGGTGACCCCGGTAACGCCGGTCAGCGCGGAGGCGCCGAGCGTGTTGTACAGATAGGCGTTGCACGAAATCGGCACCGGCACCTGGGTACAGCCGGTCGCATCCAGCGAGATGCCGGTCGACAGGTTCGGGCCGGCGTTGAACAGGATGTGCTGCTTGTTGAAAGAGCCCTCCGCGAACAGCTCGATCTCCGGCGTCACCTCGAAGCTGACACGACCGAAAACGCCTTTGCGATCGTCCTGCGGATCGAGCCCGATGCGGCGCCCCGAATCGTTGACCTGCCAGTCGCCGCCCTGCGTCAGCGAGGGCGTGCCTGTCGCCGGATAGGTCAGCGAGCCGTACTGATATTGGTTAACCGACCCGCCATAGCCGAAATATTTCCCCTTGAGGGCGTTCGCGGTGGTGCCGGTCGATGCGGTGATCAGCCCGCCCGGGGTGGAGTTCGCGGCGCCGACCTGGCGCTTGGTCGTGATGTAGCGCGGCGTGGTGCTGACCCCCGACACCCAGTTCGGGTCCTGGATACGGACATAGCCGGTCGCGTTCCAATCGCGATCGACTTCGAAAATGCCATCGCGATGGGCGATTTCGCCGCTCAGCAGGATATGGCCGCGCCCGCCCGCGAACGACTTGCCCAGCGCCGCGTTGAACGAATAATTGCCGCCATCGCCATAGGTGGTGATGCCGCTGTCCGCGCTGACCTTGAACCCTTCATATTTCTTGTCGAGGATGAAGTTCACGACGCCCGCAACCGCGTCCGAGCCATAAGCGGAGGACGCGCCGCCGGTGGACGCCTCCACCCGCTGAACCAGCGATTGGGGAATGGTGTTGATGTCGACGAGACCAGTGATCGTCGAGCCGACCGAGCGGCGGCCATCGATCAGGATCAGCGTGCGGATTTCGCCGAGGTTGCGCAGGTTGAGCGCGTTGATGCCCGCCTGGCCGCTGCTGAGGTTCAGGCGCGAATTGGACGGGCGGGTCGAGCCCGCGAGCTGGGGAAGCTGGTTGACGAAATCGGCGATGTTGTTGCTAGGCGCGCTGTTTTGAAGGTCCTCGGCGGTAATCACGGTGAGCGGCGTCGTCGACTTGAACCCGTCGCGAACGATGCGCGATCCGGTGACGAGAATATCCTCGGACCCTTCGGCCTGCTGCGTCTGGTCCGTCGGAGCCGCGGCGGTCGTATCCTGCGCCAGGGCGACGCCAGGAAGTGCCCCCGCCAGGAGGGCGAGCGCCGTCCCCGAAACAAGAAGAGTCTTAAGCGACTTTGTACCGGCCATGTTTCATTCCCCTTTGCCCGTGTTCGTCCACGGCTGTCGGGGCACATTAAGAGACAATAATATTGCGTCGCGTCATAGTTTCTGTTGCGGCGCCCATAGCTCGCGGGAATGTTCACCGCCCAACCGGCGTCGCGCGCGCAACATAGTTGCGCACGGCGGGAATTCGGAGGCGGTCGCGAGCGGCAGACGATGGCCGCAACCGCGAAACGCGCCGATCGACGGCAAGTGCAGGGCCCGGCCACCCCGTGAAAAACCAGCAAATCTGCCGGGTCCTCTGGGATAGTGCGTGTCACGGCGAGAGACGCCGCACGTCGAGCAGCCACAAAATGCCTTTAATTCTATATCTTTACGTCAACTCCCCCTTCGATGAACTTGCTTGCGATCATTCGCGACGTTTCGTGAGGCCAGAATTTCGGAAATGTCGAACCTTCGCAGGATATTTACCAGGCCAAAGCCTGCAATCACCGGGCCTGCACTTGCGGCACCTCCGGGGCGGACGATCGGCGGCGAAATGAACTGCAACCCGGGGGAGCAGCGCACCGGCCTTCGACTCGACACCTCCGGCGGAGGCATGGGGGCCGCGGCCGCTTTCCGCGGCCCCCGATACCGCTTAGAACTTCGCTTCGGCGGAAACCGTGAAGCTGCGACCGCGCGGATCGGCGACGCGCGGTTCCCATGAACCGCCGGCGCCCGAATTGCCGTCATAGGTGATCGCGAAGGGCGGATCGGTGTTGAAAACGTTCCGCACGCCGAGCGACAGCTTGTACCCCGGAATGCCGGTGAAGCCGATCGAGGCGTTGTAGATCACATAGTCCTTCACATAGCGGTTATACCCGTCCCGCGTCACCGTGCCCGCCGCGATGCCGGGCAGCGCGCCGTTGCGATAGCCCTTGCGGTAGATCTGGCTGAACGAGAGGTTCACCGCGTCGGTCGAATAGCCGATGAACGCGCTGTGCTTCCACTTGACGCCCAGGTCGCCGGCATAGCTGAAGACGCCGATCAGGCTGGGGCCATATTCGGCGGTCGCGGTCAGCTTCTCGCGCTTCTTGAGCAGCAGCGTGCCGTCCATCCCGGCGGAGAACTTGCCGCCCAGCGCATCGATGCCGCCGCGCAGCGTGACGTCGAGGCCCTGGGTGCGCCGGGCGCCGGCGTTGACCCAGCGATCGTCGATGCCGACGATGGTGCCGGTGGAGTCACGCAGGAAATTATCCGGGAACAGCGAGGCGTTTTCGATCAACTGACGCAGCGTCAGCAGCTGGATCGTGTTGTCGACGCTGATCGACCACCAGTCGACCGAGGCACTGAAGTTGCGCATCGGCTGGAATACCACGCCCATGTTGACATTCGTCGACGTCTCCGGCCCCAGGTCGGCGCGGCCGCCGGTGTAGATTTCCGGGCGGATATAGCCGCAGTTGGGATCGGTCGCATTGGGCACGCCGCCGGGGCACTTCACCGGATCGGCAATATCGCTGCCGGCATAGGAGGATTCGGTGACGCCGTTGAAGATCTGGTTGAAAGTCGGCACGCGGAACCCGGTGCTGTACGATGCGCGGAACATGATCGGGTCGAACGGCCGGAACTTGACCGCGACCTTCGGATTGGTGGTGGCGCCGAAGCCGGTATATTCGTCGACACGCGCCGCCGCCGTCAGCTCCAGGCCCGGCAGCAGCGGCACCAGCAGTTCGGCATAGGCCGCCTTCACGTTGCGGCTCTTCGGGGTGAGCGCATTGACGTTGTCAAACGCCGCCAGGAAGATCACCGGCGCAGTCGCCGCCGCCGAGGGCGAACCGTTGAACGCATAGGTTTCGCGCCGGTAATCGACGCCCGCCGCCACCTTCACGTCACCGCCCCAGATGTGGAACAGCGAGCCCGCGACCGAACCGTCGAACTGCTTCACTTCATATTTGCCGCCGTACAGCGTCGCGCCCTCGGCCGAGATCGATGCGAGCGCGGCCAGCGCTGCGTCCGACTGCGCGACCGAGAAGGGGTTGATCAGGCCGCTGTTCATCAGGCCGACCAGGCCATAGCCGTTGGTGCCGGCCGCCTTTGGCGCGTTGGGATCGTTCGATCCGTCGCTGAACGTGCCGCGATAATAATAGCCGCTGCCCAGCGTCGAGCGCGGCGTGCTGCGCGCGTAAGAGGCGCCCGCGTGATAATCCCAATCGCCTCCGATCGGCCCTTCGAAATTCAGCGCCGCGCGCATCGTCTCGGTATCGGTGATATATTCGCGCGGGCCGCACACTTCGCAGCGCCAGCGATAGGCGATCGGCTGGCCATAGCGCGCATTGAGCGCCGCAAGCTGCGTCGGGTTGCCCGAGAAGGTCGAGCGGATCGCATTGAACACGCTGTCATAGGTCGTCTTGGTACTCGCATTCAGCGGATAGGCGATCGACAGGTTGGTGGTGTTCGCCGTGAGCTGTGCGTTGGAGAAGCTCTTGGCCGAATGCGCGTCCGATCCGGTGACTTCGAACGACGCCTTGTGATCGCCCGCGTAGCGCCACACGGCGCGCGCATAATAGGTCAGCGTCGAGATCGGCTGCTGGACCACCGCGACGCGGCCCGTGTCCCAGGCGCAGGCATAATAAGCGCTGGCGGCGTTCCACAGCGCATAGTCATAGTTGAGCCCGCCATCCATCGATTCGCAGCCGGCGCCGCCGGGCAGGTCGAGCGGATTGATTCCGCCTGCCGCTGCGTTCGCGCCATTGGGCGCGGTCAGCGTCAGCCCGGTGAGCAAAGTCCCGGTGGGGTTCTGGAACCGGTTGGCGCCGATGTTGAACACGGTCGCGACCGGCGTACCGCGCGTATCGATCGACAGGCCGCGATCGGGCTGGTTCCCGTTGACGAAATCACGGTCGCGACCGCGCAGCATCTTGTTCCAGCTATAGGCGACCGCGCCCATGACGTTGAAACCGTCCTCGTCGATGTCGCCATAGCCCGCGACGCCGGAGAGGCGATAGATGTTGCCGCCACCCTGTTCGGTCGTGTCGCTAAAGCCCTGGACGCTGACGCCCTTGAAATCCTGGCGCGTGATGAAGTTGATCACCCCGCCGATCGCGTCGGTGCCATAGATTGCCGAGGCACCGTCCTTGAGGATTTCGACGCGCTCGATCGCGGCGAACGGGATCTGGTTCACGTCGACTGCCGCACCCGTCAGGCCGTGCGCAGCGACGCGGCGCCCGTTGAGCAGGACCAGCGTCGCGGCGCTGCCCTGGCCGCGCAGATTGGCGGCGGATAGCCCGTTGGTGCCGCGCTGGGCGCCCGTCGTGACGTCGGCGTTGGACGCGAGATTGTCCGCGCCCGAGCCATTGCTGCTCAGGAACATGATGAGCTGTTCGGGGCTGGAGATGCCCTCGCGCTCGATATCCTTGTTGGTGATGATCTGGAGCGGCAGCGCGCTGTTGTTCGGGTCCTGGCGGATGCGCGATCCGGTGACGAGGATCTCGTTCCGGCGATCCCCTTCATCCTCTTCGGTCTGCGGCACTTCGGCGCCGGTCGGCGTTGCTGCCGGGGCGGTGGTGTCGCTGGTCTGTGCGAAGGCTGTGGCGGGCAGCAGGCCGCCGACGGCGAGCGCGGTTCCGCAAACGAGCACGGTCTTTAACGACGCAAAGCCTGACATATTTCAAAATCCCCCGTAGCCCGCGTTGCCCCCGCGGTAACATTTGACATTAAGAGGCAAGAATGTTGCGCCGCGCCATAGTTTCTGTTGCAGCGGCCATAGCCTGGGGGAATGTTTGCTCTCAAAGCGTGGCGAAGGTGCAACACTATCGCCATTGACTGCGAAAATGCGGCGGGCGAGCGTAGGGGACATCGCCGTCCCTGGGGGAATTTCCAAATGCAGCATCGACCGGTTCCCGCAAGCACGGCGCGGCGCCCTTGACCGCACACCCGCAAGGCGCAGCAGCGCCGATCGCGCCCGGCCTGCCCCGGATGCTGTTGTACGTGCTGCTCGGCTTTTCCGCCGGGCTGCCCTTCTACATGTTTTCCACGGTGCTCTCGGCGCGGCTGAGCGACCATGGCGTCGCGCTGACGATCATCGGGTTCTTCGCCTGGGTGCAGTTGCTGCCGACGTTCAAATTCCTGTGGGCACCGTTGCTCGATCGCTATGACGTGCCGGGGTTCGCGCGCTTCTGGGGGAAGCGGCGCGGGTGGATCATGTTGTCGCAGCTCGGCATCTTCACTTCGATGCTGGCGATGACGGTGACGGCGTCGGACAGCAATCTGGCGATCACGGCGCTGTTCGCGGTGCTGCTCGCGTTCTGGACGACGACGCTGGAGGTTGCCGCCGACGCCTGGCGGATCGAGCTGGCGCCCACCCCCGAGGAACAGGGGCCGATCGCGGCGTCGAACCTGTGGGGATACCGCACCGCGATGGTCGCGGCGGGGAGCGGCGCGTTGCTGATCGCGGACATGCCCGCGCTGAGCTGGCCGGGCGCCTATCTGGCGATCGCGGTGGCGGCGTTCCTGCCCTTCCCCATATTGTGCGCGATGCGGCCCGATCCGGCGCTTAGCAGTGTGCGCCATCCGGCGCGGGGCGGCGGGCGTTGGGTCGCGCTGGGCACCGGGCTGGTCGCCAGCGTGCTGATCCTGGGCGTCGCGACGTTAGTGACGGCGGCGGTCGGATGGGCGATCTTGTCGGGGGCGTCGGGGATCGGCTTCGACCAGAATACCGATGTGAAGCCGCTCGTGTTCACCGTCGCGATGGCGCCGTTCCTGCTGATGGCGGCGGCGCTGCCCAAGATCATCAAGGCGCGACCGGACTCGCCGCTGCGCAGTTCGGCGGCGATCGGGCCGTATGTCGATTTCTTCTGGCGCTATGGCTTCATGGCGATTGCGGTGCTGGGCTTCGTGTCGGTCTATCGCATGGGCGACGTGCTGGCGCTCAACCTGTCCAAGCCGATGATCCTGGGCCTTGGCTATACCAAGAGCGAGATCGGGCGCGCCGACGGCGTGGTGGCGCTGGCCGCGAGCATCATCGGCGTGGGGCTGGGCGGATGGATGGTGACGCGGTGGCGATGGGGCGTGACGCTGACCATCGGCGCGTTCTTCGCGGCGCTGGGCAATTTCGGGTTCGTGTGGCTGGCGCATATGCCGCGCGGCGAAGTCACGCTGTACATCGCAACCGCGCTCGACCAGTTCGGCAACGGCATGGCGGGGGCGGTGTTCGTCGTCTACCTCTCGATGCTGGTCAATCCGCGCTATCCGGGGGCGCAATATGCGTTCCTGTCGGGGTTCGCCTTCCTGCTCTCGCGGCTGTTGTCGGGGGCGGCGGGGAAGGTCGTGACCGATCTCGATGCGGCGGGGTATAACGGGTTCGACATGTTCTTCCTGGCGTCGGGGGTGATCAGTATTGCGGCGCTGGCGTTCCTGCCGTTCCTGGCGCGGACCAGGCCGCGACCCGATGACCGGCCGGAGGCGGCGGCGTGAGCGCGATTGCGGCGGCGTTCGCGCCCGCAGCGGCGGCAGTGGCGGCGGGGCGCATTCCCGGCGCGACCCTGGGGGTGGTGACGGCGGACGGCCTCCGCGCGGTGACGCATGCGGGCATGGCGGCGCTGGTGCCCGAGCCCGAGCCGCTGACGCTGGAGCATTGGTTCGACCTTGCCTCGGTATCGAAAGTGGTCGCGACGACGACGATGATCCTGACTCTGGCGGACGAGGGGCGGATCGACCTCGATCGCCCGCTGACCGATGCGATCCCCGATTTGCGCCAATATGATGTGGCGAATGCGGCGGAGCGGCGGCTGACCTTCCGCGACTGCCTGGCGCATCGCAGCTTCTTCCCCGCGGTCGAGCCGATCTATACCTATGGCGACGATCCGGCGCGGCTGCGCGCGTTCGTGCTCCAGCGCGAATGGCGGCACGGGCCGCCGGTCTATTCGGACATCAACTTCCTGCTGCTCGGCATCGCGATCGAGCGGATCACCGGCAAGCCGCTGGGCGAATGGCCGCTGGGGCCGGGGCTAAGCTATGGCCCGCCCCCCGGCCCCGCCGTCGCGACCGAGCAGTGCATGTGGCGCGGGCGCGTGTTGCAGGGCGAAGTGCATGACGAGAATTGCGCCGCGATGGGCGGGGAGACCGGGCATGCCGGGCTGTTCGGGACGGTCGACGGGGTGCTCGATTTCGCCGCCGGGCTGCTCGACGGCAGCGGCGCGAGCCCGGCGATGCTGGCGGCGATCCGCACGCCGTTCTACGAGCACCGCACCTGTGGCTGGGAGCGCAAGTTCGCCGGCTGGTCGGGCGGGCAGGCGTGTTCGGGCGAGACGATCGGGCATACCGGCTTCACCGGCACCGGGCTGTGGGTCGATTTCGCGCGGGGGGTGGCGTGGACGCTGCTGACCAACCGGGTGCATCCGACGCGGCATTTCGACAGCGGGATTTTCGTGCTGCGGCCTGAGACGGGGGATGCGGTGGTGGCGGCGTTTGGGTGAGCGATTCCCCTCCCGCTTGCGGGAGGGGTCAGGGGAGGGGATGACAATGCGATGCGCCGCGCCGTATCGGCAGGAGCCGCTACTTCGGGCCCTCCCCTAGCCCCTCCCGCAAGCGGGAGGGGAACGGCGCATCCCCAGGGCGGTCAGTTCGCCTCGGCCACCAGCACCAGCGCGGCGTCCATGATCCTGGTCGCGCCGCCCTCGGGGGGCACGTCGTTCGCCAGCATCGAGAAGGTCAGCGTCCGGCCGCTTTTGGCGATCAGATAGCCCGACAGCGCGTTGGTGGCGTTGAGCGTGCCGGTCTTGGCGAAGAGCTTGCCCTCCAGCGAGGTGCCCTTGAAGCGGCGGGCGAGCGTGCCGTCGATGCCTGCGATCGGCAGCGTCTCGCGCCATGCCGTGCCCCAGGGCTGGGCAGCGATCCAGCGCAGCATCGCGACGGTGCCGCGCGGCGCGATGCGGTTGTAGCTCGACATGCCCGAGCCGTCGGAAAAATCATAGGCGGCGCGCGGCACCCCGGCCTTTTCGAGCATCGCGCGGACCTCGACCTGACCATCGGCGATCGATCCGCTGCCCTGGCGCAGCCCCAGCCGACGCAGCAGCAGCTCGGCATGGAGGTTCTGGCTGACCTTGTTGATGTGGCGGATGTCGTCGGCGAGCGGCGGCGCGACCAGTTGGGCGAGCGCGGGCTGTTCGGGCGGGCGCGCGGGCGGGGCGCCGTCGCGGACTTCGGGATCATCCTCGGGCAGCGTCGGGCGGTGGCGCGCCGTGACCTGCCCCGTCACCCGCACGCCGCGCGCGCGCAGCATTTCGGCCAGCCGCCATGCGGCGAGGTGCGCGGGATCGTCGACCCCGACCGACAGCATACGCGGCTTCGCGTCGGCGGCAATCGCGCCGGTGAGGCGCAGCGTGCGGCTGTTAGGGTCGCGATCGAAGCCGATGCTCCCCTCGCCCCCGGCGGCGACGGTGATCGCGCGATTGTCGATCGTGTAATAGGTCGCCGCGACGGTCGGCGGCGATCCCGGCGCGGCGGGCGTGACGGTGATCGCGACTTCATTGTCGTCGATCGACAGCGCCGAAATGCCCGTGCCGGAGGAGGTCGGGATGTTGTTCCAGCTCATCCCCGGGCTCCAGCGCTGGTCGGGGAACAGCGTGTCGTCGCCGACCACGTCGCGCACCCGCCGGGTCTTCGCCGCGACGGCGTCCGCGAGCGTCGCGAGGCAATCGACGGTGCAGTCGGCGGCGGCGGACAGCCGGGGATCGCCATGGCCGACCAGGATCACGTCGCCCTGTTCGATCCGCACCGCGGCGCCGCCCGCCGCATCGGGCCGGTCGAGCCCGTCGAGCGCGGCATAGGCCGCGGCGGTGGTGAACATCTTGGTATTCGACGCGGGGATGAAGCGCCCCTCCGGGTTGACCGCGACGATTTCCTTCCCGTCGGGATCGGCGACGACCAGCCCGAAGCGGGTTCCCGTCGGCGCGGTGGCGAGCACCGCCTCGACCTGCGGCTGTAGGCTTTGCTGGGCGAAAGCGGGCGGGGCTGCGAGCAGCGCGAGCGCGAGGAGCGAGGTTCTCATGGTCGGCAAGGCTACAGCGATTGGCGCCGCGAGCAACCGGGGCGTGAATATACAGAGCCTTGGCGTGGGCATAACCGGGGGGCATGCACCCGGCCATAGGCGGTTGTCGCGCCCGGCCCCCGCCTGCAAGGTCGCGGCCATGGCGAATTGGAAGCGGCTGCTGCTGGCAGCGGGACTGGTGCTCGCGGCACCGATGGCATGGGCACAGGATCGGCTGGCGCAGGCGCTGGCGATCCCGTTGGCGAGCGAATTGACCGGCGCGCGCGACGTGGCGCGCTTTGCGTGGATCGACAATATCGGCGGCGCGCGCAGCCTGTGGGTCGCCGACGCCAAGGGCGCCCCCCGCCGCATCGCCGCCGAGCCCGGCGACGATGGCGAGATGCTGTACGACCCGGTGCTCAGCCGCGACGGCAGCCGCGTGGCGTGGGTGCGCGGCGGCGACGAGGAGTTTCCCGACGGGTCGATCCCCAATACCGGCGTCGCGCCCGTAGCGCCGAAGCAACAGGTGATGCTCGCCCCCGCCGATGGGAGCGGCGCGCCGGTGGTGCTGGGCGAAGGCCATTCGCCGGTGTTCGCGCCGGACGGCACGCAGGTCGCGTTCAGCCGGCGCGGCGAGATCTGGCTGTGGGACGGCGGTGCGGCGCGCAAAGTCGCGACGGTGGCGGGCACCGTGGGGCGGCTGCAATGGGCGCCGGACGGCACCCGGCTGTTGTTCATCGATGATCGCGGCGACCATAGCTTCGTCGCGCTGCTCGACATTGCCGGGGGCACGCTGCGCCATGTCGATCCGGGGCTGGGTACTGCCGTCGAGCCGGTCTTTTCGCCGGATGGCAGCCGGATCGCGTTCATCCGATATCTCGATCCGCCGCCGGGCGCGGGCGCGGATGCCGGCCCCTATTGGTCGCTGCGGGTCGCCGATGCCGCGACCGGCGCCACCCGCGTACTGTGGTCGGCGCCGCAAGGGCCGGGCGGGCGCTATGCGGGGACGCGCAGCCGCAATTTGTTCTGGAGCGCGGACAACCGGATCGTCTTCCCATGGGAAGGCAGCGGCTGGATTCATCCCTATGCGATCGATGCCGATCGGGGCGGCACCCCCCGCGACCTGACGCCCGGCGCGTTCGAAGTCGAGACCTTCCTGCTCGCGCCCGATGGCCGGTCGCTGGTCTATGCCGCCAATGCGGGCGACCTCGACCGGCGCCATCTGTGGCGGGTGGCGCTGAGCGGTGGCGCCCCGCAGCGGGTGACAGGGGGCACGGGGATCGAATCCTTCCCGACCTTTGCCGGCGCCACGCTGGCGACGATCGCCACCGATGCGACGCATCCCGCGCACCCCGCGCTGGCCGAGGGGCTGGCGCCGATGCGCGCTGCCCCGGCGCTGGCCGACATCGTCCAGCCGCAAGCCGTGGTGCTGCGCGCCGAGGATGGCGTGGCGTTCCATGCCCAGCTCTTCGCCGGGCGCGGGCCGGGCAAGCACCCCGCGCTGATCTTCGTCCATGGCGGGCCGCGGCGGCAGATGCTGCTCGGCTTCCACGCCATGGGCTATTATTCGAACGCCTATGCGATGAACCAGGCGCTGGCGGCGAAGGGCTATACCGTGCTGTCGGTCAATTACCGCAGCGGCACCGGCTATGGCCGCGCATTCCGCGATGCCGCCGAGACCGGGCGCGACGGCGCGTCCGAATATCGCGACGTGCTCGCCGCCGGGCGCTGGCTGGCGGCGCGCGGCGATGTCGATGCCAAGCGGATCGGCATCTGGGGCGGGAGCTGGGGCGGGTATCTGACTGCGCTGGCGCTGGCGCGGAACAGCGATCTGTTCGCGGCGGGCGCCGATTTCCACGGCGTGCATACGCTGGTGCGCCCCGGCGTGCGCGGCGTATCGCCCGAGGCCGAGGCGGCAGCGCGCGCGATGCAATGGCAGGCGTCGCCGATGGCGTCGCTCGGGCAATGGCGCTCGCCGGTGCTGCTGGTGCATGGCGACGACGACAAGAATGTCGAGTTCGGCCAGTCGGTGCTGCTCGCGCGCGAGCTGGCGGCGCGGCGCATCCCCTATCGCGAGCTGGTGTTCCCCAATGAGCGCCATGAATTCTTCCGCACTGCGCATTGGCTGGCGGCGTATCGCGCGACGATCGCGTTCTTCGACGAGGTGCTGGCGAAGTGATCCGGACATTGTGGGCCGCGCTCGCCGCGTGCCTCCTCACCGCAGCGGCCCCCGCGCCCGAGACGCTGATCCGCGGCGCGCGGGTGTTCGACGGCAGCGGACGCCCGGCGCAGGTGCGCGACGTGCTGGTGCGCGGCGACCGGATTGCGAAGGTGGCGCGGCGGATCAAGGCGCCGGTGGGCGCGACGCAGGTCGATGGCGCGGGGATGACGTTGCTCCCCGGGCTGCACGACCTGCACATCCACACGCCCTCGCGGGCGTTCGAGTCCGCCGAGGCGCTGGGCGCGACCTATCGCCCCTATCTGGCGCATGGCGTGACGTCGGTGAATGAATTTTCGGTCAGCGGGCCGATGCTGGCGGGCATCCGCGCGCTGGATGCGGGGGCACAGACGCCGCATCTGATGCTCGCGATCCGGCTGGGGGTGCCGCATGGGCATGGCACCGAAAGCGACTTCACCAACGGCATCACGCTCCAGGTGACGACGCCCGCAGAGGCGCATGCGGCGATGGCGCAGGCGCTGGGCTATCGCCCCGACCTGATCAAGGTGTTCGCCGATGGCTGGCGCTATGGCCGCGACGCCGACCGCCCGTCGATGGATGAGCCCACCCTTGCCGCCATCGTCGCCGACGCGCATCGCGCGGGGATTCCGGTGGTGACGCACACGGTGACGCTGGCGGGCGCGAAGATCGCGGCGAAGGCGGGAGTCGACGCGCTGGCGCACGGGATCGGCGATGCGCCGGTCGATGCCGAGCTGATCCGGCTGATGCGCCGCCACCGCACTGCCTATGTCCCGACGCTGGCGGTGTATGAACCGCAGGGCGACCGGGCATTCCTGCCCGCGGAATGGGCGATGCTCGATCCCGCCGCCGTGGCGCGCGAACAGGCGCGGCTGGCGAAGCCGATCGTGCCGCCGTCCGCGCTGGAGGCGAAGCGCTGGGCGATCATGCAGGGCAATGCCCAGCGGCTGAAGGCGGCGGGAATCCGCGTCGGCGTGGGCACCGATACCGGGATCGGCGGCGTCTATCGCGGATCGGCGGCGGTGCGCGAAGTCCGGCTGCTGGTGCAACTCGGCTGGACGCCGGCAGAGGCGTTGAAAGCGGCGACCCGCGACAGCGCCCGCATCCTGCGCCGCAAGCCCGACCATGGCCGCATCGCACGCGGCCAGCGCGCCGACCTGGTGCTGATCGACGGGCGCCCGGATGAGCGGATCGAGGATTTGTACCGCGTGGCGCGGGTGTGGGTGTCGGGGCGGGATGTGGCGCTGCGCTGACGCAGCCTGCGTCCGATACCGGGATCTTCACCGCCCCAGTTTCACGCGAATACAGGCAACGCCGAGGGAGGGGTATCACGCCCGGTCGGGCGCCCGGTACACACCCTCGTCCAGCTCGCCCTCCCAGCGCGCCACCGTTGTCGCTACCGCCAGGTTCGCGCTGGCGCTGGGTACGGTGCGGGTCATGTCGAGCAGCCGATCGAACGGCAGGACGAAGCCGACGACCAGCGCCGTCTGTTCGGGCGCGACGCCGACTGCCGACAGCACCGCCGCGAGCATGAACAGCGAGGCCGAAGGCACCGGCGCGGTCCCGAACGCGGCCAGCGCGCCGGTGAGCAGCACCACGCCGTAGACCTGCGGGGTCAGCGGCACCCCGAACGCCTGGAGCGCGAACATGCTGAGCAGCCCGACATACATTGCGGTGCCGTCCTTGCCGATGCTCGCGCCCAAAGGCAGCACGGTGGAGAAAACTGCGCGGCCCACGCCGAGGTTCTTCTCCGCCACGCGCATCGCCACGGGCAGCGTCGCCGAACTGGACGCCGTCGAGAAGGCGACGACCAGCGCATCGATGATCCCGCGATAGAAAGGCAGCACCGGCAGTCTCGCGAGCAGCCGCAGGATCAGGCTGTGGACCAGAACGATCTGGATCAGCGACCCCAGCACCACCGCGAGTGCGAGCCAGCCGACATGGACGAACACCGCCGCGCCGTTTGCCGCCACCGCATTGGCGATCAGCGCGAACACGCCGAACGGAGTCGCCTCCATCACGATGCCGACGATCCGGAGCAGCACCGCCGAAGTCGACTGGAGCAGCGCCGCAAAGGGCTTGCCCGCCTCGCCCGCGATCACCGTGCCGACCCCGAGCAGGATCGCGACGAAGATCAGCGCGAGCATGTCGCCCTTGGCCAGCGCCTCGACGATGTTGAGCGGGATGATGCCGATAAGCTGCTGATACGGCGTCACCGCTTCGCCGAGCGCGTGCGGCGCGGCGGTGCCCAGCGGCGCGCCGATGCCGGGGCGGACCAGCGCCGCGACGAGCATCCCCACCGACACCGCGATCGCCGTCGTCGCCGCGAACAGCCCGACGGTGCGCCCGCCCAGGCCCCCCAGCCGCTTCGGATCGGCGAGCGACGTGATCCCCGCCGCGATCGTCACCAGCACGATCGGCGCGACGAGCATCCGGATCGCGCGGACGAACAGATCGCCCATGAACTGCACCGCAGGCGTGGCCGAGGGCCAGACCAGCGCGAAGACGAGGCCGAGCGCGAGCGCGCCGAGCACGCGTTTCCACAGGGGGGTGGCGAACCAGCGTTTTAGCATAGGGTGACGCCCTCACCCTTCCGCGCCTTTGGCGCTCCCTCCCTCTCCCAACGGGAGAGGGACTTCTGCTCCCTCTCCCATTGGGAGAGGGAGGGAGGCGCGGAGCGCCGGAAGGGTGAGGGTGATATGCTAAGCGTCACCGGCACGTGCCCGCAGTCGGCACATGCGCCAGCGCGCGCCCGCCGGCCTTGCCGGTCATCGCGCCGCCATCCACCGCGACCACGCCGTTGACGACCACCGTCCGCACCCCCGCCGCCAGCTCGGTCGGCGCGGTATAGGTTGCGCGCGAGGCATAGCTTTTGGGGTCGAACACCACGACATCGGCGAAGGCACCTTTGCGCAGATGCCCGCGCCCGGCGAGCTGGAAGGTATCGGCGGTCAGCGCCGAGCTGCGTTCGATGAACTGGCGCAGCGTGATGGCATGGTCTGCCACTACATATTTGTCGTATTTGCGCGCGAAGCTGCCGTAAACGCGCGGGTGACCGCCCGATGCGTCGGAGCTGGTCATTACCCAGGGCTGCTGCATGAACGCCTTGATGTCGTTCTCGCTCTGGTTGAACGACACGACGCCCGCATCGCCCAGCCGGATCGCGGCGATCGCGGCGGTCACGGGGTCTTCGCCGCGCGCCTTGGCGACCGCGGCGAGCGTCTGGTTGCGATAGGTGCCGCCGACGATCAGCAGCGAGTCCGGGCCGCCGCGCTTGCGCATATTCTCGGTCATGCCCGCGCGCAGCTTTTCGGTCAGCGCGGGATCGTCGAAACGCTTGAGCAGCGCGGGGCGCCCGCCATCCTGCGCCCAGAGCGGGATCAGCGACGCGACCAGGCTGGTGCCGCTGGCGGACCAGGGATATTGGTCGGCGGTGACGTTCTGCCCGGCTTTGCGCGCAGCCTCGACCTTGGCGATGATCTGTGGCGCCTGGCCCTGCACGTCGACGCCCAGCGCCTTGATATGCGCGATATGCGCCGGGATGTGCGCCTCGCGCCCGATGCGCAGTTCCTCGTCGATCGCGGCCTCCAGCCCGACGGTATAGCTCGATTCGTCGCGGATATGGCTGTCATAGGTGCCGCCGCGCTTGCCCGCTTCCTTGGCGAGTTCGATCACTTCCTCGGTCGTGGAAAAGCTCTGGGGCGCGTAGAACAGCCCGGTCGAGAAGCCGATTGCGCCCTGACACATCGCAGTGGCGACCAGCCCCTTCATCGTCTCCAGCTCGGCGGGGGTCGGCGCGCGATCGTCCTCGCCCACCACTTTTTCGCGCACCGCGCCGAAGCCGACATAGGTGGCGTAGTTGATCCCCACCGGCTTCTTCGCCGCACTGCCCAACGTCGCGGCGACATCGGGATCGCCGCCGCCGTCATTGCCGATGAACGCCGTGGTCACGCCCTGCATCAGGAACGCCGGCACCAGCCGCTTTGCGGGATCGTCCGACATCAAATCGCCGCCCATATGCGTGTGCGCGTCGATGAAGCCGGGGGCGACGATCATGCCCCTGGCGTCGATCACCCGCGTTGCCGTCGCCGCGATGTGCGGCGCAACCGCGACGATCTTGTCGCCGCGGATCGCGACATCGCCGATAAAGGGCGCCGCCGTGCCGGTATAGATCGTGCCGCCGCGGATCAGCAGGTCGACCTTTTCCGGCGGCGCAGACGTTGCGCCCAG
The DNA here is from genome assembly GCF_000935025.1 of Sphingomonas hengshuiensis. Taxonomy (NCBI): domain Bacteria; kingdom Pseudomonadati; phylum Pseudomonadota; class Alphaproteobacteria; order Sphingomonadales; family Sphingomonadaceae; genus Sphingomonas; species Sphingomonas hengshuiensis. The sequence goes on from NZ_CP010836.1 coordinate 3,681,322, forward strand.
CGTGAGCGCGGCGATTCCGGCGAGCAACAGAGTCTTCATGGCGTTCCCCAAAATCCCGGCGCTGGCGGCGTCATCATACCGGCATCGTCGCGGACGCCGCCCGGATAGTCCTTCGCGAGCCAGATCGGCCCGTCAAGGTCGACGAAATCGCTCCGCCGCGCAACGTGGAGCGCGGGGGCGATCGACAGCGACGAGCTGATCATGCAGCCGGTCATCAGCCCCATGCCCCGCGCCCGCGCCGCATCGGCGAGTTCGAGCGCGGCGGTGAGCCCGCCCGCCTTGTCCAGCTTGACGTTCACATGGCTGTAGCGCGCGGCGATGACGTCGAGATCGGCGGCGACATGCACCGCTTCGTCGGCGCAGATCGCGATCGGATAGTCGAACCCTTCGAGCCAGGCATCGTCGCCCGCCGGCACCGGCTGTTCGAGCAAGTCGATGCGCAGCGCGACGAGCAGCGGCGCCATCGCCTCGAGCAGCGCGCGGTTCCAGCTCTCATTGGGGTCGACGATCATCCGCGCGTCGGGCGCGGCGGTGCGAACCGCTCGGAGCTGCGCATCGGGATCGGTCGCGTCGACCTTGACCTTGAGCAACGGTGCACTCGACACCGCGCGCGCCGCGTCCGCCATCGCCATCGGGGTGTCGATGCCGATGGTCAGCGCGCTCGCCAGCGTATCGGGCTCCGGCGCACCGATCAGTGCGGCGACGCTGCGCCCGGCCAGCCGCGCCTCGAGGTCCCACAGCGCGCAGTCGACCGCATTGCGCGCGGCGCCGGGGGGCAGCAGCGACTGGAGCGCGGCGCGATCCGCCCCGTCCTCGATCGCCCCGCGCACGCCCTCGATCGCGGCCAGCGCGCTCTCGACGCTCTCGCCATAGCGCGGATAGGGCACGCCCTCGCCGCGCCCGACCAGCCCGTCCTGCGCGATCGCCACCGTCACCACCTCCGCCTGCGTCTTGACGCCGCGCGAGATGCGGAAGGGGCGGCTTAGTGCGAAGCTATCGTGCTGCGCGCGGAGGATTCTAGGCATAGCAGCTCGTCGAGGATGGGATCGACGCCAAAGGCGATCGGATCGGTACAGGGCAGCCCCAGCCGGTCCTCGGTCCGGGCGCACAGCGCGCGCGCCTCGGCGGCATCGAAGGTCGAGGTGTTGAGGCACACGCCCACCGCGCGGACATGCGGGCTGGTCAGCCGCGCCATGTGCAAATTGAGGTCGAGGCACTCGGCAAGGTCGGGCAGCGCGCGCCCGGGAATGCCGCGCATCGCGGTGCGCGCCGGATCGTGGCACAGCACGATCGCCTCGGGCTGGGCACCGTGGAGCAGCCCGGTGGAGACCCCCGCGAAGGACGGGTGGAACAGCGACCCCTGCCCCTCAATCAGGTCCCAGCCATCGTCATTGCGCGCCGGGGCCAGTGCCTCGATCGCGCCCGAGATGAAATCGGCGACCACCGCGTCGACGGGCACGCCGCCGCCCGCGATCAGGATGCCGGTCTGTCCCGTCGCGCGGAAATCGGCGGTGACGCCGCGCGCCTGCAGCCCGCGAGTCAGCGCCAGCGTCGCGTACATCTTGCCCACCGAGCAATCGGTGCCGACGGTCAGCAGCCGGTGGCCGGCACGGGCATAGCCATTGCCGACCTTCAGATCGGCGGGCGGATCGCGCACGTCGAACAATTGCAGCCCCAGCTCCGCGGCGCGCGCCGCCAGCCGCGGCTCGTCGCGCAGCCGCTGGTGCAGCCCCGCGGCAACGTTCATCCCCGCATCGAGCGCGGCCAGCGCGTCCTCGACCAGGTCGGCGCCCATCGTGCCCCCCGAATTGGCGATGCCGAGCACGAGCGTCCTGGCGCCGGCAGCGGCCCCTTCGGCGATCGTGAGGCGCGGCAGCCCCAGCGTGAGCGGGCAATCGTCGTGGCGAAATTCGCCCACGCAGATCTCAGGACGGAAAATGGCGAGCCCGCGCGAGGTCTTGATGCCGATCGCGTCGGAGCTGTGGCCGAGATAAAGCAGATAGGGTGTGGGTATCATGGTGCGGCAACCCTATCCCCGGGATCGAAAACTCTGCGCATAGCGTGTGCGCGTCGCGCCATAGCCCAATGTTATGGGGATTCACGGCACATCGATCACCGTCCGCAGCGTCTTGAGGAAATCGGTGGCGAGTGCGGTCAGCGGGCGGTTGTGGAGGAACAGCGCGTGGACGCCGAAGGTCAGCGACGGCTTGAGCGGGCGCATCGACAGGCCGGGGACGAGCGATGCCTGCGCGGTGAAATTGTCGACCACGGTCATCCCCACCCCCTGCTGCACCAAGGCGGCGGCGATGTAGAAGGTGCGGGCGAGGACGACGTCGTCCAGCTCGACATTCTGGCGCTGGACCTCCTGGAGGAAGAGCTGCCCCATCGGGCCGCTGGTCGCCAGGCTGATGAAGCGTTGCCCGCGCAGGCACTCCAGCTCGACGCGCGGCGGGGCGCCCGGCATGTCCTGTTCGCGGTAGAGCACCACCAGTTCGCCTTCGCCCAGCGCGAGGTCGTCGATCGGCGCGGTCGGGGGGACTTCATAGGCGATGGCGATATCGGTCTCGCGCTCGAACAGTTTCCGCAGCATGTCGTCGTGATGGACCGTCTGGAGGTCGAACTGGACATTCTGGTGGGTGCGCAGGAAGCGCGCCACTGCGATCGGCAGCATCTGGAGCGCGAGCGAGGGCAGCGCGGACACGCGCAGCATGCCCCCCGCGCCACGCCGCAGGTTCTTCCCCGCCTCGCGCAGCGCATAGACGCGGTCCTGGATCTCGGCGACTTCGGTGAAGAGGACATGCGCGTCCTCGGTCGGCACCAGCCGGCCATTGGTGCGCTGAAACAACTGGAAGCCCAGCAGCGATTCGGCGTGGCGCAGCATCTTCGACACCGAAGGCTGTGACACATTGAGCGCACGCGCCGCGCCGCTTACCGATCCGTTGACATAGACCGCGTGGAATATCTCGATGTGACGCAGGTTCATGCCCCCAACCTATCGCGGTTTGCGAAAAGGGGAAGCGCCGGGCAGGATTGCGCGATGCTGCTCCCCGCCCTGCTGCTCGCCGCGCTCCCGCAAACCGCACCCCAGCCGGTCGCCCCACCGGTCGCCACGGTGCGCGTCGCGTTCGATCGGCGCGGCGAGACATCGGTGATTGCCGAGGGCCTTGCCGATGCCGCCGCGAACCGCGCAGTGACGGCGGACGATCCAGTGCGAGTCGCATCGATCTCGAAACTCGTCACGGGAATCGCGGTGCTGCGGCTGGTCGAGGCGGGGAAGCTCGATCTCGACGCCGATGTCTCGGCGCTGCTCGGCTGGCGGTTGCGCAACCCGGCCTTTCCCGAAATGCCGATCACGCTGCGGCTGCTGCTCTCGCACCGGTCGAGCCTGACCGACACGCTCGATTATGTCCTGCCACTCGACGCCGACATGCGCGGCGTGCTGGCCGACCCGCGTGCGTGGGATGCGGCGCACGCGCCGGGTGCGTATTTCCGCTACACCAACTTCAACTTCCCGGTGGTCGCGGCGGTGATGGAGCGCGCCACGGGCGAGCGGTTCGACCGGCTGATGGACCGGCTGGTGCTCGCGCCTTTGGGGATTGCGGGCTGCTACAATTGGGCGGCGTGCCCCGCGCCGGTCGCGGCGCGCGCAGTGGTGATCTATCGCGCGGGCACGCCGACCAAGGACGATCATCACGGCGCCCCGCCGCCCTGCCCCGTCACCCCGGCCAGCGACGGGAGTTGCGACCTGTCGACCTGGCGCGCGGGCGCGAATGGCGCGATCTTTTCGCCGCAGGGCGGGCTGCGCATTTCCGCGCGGGCGCTGGCGCGAATCGGGCGGATGCTGCTCGGCGACGGGAAGGTCGATGGCGTGCGGCTGTTGCGCCCGGCATCGGTGCGGCTGCTGGAGACGCCGCTCTGGACCTTCAACGGCAGCAATGGCGACACGATCGACGGATTCTATTGTAGCTATGGCCTCGCAGTGACGTTCCTGCCGACGCAGCGGGCAGGATGCCGCGACGATCCGTTCGGCGACGGGCGTGCGCGGATCGGACATGCCGGCGAGGCCTATGGGCTGAAATCGGGGCTGTGGATCGATCGCGCGGCGGGCAGCGGCGTCGCCTATTTCGCGACCGACGTGCCCGATGCGCCGGGCGCGCATTCGGCGTTCAGCACCGTGGAGGAGACGCTTTCGGCCCGTCGCAAATAGCGGCTGACGCCCTTGTAACCCTCTGGGTTTCGGTCAGTATGGCGGTATCGTCGCTTTGACCGGGGGGTCGCGTGAAGTCGTTGCTGGTGCCCTTTGCCGCGTTGCTGTGCGCGGCCTCGCCCGCCGAGCCGGTCGCCCCGCTGCCGCGCGTCGCGATCATCGACAGCGGCGTCGCGCGCACCGCCGAACTCGCGCCTTTGGTCAGCGCCGAATATGACATGGCCTCGAACCGCTCCGCCTTCCAGCCGCGCTACGACCATGGCACGATGGTCGCCACGATCCTGGCCCGCGCCGCGAACCGGCAGGTGGACATCGTGTCGTTCCGAATCGACGACCCCGCGGGCTGCCCCGCCGCCGCCAGCCCGCCCTGCCAGCCCGACGCCGCGCCGATCGTCGCCGCGATCCGCCGGGCGACCGCGCTGAAGGTGGATGCGATCAACATCTCGCTCGCGCTCGACCGCGATCCGGCGATCACCGCGGCGATCCGCGACGCGGGGGCGGCGGGAATCCCGGTGATCCTCGCGGCGGGCAATCAAGGCCTCGACCACCCCTCGAACCTAGGCCCCGCGCGCGCCGCCTATCCCAGCGCAGTGCTGGTCGGCGCGATCGACGGCGAGGGCAAGGTGTGGCGCGGCACCAACCGCCCCGATGCGGCGCCGGTCGGCTATAACTACGCCTGGCAGCGCGGGGTGCATGTCGCCACGATGACCGCCGACGGGCGTGCCGTGACCGTAACCGGCACCTCGTTCGCGACGCCGTTCGAGACCGCGCAATTGCTGGCCCGGCGCGCCACTGCCGCGAACTGAGGCTGGCGGCGGTCGCGGCTTTCGCGCTAGGGGTGCCTCAATAGTAATACCAGACGGGAGAGAGCGATGCGCAGCGATCGGGCGAGCAGGATGGCGATTGCGGGTGCGATGCTGATGGCGATGGCCATGCCCGTCGCCGCGCAGGCCCAGGCGGCACCGCAGGTCCCCGCGCCCTATGTCAAGGACCCGCGCAACTGGCCGACCCCCGTGGTCGATACGGTCCCGCCGACGCTCCCGGCGTTCAAGGCGCGCCACGCGGTGCTCGTCCTGTCCAAGACCAACGGCTTTCGCGACGATCCGCAGATCCGCACCGCCAACGCCGCGCTCGCCGCCCTTGTCCGCGCGCGCGGGTGGGACGTGTTCGTGACCGAGAACGCCGCCGTGTCCAACCCCGCCCAGCTCGCCAAGTTCGACGTGATCGTCCTCAACAGCACCAGCGGCGACATCTTCACCGAGGCCCAGCGCGCCGCCTTTCGCGGCTGGCTGGAGCGCGGCGGCGGGCTGGTGGCGCTGCACGGCGCGGGTGGCGACCATGATTATGCGTGGAAATGGTATCAGGAGTCGCTGATCGGCGCGGTGTTCATGGGCCACACCGCGCGGCCCAAGCAGTTCCAGCAGGGCACGATCCATCTTGCCGAGCCGGGCCACCCGATCCTGAAGGGGCTGCCCGCCGCCTGGACGCGCGAAGAGGAATGGTATGCGTTCGACCGCGTGCCGAGCGGGGCGCAGACGCGCATCCTCGCCTGGCTGGACGAAGACAGCTACGAACCCGTCCCCAACCAGCGGATGGGCGCGCAGCACCCGATAATGTGGACGCGCTGCATCGGGCGCGGCCGGATGGTCTTCTCGGCGCTGGGGCACAAGGCGGAGACCTATGGCGAGCCGCTGCACCTGCGGATGATCGGCAACGCGCTCGACTGGGCCGCCGTGGCGAAGCGCCAGCGCTGCTGAAGTTTGTTTGAAATGCGCCGTGGCGCATTTGGCGGCACCAGCCCGCTCCCCCGCCCGGCCACCCATAGAATATTGTCGTCGGGTGGCCGGGCGGGGGAGCGGGCCGGTGCCGCCTGAAATTCGCTCTTTCGCGAATTTCCAAACAATCGCCCCCTATCCCTTGCGCCCGTCGAGCACGGTTTCCATCGCGACGAAGGTCGAGGTGCTGGCGACATGCGGCAGGCCCGAGATCTTCTCGCCCAGCACATAGCGATAGCGGCGGATGTCCGAGGTGCGGACCTTGAGCAGATAGTCGAAGCTGCTCGCGATCATGTGGCATTCCTCGACTTCGGGGATTTTCCGCACCGCCGCGTTGAACGCGCGCAGCGCCGCCTCACGCGTGTCGGACAGCTTGACCTCGGTAAAGGCGACATGGTCGAGTCCGAGCTTGACGGGGTCGATCACCGCGCGAAACCCCAGGATGAAGCCGTCGTCGATCAACCGCCGCAGCCGGACCTGCGCGGGGGTCTTGGACAGCCCCACCCGCGCGGCGAGATCGGTGACGGTCATTCGGCCATCCTCCGCCAGCGCATCGAGGATCGCCCGGTCGAAACGGTCCAAAGCACTGGGTTCTGGCTTCATGCTGCGTGTTTTCTCTATGAATAGGCCGAAGATCGGTTCTTTCACGAACCCAATCGCCGATCAATGGTCGGATCGCCGCGCGCGCCTTTGCTAAGAATGCGGAAAGCCCCTTCCCGCTTTCGAGGCCGCCTGTGACCGCAAACCCCTTTGCCGATTTCGCCCCCGCGATCCGCCCCGCCGATCCGGCCCGCGCCGCGATCACCGCCGCCGCGCGGCTGCCCGAGCCGGTCTGCGTCCCCCCGCTGGTCGAGGCGGCGACCTTGCCCCCCGCGCTGCGCGCGCGCGTCGCCGAGACTGCGCGCACGCTGATCGAGGGGCTGCGCAGCGGGCGGCCCCCGGCGGGGGTGCAGGCGCTGGTCCAGGAATATGCGCTGAGCAGCCAGGAGGGCGTCGCGCTGATGTGCCTTGCCGAGGCGCTGCTGCGCATCCCCGACACCGCCACCCGCGACGCGCTGATCCGCGACAAGCTGGCGGGGGGCGACTGGGCGGCGCATCTGGGCGAGGGCCGGTCGCTGTTCGTCAACGCCGCGACCTGGGGGCTGGTCGTCACCGGCAAGCTCGCCGACAGCGCCGATGACGAAGGGCTGTCCGCCGCGCTCACGCGCATGGTCGCGCGGGTCGGGGCGCCGGTGATCCGGCGCGGGGTCGACATCGCGATGCGGATGATGGGCGAGCAGTTCGTCACCGGCCAGACGATCGAGGAGGCGCTGCGCCGCGCCGCGCCGCTCGAGGCGCGCGGATTCGGCTATTCCTATGACATGCTCGGCGAAGCGGCCGCCACCGCCGAGGACGCCGCGCGCTATCTCGCCGACTATCAGCGCGCGATCGACGCGATCGGCAAGGCGTCGGCGGGACGCGGCATCTACGCAGGCCCCGGCATCTCGATCAAGCTGTCCGCGCTCCACCCACGCTACAGCCGCGCGCAGGGCGCCCGCGTGATGGCCGAACTCCTCCCCCGCGTCCGCGCATTGGCGCTCCAGGCGCGCGGCTATGGCATCGGGTTCAACATCGATGCCGAGGAGGCCGACCGGCTCGAGCTGTCGCTCGACCTGCTCCAGTCGCTGGCCGAGGACCCGGCGCTGGGCGAGTGGGACGGGCTGGGCTTCGTCGTCCAGGCCTATGGCAAGCGCTGCCCGCTGGTGCTCGACTGGATCGTCGCGCTGGCGCGGCGCACCGGGCGGCGGATCATGGTGCGGCTGGTCAAGGGCGCCTATTGGGATGCCGAGATCAAGCGCGCGCAGGTCGACGGGCTGAGCGATTATCCGGTGTTCACGCGCAAGCTTTATACCGATGTCTCGTACATCGCCTGCGCGCGGAAGCTGCTGGCGGCGCGCGACGCGGTGTTCCCGCAATTCGCGACGCATAATGCGCAGACGCTGGCGACGATCTACCAGCTTGCCGGGCCCGATTTCGCGATCGGCGACTATGAGTTCCAATGCCTGCACGGTATGGGCGAGCCGCTGTACGACCAGGTCGTCGGTGCCGACAGGCTGAACCGCCCCTGCCGCATCTATGCGCCGGTGGGCACGACCGAGACGTTGCTCGCCTATCTCGTCCGCCGCCTGCTCGAAAACGGCGCCAATTCGTCCTTCGTCAACCGCATCGCCGACCCCGATGTGTCGGTCGGCACGCTGATCGCCGATCCGGCGGAGGCCGTGCGCGCGATGCCGGTGCCGGGGGCGCCGCACGACGCGATCGCGCTGCCCGCGCGGATCCTGGGCGCGCGGCGCAATTCGACCGGCATGGACCTGGCGAGCGAGGCGGTGCTGGCGGCGCTCAGCGAGGCGCTGGCGGACAGCGCGGCGCAGGCGTGGCAGGCGGGGGCGCAGGGTACCGCCCGCGCGGTGCTCAACCCCGCCGATCACCGCGACGTGGTGGGCATTGTCTATGACATGGCGCCGGAACCTGCACAGGCTGCCGCGACGCGCGCAGCCGCGTCGGACTGGGCGGCGACGCCGGTCGAGGACCGCGCGGCGATGCTGGAGCGTGCGGCGGAGGCGCTGGAGGCGCGGATGCCGGTGCTGATCGGGCTGCTGATCCGCGAGGCGGGCAAATCCGCCGCCAACGCCATCGCCGAAGTGCGCGAGGGGGTCGATTTCCTCCGCTATTACGCTGCCGAGGCGCGGCGGATATTGGCCGACGCCACGCCTTTGGGGCCGGTGGTGTGCATCAGCCCATGGAACTTCCCGCTGGCGATCTTCACCGGACAGGTCGCAGCGGCGCTCGCGGCGGGCAATCCGGTGCTCGCCAAGCCCGCCGAGGAAACCCCGCTGATCGCCGCCGAGGCGGTCCGCATCCTCCATGCGGCAGGCGTTCCGGCGCACGCGCTCCAGCTCGTCCCCGGCGACGGCAGCATCGGCGCGGCTTTGGTCGCGGCGCCACAGACCGCCGGGGTGATGTTCACCGGCTCGACCGACGTCGCACGGCTGATCCAGCGCCAGCTCGCCACGCGCGTCTCCGCCGATGGCCAGCCCATCCCCCTGATCGCCGAGACCGGCGGGCAGAATGCGATGATCGTCGATTCGTCGGCGCTGACCGAACAAGTAGTGGCCGACGTGCTCGCCTCGGCGTTCGACAGCGCGGGCCAGCGTTGCTCGGCGCTGCGGCTGTTGTGCGTGCAGGAGGAGGTTGCCGACCGGACGCTGGCGATGCTGCGCGGGGCGATGCGCGAGTTGCGCGTCGGATCGCCCGCGCGGCTGGCAGTCGATGTCGGCCCGGTGATCACCGAGGACGCCCGCGCGACGATCGCCGCGCATATCGATGCGATGCGCGCGGCGGGGCACCGGGTCGAACAGACGCCGCTGGAGCCGGAGACCGACACCGGCACCTTCGTCGCGCCGACGCTGATCGAGATCGGATCGATCGCCGAATTGAAGCGCGAGGTGTTCGGCCCGGTGCTGCACGTGATCCGCTATGCCGCGCGCGACCTGGATGCGCTGGTCGATGCAGTCAACGCGACCGGCTATGGCCTCACCTTCGGGCTGCACACCCGGCTCGACGCGACCGTGGCGCGGGTCACGCAGCGGGTGCGCGCGGGCAATCTCTACGTCAATCGCAACGTCATCGGCGCAGTCGTCGGGGTCCAGCCGTTCGGCGGGCGCGGGCTGTCGGGCACGGGGCCGAAGGCGGGCGGGCCGCTCTATCTGACGCGGCTGGTGGCGCAGGGCAATCGCATAGCGCAGCCAGGACCTCTAAGCGCCGTCATCCCAGCGAAGGCTGGGATCCATTCAGCCACTCCGCTGGACGAAGAAGCGCAGGCCGAGCCCCGAATGGATCCTGACTTTCGTCAGGATGACAATGGGTTTCACCCGATGCAATCGCCCCCCGAACCGGCGGACGCCGTGCGACGGGTGATCAGCCAGTCCCGGCTGGGGCTGGAAACCGAACTCCCCGGCCCGGTCGGCGAGCGCAACCTCTATGCGCTCCATCCCCGCGGGCGGATCGCGCTGGTCGCCGCGACCGAACCGGGGCTGCGGCGCCAGCTGGACGCCGTGCTCGCGACGGGGAACAGCGCCGTGACCGGCGCCCCGCGCGCATGGCTGTCCGGGCTGGACGACGCCGTGGCGGCGCGGATCGAATGGGCGGCGGACCCGCTGGCGGCGCCCGGAATCGCCGCGGCGCTGGTGGAAGGCGATTCCGATGCGGTGCGCGCGGCGGCGCAGGCGCTTGCGGCCCGCGACGGCGCGATCGTCCCGCTACAGGCGCGCAGCAGCACGGCGCTGGCGGCGGGCAATGGCTATGTGCTGGAATGGCTGGTCGAGGAAGTCTCGACGTCGATCAACACCACCGCGGCGGGCGGGAACGCCAGCCTGATGGCGCTGGCTTGAGCAATGCTGCGTCCGGGCGGGGGGGATGCCCGGACGCAGACCGACACCGTTAGTTGGTGCCGGTGGGCTTCGTTGCGCGGTCTGCGCGCGCGAGCTGGGTAGCCGCATCACAGCGGACGATCGCCGGAGCGGTGCCGATCTTGCCGGCGGGAACATGGACCTGCTGCACCGAGCAGCCGGCCTTCAGCGCTTCGCTGACCTGGAGCGGGCCGTGTGCGCGGTCCTGGGCGAGGGCGGGCGTTGCGGCTGCGGCAACCAGTGCGGCGGCGGCGAAAAGACGGATCATTGCGGAGTCTCCTGCGGGAAAATCCCGAGACGCCGAGCTAGGGAGGCAAGCTTTCTCGCCCTTGGCGCCGCCATGACAAATTGTTTCCGGGATCGTTCGCCCCCGCCGGTGCGTTGATTATGCGTGAGCACCCCCCTAATTCATCGCGCAATGCATTCTTACGATCACGCAACGGTTTCCCCCACGATCGTCCTTGTCGAGGACGATCCGCCGCTGCGCACGCTGACGACGCGCGCGCTTCAGGAAAATGGCTATACCGTCCGCCCCGCCGCCTCCGCGCCGGAGATGTGGCTGGCGATGGAACAGGGGCCGCCCGACCTGGTGCTGCTCGACATCATGCTGCCCGGCACCAACGGGATCGACCTGTGCCGCGCGATCCGGCAGAAGAGCGAAGTGCCGATCATCTTCATCTCCGCCAAGGGCAGCGAAACCGATCGCGTGATCGGGCTCGAACTGGGCGCCGACGATTATATCGCCAAGCCGTTCGGCACGCGCGAGCTGATCGCGCGGGTGCGCGCGGTGCTCCGTCGCGGCGGTGTCGAGCGCCAGCCGCAGGATCGCCCGCGCGGCATGCTGAAGTTCGACGGCTGGACCGTGAACATGCCGCGCCGCGAGCTGGTTTCGCCCACCGGCGCGGTGGTCGACCTGACCGGCGCCGAGTTCGATCTGCTGGTGACCTTGTGCGACCATAGCGGCCGCGTGATCGCGCGCGAGCGGCTGATCGAGCTGTCGCGCACCCGGCTGGGCGACAGTTCGGATCGCAGCATCGACGTGCTGGTCAGCCGGCTGCGCCGCAAGCTGTCGAGCGCAGGCAACGCCGCGCCGATCGTCACGGTGCGCGGCGTCGGCTATATGCTGAGCGCGCCGGTCGTCCGCGATTGAAGCCCTGGCTCCACGCGCCGGCCGGCCTGGTCGGGCGAATCTTCGCGATCCTGCTGCTCGCGATGGTCATGGAGTTCGGCGTGTCGACGCTGCTCTACGAGCGCGCGAGCCATTTTTCGCTCCAGGATGACGAGGCACGGCGGCTTGCCGAGCATCTGGTGATCTCGCGCAAGCTGGTGGCGGAGCGCCCGCCGATCGAGCGCCCCGAAATGGCGCATGAGCTGACCACCAATCGCTACCAGGTGCGCTGGGCGCCGCAGCTTCTGCCGCCGCCCCGCCTCGCCCCCTCGCTCGACCGGATGTATCAGCAGATCATCGGGTGGGAGCCCGAACTGGCCAATGCCGATCTGCGGCTCAACCTCGCCTCGCCGGGGCGCGACGCGGTCACCACCGGCGGGCTGCGGCTGTCGGACGGCAGCTGGCTGCATTTCAGCACGCAGGAATCGATCCACCAGCCCAATCTGGTGATCGAGCGCGTGTTGCTGGCGATGATCCCGGCGGCCGCGCTGATGCTGATCGGCGGGCTGGCGGTCCGGCGCACGCTGCTGCCGCTGCGCAGGCTGGCGCAGGCGACCGACAGCGTCGGCAGCGGCAGCGAGGAGGAAGTGCCAGAGGGCGGCCCCAGCGAGGTCCGGCGCGTGATCAGCGCGTTCAACCGGATGCGCGCGCGCATCCACCGGCTGATCGCCGATCGCACCCAGGCACTCGCCGCGGTCGGCCACGACCTGCGCACCCCGCTCGCCCGGTTGCGGCTGCGCGCCGACGGGATCGACGACGACGGCCTGCGCGGCGCGATCGAAGGCGATCTGGCCGAGATGGAGGCGATGGTATCGTCGCTGCTCGCCTATCTGGGCGGCGAGGCGGAAAGCGAGAAGCCGGTGGTCATCGACCTGGCGGTGCTGTGCGCGACGTTGTGCGACGACATCCATGATCGCGGCCACGACGGCAGCTATCGCGGCCCGTCGCATTTCGAACTGGCGGTGCGCCCCTCGTCGATCAAGCGCGCGCTGGTCAACCTGGTGGAGAATGCACTCCACCATGGCGACACCGTCATGCTGTCGCTGGCGCGGGTCGACGACACCGTGCGCATCCGCGTCGAGGACGACGGCCCGGGCATCCCCGAGGACCAGCTCGCCAAGGTGCTGGAGCCGTTCGTGCGGCTCGACACGGCGCGTGCGCGCGACACGATCGGGCTGGGCCTCGGCCTCGCGATCGTCACCCGCTCGGTCGCCGAGCATGACGGGATTCTGACGCTGAGCAACCGCGCCGAAGGCGGGCTGTGCGCCGAAATCTGCCTGCCGCTGCCGAGCAATCATTCGTAACGCTTCCGCTGCACTGCCGCAAAGCGTCGTTCGTATCTCCTGTTCCCAACCCGCTTTGCGCGGGGCCGCAGAAGGAGCAGTCTTGTGAACGAGCTAATCGGCCGAGTATTCAGTTTCGAGAAGCGGGTTTTTCCGGACCAGGGCGCGCTGTACGCGAAGCTCGCCGCGCACGGACAAAGCCCCAAGGCGCTGATGATTTCCTGCGCGGATTCGCGCGTGGTCCCCGAACACATCATGCATGCCGACCCCGGCGACCTGTTCGTATGCCGCAATGCGGGGAACATCGTGCCCCCGTTCACGACCCAGAATGGCGGCGTCTCGTCGACCGTCGAATATGCCGTTTCGGCGCTGGGCGTGCGCGACATCATCATCTGCGGTCATTCGGACTGCGGCGCGATGAAGGCGCTGATGAACCCGGAAATGCTGAACGGCATGCCCAATGTCGCCGCCTGGCTGCGCCACAGCCACGCCGCAGAATGCGTCGTCCGTCACGGCTATCCCGAGCTGGAGAATGGCGAGGCCGTGCGCACCGCCGCGCTTGAGAACGTCGTCGTCCAGCTTGCGCACCTGCGCACCCACCCCTCGGTCGCAACTGCGATCGCGCGCGGTGAACTGGCGCTGCATGGCTGGTTCTTCGATATCGGCGCGGGCGCGATCCTGGCGCTCGACGGCAATACCGGCAAGTTCGTGCCGCTGCGCGAGGACCGGCCGCTGCCGGTTGCGCTGAAGGCCGAACAGCGGATCGCATCCGACATCGCCTATGCGGAGGCCGCCGAGTGAAACTCCCGTCGGCCAGCGTCGCAGGCCGTGATTTCACGGCCTCGATCGTCGTCTTCCTGGTCGCGATGCCCCTCTGCATGGGCATCGCGATCGCATCGGGCGTGCCCCCCGAAAAGGGGCTCATCACCGGCATCATCGGCGGCATCGTCGTCGGTGCGCTGGCGGGTTCGCCGCTCCAGGTGAGCGGCCCCGCCGCGGGCCTTGCGGTGATCGTCTATGAACTGGTGCGCGACCAGGGCCTGTCGGCGCTGGGCCCCATCCTCATCCTCGCCGGCGCGATCCAGGTCGTGTCGGGCATCTTCCGCCTCGGCGGATGGTTCCGGGCGATTTCGCCCGCCGTGGTCCACGGCATGCTCGCCGGGATCGGCGTGCTGATCGTCGTCGGCCAGTTCCACGTCATGTTCGACGCGACGCCGCTGCCCAGCGGGCTCGAGAATCTGATGGCGATGCCCGGACGCCTGCTCGGCCTGTCGCCTGACATCGCCGCCGCCGAACTCGCGATCATCGTCGCGCTGGTGACGATCGGCGTGATGCTCGGCTGGGAGAAATTCCGTCCCAAGTCGCTGCGCCTCGTCCCCGGCGCGCTGCTCGGCGTGGTTGCGGCGACGCTCGTCGCACTTCTGCTGGGGCTCGACGTCGCAAAGGTCACGGTGCCGGAGAACATCGCGGGCGCGATCGACCTGCCGGGCGCCGATTTCGCCAATCGCTTCCTCGATCCCGCGGTGATCGGTGCCGCGCTCGCCATTGCCTTTATCGCCAGCGCCGAGACCTTGCTGTCGGCGGCGGCGGTCGACCGGATGCACGACGGCGTCCGCACCAACTATAACAAGGAACTGCGCGCGCAGGGCATCGGCAATTTGCTCTGCGGCTTTGCCGGCGCGCTGCCGATGACCGGCGTGATCGTGCGCAGCTCGGCCAACGTCCAGGCGGGCGCGACGACGCGGCTGTCGACGATCCTCCACGGCGTGTGGATCCTCGGCATGGTCGCGGCGCTGCCGTTCGTCCTGCGCGAGATTCCGATGGCGGCGCTCGGCGCGGTCCTCGTCGTCACCGGCTGGCGCCTCGTCAACCTCACCCATGCGACGCATTTGTTCAAATATTACGGCATCCTGCCCGCGTTGATCTGGGGCGTGACGCTGGTGCTGGTCGTTGCAGAGGATCTTCTGACCGGCGTGCTGGTCGGTATCGCGCTCTCGCTGTTGGAGCTGATCCCCAACCTGCGCAACCTGCGGCTGAAGGTGAACCGCGAGGAGGATGGCCTCCACCAGACCGTCCGCCTCACCGGCGGGGCGACCTTCCTGTCGCTGCCCAAGCTGTCGGACATTCTCGACGCGGTGCCCAGCGGCGCGCCGGTGCGGCTCGACGTCGCAGGGCTCCGCTCGGTCGACCATACCTGTGCCGAGCTGCTCAAGGACTGGCTGGCGCGGCGTCGCGCAGCCGGTGGCGAAGTCGATGTGTTCGGCGCATCGGGCAAGACTGCCGCCCTCGCCCACTGATCGCGGTCCCTCCCCCGCGCGATTGCGGCGTCGGCACCCTTTCCGCTCGCGGAAAGTGTGTCGGCGCCGCAACGCTTTTCCGGCCAGCGATTATAGCAATGTTTCGTTACGGATCAGCAAGCAACGGGAAGCATCCGGGGAATAGACGAAAGGCCTCTCGACTGATCTCGCCCACGTGCCGACCCGGTACGCAAAGAGGCAGAGGCAGCGGGAAGCAGGCAGGGACCACCGCTATTCAGCACAAGGGGGTTCCATGAAGTTCCAGTCCGTCGCCATCCTCGCTGCCGCCGCTATGGCTGCCGCCGCAACTCCGGCCTGCGCGCAGGATACCGCCCCACCCGAACCCGTCACCGTCACCGGTTCGGTCGCGTTGGTCTCCGATTATCGTTTCCGCGGCGTGTCGCAGACCGACGAGGAAATGGCGATCCAGGGCGGTATCACCGTCAGCCACGAACGCGGCATCTATGGCGGCATCTGGGGTTCGAACCTCGCCGGCTGGGGCACCTTTGGCGGCGCCAGCATGGAGCTGGACCTGATCGCCGGCTACAAGCTGCCGCTGAGCGAAGGCACTGCGCTCGACGTCGGGGTGACCTGGTACATGTATCCCGGCGGCGCCGACAAGACCGACTTCGCCGAACTCTATGCCAAGGTTTCGGGCAGCCTCGGCCCGGTCAGCGCATTGGCCGGCGTCGCCTATGCCCCCAAGCAGGAGGCACTCGGCAATTTCTCCAACACGCCGTACAGCCGCGGCCAGAACGAGGATAATCTCTACCTCTGGGGCGACGTCAGCACCGGCATTCCCGGCACGCCGATCACCGCCAAGGCGCATCTCGGCTATTCGGACGGCAATCCCGGCCTCGGCCCCAACGGCACCAGCGTCGCGCCGACCGGCAAATATTTCGATTACCTGATCGGCGCCGATGTCGCCGTCGGGCCGCTTGTGCTCGGCGTCGCCTATGTCGGCACCGACATCACCCGCGATCAGTCGCGCTATCTGCTGCCGAACTTCTCTTCGACCAAGGATGGGTCGTCGATCTCGTCGGGCAAGGCGGTGTTCTCGGTCTCCGCCGCGTTCTGAACCCACGCACCGGGGCCGGCCCAGACCGGCCCCGGATCGCGCGTCCTTTCCTCGTTGGGGGGAAGAGTGTCGCATGGGCCAAATTGGGCCGTCATCCTGACGAAAGTCAGGATCCATTCGGTGCTCGCTATGGGCTTGTTGGTCCAGCGGAGCGGGTGAAGGGATCCCAGCCTTCGCTGGGATGACCGCCTTTGGTGCTCCGAATGCCCTCCTACTATATGGGGGCTTGCTCTACATCGACGGTTGGCCGCACTGGACCTTCGCGCCGCGAACCGCGAAGAGGCGCGCATGACCCGCGCCGATCTCCAGGATATCCTCGTCACAGCGCTGCTGCGCCAATGGGGCGGCACCAAGCGGCGTTGGCGGCTCGTCATCGGCCCGGTGCGGCTGTACGATCCCGCGACCCACCCGCATTGCAACTGGTCGATCGCGCCCGCCGGCACCGCGGGCGAGAATGCCGCAATCGAGGCGGCACTCGACGAGCTGCGCGGACAGCACCCGATTCTCCTGGACTGATCCTCCTTCCGGCGCATCTTGTTGCAGCGCAATGCGCATGCACCGCGCTCGGAACCCCAGCACGGCTGGCCCGTTGCCTAACCGGGTGCCGCGCGCGCAAGCGCGCCGCAGCCTGCCGCGCCGTGCCGTTCAACCATCCCCCGGGGGTCAGCCATTTCTACTGCCCAGACCGATATGCTCCTTCAGCCGCCGCTGTCGCTGCTCCAGGGCGCAAGCCTGTTCCTCGACGTCGACGGGACGCTGATCGAGCTGATGGATCGCCCCGACGCAGTCGTCGCCGATGCAGCGCTGCTGCGTCTGCTCGCGGCGCTCGATAGGCGGCTCGACGGGCGCGTCGCGGTGGTCAGCGGGCGCTCGCTCGCGCAGCTCGACGAGATCCTCGGCTCGGCCGCAGAGGCGCTGGCGCTGTCGGGCAGCCATGGCGGCGAATATCGCTGGCCCGGCGTGATGGCGCGGCCCGAACGCCCCGCGACGCTCGACCGCGCCGTGCGCGACCTCGGCGCGCTCGCCGGGCAGCACCCCGGCGCGCTGGTCGAGGAGAAGAGCTATGGCGTGGTGTTCCACTATCGCATGGCGCCCGACGCCGAGGAGCCCGGGCTGGCGCTGGCCGCCGAGCTCGCCCGCACCCTCGACCTCCAGCTTCAGGACGGCAATCGGATGATCGAGCTGCGCGTCCCCGGCGGCAACAAGGGCGATGCCGTGCGCCGGCTGATGGAGCGGCCGGAGATGATGGGCACCGTGCCGTTGTTCGTCGGCGACGACCTGACCGACGAGCCCGCATTCGAAGCCGTGGCCGCGCTGGGCGGCGCGGGCATATTGGTCGGCCCCCCGCGCGACACAGCCGCCCGCTATGCGCTGCGCGATCCCGTCGCGGTCCGCGCATGGCTGGCCGAGGCGGCGCGATGACCGCGACGCTCGATCTCTGGCCGATCGGCAATTGCCAGGTGTCCGCGCTGGTCGACCGCGCCGGGCGCTTCGTCTGGGGCTGCACGCCCCGCGTCGACGGCGATCCCGCTTTCTCGTCGCTGCTCGATGCCGCGCCGCGTGCGGGCGACGGCGCGCGCGGCTTTTGGGAAATCGATCTCGAGGACTGCGTCGAGACCCAGCAACACTATCTGCGCAACACCCCGATCCTGGTGACGCGCCACACCGATGGCGCGGGCAATGCGATCGAAGTCGTCGATTTCTGCCCCCGCTTCCGCCGCAACGGGCGGATGTACCGCCCGGTGGCGTTTGCGCGGATCGTGCGCCCGGTCGCCGGATCGCCGCGCATCCGCATCCGGCTGCGCCCCGCGCGCGACTGGGGCGCGGCCGATGCCGAAAGGACGCGCGGATCGAACCATATCCGCTATCTGCTCGCTGGCGCCGTGCTGCGGCTGAGCACCACGGCTCCGGTCGGCTGGGTCGAGGACGAGCGGCTGTTCCGCGTCGAGCGCCCGCTCCACTTCTTCCTCGGGCCGGACGAGAGCTTTTCGGACGATCTGCGCGCCGCGCTCGACACGATGCTGGATCGCACCGAGCAGGAATGGCACGAATGGGTGCGCGGGCTGGCGACGCCGCCCGAATGGCAGACGGCAGTGATCCGCGCCGCGATCACGCTCAAGCTGTGCCAGCACGAGGAAACCGGCGCGATCGTCGCCGCGCTGACCACGTCGATCCCCGAACATGCGGGGTCGCAGCGCAACTGGGACTATCGCTATTGCTGGATCAGGGACGCCTATTACACCGTCCAGGCGCTCAACCGGCTGGGCGCGCTCGACGTGCTCGAAGGCTATCTCGAATATCTGCGCAACATCATCGATAATGCGAAGGGCGGCCATATCCAGCCACTCTACGGCGTCGGCGGCGAGGCGCGGATCGAGGAGCGCGAGGCGCCAGGGCTGACCGGCTATCGCGGCATGAGGCCGGTGCGCGTTGGCAACCAGGCCTATGAACAGGTCCAGCACGACGCCTATGGCCAGATCGTCCTGTCGAACACCCAGAGCTTTTTCGACCAGCGGCTGTTCCGCGTCGGCGGCATCGCCGATTTCGAAGCGCTGGAGGCGATCGGCGAGCGCGCCTGGGAAGTCCATGACAAGCCCGATGCGGGGCTGTGGGAATTGCGCACGCGCAGCCATGTCCACACCTATTCGGTGGCGATGTGCTGGGCCGCGTGCGATCGGCTGGCCAATGCCGCGCAGGCGCTGGGACTGGCCGCCCGCGCGGCATTCTGGCTCGATCGGGCGGGGCATATCCGCACCACGATCGAGCAGTCGGCGTGGCGCCCCGACACCCAGCGGCTGTCCGCGACCTTTGGCGGCGACGATCTCGACGCCAGCCTGATCCAGCTGCTCGACCTGCGCTTCCTGCCCCCCGATGACCCGCGCTTTCGCGGCACGCTGGAGGCCGTCGAACAGGGGCTGCGGCGCGGCAGCCACATGCTGCGCTATGCCACCGAGGATGATTTCGGGCTCCCCGAGACGGCGTTCAACGTCTGCACCTTCTGGCTGATCGAGGCGCTGCACGCGACCGGGCGCCTCACCGACGCGCGCGCCCTGTTCGAGGAGATGCTGTCGCGCCGCACCGCCGCCGGGCTGTTGTCGGAGGATATCGACCCGCTGACCGGCGAATTATGGGGCAATTACCCGCAAACCTATTCGCTGGTCGGGCTGATCAATTGTGCGGGCATGCTCAGCAAGCCGTGGAGTGCGATCCGATGAGCCGCCTGATCGTCGTCTCGAACCGGGTTTCGCCGCCGCGCCAGGGCGCCGCCAACCAGGGCGGGCTCGCCGTCGCGCTCGCCGCGGCGCTGCGCGAGACCGACGGGCTGTGGTTCGGCTGGTCGGGCGAGGAGACCGAGACCTTTACCGGCGCGATCGACTATCAGACGAGCCAGGGCGTGACGACCGCGACGATCGACCTCGAGCCGCAGGATACCGAGGAATATTATAACGGCTATGCCAACCGCACGCTGTGGCCGCTGTTCCATTACCGCATCGACCTGGCCGAATATGAGCGCAGCTTCGCGGGGGGCTATGCCCGAGTCAATGCGCGCTTCGCCGACACGCTGCGCCCGCTGATCGAGCCCGACGACGTGGTGTGGGTGCACGACTATCACCTGATCCCGCTCGGGCTGGGCCTGCGGCGACGCGAATGCACCAATCGCATCGGCTTTTTCCTCCACATCCCCTGGCCGCCGCGCCGGCTGCTGCTCACCTTGCCCAGCCATATGCAGCTCGTGAAGTCGCTGTTCGCTTATGACGTGATCGGCTTCCAGTCGCACGATTCGATGGAGGCGTTCCTCGATTACGTCCGCAGCGAGCTGGGGCTGGAGGTCGACCTTCAGGGCGCGTTCCATGTCGCGGGGCGGCGCGTGACCGCGATGGTCTGTCCGATCGGCATCGACGCCCGCGCGTTCGCCGAGGTCGCGCAGAGCGAAGATGCGCTGACGATGCAGGACGCGATGCGCAAGAGCGCCGATGGTCGCGCGATGATCGTCGGAGTCGAGCGGCTCGATTATTCGAAGGGGTTGCAGGAACGCTTTCTCGGCTATGAGCGCTTCCTCGCGTCGCACCCCGAGATGCACGAGCAGGTCTTCCTGCTCCAGATCGCCCCGCCCTCGCGCGTCGATGTCGGCAGCTACCAGGAGATTCGCGCGACGCTGGAGGCGCTGTCGGGGCGGATCAACGGCGCCTATGCCACCGCCGATTGGGTGCCGATCCGCTACGTGAACCAGGGCTATCCGCACGCGCGCCTCACCGGCATCTATCGCGCCGCCCGAGTCGGGCTGGTGACGCCGCTGCGCGACGGGATGAATCTCGTCGCGAAGGAATATGTAGCGGCGCAGGACCCCGACGACCCCGGCGTGCTGATCCTGTCGCGCTTCGCGGGCGCCGCGGAACAGCTGCGCGAGGCGCTGCTCGTCAACCCGCACAGCGCCGAGGACATTGCCGATGCGATCGCCGCCGCGCTGGCGATGCCGCTCGCCGAACGCCAGTCGCGCTGGCGGGCGATGATGGCGAATATCGAGCGGCAGGACGTGGCGTGGTGGATGCACCGCTTCACCCGCCAGCTTGCCGGCGGCGCGCTGGGGGAGCCGATTGCGACGTTCTGACGTCAACGCACCGCAGAATCGCAACGTCGATGTTGACCCCGAAAGCCCGGTCGTGGCACTGGGCTTGCCTCGCATCGCTCGCAGGCGGTCCTCGGGCGGGTATAGTACAATGGTAGTACAGCAGCCTTCCAAGCTGAATACACGGGTTCGATTCCCGTTACCCGCTCCACCTTTCGATCTCAGGCCACCCTGCAGAGCTTTGTAACGTTGGAAGCAGAAGTCTCGCGCACCGATTCCAGGTGGGGAAAGCTGTCACAGGGCAGCAGCGCCAGATCGATCCCACCGGGGGCTTCGCGGGCCAGTGCATAGCCGTAGCGAAGCCCTCCGCGCTTCGCATCGTCGACCTGCATCAGATAGATACCGGCCCGCAGCCGCTGGAATTCGAGGCGTAGTTGCTGGTCGGGTGCGGTCAGCCGGTAGCCCGGGCCATCGCGGACGATCTGCATGGGCACGGGCGCCCGATCGTCACCGGGGCAATAGATCGGCTGCACCCGATGGACCCGACGGTCATCCGAATCCGCAATGTCGAACACATAACCCGGCGACACGCAGCGCCGACGCACGCGCCACGGCTTATGTCGCGACGCCGCAGGGTCGGTGAGTGTATAGCCCTGATATTGGCCGTCGAGCAGGCCCGGCACGACCTCGGGCTGTTCGATCAGCGGATCGTGCGAGCCCAGGGTACAGCCGCTCATCGCGGCCAAGGCGACAACGCCGAGCGCGGTGCCTCGTATTCCCAATGCCATTGTACCGCCTCGCTGAGGGACGGCACATTTTTGCCACAATTGCTCAGGCGCGGCAAGTTCGGCTACTCCGCCGCCTCGTCCCGCACCTCCGCATCGCGCACCACCTCGTCCGGCAGCGCCCAGAGCAAGTCGCCCTTGGTCAGCACCCTCCCGTCATGCGCGTGGACCGCGATCTGCGCGATCGGCTTGTGGTCGCGCGCGTCGACCAGGATCGGCGATGCGGGGACGCAGGTCTCCCAGCGTTCGCCCCATTGGCGCAGCGCGATCATCGTCGGGAGCAGCGCATGGCCCTTGTCGGTCAGCCGGTATTCGACCTTCCGCCGATCCGCCTCGCACGGTTGCCGCACGAGGATGCCGTGTCCCACCAGCCGCGCGAGCCGATTGGCCAGGATGTTGCGCGCAATCCCCAGCTCCGACTGGAACTCCTCGAAATGGTGCAGCCCGTTGAACGACCCGCGCAGGATCAGGAAAGACCAGCGCTCGCCCATCGCCTCCAGCGCCGCCGGAAGGCTGCAGACGGCGGCCAGCTCGCACAGCGATTCTCGCAGTCCATTACCCATAGCCGGCGATCCTAACGCACTTTGCCGCCCGGCGGAACGGGCTAAGATTTTGCAACGCAGCAATAGTTTCTGCTTGCAACTTACCCTGATGTCAATTAGGTAGCGTTTCGCAACTTGATTGCACGAGAAACGCTTTCAGGAGGACGACATGACCCGCTTCCAAGGCGCGGCCGCACTGGCCGCGGCAATGCTGGCGCTCGCGCCCGCCACCGGCATCGCCCAGACCGCCCGCGGCTATTATGCCGCAACCCCCGCCTCGGCGCCCGCCAAGAACAGCCTCGTCACGCGCTCGACCGTGTGGAAGTGCGGCGACGGCGTGTGCGTCGCGTCGAAGGCCAATGCCCGCGACCCGATCATGTGCGAACTGGTCGCCCGCGAAGTCGGCACGCTGACCGCATTCCGCGCCAATGGGGCGGATTTCGATGCCGATGCGCTGGCAAAGTGCAACGCCAAGGCCCGCTGATCCCACTAAATCGTTGCATATGCGCGGCACGGGGCCCCATTTAGGGACCGTGCTGCGTCAATATGAACTTGTAGACCGGGTCCTCTCCTACGACCCCGATGCCGATGAAGCGTTGCTCAACCGCGCTTACGTGTTCTCGGTGAACGCCCATGGCTCGCAGAAGCGCGCATCGGGCGACCCCTATTTCAGCCACCCGATCGAAGTGGCCGGCATCCTGACCGACCTGCATCTCGATGCGGAGACGATCGCGACTGCGATCCTCCACGACACGATCGAGGATACCGTCGCCACGCCGGAGGACATCCAGCGGCTGTTCGGCGACAATGTCGCGCGGATGGTGGACGGCGTCACCAAGCTTTCGAAGATCGAGGCGCAGACCGAGAGCGAGCGCGCCGCCGAGAATCTGCGCAAATTCCTGCTGGCGATGTCCGACGACATCCGCGTGCTGCTGGTCAAGCTGGCCGACCGGCTGCACAATATGCGCACGCTCCATCACATCAAGAATCCGGACAAGCGCAAGCGCATCGCGCGCGAGACGATGGACATCTACGCCCCGCTCGCCGAGCGGATCGGCATGTACGAGTTCATGAAGGAGATGCAGAGCCTCGCCTTCAAGGAGCTCGAGCCCGAGGCGTATGAATCGATCACCCGCCGGCTCGACAACCTCAAGATCGAGGGCGAGGACCGCATCGCCAAGATCGCCTCGGGGCTGAAGCTGCTGCTCGCGCGCGGCGGGATCGATGCGGAGGTTTCGGGGCGCGAAAAGCATCCCTATTCGATCTGGAAGAAGATGTCCGAGCGGCATGTCAGCCTCGAACAGCTCAGCGACATCATGGCGTTTCGCGCGATCGTCAAGACCGAGGAGGAATGCTACCGCGCGCTGGGTTCGATCCACCGCCGCTGGCCGATGGTGCCGGGGCGGTTCAAGGATTATATCTCGACCCCGAAGCGCAACGGCTATCGCTCGCTCCACACCAGCGTGATCCATGCCGAGAATATGCGGATCGAAATCCAGATCCGCACCGGCGACATGCATGCCCAGGCCGAATATGGGCTGGCGGCGCATTGGGCGTATAAACAGGACGCGGTGCGCCCCGATACCCAGGTCAGCTGGATTCGCGACCTGATCGAAATCCTCGAACATGCCGAAAGCCCCGAGGAGCTGCTCGAACATACCCGCATGGCGATGTACCAGGATCGGATCTTCGCCTTCACGCCGAAGGGCGAGCTGATCCAGTTGCCGAAGGGCGCGACGCCGGTCGATTTCGCCTATGCGGTGCATTCCAATCTGGGCGATCAGGCAGTGGGCGCCAAGATCAATGGCCGCGTCGTGCCGCTGCGCACCGAAATCGCGCAAGGCGACCAGGTCTCGATCCTGCGCTCCAAGGCGCAGGAGCCGCAGGCGAACTGGCTCAACTTCGCGATCACCGGCAAGGCGCGCGCGTCGATCCGCCGCCACATCCGCCACAAGGAGCGCGACGAGACGCTGAGCCTCGGGCGCAAGCTGTACGAAAATATCCTCCAGCGGCTGCCCACCCCCGCCGGGGCCGAGGCGCTGCGCGACGCGCTGCGGCGGCTCAAACTGTCGGACGAGGATGCGCTGATGGAGGCGATCGCCCGGCGCCAGCTCACCGACGGCCAGGTGATGGAGGCGATCATGCCGGGTTCGGCACTGGGCACCGATCATGAGATGCCCACTCAGATCCAGGCGATCGACATCAAGGGGCTGACTCCCGGCGTCGCCTTCGTGCTGTCCGAGGATTGCCGCCCGGTTCCCGGCGACCGCATCGTCGGGCTGCGCCGTCAGGGTGAACCGATCGAAGTCCATGCAATCGACTGCGCCACCCTCGCCGACACCGACGAGGACGACTGGGTAGACCTGACCTGGGGGAACAAGGCCGAGGGCGGGGTCGCGCGGATCGCGGTGACGCTCAAGAACGAACCCGGCGCGCTGGGCGCGATCGCCACGCTGATCGGCCAGCACAAGGCGAACATCCTGGGCATCCGGCTCGACAATCGCGATACCACCTTCCACACCAACACGATCGACCTCGAAGTCCGCAACGCCGCGCATCTGATGAAGCTGCTCGCCGCGTTGCGCGCCGCCGACATGGTCAGTTCGGCCGAGCGGGCCTGAGCGCGTAGCCGCTTTTCCATGTGACGCCGCCGCGGCGGCGCGCTAGACACGCGCCCCATGAACCGCCTTGCGCTTTCCGTCGTCATCCCCTGCTACAATGAAGAGGCCTGCCTCGAAACGCTGCATGCCCGCGTTTCCGCGGCGGCGCGCGCGGCGGTGGGGGACAGTTTCGAAATCGTCCTGATCAACGACGGGTCGAAGGACGCGAGCTGGCCGGTGATGCAGCGGCTGAGTGCCGGCGACCCGCACCTCGTCGCGATCAACCTCTCGCGCAACCACGGCCATCAGCTTGCGCTGACCGCCGGGCTCGATCTGTGCGCGGGGCAGCAGATCCTGATCATCGACGCCGACTTGCAGGACCCCCCCGAATTGCTGGCCGACATGCGCGCGGCGATGGCGGCGCAGGGCGCCGACGTGGTCTATGCCGTCCGCCGCAAGCGCGAAGGCGAGAGCATCTTCAAGAAGCTGACCGCCGCGATCTTCTACCGCGCGCTCGACCGGATCACCGACACGCCGATCCCGCTCGACACCGGCGATTTCCGGCTGATGAGCCGCCGCGCGCTCGATGCGTTCCTGTCGCTGCCCGAACAGGCGCGCTTCATCCGCGGCATGGTCGCGTGGATCGGCTTCCGCCAGGTGCCCTTCGTCTATGACCGGCACGAGCGCCATGCGGGCGAGAGCAAATATCCGCTCGCCAAGATGATCCGCTTCGCGCTCGACGCGATCACCGGCTTCTCCACTGCGCCGCTGCGCTTCGCCAGCCATGTCGGGCTGCTGCTCACCGCCGCGTCGGTGCTGCTGGTGCTGTACATCGTTGTCGCCTGGCTGCTGGGGCAGGCGATTCAGGGCTGGACCTCGCTGATGCTCGTCGTCGTCGTGCTCGGCGCGGTGCAGATGTTCGTGCTGGGGATGATCGGCGAATATCTCGGCCGCCTCTATGTCGAATCGAAGCGGCGCCCGCTCTATCTGGTCGCCGATGTCGCGGGGCCAGTACGCGGCCACGCCTCACTCGGCTATCGCTTCGAGGATTCGGGCGCGGTGAGCGTCTCGCCCCAGGCCGTGCGGAGCGACGCGGCGGAGTAACTATCTCTCTCCCGTTGGGAGAGGGAGGGAGGCGCGAAGCGCCGGAAGGGTGAGGGTGACCTCAGCCCTTCGGCGACGCCAGCACGATCAGCGACAGCCCCGGCGGCAACGGCACCCGCCCGACCAGATGCCGCTCCAGCCCGAATATCTTCTCGAACACCGCATTCAGCGCGCGCGGCGGCGGCGAATCGTCGCTGTCGTCCTTGCCGGTCAGCTTGCCCGCGATCCGCGCGGCGACCGCGGCGGGGAACAGCAGCGAATTGAACCAGCCCAGCTTGCGATGCGCCAGCCCCGCCTTGTCGAGCGCCGCGACCAACGTCGCCTTCGAATAGCGGCGCTTATGGTGGTTCACCACGTCATGCGCGCTCCACATCCATTGGTGCGCAGGCACGGTGATCAGGATCTTGCCGCCGGGCTTGAGCGCGGTCGCCATCGCCTTCAGCGCCGCGACATCGTCCTCGACATGCTCGACCACGTCGAGCACCGCGACCAGATCATAGCTCCCCGGCTCGACCCCCGTCAGTTCGGGCAGCGGCGACGATCCCACCGGCTTGCCCAGCCGCTCGCTGGCAAAGGTGCGCGCGGTCTCGTCGATCTCGATCGCGTCGACCTCGCCGAACTGCGCGAGCATCGGCAGATTATGCCCGGTGCCGCAGCCGATCTCGAGGATGCGCGCGCCCTGCGGCAACCCGCCCCAGCGCTCCAGATAATCGGACAGGATTTCGCGGCGCGCGCGGTACCACCAATGCGTGGTGTCATGCGCGGCCATGCGGTCGTAAACTACGCGATCCATCAGATTTCGGCCATTTCAGCTAAATACCAATCGGCGGTTGAGCCAGAAGGTGGCAAGCGGCGTCACGCAAACCGCGGGAACGAGCGGCCACCAGGTCGGACCATGCACCAGCGGGCCGGTCAGCAGCCAGGTGAATCCCGCATTCAGCACCATGCTGAGCGACTGGACCGCGAAGAATTTCGACTGGGTCTTGAGGCTGCGGGTATCCGCGCCATGCCCCTTGAAGCTCCACGCGCTGTGCATGAAATAGCCAAAGATCACGGCGCACACAAAGCCGACCAGCGACGCGGCGACCGGGTGGATGACAAAGGTCGCCAGCGGCCAATAGGCGGCGGCGTACACGATTGTGGAAAGCCCGCCCGCGATCCCGAAACGGATCAACTGGCCGAGCAGCCCGCTTGCCCGCATCGCGTCCACTCGCCGAAGAATTGCTGTCACTGATGCTTGCCCTTGCGCCTCTTGCCGCCCTAATGCCCCCGGCAGAGCGAGGAAAGCCATTTTGCAGCTAAAGCCGATCGGCGGTTTCCGCCTCGACAAGGAACTCGACCGGCATTGGCTGGCCTGGATGCTCGTGGCCTGGGCGTGCGTCGTCGCGTGGTTCCTGGTCCAGCGGCAGGGCAACATCCATTGGCTGGTGCTCAGCGACACCGACGACAATATGCGGCTGATGCAGGTCCGTGCGCTGCTCGCCGGACAGGGCTGGTATGATCTGCGCCAATATCGGCTCGATCCCGCGCTGGGCGGGTTCGACATCCACTGGTCGCGCTTTGTCGACTTGCCGATCGCCGGGCTGATCCTGCTGCTCAAGCCGTTTATCGGGACCGCGGCGGCGGAGAAATGGGCATGCGGGATCGCGCCGCTGCTGCCGCTCGCGATCACGATGAGCGGGCTGTCGCTCACCGTAAGGCGGCTGGTCGCGCCGTTCAGCTGGCCGCTGGCGATCATCGTGCTGCTCGGCTGCGCCTCGACGCTGATGATGTACGCGCCGATGCGGATCGACCATCATGGCTGGCAGCTCGCCTGCCTCGCGATGACCGTCGCGGGGATGGCCGATCCGGCGCGGGCGCGCGGCGGCGCGGTGGTGGGCATCGCCAGCGCGCTGTCGCTGACGATCGGGCTGGAGATGCTGCCCTATTGCGCGATGGCGGGAGCGATCCTCGCACTGCGCTGGGTATGGGATGCGGGCGATGCCGCGCGGCTGCGCGCCTATGGGCTGACGCTCGCGGGCGGATCGGCGCTGGGCTTCGCGATCTTCGCGTCGAACGCGAACCAGGTGCTGCGCTGCGACGCGCTGACGCCGGTGTGGCTGAGCGTGATGGTGGTGGCGGGGGCGCTGCTGTTCGCGCTGTCGCTGGCGCCGCTGCGTTCGCGCTGGGTGCGGCTGGCGCTGGCGGGAGCGGCGGGCGCTGTGATCGTCGCGGGGTTCGTGCTGCTCTTCCCGCAATGCCTGGGGCGCCCCGAACAAGTCTCCGACGAGCTCGCGCAGACCTGGCTGAACAATGTCCGCGAGGCGCGTCCGATATATCGCCAACCACTCAAAACCGCTTTTCCAATCGCGGTGCTGCCGGTCATCGGCATCCTTGGCGCTTTGGTGGCGACGTGGCGCGCGCGGGGCAGCGCGAGTGCCGTTGTGTGGGCAACGATCGCCTTGTTCACCGCCTTCGCCGCCGCGATGCTGCTCTGGCAGATCCGGGCCGGACCCGCCGCGCAGATGCTGAGCGTACCGGGCGCCGTCGCGCTGGTATGGGTCGTCGTGCCATGGTTCCTCGGGCGCAAATGGATGCTGGTCCGCGTGCTGGGCTCGGCGGCGGCGTTCCTGCTCGTCTCGGGGCTCTTCGCCGGGCTCGCCCTCCCCTATCTGCCCGTCGCAAAGGGCGGCAAGGGCGGCGGCACCCCCGACAAGGTGGCAAAGGCCAATTCGGCCTGCGCGCGCATGTCGTCGCTCCGCCCGCTCAACGCCTTCGCGCCCGCGACGATGTTCACCCATGTCGACCTGGGCCCGCGCCTGATCGTGCTGACGCATCACAATGGCGTCGCGGGCCCCTATCACCGCAACGGCGCGGCGATCCTCGACGTCCACCATGCCTTTACCGGCCCGGCCAGCGGCTTCCGCGCGATCGCGGCGCGGCACAAGGCGACCTATCTGCTGACCTGCCCCGACATGTCGGAAACCACCGTGTACCGCGCCCGCGCGCCGCAGGGGTTCTTCGGCCAGCTCTATCGCGGACAGGTGCCGCGCTGGCTGGAGCCGATGCCGCTCCCCGCCAATTCGCCGCTCAGGCTGTGGCGCATCCGCTACGACCTGCCAAATGATCCGCGGAGCGACCGCGCGCCGGTCAGCCCGAAACCGCCCGCCCCGCGACCAGCGCGGCCCTGATCCCGTCGATCACGAACTGCACGGCCAGCGCGCCCAGCAGCACGCCGAGCAGCCGCGAAACGACCGCCTCGATCTTCGCGCCGACGACGCGCATGATCGGCCCGGCGGCAAGCAGCGCGACGAGCGTCAGCAACAGGATCGCCGCCATCGCCGCGAGCACCACCGAGGCCCGCTCGATCCCGTTGTTCTGCGACATCAGCAGCATCGCGGACGCGATCGATCCCGGCCCGGCGATCATCGGCATCGCCATCGGGAAGATGGAAATATCGGCAGGCTCCGCCGCCCGGACCTTCTCGGCGCGTTCCTCGCGCCGCTCGGTGCGCTTCTCGAACACCATTTCCAGCGCGATCAGGAACAGCATGATCCCGCCCGCGATCTTGAAGGCGTTCAGGCTGATCCCCAGCGCACGCAGCAGCGCCTCGCCGAACAGTGCGAAGCCGAACAGGATGATCGCCGCGACGACCACCGCGCGCACCGCCATCGCCCGGCGATGCACCGCGCTCGTCCCCGTGGTGAGCCCCGCAAAGATCGGCGCGCAGCCGGGCGGATCGATCACCACGAAGAAGGTGACGAACGCCGATATGAACAGCTCGATCATGCCCGCGCCCCTCCCCTAATTGTCCTCAGATGTCCGCCGCCAGCGGCACGCCGGCATTGCGATGCGCGGCGACCAGCGTGTTGCGCAGCAGCACCGCGATCGTCATCGGCCCGACTCCGCCCGGCACCGGCGTGATCGACCCCGCGACGCTCGCCGCGCTGTCGAAATCGACATCGCCGACCAGCCCGGCATCGGTGCGGTTGATCCCCACGTCGATCACCGTCGCACCCGGCTTCAGCCAGTCGCCCTGCACGAAATGCGGACGCCCGACCGCCGCGACGACGATATCGGCATGCGCCAGATAATGCGGCAAATTGCGCGTGCGCGAATGGACGAGCGTAACGGTGCAGCTCTTCGCCGTCAGCAGCGCCGCCATCGGCTTGCCGACGATGTTCGACCGCCCGATCACCACCGCGTCGAGCCCCGACAAATCGCCCAGCCGGTCCTCCAGCAGCATCAGGCAGCCCAGCGGCGTACAGGGCACGAAGCCCTCCAGCCCCGTCACCAGCCGCCCGGCATTGACCGGGTGAAAGCCGTCGACATCCTTGTCTGGGCTGATCCGGGTCAGCACCGCCTGTTCGTCGATATGGCGGGGCAGCGGCAACTGGACGAGGATGCCGTCGACCGCGGGATCAGCATTCAGCCGGTCGACCAGCGCGACCAGATCGTCCTGGGGCGTGTCGGCGGGAAGCTTATGCTCGAAGCTCTCCATACCCGCCTCGCGCGTCATCCGCCCCTTGCTGCGGACATAGACGGCGGACGCCGGGTCCTCGCCCACCAGCACCACCGCCAGCCCGGGGGCACGCCCCGCCGCTGCCCGGAAAGCGGGGACCTGTTCCGCGATGCGGGCGCGAAGCCCGGCTGCGAATGCCTTACCGTCGATCAATTCTGCGCTCATGGGGTCGCCCCATAGAGGCTGGCGGCGATTCCCGCCAGCATTGCCGTATCGCCTGCGATACGAAGCCGCTTGAGCCGGGCGGTCTCGCCCGCGATCAGCGTCACGTCGCGCTTCGCCACGCGGAATGTCTTGGCCACCAGCGGCACCAGCGCGGCATTGGCCGCACCCTCCACC
The DNA here is from genome assembly GCF_000935025.1 of Sphingomonas hengshuiensis. NCBI lineage: Bacteria > Pseudomonadati > Pseudomonadota > Alphaproteobacteria > Sphingomonadales > Sphingomonadaceae > Sphingomonas > Sphingomonas hengshuiensis. The sequence continues at coordinate 3,712,016 of NZ_CP010836.1, forward strand.
GGCGGGGCGGCGAGCCGGGCGGCGAAATGGTCCGCGGTGCCCGCCGCCAGCACGTCCTTCGACGCGCGCGGCGTCACCCGCACCGCAATCTCGATCCCGCCCGCCGCTTCGCGCCACGCGGGCATCGCGATCAATAACCCGCGCTGACGATCTGTATGATCAGCGTCGGAATGACGATGTTGTTGAGGATATACAGGATCAGCAGCACGATCAGCGGCGAGATGTCGAGCGCGCCGAAATCGGGGAGGATGCGGCGGATCGGGCGATAGACCGGCTCGGTCACGACGCGCAGCCCGTTCCACACGCCACGCACGAAATCATTGTACAAATTGATCACGTTGAACGCGAGCAGCCACGACATGATCGCCTGGATCACGATGACGAAGGTAAAGATCGTGAGCAGGAAGCTGACGATCTGGAGCAGCATGATCAGGATGGCCAAGGGTCTCTCCGAAAAAATCCGGTGCGCCGGCGAACGGCGCATCCGATGCTAGATAAGCCCGCCGGGCGAAAAGCCCAAGCGGCGCCTCAGGCGTGGACCAGCGTGCCCGCGCCGCGCCGGGTGAAGATTTCCAGCAGCATCGCGTGCGGGATGCGCCCGTCGAGGATCACCGCGGCGTCGACTCCGGCCTCGACTGCGGCGACGCAGGTCTCGACCTTGGGGATCATGCCCCCCGAAATCGTCCCGTCGTCGCGCAGCGCCGCGATTCCTGCGGGATCGAGATCGGTCATCAGTTCGCCCGACTTGTCGAGCACCCCCGCCACGTCGGTCAGCAGGAAGAAGCGCGAGGCACCGCATGCCGCGGCGATCGCGCCCGCCATGGTATCGGCATTGATGTTATAGGTATGCCCATCGGCGCCCAGCGCGATCGGCGCAACCACGGGGATGAAGCCCTGTGCCGCCAGCGAATTGAGCAGCGCGGGATCGACCGCCACCGGCTCGCCGACAAAGCCCAGGTCCACGTGCCGCTCGATCCCCTGGAGCTTGTCCGGGTCGCGTCCCTCGATCTTGCGCGCGGTGACGAGGTTGGCGTCCTTGCCCGAAATCCCCACGGCGCGCCCGCCCGCCTGGCCGATCCAGCCGACGATTTCCTTGTTGATCGAACCCGCCAGCACCATTTCGGCGATCCGCGCAGTCTCCGCATCGGTGACGCGCAGGCCCCCGACGAACTGCGATTCGACGCCCAGCCGCTTGAGCATCGCGCCGATCTGCGGCCCGCCGCCATGGACGACGATCGGGTTGATCCCGATCGCCTTGAGCAGCACCACGTCCTCGGCGAAATCGCGTTGCAGCTCGGGATCGCCCATCGCGTGCCCGCCATATTTGACGACGAAGGTCGCCCCCGCATAGCGCTGGAGATAGGGCAGCGCCTCGATGAGCGTTTCGGCCTTGGCGAGCATCGCCGGCGCGGGGGCATTGTCGGTCATGCGCGGCATCTAGGCGCGGCGCACGCTTATCGCAATGTTGCTAGAGCGAACGCCGCCCGTCCAGCGCGCGACCGATCGCGACGAAGACATAGATCAGCGGCGGCACCAGCACGATCGACAGCACGACCTTCGCCAGCATCTGCCCGACCAGCAGCGGGCCGATCGGGAAATCGCCGGAGAAGGCGATCGTGACGAAAATCAGCGTATCGACGATCTGGCTGAGCACCCCGGCGATCACCGCGCGCAGCCACAACAGCTTGCCCTGGCCGGACTTCAGCGCGCTGAAGATCGTGACGTTGAGCGTCTGCGACACGCCATAGGCGATGATCCCCGCCGCCCAGATGCGCCCGGTCGTCCCCAGGATCAACTGGATCGAATCGCGATATTCGGGCTGCATCTTGGGCGAGGGCGGCAGGACCCAGACCAGCCACGACAGCGCCATCGCCATCAGCAACGGCACGAAACCAAAGCGCACCAGCGTGTTCGCGGTGGCCTGGCCGTGGAGTTCGGCGACGGCGCTGGATACCGCGACGAGCATGAGAAACGCGAATATCCCCGCCTCGACCGCAAGCGGCCCGACACCTACCCAATTGCCGATCTCCGACACCGGACCCAGCGAAACCTGCTTGTTGCCGAGCACGCCGGCGATGCAGACCATACCCCCGTAAAAGACCGACAGGGCGAAAAGCGAACGCGAGATCGCGGAGCGGTGAATGTCCATCGAGCGATGCTAACGACATCGCAGGGGTTTTCGCTAGCCCCTTCGGGCGGCGCGTGTATGCTTCACGCTTTGCGTTGCGCGTTTGCGGGGGCGAGCTGTTGAGTCATTTTCCGATCGGCATCTTTGGCGTGCTGGCGATTCTCGCCATCGCCTTCGTGCTTTCGTCGAACAAGCGCGCCATCCGGTTGCGGGTCGTCGGCGCCGCCTTTGCGCTGCAGGCCGGGATTGCGGTCCTCGTGCTGCGGACCGGCTGGGGACAGGCGGCGCTGCACACCATGTCGAACGGCGTGTCGGCGCTTTTGGGCTATGCCGCGGCGGGCACCAGCTTCCTGTTCGGGCCGCTCGCCCGTCCCGAACTGGGCGGGCAGAGCTTCGCCATCTCGGCGCTGCCGGTGATCATCTTCTTCGCTGCGCTCGTGTCGATCCTCTATCATCTGGGGGTCATGCAGTTCGTGATCCGCTGGATCGGCGGCGCGATCGAGAAGGTTGTCGGCACGACCAAGGTCGAATCGCTGTGCGCGGCGGCGAACATCTTCGTCGGGCAGAGCGAATCGCCGCTCGTCATCCGCCCCTATCTGGCGCGGCTCACCCCGCCGCAACTCTTCGCGGTGATGAGCGTCGGCATGGCCGGCGTCGCGGGGACGATCCTTGCGGCCTATGCCAGCCTGCTCGGCCCGGCATCGCTGCCCTATCTGCTCGCCGCGTCGTTCATGGCGGCGCCGGGGGGCTTGCTGATGGCCAAGATCATCATGCCCGACGACCTGGTCCCGACCGACGGCGCGCTGCCGCTGGGCGACGATCCCGAGGAGGAGCTGATCCGCGTCGCCGAGCATGATCTGGAGGAGGAACGCGCCGCGAACCTGATCATGGCCGCCGCGATGGGCGCCTCCACCGGCGTCAAGATCGCCGTCGCCGTCGGCGCGATGGTATTGGCGTTCGTGGCGCTCGTCGCGCTCGCCAACGGGCTGCTGGGCGGCGTCGGTAACTGGCTCGTGGCGCTGTCGGCCAATTTCGGGCCGGGCGTGCATGGCTGGGCGCAGGCCTATCTGACCGACCTCAGCTTCCAGAAGATCATCGGCACCATTTTCGCGCCGATCATGTATCTGCTCGGCATCTCGTGGCACGAGGCGGCGGCGGCGGGCGGGCTGTTCGGGACCAAGCTGGTGCTCAACGAGTTCGTCGCGTTCATCGACCTGGGCACCATGACCGACCTGGCGCCGCGAACCCGTGCCATCGTCACCTTCTCGCTGTGCGGCTTCGCCAATTTCAGCTCGATTGCGATCCAGATGGCCGCGACCGGCAGCCTGGCGCCCAACCAGCGGGCGATGATCGCCAAGCTGGGCGTCCGCGCCCTGATCGCGGGCAGCCTGGCCAACCTGATGAGCGCGGCGCTGGCGGGGCTGCTGCTTCCCTAACCCGGCGTTAGCGCAATCTGCCTACCCTTAATTTACCGGGCGCCGCTACTCGCTCGGGTTCGGAGCACGATGACGTGCCGGTCGGCGCCACGGCGGCGGCCATCAGATGGGGAGCGGGTCGCGCTTGCCGTCTGCGGGAGGGATCTGCGCAATCCGCACGCCTTTCCGCACTGCATGCCTCCTCGCGTTCGTAGGCGGGAGCGTAACCATGACGCGTACTGTAGTCCCCTTGAACCCGGAGCCGAGCGCGACGGACGTCGAGCCCGAAGACCCGATCGCGTGGCTCCGCGAATGCCTGATCGCGGCGTTCCCGATCCCGGGGGCGAGCACCCCGCTGTCGGCGACGCTCCAGACGGCCTGTGCGCGGCTGGCGCAGGTGCAGGCGCCGCGGGCGGTGCCGCAGAAACTGGTGCCCGTGCCGGCGCGGGCGCCGCAAACCGCCAGCGAGCGCCGCGCGGACCAAAGATCGAAGCTGACCGTCTTCCGGTCCGCCATCCTCCATTGGGACGGAATCCAGGGGCTGTGCCTGATCCGCAACCTGTCACCCGGCGGGATGATGGCGAAGGTCGGGACCGCGATTCCCGTCGAGACCCGCGTCGTCGTCGAGATGCGATCGGGCCATATGCTCGCCGGGCGGGTCGCCTGGACGCACGAGGGGCGGATCGGCGTGCAGTTCGATGCGCGGATCGACGTTGGCGAAGTGCTCAACGGCCCGCACAAGGTCGCCAGCCACTGGGTCCAGCGGATGCCCCGCGTCACCCTGCCCTGCGACGCCAGCCTGGTCGTGGGATCGACGCGCGAGGCGGTGCAGTTGCTCGACGTGTCGCAGGGCGGGGCCAAGGTCGAGGCGCAGCGGCTACGCCCCGGCGACGACGTGACGATCGGCGTCGGCGGGATGGCGCCGCGGACCGGCGCCGTGGTCTGGACGCGCAACGGCCGCGCCGGGATCGCCTTTCACGCCGCAATCCCGTTCGACACGCTGGCGCAATGGGCGCTCGAGCGTCAGACTGCGATGTGCGTCCCGGCGTGACTCGCGCTCAGCGCGTCGGCACCGGCTCCGGCCCCGAATAATCGTAGAAGCCGCGCTTGGTCTTGCGGCCAAACCAGCCTGCCTCGACATATTTGACGAGCAGCGGCGCAGGCCGGAATTTGGGGTCGCCGGTGCCTTCGAACAGGACGCGGGTGATCTCCAGGCAGGTGTCGAGCCCGATAAAGTCGGCCAGCGTGAACGGGCCCATCGGGTGGTTGAGCCCAAGCTGGCACGCCGCATCGATATCGGAAATCGTCGCCACGCCCTCGCCCAGCGCGAAGCACGCCTCGTTGAGCATCGGCATCAGCACGCGGTTGACGATGAACCCCGGCGCGTCATTGGCGTGAACGATACGCTTGCCCAGCGACTGGCCGAACGCCTCGACCGCCGCCACCGTCGCGTCTGAAGTCGCAAGGCCGCGGATCAGCTCGATCAGCCCCATCACGGGCACCGGGTTGAAGAAATGCACCCCCATGAACCGCGCCGGATCGGGCGATGCCTGCGCCAGCCGGGTGATCGGGATCGACGAGGTATTGCTCGCCAGGATCGCGTCGGCGCCCAGCACCTTGCCCACTGCCTCGAAAATCTGGCGCTTGACGGCTTCGCGCTCGGTCGCCGCCTCGATCACCAGTTCGCAGGGGGCCATGGCGGAGACGTCCGCCACCGGCTCGATCCGGGCGAGCGCCGCCTCGGCATCGGCGGCGGTGATCTTTTCCTTCTCGACGGCGCGCGCGAGCTGCTTGGCGATCCCCGCCTTGCCCGCCTCGGCGCGTGCCTGGTCGACGTCCGAGAGCAGCACGCGATAGCCCGCCTGTGCCGAGACCTGCGCGATCCCCGCGCCCATTTGCCCCGCACCGATCACGCCCACCGTCTGCATCGCTCGTCTCCTTCGTCCCCGCCCGTAACGTCCGAAGCGCGCTGCGGCTAGGGTGCGCGGCGCAGCGGCTGGGCCTCGCACAGGATCAGCGCGAACCAGTCCTGCGGATCGGTCCATTCGGCGATTGGGGTCCAGCCGCCGCCGCGCAGGAGCTGGCGCGCGCCGTTCGGCCCATATTTATGGCTGTTCTCGGTGTGGATCGTCTCCCCCGCCGCCATCGCGAAGCCGCGGCCATCGACCGCGAAATCGACGTCGCGCTGTGCCTCCAGATGCATCTCGATCCGCGCGGCGCCCGCGTTCCAGAGCGCGTGGTGGCGAAAGGCGTCGACGGGGATCGTCCCGCGCAACTCGCGGTTGATCCGCTCCAGCAGGTTGAGGTTGAACGCCGCCGTTACGCCATGCGCATCATCATAGGCGGCGACCAGCGTCTCGACCGGCTTGACTCGGTCCATCCCGATCAGCAGCCGCGCGCCCTTGCCTAGCCATTCGCGCATCGCCCGGAGCAGGTCGACGGCGTGCCACGCGTTCATGTTGCCGATCGTCGATCCGGGGAAGAAGCCCAGCTTGGGCATGTCGGCGACCTGCGGCGGGAGCGGCACGGGGCGCAGGAAATCGGCTTCGACCGGATAGACCGGCAGCCCCGGAAACCCCTGCGACAGCTCTCCCGCCGACTGGCGGAGGAAGTCGCCCGAAATGTCTATCGGCACATAGGCGCCCGCATCGATCGCGCGCAGCACGATCGGCGTCTTGGCCGAGGAGCCCGAGCCGAACTCGACCACCGCCGCCGCCGGCGCCGACAGCCCGGCAAGCTCGGGCCCGATCTGGCGCAGCAGCGCGGTTTCGGTGCGAGTCGGGTAATATTCGGGCAGGTCGGTGATCGCCTCGAACAGTTCCGACCCCCGGCGATCATAGAACCAGCGCGCCGGGATCGCGCGCGGGCGGGCGGCGAGCCCGTCGAGCACGTCGCGGCGGAAATTGGGATCGGCGAGGCTCGCCTGGCCATCCTCGACTTCCGGCTTGAGCATCTCAAATATCCTTTGCGAGCCGCACGCCGGTGAACTGCCAGCGCTGGTGCGGGTAGAAGAAATTGCGGTACGCGGCGCGGACATGCCCGCGCGGGGTGGCGCACGATCCGCCGCGCAGCACGAACTGGCCCGACATGAATTTTCCGTTGTATTCGCCCACCGCGCCCTCGACCGCGCGGAAGCCGGGATAGGGGCGATAGGCGCTGCCGGTCCATTCCCAGACATCGCCGAAGAACGCCGGGCCGCCCAGCGAGGGGCGCGGTTCGACCGGGCCGGCGGCATCGAGCTGGTTGCCGGCCAGCGGATCGTGCGCCGCCGCCGCCGCTTCCCATTCGAATTCGGTGGGCAGACGGGCGCCCGCCCAGCTGGCATAGGCGTCGGCCTCATACAGGCTGACATGCGTCACCGGCGCGGCGGGATCGATCGCGCGGCGTCCGTCGAGCCCGAAGCGGCTCCACCCGCCCTCCTCGCGGCGCCAGTAGAGCGGGGCGGTGATGCCCTGCGCCTGGACCCAGCTCCAGCCGTCGGACAGCCAGTGGCGCGGATCGGCATAGCCGCCATCGGCGATGAACGCGGCCCATTCGCCATTGGTGACGGTGCGGTCCGCCAGCGCGTGGGGATGGAGCAGCGCGCGGTGGCGGGGGCCTTCGCAATCGAAGGCGAAATCGGGCGAAGTTGATGAAGTTGAGGCACCCGAGGCACCGATCTCGACCTCGCCCGATACCCCCTCGATCCAGCCGATCGGGCCGGGCATCGCCACGGGGACCTTGGCCGGCGCAGACCAAATCGCTGATTCTAAAGGATTTACTGAGAAGTGATGAAGGATGTCTGTCAGCAGCAACTCCTGATGCTGCTCCTCATGATGCATCCCCAGCGTCACCAGCGCGCGTGCAGCCTCCGGAAGCGTCGGCAGCGCCGCCAGCACCGCTTCGTCCACCGCGGCACGATAGTCGAGGATCTGCGCCAGCGATGGCCGCGACAACAGCCCGCGCATCGGGCGGGCATGGCGCGCGCCCTCCGCCTCATAATAGCTGTTGAACAGAAACGGCCAGTCGGCGTCGAACAGCGCATAATCGGACACGAAATCGCGCAGCACGAAGGTTTCGAGGAACCAGGTCGTGTGCGCGAGATGCCATTTGGCGGGCGACGCATCGTCCATCGACTGAATCGTCGCATCGGCATCCGACAGCGGCGCGACGAGCGCGACGCTCAGCCCACGCACGCGGGCAAAGCGCTGCTCCAGCGGCGCGGCGGCGTGCGCCCTCTCGGCCATCGTTCGCATTTTGTTCTCCTAGCCCGGCGCTCCGCCGATCGTCAAGCCGGAGAAATGCCGCTCAGCGCGACGCGCCGGGGACCCAAAGAACGTCACCGCCCCCATTTTGGTTCACCGCGCGCGCCGCGACGAACAAAAGATCGGAGAGCCGGTTGAGATAGGCAAGAGCATCGGGCGAAAGACCGACGCTGAGCCCCGCCCCGACCGCCGACCGCTCCGCACGCCGCACCACGGCACGCGCGAGGTGGAGCGCGGCAGCCGCAGGATCGCCCGCGGGCAGGATGAAGCTGGTCAGCGGTTCGAGCGCGGCGTTGAGATGATCGATCCTCGCCTCGATCCAGTCGGTCTGCGCCGGCAGGATGCGCAGCGCGCCCGCAATCTCGATCGGCGTGGCGAGATCGGCGCCGAGATCGAACAGGTCGTTCTGGATGCGCGCCAGCATGTCGCTGAAGCTGCCCGGGCCGATCGCGGCGCGCGCGACGCCGATCGCGCTGTTCGCCTCGTCGACATCGCCGATCGCCGCCATCCGCGGATCGCTCTTCGACAGGCGCGAGCCGTCGACCAGGCCGGTGGTGCCGTCATCGCCGGTGCGGGTGTAGATTTTGTTGAGCTTGACCATGCGCCGCGCCCTACGCCCGACCGCGGCGGGGCGGAAGCGATAATGCGTTGCTTTGCGGGATGCCGGCCTCATGGGCAGGGCAATCGCATGTGAATGCGTATGCCCTATGATGGGAATTGGGGGAACAGGCCGGTGCCCCCGAACCGCGAAACTCAGCCCTTGGCGGAGGCGATCATCAGGATCAGGGCGATGATGCCGATCGCGATCGCCTGGAACAGGATGCGCTTCTGCATCATCTTGTTCGACTGGATCGCCCGCTCGCTGGGGCCGGTGCCTTCCAGGTCGCTGGTCGTGGTGCCGGCCATGTTGACCAGCCCCCGCACGAGGAAGAACAAGGTCGCGAGCATCGCGGCAAGGAGCAGGATGGCGAGGAACAGCATCGCGCCACCCTACGCCTGTCCGGCGCCGATGCCAACCGGGAGTTGCCCGGAGCGCAGCCGCTCCGCCAGCGCCCGCCCGTCCTCGCCGCCCAGCCGCATCGCCTCGAGCGACGGCGCGCCGTGGCGCTTGGCGAGGCGGGTGCCGTCGGGGCCGAGCAGCAGCGGGTGGTGGCGATAGTCGGGGGTGGGCAGCCCGAGCAGCGCCTGGAGCAGGCGATGGACATGCGTGGCGGCGAACAGATCGACGCCGCGCACGACATGGGTGATGCCCTGCGCGGCATCGTCGACGGTCACCGCGAGGTGATAGCTGGCGGGCGCGTCCTTGCGCGCGAGGATGACGTCGCCGTGCTGGCGGGGGTCGGCGGGGATGGTGCCGGTGGCGGGGTCGTGGAAGGTTAATTCCTCCGACAGCCGTCCTTCTTCGCCCCCCTTCCGCTTGCGGGAGGGGCTGGGGGAGGGAATGACGGAGAGGGCGCGCGGGATCGTTTCATTCCCTCCCCCGACCCCTCCCGCAAGCGGAAGGGGAGCGCGGGCGGCAGGCGGAGCAGCACCTATCCACGTCAGTGCGCGCTCCATATCCAGTCGCCAGCTATGCGGGCGCGACAGGTCCGGCTCGGCCAGCCCGCGGCAAATGCCCGGATACACCCCCTCCGGCCCGTGCGGCGCCGAGAGGCTGGCGGCGATGTCGGCGCGGGTGCAGAAACAGGGGTAAAGCAAGCCCAGCCCGCGCAGCCGGTCGAGCGCCTGCCCGTACAGCGCCAGCCGCTGCGACTGGAAAAGCACCGGCCCGTCCCATTCCAGCCCGAGCCATTCGAGGTCGCGCAGGATCGCGTCGACATGCTCGGGGCGGCTGCGGGTCCCGTCGATATCCTCGATCCGCAGGCTGAACCGCCCGCCGCGCGCGCGCGCGAAATCCTGCGCCTGGATCGCCGACCAGGCATGGCCGAGATGAAGGCGCCCCGTGGGGCTGGGCGCGAAGCGGGTGTGGATAATCATTGCCACGGCCCTTGACCGCGAGTCGCCGCATATGCTGTCATGCCCACGTCACGCTTTCCCGGCAGGGGAGGCGCGAACAACCAGGGCGAGGGAGCGCATGTACCATCCCGATTTGATCCGCCATCCCGATAGCTGTCCTGCGCTCGTCCTGAACGCCGATTATACGCCGTTGAGCTATTATCCGCTGAGCGTATGGCCCTGGCAGACCGCGATCAAGGCGCTGTTCCTCGACCGGGTCGACGTCGTCTCCTATTACGAACGCGAAGTGCGAAGTCCCAGCGCGAGGCTGAAGCTTCCTTCGGTCATCGCGCTCAAACAATATGTGAAGCCTTCGAACTTCCCCGCCTTCACCCGCTTCAACCTGTTCCTTCGCGACAAGTTCACCTGCCAATATTGCGGATCGCCCCGCGACCTGACCTTCGACCATGTCATCCCCCGCGCCCAGGGCGGGCGCACCACCTGGGAAAATGTCGCCACTGCCTGTGCCCCCTGCAACCTGAAAAAGGGCGGGCGGACGCCGCAACAGGCCGCGATGCCGCTCCACCTCCCGCCGATCCGCCCGACAAGCTGGCAGCTCCAGGAACATGGCCGCCGCTTTCCGCCGGGGCATCTCCACGAGACATGGCACGACTGGCTGTACTGGGACGTCGAGCTGGAGGCTTGAGGGGGCGTTCCGGGGGCTATCGCATTTGCGCGGTCGTCACCCTCACCCTTCCCACCGCCTTCGGCGGCGGGCCCCCTCCCTCTCCCAACGGGAGAGGGAGGGAGCGCCAGAGGCGCGGAAGGGTGAGGGTGACGACCGTGCAAAATGCCCGCCCTGCGGCGGTCGGAGCAATCCTCAAAGCACCGCCGCCTGTGATTCTGGGCTCCTGCCTGCGCAGGAGAGCGTTTTCGCGTTTGAACAACAGCGGTTGCGCGGTCCGCCTTGCCTTCGCGACCGTATTATACTAACAACACACTATGGTGTTGCGCTTTTCTCCGCGACCGGGTGAGCCTAAGAGGCGCTGATGGCGCGCGAACCCGGCAGCAACGATGTTCGCTTTCCGCTACGGCGGCAGGCGGAGCCCGAGAGCGCGCCCGCGCCGACCCCGGCGCCCCGGCCAGCGCCCGAGGCGAAGCCCGCGCGCGATGTGCGATCCTGGCTCCCCGGGCGGACGGCGGCGCCGAGTCCGCTCGAGCTGACCGGCGGGTTGCCGCCGCCCGAGCGCGTGGCGCCCGTGCCCGAATGGCGCCGCGCCGCGCCTCCGCCGCCACCGGCTCCGACACCCCCGCCACCGCCGACCGCCGATGCCGCACCGGCGGGCTATACGAGCAATCTGCCGGTGCTCGTCCGCCGCAACCCGTGGAAATGGGTGACGCGCGGGATTGCGCTGTGCATCCTGTTGTTCGTGCTCGCGGTGGCCTGGCTGGCGGTTACCGCGCCGCTCTCCAAGTCGCTCCAGCCGCCCGCCCCGCCCTCGATCACCTTGCTGTCCGCCGAGGGCACGCCGATCGCGCGGCGCGGCGCGGTGATCGGCGAACCGATCGATGCGGCGAAGCTGCCCGCGCATGTCCGCGACGCCTTCGTCGCGATCGAGGACCGGCGCTTCTATGGCCATTGGGGCGTCGATCCGCGCGGCATCCTGCGCGCCTTCGTCCATAACGTCACCAGTTCGGGCGGGTCGCAGGGGGGGAGCACGATCACCCAGCAGCTCGCGAAAAACGCCTTCCTGACGCAGGAGCGCACCGCGACGCGCAAGTTCCAGGAAGTGCTGATCGCCTTCTGGCTCGAGGCGTGGCTATCGAAGCAGGAGATCCTGTCGCGCTACCTGTCGAACGTCTATTTCGGCGACAATGTGTACGGGCTGCGCGCGGCGTCGCGGCATTATTTCAGCGCCGAGCCCGAGGACCTGAACGCGAGCCAGGCGACATTGCTCGCCGGGCTGGTCCAGGCGCCGAGCCGGCTGGCGCCGACGGGCAACCTCAAGGGCGCGCGCGACCGGCAAAAGCTGGTGATCGGGTCGATGCTCGACGCCGGGCTGATCACCAAGGCCGAGGCGGCGGCGATCCGCCCCGCGGTGCTGCGCGTCAGCCGGAGCAAGGAATTGCCCAACGGCACCTATTTCGCCGATTGGGTGCTGCCCCAGGCGCGCGACCGCGCGGGCGGCGTCGCGACCGAGCAGACGGTCAAGACCACGCTCGAAATGCCGATCCAGCAGGCCGCCGAGCGCGTCGTCAAATCGGCGGGGCTGCGCGGGCTGCAAGTCGCGATGGTCGCGATGCGCCCCGATGGCCGCGTCGTCGCGATGGTCGGCGGGCGTAGCTACGGCCAGAGCCCGTTCAACCGCGCCACCCAGGCGCGGCGCCAGCCGGGTTCGACCTTCAAGCTGTTCGTCTATCTGGCGGCGCTGCGCAGCGGGATGACCCCTGATACGATGGTCGACGACAGCCCGGTGACGATCGGCGAATGGTCCCCGACCAACAGCGACGGGCGCTATGCCGGGCGGATCACGCTGCGCCAGGCCTTCGCCAAGTCGAGCAACGTCGTCTCGGCGCGGCTGACCGCGAAGATCGGGGTGGGCAACGTCATCCGCGCGGCGCGCGACCTGGGCATCTCGACGCCGATCAGCAACGAGGCGTCGATCGCGCTGGGGACCTCGACGGTGTCGCTGCTCGAGCTGACTTCCGCGTACGCCGCGATCGCCAATGGCAGCTATCCGGTGCGCCCGGTGGGGCTGAGCGACGATGAGTCGGCGGACGACTGGCTGGCGAAAAGGCTGGGCGCGGCGACGCGGTTTCGCGGGGACGAGATCGACGATCTGCGGTCGATGCTGGAGAGCGTGGTGGCGGCGGGCACCGGGCGCAGCGCGGCGTTGTCGATCCCCGCTTATGGCAAGACCGGCACGACGCAGGACAATCGCGACGCGCTGTTCGTCGGCTATGCCGGCGGGCTGGTGGCGGGAGTATGGATCGGCAATGACGATAATTCGCCGAGCCCGGGCCTCGCGGGCGGCGGGCTGCCCGCACGGATCTGGCGCGACTTCATGACCCGCGCGCTCGACCTGCGCGCGCCGCCGCCGCCCGAGCCGGTGGAGGAGGTCGAGAATGCGATCGACGAGGGCGTGACGCTCGACGATGTGCTGAACGGGCTGGACGGGATCATGCGCGGCGGGCCGATCGAGACCGAAATCGACCCCGGCGACCCGCGCGACCCTGATGGCGGCTATGGCAGCGACCGCGACCCGCGCGACGAACGACGGCGCGGGGAGGACCGGGATCGGCGGCGCGATGGCGGATTTGAGTAGCGATTGGTGAGCAATTCCTCCCCGGGCGAAGCTCGGGGAGGGGACCGCGCTCGAAGCGCGTGGTGGAGGGGTGCCGCGCAGACGGCGGGGCGCTGTCGGATAGCGAGTCCCGCGCCTGGCGGCGCGGCCCCTCCACCATGCTGCGCATGGTCCCCCTCCCCGTTCCGGGGAGGAGTTAAATTCCTTCCCGTTCCGGGGAGGAATTGGATGGGCGACCGTCCCGCAACCGGTTGACCTCGCCCCCCGGCATCCGCAAAGCCCCTGCCATGCGCTTTTTCTCCGACAACGCTGCCCCGGTCTGCCCGCAGGTGATGCAGGCGATGGCGGGGGTGAACCAGATCGACACCGCCTATGACGGCGATCGCTGGTCGAAATCGCTCGATGCGCGCTTCTCGGAACTGTTCGAATGCCCGGTGCGGGCGCTGTGGGTGCCGAGCGGCACGGCGGCGAATGCGCTGGCGCTGGCGGCGCTCTGCCCCCCGCATGGGGGCGTCGTGTGCCACCGCGACGCGCATATCCAGAATGACGAGTGCGGCGCGCCGGAATTCTACACGCACGGCGCCAAGCTGATGATCGCGGAAGGGAACGGCGCCAAGCTGACTCCAGACGGCATCACCGACGTGATCGATGCCATCGCCAACGACGTCCACCGCATCCAGCCGCACGCGATCTCGATCACCAACGCCACCGAATATGGGCTGGTCTATGCCCCCGACGAAGTCGCCGCGATCGGGGCGCTGGCGCGGGCGCGCGGGTTGGGGCTGCATATGGATGGCGCGCGCTTCGCCAATGCCGTCGCGCATCTGGACTGCCACCCCGCCGATGTGACGTGGCGCGCGGGCGTGGACGTGCTGAGCTTCGGCTTCGTCAAGAACGGGGCGATGAGCGCCGAGGCGTTGATATTCTTCGACACCGCGCTGGCCGACCTCACCCTGTATCGCCGCAAGCGCGCGGGGCTGTTGCTGTCGAAGGGGCGGTATCTGGCGGCGCAGTTGCTGGCGATGCTGGAGGGCGGGCTGTGGCTCGCCAATGCCCGCGCCGCCAATGCCGGCGCGGCATTGATCGCACGGGCGGCGGGCGCGCGGCTGGTGCATCCGGTGCAGGCGAACGAAATATTTCTGCGCGCCACGCCGGAGGAGGCGGCGTTGCTGAGGGCGCGCGGCTTCGACTTTTACGACTGGGCGCCGGGCGAAATCCGGCTCGTCACGTCCTGGGACCAGTCGGCCGAGGCGATCCGCCCGCTGGCCGATGCGGTCGCGGCGCTTTGATCGGGAACACGCCCCGCTCGACGCGGCTGACGGTGCTGATCCCCTTCGCGATCGTCACGCTGATCTGGGGTTCGACTTGGCTGGTGATCAAGGACCAGATCAGCGTCGTGCCCGCGTCCTGGTCGGTCAGCTATCGCTTTGCGGTGGCGGGCGTCGTCACGCTGATCTGGGCGGCGGCGCGCGGCGACGGGATACGGCTCGACGCGCGGGGATGGGGCTTTGCGCTTGCGCTGGGGTTTGCGCAGTTCGTGATGAACTTCAACTTCGTCTATCGAGCGGAGGCGCACATCACCTCAGGCGTCGTGGCGATCGTCTATGCGCTGCTGCTGGTGCCCAATGCGATCCTCGCCCGCGCATTCCTGGGGCAGAAGATGGGGCGGCAATTGCTGCTCGGCTCCGCGGTGGCGATGGCGGGGGTCGCCTTGCTGTTCGTCCATGAGGCGCGGCTGAGCCCGGTGGGGCCGCACGAGGCGCTGATCGGGATCGGGCTGGCGCTGGCGGGGGTGCTCTCCGCATCGGTCGCCAATGTGATGCAGGCGACGCGGACCGCGCGCGCCTATCCGATGGCGACGATCCTGGGCTGGGCGATGCTGAGCGGCGCGGCGATCGACGCGAGCTGGGCCTATGCCACCGCCGGCGCGCCGGTGTTCGAGATGCGCGCGGGCTATATTGCGGGCATCCTCTATCTGGGGGTGATCGGCTCCTCGATCACCTTCACCATCTATTTCCAGCTCATCCGCACGATCGGCCCGGCCAAGGCGGCCTATACCAGTGTGCTGATCCCGGTGATCGCGATGCTGCTCTCGACGCTGTTCGAGGGCTATCGCTGGTCGCTGCTGGCGGGTGCGGGGTCGCTGCTGGCGCTGGCGGGGCTGGTCATCGCACTGAGGGCGCGCAGGCCCAATCGATAGGTCGGGTAGAGCGGACGCCAGCCGAGCAGCCGCCGCGCCTTGCCCGAGGCGATCCGTCGGTTCTCGGCATAGAAGGCGCGCGCCTGCGGGCTGAGCTGCGCCTGTTCGAGCGGGATTTCGGGAGTCGGTTCCAGCCCAAGCAGCGTCGCGGCATAAGCGAGCACATCGCTTTGCGGCGCGGGCAGATCATCGGCGAGGTTATAGGCGCCCGGCGGGCCGTCGAACCCGGCGATCACCCCGCGCACGATGTCGTCGACATGGACCCGGCTGAACACCTGCCCCGGCACCGCGACGCGCACCGCAGCCCCCGCCGCAACCCGGTCCAGCGCCGAGCGGCCCGGCCCATAGATCCCCGGCAGGCGGAACACCCGCGCGTTCGGCAGCGCGCACCATGCCGCGTCGGCGGCGAGACGGGGCCCGCGCCGCCCGGTCAGCGGTGCGCTTTCGTCCACCCACGCCCCGCCGCTGTCGCCATAGACGCCGGTGGAGGAGAGATAGCCGAGCCACGCGCGCGACGCCGCGATCTCCGCGCCATAGGCCGCAAGCACCGGATCGACGTCGGTCGGCGGCACGCTGGACAGGATATGCGTCGCGTGCGCGATCTCGAACGCCACGCGCGACCGATCGGCATAGTCGGCACGGCGGACGCTCGCGATCCGCCACCCGCCGGGGGCAAGCGCGTCGGCGATGCGCGAGGCGGTGTAGCCGGGGCCGAAGATCAGCAGCCGCATGGGATCAGAAACACTCGTCGAGCATCAGGTGGAAGTCGTGCTTCGCGGGATCGTCGGCGATGCCATAGGATGCGAGCAGGCGGTCGGCGAGGGCGCCTTCGAATTCGTCGAGGCAGTTGCAGAGGATCGCAAGGTCCTGCCAGCGGTCCGCCACGCCCATCCGGCCCAGATCGATCAGTCCGGTGACGCGCCCGTCCTGCACGAGGATATTGTCGAGCGAGAAATCGCCATGCGTCACGACGGCATCGGGCGCGAGCGGGAGCAGCGCGTGCATCGCGTCCCACAGCTGCGTCGCGGTCCAGCCGGCGCGCGCGTCGTCGAACTCGTCGGTCTCGACCAGCCCGGCATCGATCCGCACCCGCGCCTGCCCCAGCCGGACGCGGTGGCCGGCGTCGAACGGGCACGCCTCGGTCGGGATCGCGTGGAGCGTGCGCAGAATGGCGGCGAGTGCGTCGACGAGCGCGGGCGCGCCATCGGGATCGGCTTCGAGCGCCTGATAGGCGGTGATGCCCGGCATCGCATCGGTGAGCAGCCATGCCGCATCTTCGGTGGCGGTGAAGTGGCGGACTCCGGGAACCGGCAGCCGCCCGCGTGCCCAGCGCAGCCGGACCATCTCGTCGGTCACGGCCTCCGCCACCTCGCCATGGCCGTGCTTCAGGTACAGGTCGGCGCCGTCGGGCGCTGATAGCCGATAGACCCCCGCCCCTGCTTCGCCGACCAGATCGCGATGCCAGCGGCACCCCTCGACCAGCGCGGAGAGGGCGGGTGGCATCGGCTGCGGCGATGCGGGGGCTTCGCGGGCCTCCACGCTAGTTCGCGCCGTAACCGCCGAACTGCACGCCGAAGAAATCGCCCTTGTTCCAGCGTGGGCGCTGGTCGGCATCGGCCAGCGCGCGGGCGACTGCGGCGTTGACGCGCAGGAACTTGGCGGCGGAGGCCCAGTCGATCGGGAGGTTCAAATCGTCCGAGGGCTTGTGATAATGGTTGGCGAGGAAATCCTTCTGCGCCGCATCGCCCGCCCCGCCCGGGCCGCTGTCGACCGAAATCGCGGGGATGCCCGCCTTGACGAAGCTGTAATGGTCCGATCGCACGAAGAACATTTCCTCGGGCGCGGGATCGGGCACGACCTTCAGCCCCTCGCCCGCCGCCGCCGCCTCGACCACGGGGCCGAGGCTGGAGCGCTCGCCGCCCAGCACCACCAGATCCTGGAGCGGGAAGGTGAGGATCGGCATGTCGAGGTTGAGATCGGCGACCAGCGCGCCCGCCGGGACGGTCGGGTAATGCGCGAAATAATCCGAGCCGATCAGCCCCTTTTCCTCGGCGGCGAGCGCGGCGAACAGGATCGAGCGGCGCAGGCGCTTGCCCGATTGCTGGAGAGTGCGCGCGACTTCGAGGATCATCGACACCCCCATCGCATTGTCCATCGCGCCGTTATAGATGCGGTCGCCCTTCACCGCGGTGCCGACCCCGATATGGTCGAGATGCGCGGAGAGCACGACGACCTCGTCCTTGAGCGCGGGATCGCTGCCCGGGATCATCCCCAGCACATTGGCGGTCTGCGCGGTGCGCAGCCGGGTCTTGGTCGCAAGCTTGAGCGTGCCGGGCAGCGCCCCGGTGGGGAGCCGTGCGCCCTTTGCCTCGGCGGCGAGCACGGCCTTCCAGCCGTGCTTTGCGCCCGCGAACAGCTTTTCGGCGCCGGCAGCACCGACATAGCCGACCACTGGCGCGCCGGGCGCAGGATTATACGCCTTGCCATCGGGCGCGGCCCAGGTGCTGCGCTCATAATCCCAAAAGGGCACGATCGCCTCGAACGGGAATTCGGCGCGGCGTTCGGTCGATTCGACGATGATCACCGCCCTGGCGCCGCGATCCTGCGCGAGCTTCGCCTTCTGGTCGTCGTCGCCGAAATGCGCGCTGACGGCGTTGGGGAGCCCCTCTGGCACGCCGGGGAAGAGCAGCACGATCTTGCCGCGCACGTCGAGCCCTTTGTAATCGTCGCGCTTCCCCTCGGGATAGACGATGCCATAGCCCGCGAAGACCAGCCCGCCCTCTGCCGTGAAATCGGGGCTGCTCGGCACCGCGCCGTTGAGGAAATCCTTGCCCCATTCGAGCGGGATCGTGGTGCCGTCGCGAGTCAGCATCCATTTCGCCCTTTCGGACGGGCGATAGGTGACGAGGCTGAGCGGCTGGAGCCAGCTTCCCTTTGCCCCCGCCGGGGTGAGGCCGAGCGCCAGCATCTGCGATGCGACATATTCCGCCGCGATATCGTAATCGCGCGTGCCGCCCTCGCGCCCGCGCAGCGCGTCGGAGGCGAGGAACTGGACATGCGCCTTGATCGCCGCCTGTTCCGGGGGAAGCTGTTGCGCGACCGCGACCGGCGCGGCGAGCAGCAGCAGCGGGAGGAGCAGGCGGCGGAGCATCATTTCTCCATCGGCCCGCCGAACGCGGTGCCGAAGAAGTCGCCCTTCTTCCACATCGGCTTCTGATCGGCGTCGGCGATCTCGCGCGCGATGCGATAGTTCACATCGACGAAGCGCACCCCCGATTCCCAGTCGATCGGGCGCACCTGCGCGACTTCGTCCGAGGGCTTATGGTAATTATCCGCCAGGAAGCTGTCGGTCGCGGCCTTGCCCTCGCCCTTCTCGCCGGGCCAGAGGAAGACCGAGGGGATGCCCTGTTGCACGAAGCGATAATGGTCCGATCGCACGAAGAACGCCTCGTCCGGGCGCGGATCGCTGCCGACGCCGACGCCGATCTGCGCGGCGGCGCGCGCCACCGTCTCGCCCAACGTCGAATGCGCGGCGCCGAAGGGCGTCACATCCTCGAACTTATAGGTGATGATCGGCATGTCGAGATTGACGTCGGCGACCAGGTTTTCCTTGGGCACCGTGGGGTTGTGCGCAAAATAATCGGAGCCAACGAGCCCCTTTTCCTCCGCCGTCACCGCCAGGAACAGGATCGAGCGGCGCGGCGCCTTGCCCGATGCCTTGAAGCGCTTGGCCTCCTCGATCAGCGAGGCGATGCCGACGGCATTGTCCATCGCGCCGTTATAGATGGTGTCGCCCTTCGCATCGGGCCGCCCGACACCGACATGGTCGAGATGCGCCGACAGCACGACGACTTGCTTGCCGAGCGCGGGGTCGCTGCCGGGGAGGATGCCCGCGACATTGTAGCTGGTGATGGGGGTCAGCACGGTCTTGCTGCCCACCGTCAGCGTCGCGGGGAGCAGCATCGGCTTGAACGTCGCATCGTCCTTTTCCGCCAGCTTGACGATCGTCGCCCAGGGCGTCTTGGCACCTTCGAACAGCTTGGCGGCGCCCGCCAGGCTGAGCAACCCCATCCCCGGCGCAGCGGGGGTCGGGATATGGCCGGTGCCATCGGCCTCGGCCCAGGTGACGCGCGGGCGGTCCCAATTGGCGACGATCATCTTGAACGGGTAATTGCCGCGTCCCGCGCGCGGCCCTTCGAGCGAGAGATAGCCGACCGCGCCGCGCTTCATCGCGATCTCGCCCTTGGTCGCGGCATTGCTGAAATGCGCGCGCTCTTCGGCGGGGAAGGCGCTGGGGGCGCCGCCGAAGAACAAGACGATCTTGCCGCGCACATCGACGCCCTTGTAATCGTCGCGGCCCAGCCCGACGATGCCATAGCCGACGAACGCCACCGGCGCGGTGCGCGCGAAGCTGAGCGCGGCGGGGTTGGCGCCGGGGATATAGTCCTCGCCGAACACCAGGCTTACCGGGGCGCCGCCCTTGCGGGTGATCGCCATGCTGCCCTTGTCCGCCGCCTTGTAGCTGAGCAGCGGTACCTTTTGCAGATAGGAGCCGGCGTCGCCCGCCGGGCGCAGGCCCTGTGCGTAGAATTGCGATGCGACATATTGCGCAGCAATGTCATATTCGGGCGAGCCCGCGTCGCGCCCGCGCATCGCGTCGGAGGCGAGGAACATGACATGGCTCTTCATCGCCGCCTGGTCTGCGGGCAGCTCGGCATTGACGACGGCGTTCTTCTCGGGCGTGCCGACCTGCGCGACGGCAGGCGTCGCGAGCAGCAGCGCGAGGGCGAACGGAGGGGCGTGACGGAACATGCAGGGAAACCTCGGGAGGGAGGGTGGAGGGGATCGCCTATCGGTAGCATTCCGCCACTCATAGGCAAGTCGCCAGTTTGGGGTGACGCGCGGCGATGTCGCTCTTATATCGCCGCACTATGGCAGACGCACAGACCGCAACCCAGGCGCCCACGATCACGCGCCGCGAAGACTATCGCGAACCCGATTGGCGCGTTCCGGAGATCGCACTCGACTTCGATCTCGATCCCGCCGCGACGCGCGTCCGCGCGACGTTGCAGGTCGAGCGCAACGGCGTGCATGATCGCCCGCTGGTGCTGGACGGCGATGCGCTGGTCCCCGTGTCCGTGCTTGTCGACGGCGTCGAGGCGACGGGCTGGTCGATGGACGGGCCGAACCTCGTCATCCCGCTGACCGGCAGTGCGCACCGGATCGACACCGAAGTCGTGATCGCGCCCGAGCGCAATACCCAGCTTCAGGGGCTGTATGCGTCGCAGGGGATGCTCTGCACCCAGTGCGAGGCGGAAGGGTTCCGCCGCATCACCTTCTTCCCCGACCGGCCCGACGTGCTGTCGCGGTACAAGGTGCGGATGACCGCGGACAAGGCGCGCTTCCCGGTGCTGCTCGCGAACGGCGATCCGATCGCGCAGGGCGAGGGCGCGGACGGCAGGCATTGGGCCGAGTGGCACGATCCCTTCCCCAAGCCGAGCTACCTGTTCGCGCTGGTCGCGGGTGATCTGGTCGCCAATCGCGGCAGCTTCACGACATTGTCGGGCCGCACCGTCGAGCTCGGCATCTGGGTGCGCAGCCCCGACCTCGCCAAGACCGACCATGCGCTGCATGCGCTCAAGCTGTCGATGGCGTGGGACGAACAGGTCTATGGCCGCGAATATGACCTCGACGTGTTCAACATCGTCGCGGTCGACGATTTCAACTTCGGCGCGATGGAGAATAAGGGGCTGAACGTCTTCAACAGCCGCTACATCCTCGCCGATCCCGACACCGCAACCGATTATGATTACGACGCAATCGCCGCGGTGGTCGCCCATGAATATTTCCACAACTGGTCGGGCAACCGCGTCACCTGCCGCGACTGGTTCCAGCTCAGCCTGAAGGAAGGCTTCACGGTATTCCGCGACCAGAGCTTCTCGGCCGACCAGGGCAGCGCCGCGGTCAAGCGGATCGAGGATGTGCGCGGGCTGCGCGCCAGCCAGTTCCCCGAGGATTCGGGCCCGCTCGCGCATCCGGTGCGCCCCGACGAATATATCGAGATTTCGAACTTCTACACCGCGACGATCTATAACAAGGGCGCCGAAGTCATTCGGATGATCCACACCATCCTCGGCCCGGACAAGTTCCGCGCGGGCACCGACCTGTATTTCCAGCGCTTCGACGGCACCGCCGCCACCTGCGAGGATTTCGTCGCGAGCATGGAGGAAGCAAGCGGCGCCGACCTGAGCCAGTTCCGCCGCTGGTACACCCAGGCGGGAACGCCGCGCGTCTCCGCGACGCTGACGCAGGAAGGCGGGCGCGCGCGCCTCAGCCTGCGCCAGAGCGTGCCGCCGACGCCGGGCCAGCCGGTCAAGGAACCGATGGTCCTGCCGCTCAAGATCAAGCTGTTCGGCAGCTTCACCGGGCGCGCAATGTGCGACGAGCAGCTCATGCTGTTCAAGGACGATGCCGCCGAGATGGTGTTCGAGAATCTGTCCGAGACGCCGGTGCTGTCGATCAACCGCGGCTTTTCCGCGCCGATCATAGTCGAGACCAACCGCACCGCCGCCGACCTGGCATTCCTGTCGGCGCATGATGACGATCCCTTTGCCCGGTACGAGGCGATGCAGCAGTTGATGCTCGATACGCTGGTGGCCTCGGTCGCCAGCGGATCGGCGGATCACCAGCCGGTGATCGACGCGGTGCGAAACACGCTGACCGACGGCGCGCTCGACCCGGCCTTCATCGCCGAGGCGGTGCTGCTGCCCTCCGACAGCTTTATCGGCGACCAGATGGCGGTGGTCGATCCCGAGGCGATTTTCCGCGCCCGAGAATCACTGCGCCGCGACCTGGGCATGGCGCTCAACGCCGAATGGCGCGCCGCCTATGACGCGGTGCGCGCCAACCGCTTCGAATATTCGCCGACGGGCAAGGGCGCGCGGCGGATCAAGACCGTGGCGCTGGGCTATATCGCGGCGAGCGGCGCGGCGGACGCCGCCGCGCTGGCCTATGCCCAGTTCGAAGGCGCGGACAATATGACCGATCGCCAGGGCGCGCTGACCACGCTGGCCAGCGGCACCTCGCCGCTGCGCGAACAGGCGATCGAGGCGTTTTACCAGCGCTATGCCGGCAACGGGCTGGTGCTCGACAAATGGTTTCAGACCCAGGCGCTGTCGAGCCGCGACGACACCGCGCAGCGCGTCGAGGCGCTGGCGCAGCATCGCGACTTCACGCTCGCCAATCCGAATCGCGCGCGCGCGCTGATCGGGGCGTTCGCGGTCAACCAGCGCGCGTTCCACGATATTTCGGGACGCGGCTATCGCTTCGTCGCGGACCAGTTGATCGCGCTCGACCGGCTCAACCCGCAGACCGCGGCGAAGCTGATCCCGCCGCTGGGCCGGTGGAAGCGCTTCGACGCCGCCCGCGCCGCCCGGATGCGCGCCGAGCTGGAGCGGATCGTGGCGACGCCAGGGCTGAGCAAGGACATGTTCGAGCAGGCGACCAAGTCGCTGGATTGAGGGGGGGATGGCGGCATTCCGCGCCATTCGGGTCGGGCCGCTTCCGGTGGATATTGTCAATGCCGCCTTGGGAACTGACCTCGAACCCGGCGAGGTTTGGGTCAGTGCCGCGTGCCATGCCCATATCGCGACCGATCATGCCGGCGATTACCCGCACATAATCGCCGCCATTTTCGACATTGTGGCGCGCCCGCTCTATGTCGGGCAGGACCCGAAGCACGGGCGCAATTTCTATCTGGTGCGGCCGATGCCCGAGGGCTCGGCGAACCCGCATGGTCTGGTCTCGGTAGGCTTCGAGCGCAATCGCTTCGGCGGGTATAATGTACGCAGTGCGTACACCGTCAGCCAGGAGACGATAAACCAGCGCAGAAGCGCCAACAGGTTGCATCTCGCCCGATAGAAAAAGGGGAAGGCAAAGCCCTCCCCTTTTGGTCTGAGCGCGTTGCAAAGCGCGATCTCTCGGCTCGAAGCCTATACCCGGCCCTTTCAGACCCGGTGCGTGGGTAGCGGTTCCACCTCTCAAACCAGTACCGGCTACCTAGTGCAAAGGGGCGGAAAATTCAAGCCTGAGGCCCCTCACCCCATCACGTTGCGCCCCCGCCGCACCGTCGCGGTATGACCGATGCTTGCCCGGGTCGTGCGCTCCGTCACGGTATCCATGAACACCCAGTCGTTGCGCGCACCCTCCGGGGTCAGGGTCAGCGCCATATAGCCGCGGCGGCTGGTGTCGCACCATTTCAGCTCGGGATTGGCGGCGACCATCCCGGCGGCGATCACCTTCGGATCGGCGGCGGCATAGGCTTCGTAGCCCGGCGACGTGACGGCGTGCCCGGCGAACTCGACGCCTGCGGGCTTGCCGTCCTGGCCCAGGTCGAAGGCCCATGCATTGTGGCTGTCGCCGCAGAGCACGATCAGGTCCGCGCCCGCCGCCTGCGCCGACTTCAGGAAGCGCGCGCGCGCCGCGGGGAAGCCGCCCCAATTGTCGAGATCGGCGGGGAGCCCCAGCTTGCCCGCCATCACCCCTGCCTCGACATAGGCCTTGGTCGCAGCGCCCGAATCGGGCTTTAGCCAATCCAGCGCCTGGGCCGGGACTCGCTGCTGGCCCATGATCGTGCCGAAGCCGACGACCTGCCATTTCTGGCCACGCCGCACCGACCCGGCGAGTGCATGCCCCAGCCACACCTCCTGCTCGGTGCCGAGCATCGTCCGCGCCGGGTCCTGGAGCGCGCCGTCGCGGAACTCGGCGAGCGCGCGGGCCGGATTGGCCGTCTTGAACAGCGCGTCGAGATCGGGTTCGTCGCTGCGCGCGATCAGCCGGCTTTCGGTGCGGTACAGCGTCGCCAGCGTGCCGATGTCATAGCTGCCCCAGGGCGTCTCCGACACGGGCATCCATTCCTTGAACGCCTGGAGCGCGGCCGCCTTGCGATCATTCCAGTCGGCTTCGTCGGGCTGGTTGTTCTGCGCGCTCATTTCGCGGCTGTTATTGGCCGATTCGTGATCGTCCATCTGGACCAGCATCGGCTTCATCGCGTGCAGCGCCTGGAGGTCGGGATCGCTGCGATAGCTGGCGTAGCGGAGGCGATAATCGGCGCGGTGTATCATCTCGCCCGCGGGTTCGGGCCAGCGATTCGCGACCGCGCCGCCCGCGGGCGCATAGCCGCCGCGCTTATATTCGTAGAGATAGTCGCCGAGATGGACCCACAGGTCGATATCGTCGCGAGTCGCGGCATGGCCATAGGCATTGAAGAAGCCGAACGGCAGGTTGCTGCACGAAAACACCCCGATGCCGAAACGCGCGACCGGGCCGATAGGGAGCGTCCTGGTCCGACCCACCGGGGAGAATCTGCCATCGGGGGCGACGAAGCGATAGAAATAGGGCGTATTCGGCGACAGGCCCTGCACCGTCACCTTGGCCGTGAAATCGCGCCATGGCCCGGTGATCTGTTCACCACCCGACACGATCCGCGCGAAATCGGCGGTGGACGAGATTTCGGCGCGGAGCCGCACGGCGTCGCCGGTCGACGGCACATAGCGCGTCCATAACAGCATCGTATCCGGCCCCGGCTCGCCGCTCGCCACCGAATGGGTGAAGCCGCTGGCCAAAGCCTGTGCGCGCGCGAAGCCGGGGAGCGCCAGCGCGCCCAGCCCCAATGTGCCGGTGAGCAGCAGCGAACGGCGATCGATGTTCAGGGTCATGGCTTCCTCCAATGGGACGAGCGCTTGCCCTGCTGCTGTGTCGGGTTCGTGACAGCCGCCGCGGCTGCGGCTATGGAACGCCCAAGTCGTAAACAATCAGGCGGTTCGTACATGTCTTCGCTTCGGCATACGCCCACTCCGGCCGGGAGCCCCCGACTTGCCCGCTGACACGGCCCTTCTCGATTCCCGACTCGCCCCGTTCGCCTCGCTCCAGACCGCTGTCGCCGCGCTGCCGCGCTGGTCGATCCTGCTGCTCGTCGCCATCGCCGTCCGCGCGCTGACCTTCGGCAACCCGGTGGTGCATGTCGACGAGGAATTCTATTTCGTCACTGCGCGGATGATGCTCGACGGCGCGCTGCCCTTTGTCGACATCTGGGACCGCAAGCCGGTGGGATTGTTCCTGCTGTATTTGCCCGCCGCGGCGTTCGGCGTGCCGGGGGGCATCTGGGTCTATCAGATGATGGCGCTGGCCAGCGTGGTGGCGACTGCGCTCGTGATCCTGCGGCTGGCGAAGCATGCCGGGTGGGAACGCGGCGGGATGGTCGCGGCGATTCTGTATATCCTGATGCTCAATTTCGGCGACGGCCAGGGCGGGCAGTCGCCGGTCTTCTACAATCTGCTCACCGCGGTCGCCGTCGCGGCGATCGTGCCGCGCCCGCGCGAGGCGCGCGATTCCGCCGCGCGGTTCCGCCGGGGCATGATCGCGATGGCGCTGATCGGCGTCGCGCTCCAGATCAAATATTCGGTGCTGTTCGAGGGCGCGTTCCTGGGGCTGTGGCTGATGTGGCGCGAGCATCGGCTGGGCACGAGCACCGCCGACGTGGTGCGGCGGGGCGCCGCATGGGCCGCGATCGCCGCCGCACCGACGCTGGCGGCATGGGCGTTCTATGTCGCGGTCGGCCATGGCGATGCGTGGTTCTACGCCAATTTCGGATCGATCGTCGATCGGCAGAGCGATCCCGCCCTGGTGCTGCTGCGCGCCTTTCTGAAGGTCGCGCTGATCCTGGGGCTGCTGCTGATCGTCAGCGGGCTGTCGCGCCGGGTGCCGGTTCGCGACGCGAGCGAGCATCCGGTGCGCGCGCTCTATTTCGGCTGGCTGATCGCGTCGGTGTTCGGGCTGCTCGTCTTCGGGTCGTGGTTCAACCATTATGCGCTGCCGGTGCTGCTGCCGGCGTGCGTGTGTTGCGCAGGCTATCTGGGCGGGCACCGGCTGGGCCGCGCCCTGGTGGCGCCGGCGTTGCTGGCGATGGCGCTGTTCGGCGGCGAATATACTGCGTGGAGCGCGGCGTGGCACCGCGGCAACGCGCAGCAGCTCGAGACGCTGGCCGACGCGATCGGGCACGGGCCGGGCTGCATGTACGTCTATTCGGGCAATTCGATACTCTACAGCTATACCGGGCGTTGCGCGCTGAGCCCGTGGCTGTTCCCCAGCCATTTGTCGCGCGAGCGCGAGAATGGCGCGCTGGGGGTCAACCAGCTTGCCGAGATCGACCGGATTTTCGACCAGCGGCCCGAAATCGTCGTGATGCGCCCCGAATATTTCGGCGAGCGGATGGCCGCGCATGCCCTGACGGTACGGCGGCTGAACGCGGGGGGCTATACGCTGCGCGGGCGATACCCGCTCGGCGACCTGATGATCGACGTCTATGCGGCGCCGGGCGTGACCGCGAGCGCGGTGCCGATCCCGCCGCGCCGGGCGGCCAGCAAGCCTTCATAATAGGCCATCAGCTCGACGGCATGGTCATAATCGCTGCGCACCCGCTGCGCAGCATGGCGGGCGGCGGCGCGCAGGATCATGGGCTCGCGCGCGAACATCCGCCGGATCGCGTCGGCCGCCGACAGCGCGTCGCGCGCGGCATAGGTCTCGGCGAACAGCGGATCGGCGAGCTCGGCGAACCCGCCTTCGTCCGGCCCGATCAGCGGCAGCCCCGATGCCAGCGCCTCGGACGCGACCAGCCCGAACGGCTCGGCATCCGATCCGTGGATCAGCGCGTCGCAGCTCGCCATGATCCGCGACAGCCGCACGCGATCATAAACCGGGCGGAAAATCTTGATGTGCGGGCTGCCCGCGATGCGGGTCTCCAGATGGCGGCGCTGCGGTCCGTCGCCGATCAGCATCAGCCCCACGGGCAAGTCGTTCGCCGCCGCCTCGACCGCGTCGATCACCAGCGGCCAGCGCTTTTCCTTGTGATGCCGCCCCAGCCCGAGCAGCAAATGCCCCTCCGGCGGTAACCCCAATTGCGCCAGCATCGCCACGCGCAGCTTCTCGTCGCGCAGATCGGGGGAGAACCAGCTCCGCTCGATCCCCAGCGGCATCGACGCATCGACGTGCATCCCCCGGCGGCGAAAGCGCTTGGCCAGCGCCGGGCCGTTGGTGACGAAGGCGTCGTAATGCGCGAGGAAGCGGTTCATGTACCGCGTGTACCAGGCAAAGGCCTGTTCGACCTGGATCGGCGTGGCCACGCTGTCGAGCCAGCGCTGCGGATAGGCGCCGATCTGGTCGCCATGCGCGAAGAATACCTTGAGCGCATCGCCCTTCCAATTGGCGACGGTCCAGCCGGGGAGCCAGGGCGAGCTGCATTCGACGATATCGGGCCGCAACTGGTCGAGCAGCGCCCAGACCGGCGCATCCTTGACGAAGATGCAGTAATTGCGATCCAGCACGAGCGCCGGCGACTTGACCCAATGGATGCGTCCGCCACCGGGCCGGTCCTCGATGCCGTCCTCCAGCGCGGGGGCGACGACGATCAGCTCGTGCCCGAGATCGGCCATGATCCCCATCTTGCGATCGAGATAGGTGCGCACGCCGCCGCCGGTGGGCGAGTAGAACTCGTTGACGTCGACGATGCGCATCGCGGCCCCCTCCCCCCGATCAGTCGTCGATCGGGCCGAAGCCGCCCAACCCGCGCAGATATTGCGCGTGGACGGTGATCTGGCCGCCCTGTGCGGGGATGTTCACCAGCGCCTGGCGCACCTTGGGCCGGCTGCGCCCCAGCTTCTGGTTGCTGGGGAAACCGGCGCCGTCCTGCCAGAAGTTGAACTTGTTCTTGCCGTCGCGGTCATGCGTGAACAGCAGCGCCCATTGTCCGGCGGCGGGCGCGCGGATGCACACCGATACCGGGCCCGAAGCGGGCGTCGGCGCCCAGACGCGGCGCATCTGCTTGCCCTGCGCCTTGAGGTCGCGATCGTCGCGCAGGAAATCGGCTTCGTTGGGGGGATAGATCTCGACCTTCAGCCGGCCGCTGCGGTCCTTCAGCCCGACCACGTTGACGCGCAGCTGCGGCCCGGTGCCGATCGCGCACGAACCGTCCACCGGGTCCTGCAGTTCGGCCGCGGCCGTGGCGCCGGTGACGGGCAGGATGCCCATGCCCAGGGCCAGGACGAGAACGACACGGGTGCGGTTCATTGCTTGTTCCTCGTAATCAGCGCGTGGATGCTGAAGCCCATGATCAGCGCCACATGGCCCAGGAGCGTAAGGCCGGCGATCAGCGCCATCAACTCGGACAGGGCCTGCCCCTGCCCGATGATCATGATCGCGAAGTTGGCGAAAAGCAGTTCCTTGTTGGGAACCAGCGGCAGGCGCCATGCGAGCAGCCGCGCCGCCGCCATCAGCAACCATACCCCGACCGAAACCTGGGGCATCGCGAAATGCCAGGCAAAGGCGATGAGCATCGACCCGCAGACGATACGCGCGCAGTGGATGCCGAACACCCACCAGAGCTGGCCGCGGGGCAGCGAGAATACCCGCTTCGAAAAGATCATGAACGGCAGCGACATCGCGAAGATGACGGCGATCGATCCCATCAGCGTGTTGAATTCGGCAGGCTTGAGCAAATTGATCCCGAACGGCAGCGCCATCGCGACCACCGCCAGCGTCACGGCATTGCCCGCGATCGCCGAGAGGATCAGCACGTCCTTGACCGCCCCGAACGGCGCCGCGACCATCCGCGTCCGCTGGCGCGCCCAGGCGTAGAAATAGGCCTCGCCCGAATAGCCGATCAGCACTTCGTTCGAGATGCGCTTCTTGTGCAGCGCGGCCATGCCCGCGAGCGGGATATTCCACAGCCGGCGGAAGATGATGTAATCGAAGGTCGGCGGGCCGAGATAATAGACCGCGAAGACGATGTAGAACAACGGGTTGGTCGGCAGCGCACGGGTCAGCCCGGCCAGCCCGGACCCGAACAGCTCGCGCCCCAGCCCGACGATCATCAACAGAGTAAGCCCGGCGCCCAGGATCATCGGCCAGCGCCGCCGGATCTTCTCCACGGGCTCAAGCCCGGCCAGGTCTGTAGCGCCCGCACGGGGAGCTTCGACAACGCTCGTGTTCACCGAAGACTCCACAACAGGGCTTTTCACCAATTCGCCTTCCGCCGCAAATGCGCGAAACAAATTTCGCATTGTTTCCGCACTTCCACCCTAAGCCTCTATAGGCCCGATACGCGACGCTGGCGGAAGTGGCAGCGGAATGCGGTTTATTCCGGGGGCGATTTGGGCTTTAGCAAGGCGCTCCGCAAGATGATACGGCAACGCACCAATCCCGGGACGGCCCGGCACATCCTGACCTGCGCGCAAACGATGCGCGGCGGCGGGGTGGAGCGTGCGATGCTGCGGATGGCGCAGGGCTGGATCGACGCCGGGCGACAGGTAACGATGGTGCTCGGAAGCCGCGAGGGGCCGCTCGCCGACGAAATCCCGGTGGGGATGACGGTGATCGAACTGGGCGATGCGCGCTATGCGGCGCTGGGCGCGCTCGCCGCGACGGCGCGGCGCACCGCGCCCGACGTGATTTTCTGCCCCGGCAATCATTATTCGGGGATCGCCGCATTGGCTCGGCTGCGGCTGGGGCGCGGCTGCCCGCCGATCATCGGCAAGGTGTCCAATGCGCTGGTCCGGGCCGAGCTGAGCGCCGGGGCGCAGTGGCGCTATCGGCGCTGGCTGCGGCTCCACCCGTGGTTTCTCGACCATGTCGTCGCGATGACGCCGGCGATGGCGGCGGAGGCGATCGCCGAGATGCACCTGCCGCCCGCGCGAGTGAGCGTGATCGCCAACCCGCCGGCGCTGCCGCGGGAGGGTGCGGCCCCGGTCGCGCTGCCCGAGGGGCGCTATCTGATCGGAGTTGGGAGGCTGGAGCCGCAGAAGCGCTGGGACCGGCTGATCGCCGCGCTGCCGATGCTCGCCGACCGGGACGTGACTCTGCTGATCCTCGGTGAAGGCAGCGCCCGTGCAGCGCTGGAGGCGCAGGTCGCCGCGCTGGGGCTGGGGGCGCGCGTGACGCTGGCCGGGCACGCCGCCGATCCGCTGCCCGCGCTGGCCGGGGCGGCGGTGGCGGTGCTGACTTCGGATTATGAAGGTGTGCCCGGCGTGCTGCGCGAGGCGCTGTCGGTAGGCACGCCGGTGGTGTCGACCGAATCGAGCGTCGCAGTGCGCGAGATCGTGACCGGCGACGCGCTGGGCACCGTGGTGCCGCGCGACGACTCGGCGGCGCTGGTCGCGGCGCTCGACCGCTGGCTGGCGCCCGACGCAGTGCGCCCCGCGCCGGTGGCGCCGGGCGGCGACCCCATCGGCGCCTATCTCGCGCTGTTCGACCGGCTCGCCGCTCAGCGCAGCCGATAGCGGAACCCCAGCCACAGCGTCCTTGGCAGCGCGCGCTCGACGACGCCGGGGCCGCTGATCCCCGCCTCGACGCGCGCATCGGCGAGGTTCTCGGCACGCGCCTCGATCGCCAGCGCCGCGGTGATCGGGAGCGCGGCGGTGGCGTCGAGGGTGAATGCATCGGCGAGGCGGCGGGCGTTCTGGTCGTCCTCGAACTGCGGCCCCGCATAGCGCGCGGTGAGCGAAGCCCCCGCCCCGGCGCGTTGCCAGCCCAGCGTCGCCGATGCCTGGTGCGCGGCGGTCTGGGCGGGGCGCAACCCGTCGAGCGGTGCGGCAGTGCCCGAGGCGTGGACGCGCGAATCGGCATAGGCATAGGAGGCGCTCAGGCTGACCGGGCCGGTGGCATAGCGCGCATCGAACTCGACGCCGCGCGCCTCGACCGAATCGAGATTCTGGCGCTGGCGATACACCCCCGCCGCCGAGACGAAGCCGACGCCCGCGAACGTGCCCGGCCCGCGCGCGATAGTGACATTGGCGATCGCATCGTCGAGCCGGTTCCAATAGCCCGTCGCGCGCAGCGTCAGCGCCTCCAGCGGGCGCCAGTCGATGCCGATCTCGGCCCCGGTCAGCCGCTCGGGATCGAGCGCGGCGTTGGCGCCGGTCGCGTCCGCACCGACGCGGAACGGGCGATAGAGTTCGTTGAGCGTCGGCAGCCGCCAGCCGCGATAGGCCGCGCTGCGCAGCGTGACGCCGCCCAGATCGAGTGCCGCGCCCACGCGCCCGCTAGCCTCCCACCCGTCGCGATTCGCAAAGCGGGCGTTGGTCAGCGCCGCGCCGCCGGTCAGCGCGCGTTCGACCAGACTGCCGCCGGTGATGCTCCAATGATCGACGCGCCCGCCCGCATTGAGCGTCAGCGCGCCTGCCTCCAGGCTGGCATCGGCGAACCCGCCGACGGTGGTGCTCGCCCCGCCTGCCTCGCGGCGGCGCGTCGGGGCGCCGCTGACGAAGGTGTAGAGTTCCTGGGTGCGGCCCTCGACTCGGCGGACATCGCTGCCCAGCCGCAGCGTCACGCCGCCGCCGATCGGCGGGGCCAGCTCGACTCGCCCGCCGATCCCGGTCGAGGGGACGCTATATTGGTCGAGCGACGCCGTCACCGTGTCGCGCGTATCGCTGATGCTGGCAAAGCCGCTCGCAAACTGGCGGGTCTGGAGATAGGCGAGCGCCGACCAGCCCCAGCCGCCGCGCTTGACGATACGCACGCTGGCGTCGGCGCCGTCGCTGGCGACGGGGGTATAGGCGACGCCGCGGTCGCGGCGGTCGGTGAAGCCCGAGACATTGGCCTGAAGCTCAGCCCCCTGCCCCAGGTCGACCACGCCGCGCAGCGCGATGCTGGCCTGTTCATAGGGCGCGGCGCGATCGACGCGCCCGCGATCCTCGGCCACGGTCGGGATGAAGCCGTCGCCGCGCGCATATTGCCCCGCGACCGTGACGAAGCCGCTGCCCAGCGTCGCCGATCCGACCGCGCTGGCATCGACGCTCTCGCGGCTGCCATAGGCGCCGCGAAGCTGGAGCGCGCCCAGATCGTCGGGCCCGCCGCTTTCCAGGTCGATCGTGCCGGCCAGCGCGCCGGGCCCGGCATAGCCGCTGCCCCCGCCGCGCGTGACGCGGATGCGCGCGAGGCGATCGGGGAGATAGGCGGGGAAGGCGACCCAGCCGCCAAACGGGTCCGATTGCGGCACCCCGTCCAGCGTCAGCAGCGCGCGGCTCGAAGCATTGCCGCCGAGCCCGCGCAGCGTCACGCCCTGGCTGGTCGGGTGCGCCGAGCGCGAATCGGAGCGGCGGAACTGGGCGATTCCCGCGGCATCGCGCAGCGCATCCTCCAGCCGCCCGCTGGCCGTAGACGACAGCCGGGCACGGTCGATCGTGACGACGTCATAGGCGGCCTCGCCCGGCGGTGCGTCGAGCCCGCGACCGGTGACGACGATCTCGGCATCCTCGCCCTGCGTCTGCGCCTGGGCAAAGGCCGGGCCGGCGGCGAGCAGCGCCGTACACAGCGCCGCGCGGCGCAGCGCTGCGCCTTCATTCCAGTCTTGCGGCATCATCTTCCCCTGTTGGTCGGTCGCGGTCATCCGCCGCGTTGTGAATCCATCGATGCCGACGCGGTCTCGAGCGTCGCATTCTGGCGGAGGCGCCAGCCGAACCGGCGCGGCGCGTTCCCGTCCTTGCCCGCATTCGCGGCGCGCTCGGCCTCGCTCTCCAGCGCGACCTTGAGCATCGCGACCATCGGATCGGCGAGCGCCAGCCCCATGACGCCGAACAAGGTGCTCGCGAGGATCTGTGCCGACAGCGTCAGCGCCGGGGGCATGTCGACGGTGCGCTTGGCGACCAGCGGCAGCAGGACATAGCCGTCGAAGGTCTGCACCCCGAAATAGATCATGATCGCCCAGAAGCCCTGGTCGGTGCCCGCGCTGAACCCCACCGAGACCATCAGCACGCCGCTGACGAACGCGCCGACATTGGGGATGAACGCCAGCATGCCGGTGAGGATGCCGAGCAGCAGCGCCATCGGCACCCCGGCGAACCACAGCAACACGAAGGTCAGCGCCCCTTCGAACACCATGCCGAGCAGGCGCCCCGCGAGGAGCACGCGCAGCGTCCGCGCCATCCGGCCGAGAGTCAGCGCGAACTGGTCGCGCCCTTCGATCGGGACCATCCATTGCAGCCCGCGCTCGTACAGCCGCGGCTCGATCGCGACGAACAGCCCGATCGCCATCACCATCACCAGGCTGGCCCCCGCGCCGATCACCGAGCCCACCGCCGAGGTCAGCCGCCCGACCGAGCCCAGCGCCTGCTGCAATATCCCGCTCAAGTCCGAACGACCGGGCATGATGCCCAGGCTGGATATCCAGTTCACGACGCGATCGCCCTGCCCCTCCAGCGTGGCGCGGAGTTCGTTGGCCTGCTGGCTGATCTGGACCCCGGTCAGGTAGAAGACGCCGACGATGAAGGCGAGCACGAGGAGGACGACGATCACCAGCCGCAGGCCCCGCGGGATCGGCAGCGCCTTGCCCAGCAGCCGCACGCCCCCGTCCAGCATCGATGCGAAGACCAGCCCGGCAAAGATGATCAGCAGCGGCTGGATCAGCAGCACGACCAGCGCCACGCCGATCGCCAGCCCGAACCACACCGACGCACGGCGCAGCTCGGCGCGCACCACCGGGTCGCGCATCTCGTTGGGGCCGGGTTCGTGGACGACCTGGATGCCTTCGGCCTCGGGCGTGTTGGCGGTCACTGCATGTCCCTTTGCGGATGAAGCGTGGTGCCGGCGCGGCCCGATCGGAAAGACGCGGGCCAGGTCAGCGGGTTCCAGCTCGCGCTGCCGTCGAGCGAAAACGTGATGAATTCGGCGCGGCCGCCGATATTTTCCCACGGCACCGGCCCGCCGAGCCCGTTTTCCGCGACCGAGAATCGGCTGTCGGCGCTGTTGTCGCGATTGTCGCCCATCAGGAAGACGCGGTCGCGCGGCACGCGGATCTCGGCAAAGTCGTCGCCGCGGGTCTGGCCCAGGTCGACGGTGTCGTAGGAGCGCCCATTGGGCAGCGTCTCGCGGAAGATCGGCAGCCGGCACACCAGCCGCCCGCGCACCTGCACCCGGCGCCCCTCATAATGTTCGCGATCGCACTGGCTGTTGGCGTCGACCGGAATGTCGCGCGTGCCCATTGCGCGGCGCGGCACCGCGACGCCGTTCAGATACACCACCCCGCCGCGCACCGCGACGCGATCCCCCGGAAGAGCGATCACGCGCTTGATATAGTCGATGGTCTTGCCCGGCGGCGTGACGATGACGACGTCGCCGCGTTCGGGCAGCCGCCCGAACAGCCGCCCCTTCATGAAGGGCAGCAGATGGAAGGTCGGGGTGACGAAGCTGTAGCCATAGGGATATTTGGTCACGACCAGCCGATCGCCGACGAGCAGCCCCGGCAGCATCGATTCGGAAGGGATGTAGAAAGGCTTGGCGATCAGGCTGTGGAAGCCGAGCACCGCGAGCACGAGCCACACGATCCCGCGCGCCTCGGCCCACCAGTCGGTGCCGCGGTGCGTTTCGGACTCCGCATCGGTGTCGTCATGGGTCAACGCCAATTCATCCGCCGCCGCGGCCATCAATCGTCCTTCCCGATCGGCACTGCCTCGATAATGACCATGGCAAAGGCCCAGGGATGGTCGTCGGTCAACGTCAGATGCACCTTTGCGCGGTGGCCTTCGGGGGTGATGGCGTCAAGCCTGGCCTTGGCGCCGCCCGTCAGTGCCAAGGTCGGCGCGCCGGACGGTGCGTTGACGACACCGATATCCTTCATGAACACGCCTGCCTTGAACCCGGTTCCGACTGCCTTGGAAAAAGCCTCTTTCGCCGCAAAACGCTTTGCCAGCGTCCCCGCCTTGGTGTGCGGGCGCCGCGCCGCCTTGGCGATCTCAACCTCGGTGAAGGCGCGCTGCTCGAAGCGCGTGCCGAACCGGTCGAGCGACGCCTGGATGCGCTCGATATTGCAGAGGTCGGAGCCGGTGCCGAGGATCACGACGGCATTCCTCCCCGGAACGGGGAGGGGGACCATGCGCAGCATGGTGGAGGGGGGGCGCCACAGGGGCGTCGCGCGCGGCACGCCCCCTCCACCACGCCTTCGGCGCGGTCCCCCTCCCCGTTCCGGGGAGGATTGTGTGGGTAGCTCACCGCGCCGAATCCATCAGCGCGCGCATCCGCTCGACCACCGGTGCCAGCCCCTCGAAGATCGCCTCGCCGATCAGGAAATGGCCGATGTTCAGCTCGGCGACCTGCGGGATCGCGGCGATCGGCACGACATTGTCGAAGGTCAGCCCGTGCCCCGCATGCGGCTCCAGCCCCGCCTTCACCGCCAGCGCGGCGGCGTCGGCGATGCGGCGCAGCTCGGCTTCGCGCGCATCCTCGGCAAGCTCGCAATAGCGGCCCGTATGCAGTTCCACCACCGGCGCCCCCAGCCGCAGCGCGGCATCGAGCTGGCGCTCGTCGGGCTCGATGAACAGCGACACGCGGCACCCGGCATCGCGCAGCGCCGAGACCATCGGGGCGAGGTGATTATGCTGTCCCGCGGCGTCGAGCCCGCCTTCGGTCGTGCGCTCCTCGCGCTTTTCGGGGACGATGCACACCGCGTGCGGGCGATGCCTGAGCGCGATCGCCAGCATCTCGTCGGTCGCCGCCATTTCGAGGTTGAGTGGGATCGTCAGCTCGGCGGCCAGCCGCGCGATATCGTCATCGGTGATGTGGCGGCGATCCTCGCGCAGATGCGCGGTGATGCCGTCGGCGCCCGCCTGTGCCGCGAGCAGCGCCGCGCGCACCGGATCGGGATAGCCGCTGCCGCGCGCGTTGCGGACGGTGGCGACGTGATCGATGTTTACGCCGAGGCGGAGTTTCCGACTCATGCCAGCGCCCGGCTGCCGGGCTTGATCGCGGGGATCGCGGCCAGTTCGGGGGGAAGTTGGTCCGCCGGATAGGCGGGAACGTCGAGCTTGAGCAGGCTGACCAGCGGCACACCGATATCCGCCTTGCCGCCCGAACGATCGACGATGCACGCCGCGCCGACCAGTTCGCCCGGATAGCGCCGGATCGCCGCGATGCATTCGCGCGACGACAGCCCGGTGGTGACGATGTCCTCCACCATGACCACGCGCGCGCCCGCGGGGATTTCGAAGCTGCGACGAAGCTGGAATTCGCCGTCCTCGCGCTCGACGAACATCGCGAGGCACCCCAGCGCCCGCGCGGTTTCATAGCCGGGGATGATCCCGCCGATCGCCGGCGAGACGACGATGTCGGCCGGCCCGAACGACTCGCGAATCAGCGCGCCGAGTGCGCCACAGACGCGCCCGGTGCGCACCGGATCCTCGAAGATTCGCATTTTCTGTAGAAATACGGGGGAGCGTAATCCCGACGAAAGGATGAAATGTCCCTCGAGCAAGGCGCCAGCCGCCCGGAACTCCTCAAGAATCTCGTCTCCGGTCAACGCTGCGCTCCCTGGTTTCAACCCGCCGAACCCCTTAGGACTGGCATTGATCGACCGCAACCGCACTCAAAAAGGTGTTGAGAACGGGCTTGGGCCGGGTATACGCCCTTGCCATTGGGGTATTCTTGCCTCGCCTACGGCGCTCTCGCGAACAGGGTGAATACACACGATGCGCATGCTTGGGTTGACTTCGATTGTCCTGGCGGCGGGGCTGGCGTTCGCCGCGCCCGGTCATGCCCAGAATTCCACCGCGCCGGAGGCTCCCGCAGCCGCCGCTGCCACGCCTGCGCCCGCCGCGCCGGCGGTGGCGGACCCGACGCTGGACGAGGCGGGCAAGCCGCTGACGCGCGCGATCCCCGGCATGGGACAGCCGGTGGCCGACGCGATCTCGCTCCAGGATCAGGTGACGCCGACCGGGCGCGAGGCGCACTGGTTCCACAACATGATCCTGCTCCCGCTGATCACGATCATCTCGCTTTTCGTGCTCGCGCTGCTGATCTACGTCATGATCCGCTATCGCCGCGCCGCCAACCCGGTGCCGAGCAAGACCAGCCACAACACGATGATCGAAATCGTGTGGACGCTGGCGCCGGTGCTGATCCTGATCGCGATCGCCGTCCCCTCGATCCGGCTGCTCGCCGCGCAGTTCAAGCCCGCGCCGAAGGAGGCCGTGACGCTGAAGGCGATCGGCAACCAGTGGTTCTGGTCGTATGAATATCCCGACAATGGCGTCACGCTGACCGCGAACATGCTCAAGGAGCAGACCGAAGTCGGCGCGGGCCAGCGCTATCGCACCGATGCCGACGGTCCCCGCCTGCTGGCGACCGACACCCGCGTCGTGCTGCCGTACGGCGTGCCGATCCGGCTCCAGACCACCGCGCAGGACGTGATCCACAGCTGGGCGATGCCCGCCTTCTGGATCAAGCTCGACGCGGTACCCGGCAAGGTCAACGAGACCAGCTTCATCATCGAGAAGCCCGGCCTGTATTTCGGCCAATGCTCCGAACTGTGCGGCGCGCGCCACGCCTATATGCCGATCGCCGTGGAGGCCGTGAGCCCCGCCGCCTTTGCGCAGTGGGTCGCATCGAAGGGCGGCACGATGCCGGGCGCCGAAGCGGCGCCGGCAGCAGCCGAGGCCAACGCGACTGCCGAGACCAACGCCACCGCCGAACCGGCAGCCACCAACGATGCAGCGACCGAGAATGTCGCGGCCGACAACAGCACGGGCAACTGAGATGACCGACACCGCGCTTCCCTATGCCGCGCATGCCGACCATGCGCATGACCATCATGACGCCGATCACAAGCCGGGCTTTTTCGCCCGCTGGTTCATGTCGACCAACCACAAGGACATCGGCACGCTGTACCTGATCTTCGCGATCGTCGCGGGGATCATCGGCGGGGGCATTTCGGGCCTCATGCGCGCCGAACTGATGCATCCGGGCATCCAGTATCTCCCAACCTGGCTGACGATGCTCCACGGGTCGGCGACCTTTGACGAGGCGCTGCACTTCTGGAACGTGCTGATCACCGCGCACGGGCTGATCATGGTCTTCTTCATGGTCATGCCGGCGATGATCG
This sequence comes from Sphingomonas hengshuiensis, assembly GCF_000935025.1. NCBI lineage: Bacteria > Pseudomonadati > Pseudomonadota > Alphaproteobacteria > Sphingomonadales > Sphingomonadaceae > Sphingomonas > Sphingomonas hengshuiensis. Next base: position 3,750,161 of record NZ_CP010836.1, read on the forward strand.
GCGGCTTCGGCAACTGGTTCGTGCCCATCATGATCGGCGCGCCGGACATGGCGTTCCCGCGGATGAACAACATCTCGTTCTGGCTGCTGATCCCCGCCTTCACGTTGCTCCTCGCCTCGCCCTTCGTCGGCGTCGGCGCGGGTACGGGCTGGACGGTCTATGCCCCGCTCTCGACCTATGGCGAGCCCGGGCCTTCGGTGGACATGGCGATCCTGTCGCTCCACCTTGCGGGCGCCAGCTCGATCCTGGGCGCGATCAACTTCATCACGACGATCTTCAACATGCGCGCGCCGGGCATGACGCTGCACAAGATGCCGCTGTTCGTTTGGTCGGTGCTGATCACCGCCTTCCTGCTGCTGCTCGCGCTGCCGGTGCTGGCCGCCGCGATCACGATGCTGCTGACCGACCGTAATTTCGGCACGGCGTTCTACGATCCGGCCTATGGCGGCGATCCGGTGCTGTACCAGCATCTGTTCTGGTTCTTCGGCCATCCCGAAGTGTACATCATGATCCTGCCGGGCTTCGGCATTGTCAGCCACATCATCGCGACGTTCAGCCGCAAGCCGGTGTTCGGCTATCTCGGCATGGCCTATGCCATGGTCGCGATCGGCCTGGTCGGGTTCGTCGTGTGGGCGCACCACATGTTCACCACCGGGCTGTCGGTGCAGGTCAAGATGTACTTCACCGCCGCCACGATGATCATCGCGGTGCCGACGGGGGTCAAGATCTTCTCGTGGATCGCGACGATGTGGGGCGGATCGATCAGCTTCAAGACCCCGATGGTCTGGGCGATCGGCTTCATCTTCATGTTCACCGTCGGCGGCGTGACCGGCGTCGTGCTCGCCAACGGCGGCGTCGACGACTATATGCAGGACACCTACTACGTCGTCGCGCACTTCCACTATGTGCTGTCGCTCGGCGCGGTGTTCTCGCTGTTCGCCGGCTTCTACTACTGGTTCCCCAAGATGACGGGGAAGATGTACAACGAGTTCCTGGGCCAGGTGCATTTCTGGGTGTTCTTCATCGGCGTGAACGTGATGTTCTTCCCGATGCACTTCCTGGGGCTCCAGGGCATGCCGCGCCGCTACCCCGACTATCCCGATGCCTATGCCGGCTGGAACCAGGTCGCCACCTATGGCTACATGATCATGGCGGTGGGCATGGCGGTGTTCTTCGTCAACGTCATCCTGTCGCTGATCGCGGGCCGCAAGGCCGAGGGCAATCCGTGGGGCGAGGGTGCCACGACGCTGGAATGGACGCTGTCCAGCCCGCCGCCGTTCCACCAGTTCGAGACGCTGCCGGTGATCGACGGCGGTTCGCACCACTAAGACGGCCGACCGGCCAGGAGACGCAAAGCCCCGGAGGGAAACCTCCGGGGCTTTTGCTTTTGGGGGGTTTGGACGCGGGGGGCAGGGCAATCGCATTTGGCATCGGGTGAACATAAACGCCGTCATCCCAGCGAAGGCTGGGATCCATTCAGCCACTCCGCTCGAACCAAAAGCCCATACCGAGCACCGAATGGATCCTGACTTTCGTCAGGATGACTCGGTTTTTGCCATATGCGATTGGCCTGGGGGGAGGGCAAAAGAAGAGAGAGGTTCGCCCTCGATCCCGACGGGTGGAGAATCGTACAACCACGGCGTCCCACCGCCACCGACCGCAACTTCGATTTGTTTTCGATCGCGCGCGTGCGATGCTCCCGAATGTCGCGCCGGCTCGTTGAGGCAAGCGAATCGGCGTATCGGATTTCGGGGGCGATAATGAATAATTGGCCATATGCAGGCTGGGCGCGCGCGGGCTGGGATGCCTGGGCGCTCGGCGTGGAGGCATCGGCGGTGATCGGGCTGCGAGTCGCCAAGATGGCGGCGGGCGGCCCCGGCGTCGGCAGCGAGGCCTATCTGATGGTCTCCGAAAAGATGCTGTCGGCGCTCGAGCTCCAATCGGCGCTGGTCACGGGGCGATTGGGCGACTCGCCGCTCGCGGGCACCAACAAGGTGCTTCGCCACTATCGCCGCAAGGTGAAGGCGAATCGCAAGCGGCTGGGGTGAGCAAGCCGGGGAAAGGCGGGCCTTTCCCCGCGCGCCACGCGCGCCTATAGCGCCAACAGCCATGTCCACCGCAGCCACCCTTTCGCCCGCCCTGCCCGCCGACTGGCGCGACTTCCTGGCGCTGACCAAGCCGCGGGTGATGACGCTGGTGGTCTTTACGGGGCTATGCGGGATGCTGGCGGCGCCGGTGCCGATCCATCCGGTACTGGGGTTCACCGCGATCCTGTGCATCGCGCTGGGCGCGGGCGCGGCAGGAGCGCTCAACCAATGGTATGAGGCCGATCTGGACGCCAAGATGCGGCGGACCGAGCGGCGGCCGCTGCCCGCCGGGCGGATGGACCGCCAGTCGGCGCTCCATTTCGGCGTGGGGCTGGCGGGGTTCAGCCTTGCGCTGATGTATTTCGCGATCAACCTGACGGCGACGCTGATCCTCGCGGTGTCGATCCTCTTCTATGTGTTCGTCTACACGATCTGGCTCAAGCGCCGGACGCCGCAGAACATCGTCATCGGCGGCGCCGCCGGGGCGTTTCCGCCGCTGATCGGCTGGGCGGCGGCGACGGGCGACATCGCGACGTTGCCGGTGCTGCTGTTCCTGCTCATCTTCCTATGGACGCCGCCGCATTTCTGGGCGCTCGCGCTGTTCGTGAAGATCGATTACGCCAATGCCGGGGTGCCGATGCTCCCGGTGGTGTCGGGCGAGCGGGTGACGCGGAACCAGATCGGGCTGTACACGCTGCCGATGGTCGCCGCGGCGATCGCACCGTGGCCGCTGGGGCTGGCGGGGCCGCTCTATGGCTGGGCGTCGGTGGCGCTCAACGCGGCGTTCCTGCTGCTCGTCGCGCAGGTGACGTTCCGCAATTCGGCGCCGGGCGACGCGATGCTGCCCGAGAAGCGGCTGTTCAAATATTCGATCCTCTATCTCTTCGTGATCTTTGGGGCGCTCGTCGCCGACAGGTGGTTTGCATGACCGAGAATGATTCGAACCTCGAGGCGATTCGCGGCCGCCAAAATTCGCGCGCGCGGATCATGGCGCTGCTGCTCGGCGCGTTCGTGGTGCTCGTGTTCGCGATCTCGATCGTCAAGATCAAGCTGGGGCATCCGGGATGACGCGCAACCTGCGGACCGCATTGCTCGCCGGGATCGGCGTGTGCACGATGACCGGAGTCGGCTTTGCCAGCGTGCCGCTGTACCGGATGTTCTGCGAGGCCACCGGGCTGAACGGCACCACCCAGCGCGGCACCCGCGCGCCGGGCACGACGGGGCAGAAGATCACGGTCGCGTTCGACAGCAATGTCAGCAACAAGCTCAACTGGAAATTCGCCCCCGAGCGCCGCAGCGACACAATCGACATTGGCGGGCGCGACATGGCGTTCTTCACTGCGACGAACCTGGCCGACAAGCCGGTCAGCGGCACCGCGACGTTCAACGTCACGCCGACGACCGCGGGCAAATACTTCACCAAAATCCAATGCTTCTGCTTCACCCAGCAGACGCTGGCGCCGGGCGAGACCGTGCGGATGCCGGTGATCTTCTATGTCGATCCCAAGATCCTGGACGATCCCGACGCGCGCGACATTCAGGAGATCACGCTCTCCTACACCTTCTATCCGTCCGACACGCCCAAGACCACGGGCTGACCCCGGCCCCTACGGCGCATTACGACCGTTGCGGGAAGCGGATTCGCATCCTAAAGCATTGCCAAACAGCAACAGGGACGAGCCGATGGCCGGAGCCAAGAACCATCAATATCACATCCTGCCGCCCAGCATCTGGCCGCTGTTCGGCTCGATGGCGGCACTGGTGCTTGCCGCGGGCGGCATCATGTGGATGCACAATATGCCGGCCGCGAACCTGGTATTCTATGCGGGCGTTGCGGGCATCCTGATCACCTTTTTCGGCTGGTGGTCGGACGTCATCAAGGAGGCGCATGCCGGCGATCACACGCCCGTCGTGCAGCTCCACCTTCGCTATGGCATGATCCTGTTCATCGCTTCCGAAGTCATGTTCTTCGTTGGCTGGTTCTGGGCGTGGTTCGATTTCGCGCTGTTCCCCTCGACGGTCGAGGCAGTCGGCGGCACCTGGCCTCCGAAGGGGATGGAAGTCCTCAACGCGTGGCAGTTCCCGCTGCTCAACACGCTGATCCTGCTGCTTTCGGGCTGCACGGTCACCTGGGCGCATCACGGGCTGCTCCACAACGAGCGCGGCGGCGCGATGAAAGGGCTGTGGGGCCTGATCGGCGTCGGCGAGAATGACAGCGTCAAGAAGGGGCTGTGGCTCACGGTGATCCTGGGCCTGTTGTTCAGCAGCCTCCAGGCCTATGAGTATATGGAGGCCCCCTTCCCGTTCAAGGCGGCGAGCGACGGCGGCAGCAGCTATGGCGGCGCCTTCTTCATGGCGACCGGGTTCCACGGCTTCCACGTCATCGTCGGCACGATCTTCCTGATCGTGAACCTCGTGCGCGTGTATCGCGGCCACTTCACCCCGCGCCAGCATTTCGGCTTCGAAGCCGCCGCCTGGTACTGGCATTTCGTCGACGTGGTGTGGCTGTTCCTCTTCGCGTCGATCTATGTCTGGGGTGGCTGGGGCGCGCCCGTCCACGCGGGCTGACGTGACCGGACAACCGAACGACGAAATGGGGGGAGGCAGCGCCACGCTGCCTCCCCCTGCTTATTCCGGGCTCTATGGCTGCTGCCCGCGCTGCGGCGCCAAGACGCTGTTCAAGCGATACGCCACCTTTGCCGATCGCTGCCCGAAGTGTGGGCTCGACTTTACCGAGTTCAATGTCGGCGACGGGCCGGTGGTGTTCCTGACGCTGGGGATCGGTGCGCTGATCACGGTGCTGGCGCTGTGGGTCGAGTTCACCTTCGAGCCGGGGGTGCTGGTCCATGTCCTGCTATGGGTGCCGATCACGCTGGCGCTGACGATCGTGATGCTGCGCTTCTCCAAGGGGCTGTTGCTTGCGCTGGAATTCCGCAATCGCGCGGGCGAAGGCCGGATCAAGGATTAGCCCCGTCATGCCGCGTTTCCCGCTGCTCCCGACCGCGATCGTCGGGCTGGCCATCGCCGCGATGATCGCGCTGGGCGTGTGGCAGCTCGATCGCCGCGCGGAGAAGCACGCGGCGCTGGCGCAGTTCGCCGCCAATCTCGGCAAGCCGATGATGCCGTTCCCGCACGGACCCATCGGCGACGCCAACCTTTTCCGCCGCGCGAGCGCGATGTGTCCGCAGCCGAGCGGCTGGATCAAGCAGGGGGGGCGTTCGGCGAAGGGCACCAACGGCTGGCGCCACATCGCGCAGTGCGGGGCGCAGGCGGGCGAGCCGGCGCTGCTGGTCGACATGGGGGTGACCCCCGATCCCAAGTTCGAGGCGCAGTGGCCGGGCGGCGCGGTGACCGGCACGATCACCCATGCCCCCAACCATACCCCGCTGATCGCCGCGATGTTCGGCAAGGCGGCGCCCAAGACGCTGATGCTGGTATCCGACACCGCCGCGCCGGGGCTGGAACCCAGCGCAAAGCCCGATCTGTCTAGCGTGCCGAACAACCATCTGGCTTATGCGGTGCAGTGGTTCCTGTTCGCGGGGGTGGCGGGGATCATCTATGTGCTGGCGCTGCGCCTGCGGGCCAAGCGGGGCTCCGCCTAGCTCCGCTCGGCTGCTTCGAACGCGGCGCGCTGGGCTTCGAACGCGCGGACGAACGCGGGCCGTGCCTCGCCCCGCGCGACATAGCCGGCGAGCGGCGGCACCGCCTCCAGCAAGCCCGAGCCGTGCAGCCGGCGCAGCACCGCCACCATCAGCAGATCGCCCGCGCTGAAATCGCCCTCCAGCCAGTCGCGCCCGCCCAGCCACTGCGCGAGCTCGCCCAGTCGCTTGCGCACGCGATCGGCGAGCAGCACCAGCCGTTCGGCGTGCCAGCTTCGGTCGCGTTCGGTGAGCAATGCCATGCTGCGTTCGACGATCGGCGGTTCCACCGTCGCCTGCGCCGCGAACATCCAGGCGATGGCCCGCGCGCGCGCCGGGTCCGCGACGGGCAGCAGCCCGGCATGCCGCGTCGCGATGTGGAACACGATCGCGCCCGATTCGAAGAGCGCGGCGTCCTCGCCCTCATAGGTCGGGATCTGGCCGAAGGGGTGCAGCGCAAGGTGCGCCGGTTCGCGGAGCTGCGCGAACGACAGCCCGCGCGTGGCATAGGGCTGGCCGACTTCCTCCAGCGCCCAGCGCACCGCCATGTCGCGCGCCAGTCCCCTGCCCCGATCGGGCGAGCGCGCAAAGACAGTGATGACAGGTCCCATGGCGGCCCCTCCCTCTGCGCTCAGGATGCGCCAGCGGGCCGCGGCGTCAAGCGCGCAGCCACGCCGCCTAAAGATCACCTGTCTTGCTGCCCCGCTCCGCCAGCGCTAACGCCCCCCGATGCGCTACCACAGCACCCGCGGCGACGCGCCCGTTCTGGGCTTTCGTGATGTAACCCTGGCCGGACTCGCCAGCGATGGCGGGCTGTATGTCCCCGAGCGCTGGCCGTCCTTCTCTACCGAGCAGATCGCGGCGATGCGCGGCCTCAGCTATGCCGAGACGGCGGTGCAGGTAATGCTCCCCTTCGTCGGCGACGACCTGACCGAGGCCGAGCTGCGGGCGCTGTGCACGCAGGCCTATGACCGGTTCGCGCATGCCGCCGTCACCCCGCTCGTCCAGCTCGATGCGCAGAACTGGCTGCTCGAGCTGTTCCATGGGCCGACGCTGGCGTTCAAGGACGTGGCGCTGCAGCTTCTGGGGCTGCTTTTCGAGAAATTCCTGGTGGGCAGCGATGCGCCGCTGACGATCGTCGGCGCGACGTCGGGCGATACCGGCAGCGCGGCGATCGACGCGGTTGCGGGGCGGCACGGGGTCGACATCTTCATGCTCCATCCCAAGGGCCGCGTGTCCGAGGTCCAGCGCCGCCAGATGACCACGGTGCTCGCGCCCAACGTCCATAATATCGCGATCGAGGGCAGCTTCGACGATGCGCAGGCGCTGGTGAAGGCGATGTTCAACGACGCCGACTTCTCGGGGCGCTTCCGGCTGAGCGCGGTCAATTCGATCAACTGGGCGCGGCTGATGGCGCAGGTGGTCTATTATTTCTACGCCGCCGTCCGGCTGGGCGGGCCCGAGCGGCCGGTGGCGTTTGCGGTCCCCACCGGCAATTTCGGCGATGTGTTCGCGGGCTATGTCGCCGCGAAAATGGGGCTGCCGATCGCGAAGCTGATCGTCGCGACCAATGTGAACGACATCCTCCACCGCGCGCTGTCGAGCGGCGATTACTCGACCGGGATCGTCACGCCGACCGCCGCGCCGTCGATGGACATCCAGGTCAGCTCGAATTTCGAGCGGCTGCTCGCCGATCTGGCGGGTGGACCGATCGCCGAGCAGATGCGCGGGTTCGAGGCGAGCAAGGCGATGCGGCTCACCAACGCGCAGCAACAGGGCGCCGCCGCGCTGTTCGTCAGCGACCGAGTCGAGCCCGACGATATGAACGAGGCGATGCGCTGGGCCTATGCCGAGACGGGCGAAGTGATCGACCCGCACAGCGCGATCGGGCTGGCGGCGGCGCGGCGTGCCGGGCTGCCCGCCGACGTGCCGATCGTGACGCTGGCGACCGCGCACCCCGCCAAGTTCGCCGACGCAGTCGAGCGTGCGACCGGCAACCGCCCGCATATCCCGGCGCGGCTGGGCGACCTGCACGAGCGGCAGGAGCGGTATGACGTGCTGCCCGCCTCGTTCGTGGCGATCGTTGCCTATATCGCCGAGCGCGCCAAGCCGCGGCCATGAAGCTGGGCATCCTCACCGGCGAGCCCTGGGGCGATTACGGACTGGTCGATAGCGGGCATGGCCGCAAGCTCGAACGCTATGGCGCATATCAGTTCATCCGCCCCGAGCCACAGGCGATGTGGGCGCCCGCCTCGCCGGACTGGGACGCGCATGGCGAATTCGTCCCCGCCCCCGATGACGAGGGCGGCGGGCGATGGGTGTTCCACAAGCCGACCCCGCGCGAGGGCTGGCCGCTGGCATGGGAGGAAGTGCGCTTCACTGCGCAGACCACGCCGTTCCGCCATCTGGGCTTCTTTCCCGACATGGCGCCGGTGTGGCGCTGGATGCGCGGGCAGATCGCCGGGATGGACGCGCCCGAGTGCATGAACCTGTTCGGCTATACCGGCGTCGGCACGCTGGCGCTGGCGGCGGCGGGCGCGCGGATGACGCATGTCGATGCGTCGAAGAAATCGGTCGCCGAGGGCAAGGCCAATGCCGCGCTGTCGCGGATGGAGGACAAGCCCATCCGCTGGATGATCGACGACGCGATGAAGTTCACTGCGCGCGAGGGGCGGCGCGGGCGGCGCTATGACGGGATCATCCTCGATCCGCCCAAATGGGGGCGCGGGCCGAACGGCGAAGTGTGGAAGCTGGAGGAAGGGCTGCCGGGGCTGATCGCCGATTGCCGGACGCTGCTGGATGCCGATTCGCGCTTCCTGTTCCTGACGGTCTATGCGGTGCGGATGTCGGCGCTGGCGATCGGCGAGCTGGTGCGCCAGCATTTCGCCGACCTGGGCGGGACGGTGGAATGCGGCGAGCTGACCGTGCGCGAGGAAGCGCGCGGGCTGATGCTGCCGACCGCGATCTATGCACGGTGGAGCAGGGATTGAGCGGGCTGTTCGCGTTCCTGGCGACGGGCATCGCCGACACCGCCGAGGGCCGCCGTCCGGGCGCGCGCTACGCGATGCTGGTCTATGTGACCGCAGCGGATTTCGAAGCGGCACAGCGCCGCGCGGCAGGGGTGGCGATCGGCGCCGGGTGGATGCTGGTGCGGCTGGAAAAGGGGAAACCGATCGCCGCGAACGAGGCGAGTGGCGACCCGGTGCTCGACGCAGCGGCGCAGACCGCGATCGAGGACGGGTCGGCGCTGGTGGTCTATGGGGATGAATTGCCGCCGGCGGCTTGAGGGCTCAAAAGAAGATAGGGGTTCGCGCAGAGGCGCGGAGGCGCAGAAAAGGGTTTTTGCACGCGAAAGCGCAGTGGGCCGCAACGGATTTACACGCCCAACGTAACGTCGCAGGTTCGGCGGTCCATGCCCTATGATTCACCCGGTCTGCCCGTGGTGCGCCAGTGAGCGCGCTACCCGTCGCCCCAAGGCGCACCGCCCTGCTCGGCACCCTTGCGTTCGCGTTGGGTTCGTGCGGCGCGCCGCCACAGGCCACGATTCCGACGACTCTGTCTGCTGAGAACCTTGTAATCAACGTTGGAGGGTTCCCGACGCGATCCGGCGCGTCCCGAGTCGGCGCCACTTGCTACACGCCAGGCGGAGACGAAGCAGCGCGCCAGTGCGGCACGCTGGATATAAGGCTCGACCTTATCGGCATTCTCAATCCCGATCACGTCGGTTTGCCGGGATTTGGTGAAGAGTCACCGCCGATCGCCGATGCCGTTGCCGCCTATAATCGCGTGCTAGCCGACCTGCACAAGTCTGCCCCTGCGGATTTTACAGGCGCGCTTGCCAGCGCCCGAAGTACAATCCGACACCATCTCGTTTCCGTCTGCACCATCGAAGCGCGTCGCTTTCGCGGCGAGAACGATCGTATAACAGTCGAACTGTTTGTGCTGTATGCGTGGATCGGCTTTCGCCAATCGCTGATCGACGGTGGGGAGCAAGCGGTCCTATGGGAGGATGTCATCGCCCTGCCGTGCTTTGAGCGGACAAGGAATTTCCTGTTCGGTGCCTCTCCCGGCTTTTTGAGCAAAGCGACGGGATCGTTCTACGCGTTCCCTTCGTATTTCGCGCGCGCCCTGGCGGCCCATTTTCACGCAAAGCGTCAGGAGTCGCTGGCGGATGCATTTTGGTATCGCGCCGAACTGGGGGACGCCGACGATCGCAAGGTTAGCTGCATCGTAGGCCCGCTCGCCAGCCAATATCCGAGCCCGCGTATGGCGTTGCCGGAGCTTTGGGGAATTTGTGCCGTCAATGCGGCGCGTGGGCAATCCTGCCTTGCGACACTCCGATCCTGTGGCGGCCCTGCCACGCCGCCGCCATGGACAAAATCCCCGTAACGAGAACGCGACGTTGACGGCGCGAGGCCCGCCTCTTCTCTGCGCCTCCGCGCCTCTGCGCGAACCTCTACCTTCTTTTTGCCCCGCGACTCAGCGCCTCAGCTCCGCCCCATCCGAATCGCCGCCCCCGCGACGAACGGGCATCCCGCGACCAGCAACAGGCTCACCGCCCCCAGCAGCTTGAAGGCCCCCGGCTGATCGCCGCTCGCGCCTGCGCCGAAGATCAGCAGCGGCACCGCGAAGGGCAGCATCACTAGTCCCGCCAGCGCCCCTGCCCCGCGCAGCCCCGCGACCAAGGCCGCCGTCGCCACGCCCAAAGCCGCCAGCCCCGGCGTGCCGATCGCCAGCGCGAGCAGGATCGGTGCCAGCGTCGCGCCCGGTATCTGGAGCAGCCCCGCCGCGATCACGCTGGCCGCGAGCAGCGCGGGTGCGAAGCCCAGCCAATGGCCGAGCATCTTCGCCGCCGCCACGGTCGCGTCCGCAATCCCGCGCGCCGCGAACTGATCGAGCACGCCGCTCTCCGCATCGGGCGCGACCAGCCGCTCGACCGGGAGCAAAGCCGCGAGCAAAGCCGCCGCCCAGATCACGCCGCCGCCGACGCGCGCGAGCAGCTTCGCGTCGGGCCCGATCGCAAAGGGGAACAGGATCGCGACGAGCAGGAAGAACGCAACCGGCATCAGCAGCCCGCCGGTGCTCCACGCGCGGCGCAATTCGCGCCACACGATCGCGGCGAAGCCGGTCACAGCCGCACCTCCACCGCATCGGGCAGCGCCAGCGGCAGATGCGTCGCGACCAGCGCGATTCCTCCGCCCGCCCGATGCCGCGCAATCAGCCCTTCCAGCGCCGCGACCGACGCGACGTCCAGCCCGTTGGCAGGCTCGTCGAGCAGCCACACCGGCGCCCCGCTCGCCACCACCCGTGCCAGCGCGGCGCGGCGGCGCTGGCCGGTGGAGAGCAGCCGCACCGGAACCTGCGCCAAATCGGCCATCCCCACCGCCTCCAGTGCAGGGGCAATGTCCGCCGTCCCGTCGATCCGCGCCCAGAAGCCCAGCGCGGCGGCGACGCTCAGTTCGGGATCGAGCGCGGCGGCTTCGCTCAGCAGCGCGCGCGCGCCCTCGCCTTCGACGCTCCCGGCGAAGGGCGCCAGCAGCCCGGCGGCGATACGGATCATGCTCGACTTGCCGGTGCCGTTCGGTCCGACGACCAACGCCGCCTGTCCGGGTGCCAGCGCGAAGCTGAGCCCCTCGAACAACAGCCGCCCCCCGCGCACGCACGCGACATCGCGGAACGCCAGGGTCCCGCTCACTCCGCCGAGTCTTCCAGCGCGTGCATATCGTCGTCGGACAACCCGAAATGATGCCCGACTTCGTGGACGACGACATGGCTGACCAGCGCCTCCAGCGTCACGCCGCTATCCACCCATTCGTCGAGGATCGGGCGGCGGTACAAATGGATGCGATCGGGCAGCGCGCCCGAATCGAACAAGGATTTCTCGCCGATCGGGCGGCCATGGTAGAGCCCGGTCAGGTCGAACGGGTCCTCGATCCCGAGCGCGTCGAGCGTCTCGTCATCGGCGAAATCCTCGACGATCAGCACCACGTCGCCCAGATGCGCCGCGAACGGCTCCGGAATGCGCGCCAGCGCGGCGCGGGCCAGCGCCTCGATCCTCGCTGCGTCCGGCGCATGGGTTGGCGCTTGCCCGCTCATCCGCGAACCCATAGGCGGTGCAGGCGACACGCGGCAAGGGAGAGCGACGATGGTGGTGCGGCTGACCGAGGGATTGCGGACCGAATCGCTCGCGGCGCTACCCGATTGGCGCTATGATTCGACACGCGACGCGATCGAGCGGCGCTTCCTGTTCAAGGATTTCAGCGCAGCGTTCGGGTTCATGACGCGAGTCGCGCTGCTGGCGGACAAGGCCGATCACCACCCCGAATGGTCGAACGTGTGGAACCGCGTCGACATCGTGCTGACCACGCATGATGCGGGCGGGCTGTCGACCCGCGATATCCAGATGGCGCACGCGATCGACGCGCTGCTGTAGTCAGGCGATTCCCCCGCGCATCCGCCGGCGCAGCCTGCCCGGCATCCATCGCGCGGCAAAGGCGAGGCGGCGCGCAGTCTTGCCGACGATGACATGCAGTTTATCGCCCTGCACCGCCTTCCATACCTGTTCGGCGACGGCGTCGAGCGGGGTGAATTCCAGCCCGGCGGCGCGCACCGAATCGCGCGCGCTATAGTTGGTCCCCGACACGGGCGAATCGAGGAGCGGGGTGTCGATGAAGCTAGGCATCAGCACGCGAACCTTGATCCCGTCGCGCGCCCATTCGCCGTCGAGCGCTTCCGATAACCCGCGCACCCCGAACTTGACCGCGGCATAGAGCGCCAGCCCCGCCGAGCCATAAATCGCCGCCGCCGACGCGGTGTTGACCAGCGCCGAGTCCGGAGTCGCCTTGAGCAGCGGATAGGCGGCGCGCGCGCCGTTGATGACGCCGACCAGGTTGATGCCGACGATCCGGTCGATCTCGTCGTCGGTCGCGGTGGCGAAGGGGCCGCCCACCGCGATCCCGGCATTGTTGAACATCACGTCGAGCCGCCCGCCGCTGGCAACCGCAAAGGCATCGAGCGACTCGCGCCACTGGTCGCGGTCGCGCACGTCCATCACATGGGTGGTTGCCATGCCGGGCGGGAGCAGCGCCTTGGTCGCCTCCAGCCCCGCCGCGCTGATGTCCGCCAGCCCGACGCGCCAGCCGCGCGCGGCGAAATGCACGGCCACCGCACGCCCGATGCCCGAACCGCCGCCGGTGATGAAGATCGCCGTCTGCCCCATGCCCCGCTCCTGTTGCTTTTTTTGACCTTTGCGCGATCATCCCGCACAACCCGGCGCGATGCCAGAGCAAACCCGCCGCGTAACCTTCAAAAATGTCAGTAAGCGCTATGGCGCCACCGTCGCGGTCGATTCGGTGTCGCTGGAGATTGCCGGGGGCAGCTTCGTCGCGCTGGTCGGTGCGTCGGGATCGGGCAAGTCGACGCTGCTCAAGATGGTCAACCGGCTGATCGAGCCGAGCGACGGCGCGGTGTGGATCGACGGCGCGCCGGTGGCCGCCGAACCCGCCCCGGCGCTGCGGCGGCGGATCGGATATGTGTTCCAGAATGTCGGGCTGTTCCCACATATGACGGTGGGCGAGAATGTCGCGATCGGGCTGCGGCTGGCGGGGCAGCGCGACGTCGCGGCGCGGGTGGCGGAGCTGCTCGCGCTTGTGGAGTTGCCCGGCGTGATCGCCGCACGGATGCCCGATGCGCTGTCGGGTGGGCAGCGCCAGCGCGTCGGCGTCGCCCGCGCGCTCGCCACCGGGCCGAAGCTGTTGCTGCTCGACGAGCCGTTCGGCGCGCTCGATCCCGTCACCCGCGACGCGCTGGGCAAGGCGATTGGCGCGTTGCACGCGACGATGGGGCTGACGACGATCCTGGTGACGCACGACATGGCCGAGGCGCTGCTGCTCGCGGATCGCGTCCTGGTGATGGAGGCGGGGCGCGTCGTCGCCGACGCATCCCCGCGGGAGGTGCTGGCGGGCAAGGCCGGGCCGGCAGCGGACGCGCTGGTCGCGGTGCCGCGCGAACAGGCGCACCGGCTGGCGGAGTTGGGGGCGTGAGGGGGGTGCGATCGTCCGGGGGGCCGCGGGGTGGTCGCCTATCCACCGTTGTCGCCCTCACCCTTCCCAACGCCTCCGGCGGCGGGCCCCTTCCCTCTCCCGTTGGGAGAGGGAGGGAGGCGCGAAGCGCCGGAAGGGTGAGGGTGCTGGAAACTTGGTCCCCCTCCCCGTTCCGGGGAGGAGTAAGTTGACCGCCGCCTTTGCCCGCGTGCCCGAGTTGCTCGCGCAGCATCTGTTGCTGGCGTTCGCGGCGCTGCTGCTGGGGCTGGTCGTCAGCGTGCCGCTCGCGATCCTGTCGGCGCGGCATCGAAGCGTGGCGCGGGTCGCGCTGGGGCTGGCGAGCCTGATCCAGACGATTCCCAGCCTCGCGCTGCTCGCGCTCTTCTATCCACTGTTGCTGTCGCTGTCGGCGCTGGTCGGCGGGGGGATTCCGGCCTTGGGCTTCCTGCCGTCGCTGCTCGCGCTGTCGCTCTATGCGGTGCTGCCGATCCTGCGCAACGGCGTCACCGGGCTTGCGGGCATCGACGCGGCGGTGATCGAGGCGGCCGACGGCATGGGGATGACGCGCGCGCAGAAGCTGCGGCTGGTCGAGGCGCCTTTGGTCGCGCCGGTGCTGATGGCCGGAATCCGCACTGCGGCGGTGTGGACGATCGGGGCGGCGACGCTGTCCACCACGATCGGCCAGCCGAGCCTGGGCGACCTGATCTTTGCGGGGCTCCAGACGCAGAACTGGGCGCTGGTGCTCGCCGGGTGCGTCGCGGCGGTGGGGCTGGCGCTGGTCGTCGACGCGCTGCTCGGGCTGGCCGAGATTGGGATTGCGCGGCGGCGGCGCGGGCTGGTCTGGGCGAGCCTGGGCGTATTGCTGGCCGGCGCGCTGGTCGCGCTCGCGCCCGCATGGCCCGCGGGCAAGGGGGTCGTGACGGTCGGCGCGAAGGGCTTTTCGGAGCAATATATCCTCGCCCGCGTGATCGGCCACCGGCTGGAGGCGGCGGGCTATACCGTCCGCTATCGCGAGGGGCTAGGCTCGGCGGTGGCGTTCAGTGCGCTCGCGGGCGGCGATATCGACGTCTATGTCGACTATTCAGGCACGCTGTGGACCAACCAGATGCAGCGCAGCGACGTGCCCCCGCGCGCCGCGATCGTCGCCGGAGTCGCCCAATGGGCGAAGCGCGAGCATGGCGTGACGCTGCTCGGCAGCCTGGGGTTCGAGAACGCCTATGCCTTTGCGATGCGCGGCGACGATGCCCGGCGGCGCGGCATCCGCAGCCTGGCCGACCTTGCGGAGCAGGCGCCGCATCTCGAATTCGCCACCGATGTCGAGTTCCTCGAGCGCCCCGAATGGCGTGCGGTGCGCGATGCCTATGGGCTGCGGTTCAAGGCGGCGCATCCCTATCAGCCGACCTTCATGTACCGCGCGCTGGCGAGCGGGCGCGCCGACGTGATCCCCGCTTTCTCGTCCGACGGGCGCATCGCCGCCGACCATCTCGCGGTGCTCGAAGACCCCAAGGGCGCGATTCCGGGCTATGACGCGGTGCTGCTGCTCGCGCCGTCGCGCGGCGATGATGCACGCTTCGTGGCGGCGCTGCGCCCGCTGGTCGGGGCGATTTCGGTCGAGCGGATGCGCGAGGCCAATTACCGCGTCGACCGCGACGAGGCCAAGGCATCGCCCGAAGACGCAGCGCGCTGGCTGGAGCGTGGACTTGGCCGCGAGGTTTCTGGTAACGCTCGCACAAGAGAATAGGGACGGAGAGATTCTGATGGGTATCAAGCTGCTTCTGGCGACGACTTTCCTTGTGTCCGCACCGGCTTTTGCGCAAACTTCGCCGACAACGCTGTCTGGCCAGACAGTCGCCGATCCCGCCAAATGGCCCGCCGCGAAGAGCCAGGGGCTCAGCGATCCCGCGACCGAGACGTTCGTCGACGGGCTGCTCGCGCAGATGACGGTCGAGGAGAAAATCGGCCAGATGATCCAGGCGGATATCGGCGCGATGAAGCCCGAGGAGCTTCGCCAATATCCGCTCGGATCGGTGCTCGCCGGGGGCAATTCGCCGCCGCTGTCGGGCAATGACCGCTCGCCCCAGGCCGATTGGGTGGAGACCGCGCGCGCCTTCCGCGCCGTGGCGATGGAGCCGCGCGGCAAGCATGCGCCGATCCCGCTGCTGTTCGGCGTCGATGCGGTCCATGGCAACAACAATGTGGTCGGCGCGACGATATTCCCGCACAATATCGGGCTGGGCGCCGCCAACGACCCCGCTCTGCTCCGCCGCATCGGCGAGGTCACCGCGATCGAAACCGCCGCCGCCGGCCCCGACTGGGCGTTCGGGCCGACCGTCGCGGTGCCGCAGGACGATCGCTGGGGCCGCACCTATGAAGGCTATTCGGAGGACCCGGCGATCGTCCGCGGGCTGGCCGGCGCGATGGTCGAGGGTATCCAGGGCAAGCCCGGTACCACCAACCGCATCCAGAAGGGCTATGTCGCGGCCAGCACCAAGCATTTCCTGGGCGATGGCGGCACCCATGACGGCATCGACCAGGGCGATGCCCGCGTGTCCGAGGCGACACTGGTCGCGATCCACGGCGCGGGATACCCGCCCGCGATCGAAGCCGGCACGATGACCGTGATGGCCAGCTATTCGAGCTGGAACGGCGCGAAGATGCACGGCAACAAATCGCTGCTCACCGATGTGCTCAAAGGGCGGATGGGGTTTGAAGGCTTCGTCGTCGGCGACTGGAACGGCCATGGCCAGGTCCCCGGCTGCACCAACACCGATTGCCCGGTCGCGTTCAACGCCGGGCTCGACATGGCGATGGCGCCCGATAGCTGGAAGGGGCTGTTCGATTCGACGCTGCGCCAGGCAAAGGACGGCACGATCCCGATGGCGCGGATCGACGATGCCGTGCGCCGCATCTTGCGCGTGAAGGTCAAGCTGGGGCTGTTCGACCCCGCCCGCCCGATCGAGGGCAAGGCCGGGGTGCTCGGCGCCCCCGCGCACCGCGCCGTGGCGCGCGAGGCGGCGGCCAAGTCGCTGGTGCTGCTCAAGAACAGCGGCGTGCTGCCGATCAAGGCGTCGGCAAAGGTTCTCGTCACCGGCCCCGGCGCCGATTCGATCGGGATGCAGACCGGCGGCTGGACGCTGAGCTGGCAGGGCGACGGCAATGGCAATGAGCTGTTCCCCAACGCCGAATCGATCTTTGCAGGCATCCAGAAGGCCGTGACGGCAGGCGGCGGCACCGCCACGCTCTCGCCCGATGGCAGCTTCACGGCAAAGCCCGACGTCGCGATCGTCGTGTTCGGCGAACAACCCTATGCCGAGATGCGCGGCGACATCCGCACGCTGGAATTCCAGCCCGGCGACAAACAGGCGCTGGCGCAGCTCCGTACGCTTAGGGCGGCGGGGATTCCCGTTGTGTCGGTGTTCCTCTCAGGTCGCCCGCTCTGGGTGAACCCCGAGCTGAATGCGTCGGACGCATTCGTCGCGGCATGGCTGCCGGGGAGCGAGGGCGGCGCGATCGCCGATGTGCTGGTGGGCGACACGGGCGGCAAGCCGCGCGGCGACTTCCACGGGCGGCTGTCGTTCAGCTGGCCCAAGACCGCGGGCCAGTTCACGCTCAACAAGGGGCAGCCGGGCTATGACCCGCTGTTCGCGCTGGGTTACGGCCTGACCTATGCCAAGCCGGGCAGCGTGCCCGCGCTCAGCGAGGAATCGGGCGTCGACGCCTCGCTCGCCAATACCAGCGTGTTCTTCGCGCGCGGCGCGGCGCCGGCACCCTTCTCGTTCGCGACCGACAGCGGCATCAAGCGAACGACCGTCGAGGGCCCGGCGACGCAGGAGGGCGGCCAGCTGCTCAGCTGGCCCGCGGGCAAGGCGACGCTGCGCATCGGCGGGCGCGAACTGGACCTGAGCCGCGAGGCCAATGCCGACTTGTCGCTCCAGCTGACCTATCGCCTGGAGGCGCCCGCGACCGGCCCGGTCCGGCTGCTGATGGAGGGCGGCACCAACAAGGGGGCGATCGACGCGACCAGCCTGTTCACCGGCCAGACGGGGACGTGGCGCACCGCCAAGATCCTGCTCAAATGCTATCAGCAGAACGGCGTCGACCTGAGCAAGGTCGTAGCACCCGTGGTGATCGAGGCATCGGGGCCGCTGTCCTTCGCGATTGCCGAGGCGCGGATCGTGTCCGATCCCAACGCATCGATCTGCCCGGGCAAATGACCGGGGCGATCCAGACGGTGGAGATTGCGCGCGGAGCCTTCCGCGCGCAGTTCCTCACGCTGGGCGCGGCGCTGCGCGTGCTGGAGGTGCCGGGGCGCGACGGCAGCGTGGCGAATGTCGTGCTCGGCTATCGCGACCTCGACGCCTATCGTGGCCCGCCGAGTTTTCACGGCGCGGTGGTGGGGCGCTATGCCAATCGCATCGGCGGCGCGCGGTTCACGCTCGACGGGACGCCGTTCGCGATCGCGGCGAACGACGGCGCGAACAGCCTGCATTCGGGGCCGCTAGGCTTCGACCAACAGCTCTGGAGCGTGGTCGCGCAAGATGCCTGGTCGGTCACCTTCGCGCTGGTCAGCCCCGATGGCACGAACGGCTTCCCCGGCACGCTCCGCGCCGAGGCGCGCTACACGCTGGAGGAAGACGGGCTGGCCGTGGCGCTGACCGCGACGACCGATCGCGCGACGGTCTGCAACCTGACCCAGCACAGCTATTTCAACCTGGCGGGCGAAGCGAGCGGGACGAATGTGCTCGGCCACCGGCTCCAGGTCGAGGCGAGCCGGATGACGCCGGTCGACGCCGCGATGATCCCGACCGGCGCATTCGCCGATGTCGCGGGGACGCCATTCGACTTTCGCACCCCCCACGCGATCGGGGAGCGGATCGACGCGCCCGACGACCAGCTCCGGCTCGGCCAGGGCTATGACCATAATCTGGTGCTCGACGGTGCGTTCGGCACGCCGCGCCGGATCGCGACGCTGTTCGACCCTCAATCGGGGCGCGTGCTCGATCTCGAATCGTCGAAGCCGGGGTTGCAGCTGTATACCGGCAACCATCTGGGCGGCGGCGCGCCGGGAACCGGGGGCCACGCCTATCCGCCGCGCGGCGGGCTGTGCCTCGAACCGCAGTTCTTCCCCGACAGCCCCAACCGCCCCGATTTCCCGAGCGCGCGGCTCGATCCCGGACAGGTCTATCGCCACGACATGGCGTTCCGCTTCCGCGTTGCCGCCACAGACGAAGAGGCCTTCCCCGGCTGATCGCCGGGAAAGGCCTTTGTTCGATCCTGTCCCCTGATCAGGCGACCGTGGGCTTCCCGTCGACGCGGCGCGGGACGATCGTCTCGCCGTCACGCAGCTCCGCCGGGAGCAGCGCCTCGGGCAGGTCCTGATAGCTTACCGGGCGCAGGAAACGGTCGATCGCCAGCGTGCCGACCGAGGTGCTGCGGCCATCGGCGGTCGACGGATAGGGCCCGCCATGGACCATCGCGTCGGTCACTTCGACACCCGTCGGCCAGCCATTTGCAAGGATACGCCCGACCAGATTCTCGAGCAGCGGGAGCAGCGTCTGCGCGACGGCGTGGTCGCCCGCATCGAGGTGCAGCGTCGCGGTAAGCTGGCCCTCCAGCAGCGCCACGACCTTGAGCAGCTCGTCGAGATCGGCACAGCGCACCAGCAGTGAGGTCGCGCCGAACACTTCCTCGGCATGGCCGGGATCGGCGATGAAGTCCGCGCCGGTCATCGTGAACAGCGCGCCCTGGCCGTTGGTCGGCCCCTCGGGCGCGAGCCCCTCGGCCAGCTTGGTGATCGACGATGCCGATGCCAGCCGCGCGACGCCGCTCTCATAGGCCTTGTGGATGCCGGGGGTCAGCATCGTCTGCGACGGCGCGCCCATCATCGCCGCCGATGCGGCGCTCAGGAAACGCTCAAGGTCGGGGCCGTTGATCGCGAGGACGAGGCCCGGATTGGTGCAGAACTGCCCCGCGCCCATCGTCACCGACGCGACATAGGCGGTGCCCAGCGCCTCGGCGCGCGCCTTCAGCGCTTCCGGCAGCAGGAACACCGGGTTGACGCTGCTCATCTCGGCATAGACCGGGATCGGCACCGGGCGCGCCGCCGCCAGCTTCATCAGCGCGACGCCGCCGCCGCGCGATCCCGTGAAACCCACCGCCTTGATCTGCGGATCGGTGACCAGCGCCTGCCCCACCGAATTGCCGGGGCCGTTGATCAGCGAGAACACGCCCTCGGGCATGCCCGTGCGCTCCGCCGCCTTGACGATCGCGCTGGCGACCAGCTCGGCGGTGCCGGGATGCGCCGAATGGCCCTTCACGATCACCGGGCAACCCGCGGCGAGTGCCGAGGCGGTGTCGCCGCCCGCGACCGAGAAGGCGAGCGGGAAGTTGGAGGCGCCGAACACCGTCACCGGCCCCAGCGGCACCATGCGCAGCCGCAGGTCGGGCTTGGGCGCGGGCTGGCGATCGGGGATTGCGTGATCGATGCGCGCGCGCAGATATTCGCCGAGGCGGATTTCCTTCGCGAACAGCCGCATCTGGCCCGCAGTACGCCCGCGCTCGCCGGTCAGCCGCGCCTTGGGCAGGCCGCTCTCGACCATCGCACGCTCGAC
The DNA here is from genome assembly GCF_000935025.1 of Sphingomonas hengshuiensis. Classification (NCBI taxonomy): domain Bacteria; kingdom Pseudomonadati; phylum Pseudomonadota; class Alphaproteobacteria; order Sphingomonadales; family Sphingomonadaceae; genus Sphingomonas; species Sphingomonas hengshuiensis. Next base: position 3,770,539 of record NZ_CP010836.1, read on the forward strand.
CAGTTCGTCGCCCAGCGCCTCGATTTCCTCGGCAATGGCTTCGAGGAATTCGGCGCGGCGTTCGCGCGGCAGGGCGGCATAGATCGGGAAAGCGGCGGCGGCGGCAGCCGTCGCGGTCGCCACGTCGTCAACCGTCGCGACGCTGAAGCGCGGCTCGATCTCGGCGCCGGTGGCGGCGGCCACGGCCTTGAAGCCGGCGCCGTCGCGCTGAACGCGCTTCGACGCGATAAAAAGATCCCCAGTCAGCGACATTCAAACTCTCCCGATCTCGATGGACGTTAGCGGTAACATGCCCGAGGGCATTTAAGGCCTGGGGGCGCCCGGTTCAATGCCGCGCGGCCTCAGCAGCACAGGCTGAGCCTGCGCCCGCGCGCCGATGGGTCGCTCGCCTCGATTGTGTCGGCGAGCCCCAGATCGACCAATTTCGCCATCGCATCATGCGCAGCCTGCGCGTCGCCGGCGGCAATCGCATCGTACACGCGCAGATGGATCGGCAGCGCGTCGTGGGGCGCGGGCAGCCGATCCTGCTTGAACGCCGTGGTAAAGGCGATCGCCGCCGCCACCCCGCGCGTCAGCGAAATGATGAAGTCGTTTCCCGATGCCTCGAGCAGCGCAAAGTGGAACTGTTCGTCGCAGCACCGTCCCTGTTCGGTCGCGAAGCTGTGCCGCGCGACACCGTCCAGCCCCGCCTTCATCCGCGCCAGCTGCGCGTCGGTCCGCCGCAACGCCGCCAGCCGCGCGGCATCGGGCTCGACGATGCGCCGCAGCTCGAACAGACTGACGATCAGTTCCGGGTCCGGCTCTCCCGAAAAGGTCCAGGCCAGCACGTCGGGATCGAGCAGCTGCCACTCGCTGCGCGGGCTGACCTGCGTGCCGATCTTGGGGCGCGAATGGACCAGGCCCTTCGCGGCGAGGATACGGATCGCCTCGCGATACGCGGTGCGCGACACGTTGAACTGGACGCTGGCGGCGATCTCGCCTTCCAGTATCTCGCCGGGCTGGAGCGCACCCGACACGATACGGATGCCCAGTTCGCGCGCGACGGTGCCGTGGAGCCGCAGCGACCGCGGCCGCGCAGGCCTGATCCGGATTTTCTTGGGGGGTGCGGGCCGAGCGTCGGTCATCCAATCCCTTGGGCAATTTTGGCGGAGACGGAGGGATTCGAACCCTCGGTAGGAGTAATCCCCCTACGGCGGTTTAGCAAACCGCTGGTTTCAGCCACTCACCCACGTCTCCGGAAAGGGCCCGAGCGGAGGCCTATAGCGAGGGTCTCTCGCGCGATCAACGGCAGAACCGCTCCAACGTGAAATCGACTCGTCTGACCGCTCCGTTCATTGCAGCGACAGGGCGGCAGGCATAGCGTGCAGCGTCTTTTGGGGGTGTTGGAATGCGTATGCGGGCGTTGATGCTATGGGCTGCCGCGGCAATGCTGGGTGTGAGCACCGCGCCCGCAATGGCGCAGATGACGACGATCGACCCGAACACCGGGATCGATTCGGACCTCCAGACAGCCCCTGCGCCGCAGGAGAGTCCCGCACCGCAGGACCCTGCCTATCCGCAGGAGCCCGCTTACCCACAGGATCAGGGCACTGCCTATCGCCCGCCGCAGCGCGACACCGCGCCGGCCCGCGATCCGCAGGCGCCCGCCACCGCCGCCACCACGCGCGAACGGGCGACCGACACCTTCCAGCATGACGATCTGATCGGCGCAGCCGAGGGGGTGTTCGGCAAGGGCGCGTCGGGGCTTGCCGGGATCATCGAGAATATCCTGAAGGAACAGGGCGAACCCAATGCCTATATCGCCGGGCGCGAGGCGTCGGGCGCGATCGGGATCGGGCTGCGCTACGGCTCGGGCGAGATGTTCCACAAGGTCGAGGGCAACCGCAAAGTCTATTGGACCGGCCCCTCGGTCGGCTTCGACCTGGGCGGCGATGCGAACAAGGTGTTCGTGCTCGTGTACAACCTGTTCGACTCACAGGATTTGTACAAGCGCTTCCCCGCGGGCGAGGGCCGCGTCTATTTCGTCGGCGGCTTCTCGGCGAGCTATATGCGCAGCGGCGACGTCGTGCTGATCCCGGTGCGGCTCGGCGTCGGCTGGCGGCTCGGGATCAACGCGGGGTATATGAAGTTCAGCGAGAAGAAGAAGTGGATGCCGTTCTGATCGCGCATCCCCGCGCGGGCGGCTGAGGCCTCGCGCCTCAGCCGAATTCCACGGCCTCGAACCGCACCGGTGCGCCGATCGCGGCCTCGGCCAGCTCGCCGTCCCACATCACGCGATTGCCGCGCACGATCGTCCCCATCGGCTTGCCGGTCAGCGCCATCCCCGTGAACGGCGACCATCCGCAGCGCGACGCGAGCCAGCTTTCCTCGATCGTCCACTGCGCCTTCAGATCCACGATCGTGAAATCGGCGTCATAGCCCGGCACGATCCGCCCCTTGCCGACGATCCCGAAGATCCGCTGCGGCCCGGCGCTGGTCAGGTCGATCAGCCGCTGGAGCGTCAGCCGCCCCTCCGCGACATGGTTGAGCATCAGCGGCAGCAGCGTCTGGACGCCGGGCATGCCGCTGGGCGAGGCGGGATAGTCCTGCGCCTTTTCGGCGATCGTATGCGGCGCATGGTCCGACCCCAGCACGTCGGGGACGCCCTGGCGCAGCCACTCCCACAGCCCGTCGCGATGCGCCCCAGACCGGATCGGCGGGTTCATCTGCGCATAGCTGCCCAGCCGCGGATAGGCGTCCTCGCCCGCCAGCGTCAGGTGCTGCGGCGTGACTTCGCAGGTCGCGATGTCCTTGTTCTGCCCCAGCAATGCCAGCTCGGCGGGAGTCGTGACGTGCAGCACATGGATGCGCCGCCGCGCCGCGCGCGCCAGCCGCAGGATGCGCCGGGTCGCCAGGATCGCGCTCTCGTCGTCGCGCCATACCGGGTGCGACGCCGGGTCGCCCGCGATTCGCTCGCCGAGCCGCTCCTGCATCCGGAACTCGTCCTCGGCGTGGATCGCCACGCGGCGACGCCCCGATGCCAGCACCCGCGCCAGGTTATCGTCGTCGGATACGAGCAGGTCGCCGGTCGACGCGCCCATGAAGATCTTCACGCCCGCCGTCCCCGGGAGCCGCTCCAGCTCGGCCAGCGCCGCCGCATTGTGATTGGTCGCGCCGACGTAAAAGGCATGGTCGCACCACATCCGGTCCTTCGCGCGGGCCAGCTTGTCGGCGATCGCCTCGGCCGAATCGGTATTGGGCTTGGTGTTCGGCATCTCGAACACCGCAGTCACCCCGCCCAGCACGGCGGCGCGGCTGCCGCTCTCCAGGTCTTCCTTGGCCTCCAGCCCCGGCTCGCGGAAATGGACCTGGCTGTCGATCACCCCAGGCAGCACGTCGAGCCCGGTGCAGTCGATCGTCTCGCCGGCGTCGCCCACGGTGCCGATCGCCACGATCCGTCCGCCGGACACGCCGACATCGACCGCCGCCGGCCCGCTGGGCAAATATACGCGCCCGCCCGTGAGTTTTAGATCGACGCTCGCCATACTCGCCTCTTCCGCCAAAGCCTTGCGCCTCCTACCTGTTCGGGATGAGCGAAACCAGTCCCGGCACATGGCTTGCCGATCGCGCGCTGCTCCGGATCGCCGGCGACGACGTCCGCGGCTTTCTTCAGGGACTGCTGACGCAGGACCTCGCCCGCGTCGCGCCGGGGGCCCCCGCCTGGAGCGGTCTGCTTACCCCGCAGGGGAAGGCGCTGTTCGATTTCCTGCTGTGGGACGAGGGCGACGCGATCCTGATCGATTGCGAGGCGAGCGCGCGCGAGACGCTGGCGCGGCGGCTGGCGATGTACCGGCTGCGGCGCGCGATCACGATCGATCCCGTCGAGGGCGGGGTGCATTGGGCGCGCGCCGGGGACCAGGGCGCCCCCGATCCGCGCCTTGCCGCGCTCGGCCGGCGCTGGCTCGGCCCGGCGCAGAGCACTCCCGCGTCCGATTGGCGCGCGCACCGGCTGTCGCTCGGCGTCACCGAGGGCATGGAGGAACTTGGGCAGGACAAGACGCTCTGGCTCGAATGCAATGCCGAGGAACTGCACGGCGTCGGCTTCGCGAAGGGCTGCTATGTCGGGCAGGAGAACACCGCACGGATGCACTATCGCGCCAAGGTCAACCGGCGGCTGGTCGTGGCACCGCTCGGTGCGCCGGGCGAGCGCACCCGCGCAACCTATCCCGAGCTCGGCCTGATGGTCGAACTGCGGCGAGTCGAGTCGCTGGGCGACGCGCTGGTCCCCGACTGGCTGGCAGCCGCGCTGACGCCCGCCGACAAAGTATAAGGCCGCGCAACGCCGCGCCTCGACATAGCCGAACGCTTCAAGACACGAAAAAGGGGAGACCGGTTGCCCGGCCTCCCCTGATTTCCGTCCAATCCCCAAAGGGATCGGCGTGGCTTACATGCCAGCGCCCGGACCGTACTGGATTTCCACCCGACGGTTCTGGAGCTCGCGGACGCCATCGGCGGTCTCGACGCGCGGGCGGCTTTCGCCGAACGCTTCGGTCGAGATCACGCCGTCGGAGATGCCGCGGCTGGTGAGATATGCCTTCGCCGCGTCTGCACGACGCTGCGAGAGACCGACATTGTAGCTTGCCGAACCCGAACGGTCGGCATGGCCGGCCAGCATGACCTTCGAGTTGCCGCAGTTCTGATAGTTGCTGATGGCATTGTCGAGAATGCTCGCGGCTTCCGGCGTGATGTCCGACTTATCCCAGTCGAAGAACACGATATACGGTCCGGGAGTGCACTGGACGACCGGAGCGACCGGGGTCGGCTCGGGGGTCGGGGTCCACACCGGTGCCGGTGCGGGCTCAGGCGCCGGAGCCGGAGCCGGTTCAGGAGCCGGTGCGCCGAAGTTGAACACCAGGCCGCCCATGATCGAGTGCGAGCGATAGCGGAAGTACGTGTTGCGACCCGCAATGTCGGTCAGCTCGACGCCCGGTGCGTTGAAGAAGCGATACTTCAGCGAAACGTCGATCGAGTCGTTCAGGGGTGCGCGGACGCCCGCGAGAACCTGCCATGCGACGACCGTGTCCGAATCGTCGAGGAAGTTGCCGCGCGTGTTCAGGCCGATCTTTTCCTTGACGCGTGCAACGCCGAGGCCGGGGCCGACAAAACCCTGGACGCCATCGTCATCGCCGAAGTCGAACAGGCTGTTGACCATGAAGCTGAGCGCCGACGAGCTGCCACCGGCATAGTCGAACGAACCGGGCGCACGGTTGGTGTACGCGCCGCTTGCGCCGGCGACCGGCGTGGTCAGCGTGGACGAATATCCATCGACGCTTGCCTTGCGGTAGCTGACTTCAGCCTCCAGGCGAACCGGACCCAGGTCATAGCCCACGGTGCCGGCGACGTCGAAGCCGTACTTGTGGTCTGCCTTGGCGGCGTCGGGGCGATATGCCAGGTTGAAATCGATATCTTCGACCAGCATGGCGCCGCCCTCGATGCCCACATACCACGCGTCGTCGCGTGCGAGGGCGGGCGTGCTCAGTGCGGTGGTCGCGAGTGCCAGAATAACGGCCAGCTTCCGCATAATAATCCCCTTTCTTAGTTGTCACTACGGACAGCGACAAACTCACTACCGAAACGAAAGTTTCTGCGCAAGCGAACAAATCCGCTACTGTTGCATATACGTCACACCGCCGTTCCAATCAGGCCGTGGACGCGCAATGCTTCCAGCACCGCGATGATAGCTGCTCGCGCTGCGCCATCAACCACCAACCCCCCAATGGGTTCCGCTATGTCGGGCATTCTTTCGCCAACTACCTGTAAACCGCCGATAAAAACTTTTCCATGCGCCTCTCCAAAGCGCCATTCGCCGCCGCGGAACAGGGCAAATCCGCTAGTCTGGTCGATCCACAGCCGCGTTCCTTCTCGCGGTTGCACCATTCTCCACCCGCCCGGCGTCCATCCGGCGATCGCATGGGCATGGCCGGACCATGCCCCCGTGGGGCCGGCACCCACTATCCAGCATTGTCCCTCTGCGGGATCGGTCGGCGGCGCTGACAAAACCCCCTCCGCCGCCGCCTGCACGCTGAGGTCGATCAGCGAAAGCGCCTCATTATGGGACATTTCCTTCTGCGCCTGCCCGGGCTGGAGCAGGGGCAGCGATAGCCGCGGCGTCATCATGTCGGTCATGCGAAATCTCCCAGAGGGGGCAGGGTGAGGACGGCGGGGGGCGACAGCCCGTTTGCGCCGATCTGACGGATGCTGAGCGTCGACGCGACCGCCCGATCGGCGGCGCTCAGCGTTGCTGCAGGTGCGAAGACCTCCTCGCTGCGTGTGCTTCCGGACACGGGTGTCCACGCGACCAGGTAGCGCTCGCTTTCCTCGCCCAGCGGCGCGTCGACCCCGTCGAGCCACGCCCATCCGGTCCGGCTTCGGCGAACCCAGCGAACCTCCGTCCTTCCATCGGGCTGGCGCTCAGCCATAAGATGCACCGGCGCGGGCGGGACCAGCGCGATTCCGCGAATCGGTGCACCGCCGGAAACGCCTGCGGAGTCGTCGCCCACTCCTTTCGCCAGGATCGCGGCATCGCGCCCGATGCTCGCACTCGGCAAGTCGAGCAGCGCGAGCGTGTCGGCGGCGAGCAGCACGAATCGGTCCCCCACGGCCTGTGTGCCGATCGCCGCCTCGGTCCCGCGCCGCCCGCGCCACAGCCCGTGCAGCCGCCATCGCGCCCCGCCCAGCGGCTCGGCGCGCGCAAACTGGAAAAGCTCGTCCCCCGCCATCGCCAGGTTTGCCCCGTCGCACAGCGCCCCCGCATCGGCGTCCCCCAGCACCATCGCCGCGTTCGCCAGCTCGACGTCCAGCGCATGCATCCGATCCTCCAGCGCGGCACAGCCCGCCCCGGGCGGCACCGCGATTCGCCCGATCACTGCGGGCAGCGCGGTGGCGCCCGCGGAGGACCAGCTCGCGCCGCCATCGACGCTGAGCAGCAGCGCCGCCCCGCGCCACCCCGCGCCGCTCCCCGCCGCCGCGACCGCCAGCCGCGGCACGGTCGCGGCGCCCGCATCGATCGGCGGCAGCTCGAACACCGCAATCTCGGTCGCGCCGATCGTCCGGTCGGGCGCCGCCAGCACCCGCCCTGCGCTTGCCGCCGCGTCGGGCAGCTCGGGCGCGATGCCGACGCATTCCAGCGACACCACCATGCGCTCCAGCGTCCAGCGCGCGACGCGCCACTGCCCCGGCGCGTCGGCGATCGTCACGCGCGCGCCGGGACGGATCGCCAGCGCGCGCCACGGCAGCGCCAGCGTCCGCCGCTCGCGCGCCTGCTCGGCATGCGCGAGCGCCGCCTCGGCCAGAGTCTTCGCCGCACTCGCATCGATCGCGGCGGCCAATTCGATTCGGCTCTCGCTGTTGCCCGGTCCCGGGCGCACCGCGCGCTGGATGCCTGCCTGGTAATCGCGCGCGGGGTCGTAATGCGCCAGGCTGAGCGCGCGCGGCGCGGCGTCGGCGGCGGCGATGCTCCGCGCGCCGCGCGACCGTCCCTCGCTGTCGCGCCCGGCGCCTGCATCCTCGACCGCCACCGCGTCGCCGCCGCCACGGCACAGCGTCAGCGCGTTGCCGTCCGCACGGAACCACCCGCCCAGCGCGTCGCTCAGGGTCTCGGCCACCGCACGCACGCTCGCGCCATAGGCCGAAAACCCCGCCAGCGCCGGCATCGGGCCCTCCGCCGCCAATGCGCCCTCGCCGATCTCGGCCAGAATTATGCCCGGGTCGCACCCGCCCGTATCGGCGAAGACCTCGAAGGTCAGCGACGGGATGCGGTTGCCGAAATCGGCGAGCGGCAGGTCCTCGAACACTGCATAGGCGATGCCCCGGTGCGCGGGTGCGCGGCCGATGCCCTCGGCGGCGGCGATCAGCGGGTCGGGCGCCTGATCCTCGCTCCCGGGATGGAGCCGGAACCCCGTCGTCACCTTGAAATCGCCCGCCGCCCCGCGCAACAGACTGCCCTCCGCCCAGATGCGACCGACCCCCAGCACCGGGCGCGCCGACAGCGCGACGGCAAAGCTCGCCGTATAGCTATAGGTCGTCGTGGTCGGCTGCCCCTTGCCGCCCTCGCGGCTGCGATGCTCGATCAGGTCGGTGGCCCAGATCACCGTCCCCGCGACGCGCATCGCGCCGAACAGCCGGGGAATCTGGGTGCCATAGGAGGAGGTCTGGACGCGCAGCTCGTTCAGCCGCGGCCCCTCGCGCCCCTTCGCCTTGAACAGCACCTCGCGGTCGAACACGCCCCCCAGCACGCCGCCCAGCGCCGCCCCGAACGGCCCGCCGATCGCGCCGCCCGCCATGGTCAGAACCACGCTCGCCATGTCATTCCCCTTGGTTGATGCGCCGCTCGTTGATCCGCCACCGCCCGATCACCGGCCAGGGCGGGGCGCCCGGTCGTTCGACCACGCGTCGCAGCATCGCGTCGGCATGGACGATGCCGTCCCCGCTATCGATCGCCAGATGGATCTGCCCCGGCCCTGCGGCCAGCAGCAGCAGGTCGCCCGGCTGCGCATCGACAACGCCGGTCAGCCCCCATGTCTCGATTGTCGCGGCCACGCGCGCCGCATCACCGCTGCGCAACCGATAGCCCTGCGGCACCACGCCGCCGGCACCCCCTGCGCCCAGCGCCAGCGCAGCGAGCCCGACACAATCCAGCCCGCTCTCGACGTCGCGCCCGTGCAGCCGGAACCGCGCGCCGACTGTGCCACGCGCCGCCGCGACGACGCGCGCGCCCGCGCTCATCCGCCGGGGTAGCGCGTGAGCAGGTCGATCCCCGGCAAATAGGGCTCGCCCCGGAAATTGGCGGCGTTGCCGAATCGCTCGGCGCACATCGCGATGCTCTTGGCGCACCCCTCGCTCAGCTCGACCAGCGCGCCGATGGCGGCAAAACGCGGCGCGCGGCGCAGCACCACCACGGCGCCCGCCGAATGCGCGATGGCATCCTCCAGCCCCGAATTGGCGCCCCCGAACCACCGCAACCGCCCGCCGCCGTAGCAATCCGCGCTCGGCTCGCTCGCGTCGAGCGTCAGCACCGCGCCGTCGCTGCCGATCACCCGCGCAAACCGCCGCCGCCCCGCCATCGCCACCCGGCACCGGGCATCGCCCAGTTCGGCGCGGCATTCGGGCGAGGTCTCCTCGACCACGGGCCGCTCGAGCGCCGCCGCGACACCGCGCAGCTCGGCGGTGAGCACGCCGTTCTGGGTTTCCACTGCCCCGATCGTCCCTTCGCCCAGCGCAATGCCCGCGTCGGGCGCGGTCCAGTCGGTCGCGAACACGCGCACCCGCGCCCCGTCCCAGCGCCCGGCGAGCAAGTCCGCCTCGCTGATCGCGGCGCTGGTGAGCGCGCCAGTCACGTCCATGCTGTCGGCATCGAGCGCGGCGCTGCGCGCGATCGCGCTCGGCGTCATCCCCGGCGCCGCGCGATAGGTCATGCCGTCGATGGTCAGGTCGCGGTCATGCGCGGTCAGCCCGATCGCCACCCCATCGCGCCGCTCGACTCGCCAGCACAGCGCGATCGTGGTGAGTTCCCCCTCCAGCGCGGTCATTCGCGGATCTCCACCAGCGGCACCGACGCCGCCATGCCCGCAAGGAAAGTCGCGCGGCTCACGTCCAGCCGGTCCTCGGCAAAGCGCACCGGCATGTCGAAGTCGAAGGTCGCAGTAACGACCGCGCCCGCCGCCGGGGGCACGTCGAGCGTCACCATCCCGCCGGGCCCGACCGTGAACCCGCTGGTGGCCACGCCGCCGACCGTGATCTGCACGCTCCCCACCACGGGCCGCGTGATCCGCCGCACGCTGTCACCATACTGCCGGACCAGCGCGAACCCCGAAGTCGCGCCGTCGCCGGTGCCCAGCACCTCGTCCACCCCCTGCCAGTCGAACGGGTCGCGCAGCCGGAACCCCCGCGCCGGGCCGATCCGCGCGCGAAAGAACGCGATCAGCGCGGCGATGTCCGCCTCGGATCGCACCCCCGGCCCCACGTCATAGCGCGTCCGCGCCTCGGCCCATTCGGCATTGCGCGCCTCATGCCCGCCCGCGCTGGTCACGATCGCCGTCGAGACCTCGGTCGAAACCTCCGCCTCGCGCCCCAGCGCGATCGGGAAGCGCACCTCGTCGAAAGCCACCATGCCATCCTCCTCCTGGTCGAAATGGACGAACCCGTCGCGCAGCACCTGCGGCAGTGCCCAGACATAGGTCTGCGCCACCCCCCGCCGCCGCGCAGCCTCCGCGGCCCCGGCAATCGCGCGCCACTGGCCGCGATCCTCGAGGCGCAGCACAAAGCCCGCCAGATAATGCTGCGCCCCCGCCGGATAGCCCAGCCGCGCCTCGACCGCCGCAATCCCCCGCGCCGTCGCCGCCGCATCCCCCGCCGCCGCCCAGTCATAATCCTCCAACTGGAGCACATCGAATGCAGGCCGCGCCCAGCCCAGCGGCAGGTTCGCCCGCCGCGCCTCGGGCATCGCGCGGTCGAGCACGGTCGGCAGATAGGCGAGCAGCAACACCTCCGCCCCCGGCGCCACCCCTCGCACCGCATCGCGCAACGCCAGCGTCGATGCCGCCAGCAGCGCCCCCGCCGCATCGAGCACGCCGGTCTCCACCACCCCGCGCAGATTCTGCTCCGCCGAATCGCCCAGCGCCACCCGCGCCGCCGCGTCGTGGATGCACAGCCGCCCATCGGCCATCACCCACCACCACGGCTCGCCGATCTGGAAGCGCACCGCCAGCCCCGCGTCCACCGCGATCCCGACAAACGCCGCCGCCACCGCGCGCAGATACGCCATCGCCCCGCCCTGCGCCGGCGACAACAATGTCGAGGGCGGGCTCCACCCGGTCAGCGCCGGGCTCCCGTCCGCCGCCCGCTGCTTCCAGTCGCCCCAGCAATGCGCGTCGAACAGCTCGTACGACAGCGACCAGATCACCCCCAGCCCCAGCGCCTTCGCCCGCGCCGCGAAATCGCGATGCCACGCCGCACACGCGACGTTCAGCGCCCCCCCGGCGAGCCCGACATAATAGCCCCCCGAATGCGCCTCGAGCCGGAAATAATGGCTCATCCCGACATAGTGCAGGATGTCCCCGCGATAGCCGAGCTGGAGCAGGTTGCGCAGCAATCGCGCCGGCGTCAGGTTGTAGCTGTCGTCATAGCCGCTCGCGATGCGCAGCCCATGCTCGGGCACCACGACATCCCCAATGCTTAGCACCGCCCCCGGCCCCTCGCACACAATGCCGCTCATCTCGGCCCAGCCCTCGACCGGCGCCGCCAGCGCCGCATCGGCCCCCGTGTACCCCTCCGGCACCAGCGACACGAACATCCGGTCGACATCGCCTGCGAACACCGGATCGGCCTCGCCCGGCAGCAGATAGCCGGCGTCCAGCGCGGCAAAGTCGATCGCGACCAGCGCGTCCTCGGGACTGCCCAACGCATAATTCCACAGCCGCACATACCAGGAGCGCGCCACGCCCCCGGCATCGCGCCCCTCGATCGTCAGCACCGGGCCGTTGACCGCGTCCAGCGCCACCACCCCCGCCGACCGCCAGCGAAACCGCAACCGGCACCCCCGGAAATCGCGCCGCGTCTCGTACCGCAACAACGCATGGTCGTGCCGGTCCTCGGCCTCCCAGATCAGCCCCGCCAGATCGTCCTGCCGGTAAAACACCGCATCGACGCGCAGCGCATCGGGCGCCGTCGTCACGACGCTCGCCATCATCGGACGCGGGAAATTGACGGTCCAGTAAACGGGGTCGAAGCGCGACACCGTCCCCGCCGCCTGCCCGCCGCGCGCCTCCGCCAGCCACCAGCCCATCACTCGACTCCCGCCAGCGCAGCCTTGACCGCGCGCGCCACCTGCCGGCTCGATTGCGCCAGCGCCCGCGGCGCCTCGCCGCTGCCCGCCTGGACGGTGATCGACACGCGCACGTCGCGCGCACCCCCGCCCTGCGCCGCCGCGATGCTCCCCGCCCCGGTCGGCACGAACAGCTCGGGGCCGCGCTCGCCCACCCAATAGGGGCGGTTGGGGCTCACCGGCCCGCCCGTCGCGCGCCCCGGCGCGCCGCCGACCAGCCCCGACAGCGACGCCAGCAACCCGCCGCCGCTCGTCCCCGATCCGCCCAGCACGCTCCCCACCAGATCGTGCAGCGCCGATGCCGCAATCTCGTTCACCACCGACAGCGCGACGCGGCGCAGATCCTCGAAGCCCAGCTTCCCCGTCCGGATCGCCTTGCCCAGCGCACCCTCGATGGCGCGCCCCGCCCGATCCACGCCATCGGCCAGCGGCCCCTCCAGGCTCCCGCGCATCTCGGCCACGTCGCGCGCGAATGCGGCGGTATCGGCACGCACCGACACCACCAGCCGTTCGATTTCTTCATCCATCGGGAAATGCTCCTTCAACCGTGCCAGCATGTCGGCATCGGGCGGCGCCACCACCGGCCCGGACACCGCCGCCGCCAGTGCCGCCAATTCGGCGGGAGTCGCGTTCCAGAAAATCTCGGGCGTCCAGCCAAGCGCCACTCCCGCCACCCCCGCCAGCCGCACCGCGGAGTCGGCAAAGCGCCTGTCCTGAGCCTGCCGAACGGGCCCGTCCTGAGCCTGACGAAGGAGCGTCACCGCCCCGCCAATATCTGGCCGATCAGCATCTTCAGCGCCGGCATATTCGCCGCCAGCCCGCGCGACGCCACCGCATCGGCGAAGCGTTCGCGGGTCATCCCGTCGGGCAGCTCGACAACACAATGCCAGAACAGCGCGACCATCTCCGACAGGCTCAGCCGCCCCTCGGCCACGCGCTCGACCATCGCGAACAACGGCCCCACTTCGCCCTCGGCAGCGACCAGCGCCTGAAAGCTCGGGCGCAGCACCAGTACCGCACCGCCAATCCGCAGCTCAGCTTCGCCCCGTGCCGCATTCGCACTCCCCTCCCTCACAGGGAGGGGAGTGTCGGGTCGGCCATGCCCCCGGCATGGCCTGAACAGCGCGGGGCGCTGTTCACCCGGCACTGGGTGGGTCGGTGTCTCACCGAGCCCGCCATCAACCGCGCTCACGCGCTCACCACCGGCCCGGAGCTTTCCAGGCTCAGCGTATAGCTGCGCTCGCCGTTGAAATCCCCGGCATAGTCCAGCCGCGTGACCAGGAAGCGCCCGGTCATGCTCTCGCCGCTCTCGAAGCTCAGCCGGTAATCGTCGAGCACGCCCGCCAGCGCATTGGCCTTCACCCGCGCCTCGGCGGCGGAGCCGGTAAACACCCCCGCGCCCGACACGCTCACCGATCGCACCCCCGCCCCCGACAGCAATTCGCGCCACCCGCCCGAATCCTTCGACGTGATGACCACGGTCTCGCCATTGACGCTCAACTGCGTCGTGCGCAGCCCCGCCACGGTCGCATAGACCACCGGCACCGCCCCATTCCCCACCTTGAGCAGGAACGCACTACCCTTCTCCGCCGCCATATTGGTTCTCCTGTCTGAAGTTGGTTCGAAGTCCCGCTCGCCAAATGCGCTCCCCTCCCCTCTGGGGAGGGGTCGGGGGAGGGGCCGAAATAGAAGCCGCGCGATCCCGTCGCCCCAAACACTTTCCCCTCCCTGCAAGGGAGGGGTCAGGGGTGGGTGCGAGGGCGTAGCCCGAGCTTCTACGTTCGCAGATGAGCCACCGGTCGGGGCATCGAGCCCCGACCGGTGCCGAACCCACCCCCAGCCCCTCCCTTGCAGGGAGGGGAGCGAACGCCCGCCAAACACGCTCCCCTCCCCTCCGGGGAGGGGCCGGGGGAGGGCCGGGGGAGGGGCCGACATAGAACGTCGCCGCCCTCCCCACCCCCTCCCGCAAGCGGACGGGGGAACACGCTCCCTCACCCGCTGCGCAACAACCGCACCCGCCACTCGCTCGTCGCGACCCATCGCGCCTCGCCCTCGCGCACGATCCGGCTGCGCAGCAGCACCAGGCTCGCGATCCGCCAGCCCTCGCCCAGCACCACCGGCATCGCCGCGACGGCGTCCTCCGCCGCCCCCGCCAGCCCCCGCAACCGCACCGGCCGCTCGCCACTGTCGAAGATCCGCACCGCGATCCGCCCCTCGCGGCCGGCCATGTCCTTGGTCCCCCAATCGACCAGCACCGCTTCGTCGATCAGCGCATAGGGGCGCGCGGCGCGCACCGGCGGCGCGTCGAATATCGCCGTCACCGCGCCCGCCAGCGGCGCATGCCCCGCGAGCGCCGCGCGCAATGCCTCCTGCAAAATCCCCTGCACGCTCATCGCAGCAATCCTCCCACCCAGCGCAGCGCCGGATCGTCGCGCAGCCCGCGCCCGCTGACCGTCACGCCCGCCTCGTCCTGCACGACGTGCGCCTGCGGCATCGCCTCGCCCAGCCGCTGCGCCAGCGTTGCCGCCGCGCGCGCCGCCGCCGCCTCACCCGCACGGCGCCCTCGCGCCGCCAGCCCCTCCATCATGCGCAGCGCCGCGCGTCGCGCAGCCGCATCCGCCGCCACGGTCGCCACAATGCGGCAACCGCGGCGGGGGGCATCGCATCGCCCCCGCGCGCCTCGAACAGATGCGCCGCCAGCATCGTCGCGCCCTGTGCGATCCCCGGCGGCAATGCGTCCCAGCCATCGGCCAGTCCCGCCTCGAACGTCACCACGATCGTCGCCGCGCCGCCGGTCAGCCTTACCCAGCCCTGGCCCAGCGCATCGATGTCGATCGCATAGCCCGCACTCGCCAGCGGAGTCGTGCCACCGTCCGCGCCGATCGCGCCGACGCCGGTGATCGCCCGCACCGGCACTGCGCCCAGCGGCTGCCACGCGCCCCCCGCCGCGATCGTCTCGGTCATCGTCCGCGCGATCAGCGCCAGCCCGATGAAGCTCTCCGCCAGCCCCAGCGCGGTCTCCGCCAGCCCGCCGATCAGTTCATCTTCGCTCGCGTCGATGCTGCGCAGCATCCGTCGCACCGCGGCAATCGCGGAGGCGCGGTCCTCCGCCCCCAGCGCGATTGCGCCGGGGCGGTTCATTCCCGTGAACATCGTCGATCTCCCGCTCAGGCGACGGCTTCGGCCGCCGCGTCCCACTCGACTTGCTCGGCGATGACGCCGCCCGCGCGCGCCGCCTCGCCGCCCTCGGGCTCGGGCCAGTCGCCCCCGTTCCAGCTTCCCCCCGGCCCCAGATAGCCGACGACGCGACGCCCCTCGGCATCGACGCTGTCGGGCCGATACCAGTGCGCGCCGGGGGTCGGGTCGGGGTTGTGCGCGGTGCAGAATGCCAGATAGGCGTCGGCCTGCGCGCCCTCGCCCTGCGCGAACAAGACCACGCGGCTCATGCGATTGCCCCCCGATCCTTGCCCCACCGCGTCAATTGCGCGGCCTGTGCCGCCGACAAGGGGTCTGTGACCAGGATTGCGGAAATCAGGCCTTGCCAAAAATTAGAGGCCGTCGTCGGCGATGACGCCCCAAACCGCAGACGGTTGGATGTCGTTCCGGCAAGCGTACCAGTCCCGGTTACGGACGTACCGCCGTTGACCTGCAGGGCACTTGCGCCATCCGCGAACACGCTGCGGCAGATAAAAGGCCCCCCTGAAAAGTCCGTTACATCATCACGAACCGTTGCGAAGCTTGTGCCATCGGGTACGGTGATCGAAGCGCGGTTTACACCAGCCGAAGGTGCTCGCAGCACGCGGCGAGATAAGGCCCCGGAGGTTCCGCCCGAGCTGAAAGCCATTTTCGATCCAGCGTCAGCCGCGAGCGCGGTTTGCGTGACGAGAGCCCAAACTTCATATGGCGCAGAACCAGAGGGCAACGGGGATGGTGCCATCTCCAGATAGTCGTCGGTGCCGTCGAACCGCACTCCTGGTCGCCCGCCAAAGCTCGTGCTTTCCCACAGTGGCTTGAACCCGGAGGTCGCCTGCGAAACTGTGTATCCGTTTATCAGGTCCGTCCAACTCGTGACGTTGTTCCCCGCCAGCGCCATCCGATCGACGCGCTCGGCATCCCAGAAGCCGAGCAGCGCCGGCCCCAGCATCGCGTGCGGCCCCCCGCGCATCCGCGCCGCCGCCTCCCAGCTCGAAAGCCCCAGCCCGATCATCAGTACAGCGCCAGCAGGTCGGCGGCGGTGGTGCCGGTGGCGCGGATATATTGCGCGCGAAACGGCAGGATGCAGCCGCTCGGCACGTTCTTCCAGCTCTGGTCGATCGTGCCATTCACTCCGCGCATCGCGATGTTGCCGCCGGTGCCGACATATAGCGCCTTGGGAATGTTGGTCAGCGCGTTGGTATCGTGCGGCACCACCGCGACGGTGCGCGTCGCAGGCGCGGAAATGTGATCCGCCAGGTTGGCGAAGGAATCTGCCATGGAATGTCTCCAGAAAAGATCCTCCCCGAGCCCTGCTCGGGGAGGGGGACCATTCGCGCAGCGAATGGCGGAGGGGCCCGCCGCGAACGGCGGCCGTTGGGGGTCAGCTCGCCGCGAACTTCAGCAGCTTGATCGCCTCCGAATTGCTCACCATCCCGCCGATGCGCTTGGTGGCATAGAAGTGGACGAACGGCTTGTTGCTGTACGGATCGCGCAGGATCTGCGTCTCGCCGCGCTCGGCGATCAGATAGCCCGCCTTGAAGTTGCCGAACGCGATCGACAGGCTGTTGGCGGCGATGTCGGGCATGTCCTCGGCCTCGACCACCGGATAGCCGAGCAGGCTCGCGGGCTGGCCCACCGCCAGTCCGGGGGTCCATAGCAGTTGCCCGTCGCTGGTCTTGAACTTGCGGATGCGCGCCAGCGTCGCCGAGTTCATCACCCAGCTCGCGCCCTGGCGGTACGGCGCGCGCAGCGTCTGGACCAGGTCGATCAGCTTCTCCTCGGGATTGGCCGCGAACGCGCCCGCCGCACCGCTCGGCACATATTGCAGCGTCCCGAACGCGCGCGTCGCGTCGCCGGTCGCCGCGGTCGGCACCGCCAGGAAGCCCTTGGGCTTGCTGGTGCCGTTGCCGCTGACGAACGCGGCGCCCTCGGCGGCGGCGAATTCGCGCGCGACTTCGCCCGCCAGCCACTGCTCGACGTCGAACGCCACGTCGTCGAGCATCGCCTGGCTCGCGGCGGGGTTGGCGAACAGGTCGCCCATCGGCGGTGCGACTTCGTTGAACACCGGGCTATCGGTCTCGTCGCGCGCGCCGGTCTCGGACGCCCAGCCGCTCTTGAAGCCGCCGCTGGCGACCAGCTTGCGATACCCGCTGGTGCCGACCGTCACGACATTGGCGATCGCACGAATCGGCGAGATCGCCTTGAGCGTCACGTCGACCATCGCGTCGATCTCGCGCGGCACGGCATAGCCGCCCGCGGCGTCGGTCGCCCCCGACATCGCCTTGGCCTCGAACGCGCTGCCGCTGCGCAGGAACGCATCGAACCCGGCATCCACTGCGGGACGCCCGCCGGCCAGCATCGGCCGTACCGGCGGCAACCCGGCCCGCTCCACGGCTTCAAAGCTCGCCTCGAGCGCGTCTGCTTTCACTTCGATCATGTCATTCTCCCAGGACAAAAGAAAAGGCCCGGTCGGGATGTCCCGCCGGGCCTGGCAATCGGTTGAAAAGAGGGTGGGTTAGAGCGGCTCGGGCGGAGTCCCGCGCGTGCAGCAGTCGATCGCCTCGTCGAGGATCTGGTCGAACAGATCATCGTCCCCGCCCAGCTCGGCGCGAATCTCCTTGAGCGCCGGCACCAGCGACGGGTCGGCAACATAGGCCGCCGCCTCGATCGTCAGCGAATCGATCCCCTCCTCGCCCAGCAATTCGGCCACGCGCGGCAGCGCACGCTCGGGCTCGCGGATCGCAACGCCGATCAGCGCCTCGCCCGCGGCATCGCGATGGTCGTCGTCCATCCCCGCCGCCAGCGCCGCGCGCGTCGCATCGTCGTCGCGCTCGGACTGGGCGAGCAGCATCAGCGCCCAGTCGCGATTCGCAGGGTCGGCATCCTGCGTCAGCGCGATCAGCGTCGCGGCGCGCGCATCCGCCTCCGCATCGCCGGCCAGCGTCGGCTCGTCGTCGATCAGGCTGCACAGGAATGCAGAGGGCGGGCGATATTCGGGTTCGTCGGTCATGCCCCCGCTTTCGCAGTTTCCGCGCCGCTTGTACAATCCACAGCATGCACGCGCGCCAGCGGCTGCATCGGGCTGGCGACCAGGCTCACTTCGACCAGCGTCAGCGCAGTGATCTCGCGCCGCGCGCCGTGCCGCGCCGCGGTCACCCGATACCCGAACGACAGCCCGGTCACCGCGCGCTGTGCCACCAGCGCCGCCAGCCGCGGATCGTCCACCCGCGCCACCACGCGCAGCCCGTGGCGGTCCTCCCCCAGCGTCTCGATTCGCCCCACCGGCGCCCCGCCATGCTGCCACAGCAGCGGCACCGCCCCCGCCCCCGCAAACGCCCCCCGCCGCACCACATCGCCCCCGCGATCCACTGCGTCGAACACCGCGGCATAGCCCGCAAAGCGCACGCTCACTTCAGCCACCCCGGAAACCCCAGCTTGACCGCCAGCCCGACCAGCACCAGCGCCGCCAGCATCCGCCCCGCCCATTGGAACGCCCCCTTCAGCGCCGACCGCTTCGCATCGCGCCACGCCCCCAGCAGCTCGCGCAGCTCGGCCATGTCCTTCGCCGCCCCCGCATCCGCCAGCCCCAGCCGCGCCAGCGCCCGCGTCGCGCCCAGCTCGCCCGCCTCTTCCGCAATCGCGCGCAGCGTCGCCAGGTCGGCGCCATCGCCCTCGGCCTGCTCGATCAGCTGCGCCAGCACCAGTTCGTCGCTCATCACAGCCCCACTTTCGCGCGTTTCTCTTCCAGCGTCAGGAAATCGGCGCCGCTCACCAGCCGCCATAATTGCTCGCGGTCCTCGGCCATCGCCGGCACCCGGTCGAGATCGACCGCCAGCGCCGCCTGCGGAAACCACCCCGTCAGCCCCTGCGCGATCCCCGTCAGGATCGTCTCCGCCACCGGCAGCACCGCCAGCCGCCAAAGCGCGCGATTCGCCTCGCGGTAATTGGCGTAGCTATTGTCGCCGGGCAGCCCCATCAGCATCGGCGGCACCCCGAACGCCAGCGCGATCTCGCGCGCCGCCGCGGCCTTCAGCCCGACAAAATCCATGTCGGCGGGGCTCAGGCTCATCGCCTGCCATTTCAGCCCGCCTTCCAGCAGCATCGGCCGCCCGGCATTGGCGGCGCCCGCAAACCCCGCCTCCATCTCGGCCTTCAACCGGTCGAACTGCGCGGGCGAAAGCGCTGCGCCGTCGCCATTGTCATAGACCAGCGCCCCGCTCGGCCGCGCCGCATTGTCGAGCAATGCCTTGTTCCAGCGCGCGGCGGCATTGTGGATCGCAATCGCCCCCGCCGCCGCGCCCAGGCACCCGATGCCATAATGGTCGTCGAGCGGGTGAAACGCCTTGAGGTGGATCACCGCGGGCCGCCCGCCTGCATCCTCCGCCGCCAGCCGCGTCACGCTCGCCCCCACCCGGTATCGATACGCCACCGGCCATCCGCGCGCATCAGGCTCCACCTCGACTCGCTCGGGGCGCAACGCGAACAGCTCGACCACCTCGCCGCCGCTGTCGGTCAGCAGCTGGACATAGGCATTGCCGTGCAGCAGCAATTGCGCCGCCAGCACTTCGGTCAGCACCTGCCCCCCCGATCGCGTGGTCGCCAGCGCCACGATGCGCGGATCGCTCGCGGTCAGCGGCGCGCTGCCCACGCCCTCCGCGACCAGCTTCACCGCGCGCTGCGCCACGGCATTGTGGCAATATCCCTCGCGGACCTGCGCCTCGTAGCTGCGCGGCCAATCGCCGTGCATCCCCACGCTCGCACCCCGCGCCAGCGACGGACGCGCGTCTGCACGCCCGGCCGCCTTGCGCCCGAACCAGTTCATTGCCGTCTCCTCATGGAATTAGGTCGTCGGGCCAGCCCCGTGGAGCCAGGCCATCACATCACCCGCAATCGCGCCCTGCCGCTTAAAACTCAGCGCTCCCCTCCCGCTTGCGGGAGGGGTCGGGGGAGGGCCTGAAGTAGAAGAAGCGCTGCAAAGGTGCAGCCCCTCCCGCAAGCGAAAGGGGGATTAAGAAGGTAATGCGGAACGCGCCGAACGCCCCAAACCTACCGCTTCTGCCCAAACCAGATCACATGCCGCGGCCCCTTGCCGTTGCTGCGCGCCTTCACGGCCACTTCCTCGACGCGGAAATCGGCATCGCGCATCCGCCGCGCGAATTTCGCGTCGGGCCCCGCCGACCACACCGCCAGGAAGCCGCCGGGCTTCAACGCCCCGCGCGCCGCCGCCAGCCCGCGATCCGAATACAGCCCGTCATTGCCCGCGCGCGTCAGCCCGTCCGGCCCATTGTCCACATCGAGCAGGATCGCGTCATACGTCCCCCGCGCCCGCGCGATCATCGCCCCGACATCCTCGATCACGACCTCGACTCGGCGGTCGTCCAGGCACCCGGCAGTCAGCTCGGCCATCGGCCCGCGCGCCCACTCCAATATCTTGGGCACCAGCTCGCTCACCGTCACCCGCGCATTCGCCCCCAGCATCGCCAGCGCCGCGCGCAGCGTGAACCCCATGCCATAGCCGCCGATCAACAGATGCGGATGATGCTTCGCCACCCGCTCGATCGTCAGCGTCGCCAGCGCTTCCTCCGACCCGCTCATCCGGCTGTTCATCAATTCGTTGCGGTCGAGCACGATCATATGATCCCCCCCCCGCCGAAACAGCCGCAACGGATCGCCCCCCGGCACCTCGGCAGTATCGATCAATTCGCGCGGCGTCATAACGGCATCTCCCAGGAATCCCCGCCTTGCCCCGCCCCGGCCCCGATAGGCAAGCGTGGCGACCATGCGCTCCCCTCCCTGTAAGGGAGGGAGTGTCGGGTCGGCCATGCCCCCGGCATGGCCTGAACAGCGCGGGGCGCTGTTCACCCGGCACTGGGGTGGGTTGGCGAGCGAAGCGAAGCCATCCTAAGCTCACCCCATGCAACGCCGCATCCCTTTGCTCCTGACCACCCGTGCCCGCGAGCTTCGCAACAACCCGACGCCCGCCGAGCTGCTGGTCTGGCAACGCCTATCCCGCTACCGGCCACGCTTCACCCGCCAGCTCGTCGAGGCGCCGTTCATCAACGACCTGGCCTGTCGCGAAGCCCGGCTCGCAGTCGAGTTCGACGGAAGCCAGCATCTCGACGCCGCGGCCCAGGATGAGCGACGGTCGGAATATCTGCGCGCCAAGGGCTGGAACGTCATCCGCCTGTGGAATTCCGACGTCCTCTCGAACCCGGACGGTGCCGTCGCCCATATCTTGAGCGAAGCCGCCGAGTGCCTCGGCGGCACCCACCCCCAACCCCTCCCTTCCAGGGAGGGGAGAATCAGGAATCCACGTCTACGCTAGCCTCAAACCACGCGCCCGAGACGAAACGAATTCCCCTCCCTTCTAGGGAGGGGTTAGGGGTGGGTTGGCGAGCGCAGCGAAGCCATCCTAAGCTCGCCCCACGCCCCCCTCAAACCACCCGCACCGCCGCCCCCGCCGCGCGCCGCAGCATCAGTTCGGTCAGCGCCCATACCAGCGCATCGGCCCGATCCGGCGATCCGCCCGGCCCGTGATAGCCCGCGATGGTCAGCCCGCACATCTCGTCCTCCAGCGCGGGGTAGGCGCCGACATGGCGCACCTTCCCCACTTCATACAGCGCCGCCACCGGCTCGGCCCGCGCGCTCTTGCCCTTGCTGGCATGGACCAGCCGCACAGGCAGCGTGCTGTTCGCGGCGATCAGGACGCTGCGCACCATGTCGCCGCCCTGGTTGCGCTCGGCCACCACCCGATCGGCGCGGTGCCGCCGAGCGCATGCCGCCACCGTCGCCGCCCAGCCCTCGGGCGACAGTCCTCCCGCGCTCGCATCCTCGAGGACATAGGCCTTGCCGTCCTCGCCCAGCCCGACGCACACGATGCCGCACGCATCGCCCCCCGCGCTCGCGGGCGGGTCCACCCCCACCACCACGCGCGCCATCCCCGGCATCGCCGTCACCCGGCATTGCTCGATCATCGATCGCGTCCACAGCGCGCCGAGCAGGTCGTCGATCATCTCGCCCTCCAGTTCCTGCCGCCCCAGCCGCGTGCCCGCATAATCGGCGACCATCGCCGCCACGAAACTGGCGGGCAAATGCGGATTGTCGCGCGTGCGCCCCCGCGTCTCGGTAAAGCCGTCCATCGCCATCACCCGCCGCATCAGCTTCACCGGGCGCGGCGTCGTGGTCACCAGGGTCCGGGGCGTGCTCCCAAGCCGCAGCCCCAGCATCAGATTGTCCCACGCGGCGTCTCCGCCCGCGCGCCACTTGCCCAGTTCGTCGCACCAGGCGGCGTGATGCTGCGGCCCGCGCAGCTTTTCGGGCGCTTCCGCTGAAAACACGAAGCCCCGCGCACCCGAGGCGAAATCGATCTCGCCCGCCGCCGATCGCCAGCGGGGGCGCTCGTCCAGCCGGGCAATCCCCATTACCCCCGCCGGGCCTTCCACCATCACCCGGCGCACATCCTCCACTGTCGATCCCACCAGCGCGATCAGCGCATCGGGTTGGGTCCGGGCAATGTGCATCACCCATTCGGCGCCGGCGCGCGTCTTGCCGAAGCCGCGACCGGCGCGGATCATCCAAACCCGCCATTCGCCCTCCGGCCATGCCTGCCCCTCATGCGCCCACATCCACCATCGCGACGCCAGCTCGCGCCGCTGCGGCTCGGTCATCCGGGCGATCACCTTCACCCGTTCGAAGCGGGGTAGCGCCAGCAGCCGGGCAAGGATGTCTGCATCCTCGGCGCGCGTGCTCATGGCGCGGCCTTGCGCACACGCTTCTCGGCGGCGTCGATCTGCTTCAACAACGCCGCATTGGTTTCCTGGACCGTGGCGATCCGCGGCTTCGGGCCGCCGCGATACGGCACGCCCTCCATCGCCTTGCGGTGCCGCTCGAGGACCGACTGCGCCAACAGCGTGTCGATCGGCGGCAGCCCGGCCCGCTCCAGCGCGTCGTCCTGTCCCTTGCCCGCCAGCGCGTGCGCGACAAGCTGCGTCTCCAGCATCTGGTAGCCGAGCTTCAGCGCCTTGTCCCATTCGACGGCGAAACCCGGGTCGCGCCGCCGCTGGATATACACCGCCTGCGAAGCAACCCCCGCCGCCCGCGCGGCTTCGCTGACGTTGCAGGTGGCAGCGAGCGTGTCGAAAAAGGCGTCGCGCATCTCCGCCGTCCAGTGGATGCGCATGCGTTTCGGCTTGTCCATTCGATCCTCCCGCCGGTCCGCGAGCCCAAAAGCGAACGGGCCGCAGCACCTGGGTGCCTGTGAGGGGACACTGAGGGCGGGAGTGCCGGGATAAGGCGGCATTGGGCGGGATTAGGTGGGACGAGTGGCGGAAATGCGTGGGTTTTGGGTTGCCGCGGGGCGCGGGGCGCGGTTTGGCCACTGTCTAGAGTCATTGGGCTCCTAGACGACGTTGGGACAGGTCGGGCTGGAGTCTGGGCGCGCGCGGGGGCTTTGCGTGAAAGTGCCCTTTAGAGCGCCTTAGCGGCGGAAAAGCGTGGGTTTAGGCGCGACTAAGGCGCGGGCGCGGGCGTTGGGAGCGTAATTTTGTTGCGGGAACTGGGACCCCGAGGAGTCTCAGTTAGCGCCGTGGGCCGGGGGCCGACGAAAATGGCGGAAATGCTGGGGTTTCCCGGCTCGGCGCCGACGAAACGGGGCGGTGCCGGCGCTTCCTAACTGGGACCGTTTTCTGCGCGGGGCGGCCTACTCGGCGCTGAAGCCTTCGGGGTTCTTGATCGAGATGATATCGGCCTTGCAGGTCTCGTGATCGATGCGTGCCCAGGCGGTGAAGATGCTCTTGCCGCCCAGCGCGTTGGCGGCGCGGAAATCCATGCGTAGGATGTGGTTGCCCACGTCATTTACCGGCGCGATCGTCGTTTCGGTGTGCGAGAAGCTGTCGGGGTCGCCCAGCTTCGCCTTGATCTGCTTGATCAGGTCGCGGTTCGAGCCGTCCCAACTGCTCAGACAGTGGAACCCTTTTACCTTTTCCTCTGCCGCCTCCTGTTCGGCCTGCGCGACCTTTGCAGGATCGGGCGCCTCTTTTGCGACCGGGAAAGTCTCTTCCTTCGCCGCTGGCGTGCCGTCTGAGAGCAACCAGAAAATCACCAGGAAGAACACGATGGTGCCGATGACGATGTTGCGCGCCCTGGCGAGACGCATCGCCTCCAGATCGGTGCGACAATGTGGGCAGGTCCGCGCGCGGGCGCTGATTTCTTCGTCGCAGCGCGGGCAGCGGGTGCGCCCTGCGTCTGATGCCGCGACTTGCCACCTGTCAGCCATGGTTTCCCCCAAGGATCGTCAGAGTTTCCGCCCGATGAATATCACACGCCCCACGATGTTCACTTCGTCTTCGCTCGCCACGGCATCGGGCACGCGATCATTATCGGACAGTATCGTGATCGTGTCGCGCATGATGCGGATGCGTTTGATCATGGCGATGTGCCCGACGTTGAGCGCCCAGATCGCGTCCTGTTCGTGGATGGTGCGTTGCGAGCGGTCGATCAGGATGATGTCGCCATCCATCAGAGTGGGCACCATCGAATCGCCGCGGCCCCGTGCGAAGGTGAGCTGCGATGGCGGCGTGCGGGTGATCCGCTCCAGCCAAGGGCGAGGGAAGTGCAGCACTTCCGCCTGAACGTGCTCCGAGTCCGAATAGGTCCCGCCCATCCCGTAGGCCAGATCGATCTCATGCACCGGGACAAGATCAAGGTCATCCGAAGCGCCCTTGTCACCCCCGCCACCTTCGGTGCCGGTTAACAGCCACTCCAGGCTGACCTCCAGAGCCCGCGCCATCTTGATCGCATTATCGGCGCGCGGGGTGGTGAATTTTTTCCGCATGTCGCTGAGCGCGCTGCTGGAAATTCCGCTTTTTCGGCTGAGCCACGCATCAGTCCGACCTTTTAGCGCCGAGTCCACGCGAGAAATAAGGTCAACAACCGAGAAACCGGATTGATCCGGTTTGTCGGATGATATATCCGATAACTCGGACCGATTTAGCGGATTGGACATATGGCGCTTACACAAGACGAACGCGAGTGGCGGGAGAACGTGAAGGCCGCGATTCGCACGCGGTACGGATCGGTCTTCCGGTTCGAGGATGCGTTTGATCTGCCCCGGAAGTCCGCATCGGACGTCCTTCGCGGTCGCACGAATAAGAGCGTCAGCGACGCCTTTGCCAAAGTTCTGCCTCCCGAGATGGCCCGTCAGTCCGACAAATCGGATAGCAGCAACGAGTGCCGCGCGCATCGTCAAAGTGCGGAGGCGCGCTAGACATGGTCGCCGCAGCCGCAAACGACGTGCCCGAGCCCATCCCCGCGGGCGAGATCGTGCTGGTCGGCGTTGCCGACGTGCGCGAGGGCGAGCGGCTTCGGCCTATCGATCCGGTCTGGGCCGAGGCGCTGGGCGGGATCATGGCCAAGGAGGGCCAGCAGACCCCGATCGAGATTTGCGCCGAGGCGGGTAAGCCGGGCTGGCTGCTGGTGGCGGGCGGGCATCGGCTTCGGGGTGCCGGCATGGTCGGCATGGAGCTGATCGAGGCGCGGATCGTGTCGGGCAGCGAGGCGCATCGGCGGATGCGCGAAGTCACCGAGAATCTGTGGCGACGTGAGCTGGAGCCAATCGACCGCGCCGCGTTTCTCGCCGAGTTGGTGACGCTGCATAAGGTGTCGCGCGGGATCGACCCGACCAAGGATGGACGGTCGGCGTCGGTGCAGGTGCGCTGGCAGAAGGCTCTGAAGGAAGAGGCTGCCGATACAACGGCAACGGTTGCCGTTGTATATGGATGGAGCGCCGAAGTTGGCGAGCAGCTCGGGCTTTCCGAGCGCACCGTCCGCAACGACCTCTACCTTTACCGCCGTTTAGCCCCCTCTTTGATCGCCCGGCTGCGCGCCGTGCGGCACCCGGTTGCGGGGAATGCGGCGCAGCTGAAGGCACTGGCGAAGCTGGAGCCGGGCGAGCAGGCGGCGGTGGTCGATATGCTGGCGCTGGTCGGCAATGATGGCGTGCCGCTGGTCAAGACGGTGAGCGATGCGCGGGCGCGGCTTTCGGGGGACAGCGCGGCTGTCGACCCGGCGGACAAGCGCTTTGCGACGATCATCGGCACCCTAAAGCGCATGGGCGTGTCGGAGCGACTGGGGTTGTTCCAGTCTCCGCAATTCCATGATCTTATTCCGGCTGAGGCGCGGCAGTTGCTGGCGCCGATGCTGCGCGCTGGCGCCGAGAGCGATGGGGAAGAGAATGACCTCGGGTTTGAATCGGCGCGTTCAAGCAGCCGAGAAGCTGGGTTGGGTCGCGATGAGCGATCTGTTCTGGCGGGCGGGGCTGACGCGGGACGCCAGCGACATCCTCGCGGCGCAAAGGGCGAAGGTACATCCGCGCACGGTGCGCCGTTGGCGGGACGATCAAGCGTATCTGCGGGAGCTGCTGACGCAGAGGTAAATCCGCTCACACCCGCCGTGCCGATCCGGCAATCGTGCAAGCCGGATTACATGGTTTGCCTGGAGTGCGGCGAGAAGGTCCAGCACCTTAGCCTGCACCTTCGCACGGCGCATATCCTGACGCGCGCCGAGTATCTCGTGCGGTGGAAGCTGCCGCTCGACTATCCGTTCCTCGCGCCCAATTACAGCGAGGCGCGGCGCAAGGCACACCGGGCGAACGTTGTGCGCGTCGTTGCCGCGCGGGGTGCGGCATGAAGCGGCTGCGCCCCCGGATCGTGCCGCTTAACCCGGCGCAGGCCGAGCAGCTCCGCACGATCCTGGCGCTGATCGTGCGGCGCGCGGCGGGCCGGGTCGATACGGCGCGGGTGTGGGCCGAACTGGCCGAGCAGCACGGCGCCACGCTCCATTTCGTCAACGGGACCCATCACCTCAACATCGCCGGCATCGCCGCGACCTGCACCTCGTGCACCGCGGGCGTCATCGCCGCGTGGGTGCGCGCGGCGCGGCGGCGGCTGGCGCAAGCGGGAGAGCAGGCATGAAAATCCGTGTGGCTTCGCGGCCCGACCCGGTGCGCGTGCAGATCAGCGTCGGCGACCTGGTGTTCGCGTTCGTGTTGGGCGGCGCGTTTTTCGTGCCGATCGTCCTGCTGGCGATCGGGATTGCGACGGGGGCGTTCGAATGACGCCGAACCAGAGTCAGGCGCTGGACTTCGTCCGGGAGCGCATCACCAAGGCGGGGTTCGCCCCGACCCTCAAGGAAATCGCCGAGCAAGTCGGGGTGTCCGAGCCGGGCGCGCGCCGGATCGTCGAGGCGCTGGCGGCGCAGGGCTATCTGCAGCGCAAGCCAGGCATGACGCGGGGGATCGAGCTGCCGGGCAGCGACCTGCGCGTGGTGGACAGCGCCGCATTGTGCGCCGAGCTGAAACGGCGCGGCGAATGGCCGGTGGCCGAGCGGCGGGGCGCGAGCGATGGCGGGGATTGCGGCGCGTTCGGATGCCGGGACGCGGCGGTGCATGACGGGTTTTGCGGGCATCATTGGGGGCTGATCCCGCCGGGCGTGCTGCGCTCGCTACAGGAACGCGCGCGGTGGCTCCACGAAGAGCCGACGATCGCAAGCCGGCGGGCGTACATGCAGGTGTACCAAATGGTGCGCGACATGCTGCACTCGACGTGGCGCCGGTGATGGCGGCGCGGGTGCCCGAGGCCGACCGGCTGCGCGCATGCCGCCTGCGCTTCGAGCGGGCGCTGCGCGACGGGATCACGATGACCGAGGCCGACACGCGGCTGTCGCTGGAGCGGATCGCCGAGCGTCGGCGCCGGATCGAGGCGATTCGCACCCGCGCGGCGCCGGTCGCCGCCGACCGATCGACCCAGACCTATCACCGCAACTGCGCGCTCCTGGGCGAGCGCGACGATCAGGAGGATTGAGCGATGCGTGCGATGTTGAGGACGAGAGTCCAGCGGATCAGCCGACAGGAGCACCGCGAGGCGCTGGCATGGGCGCGGCGGTGGCGCGCTGAGCACCGGGCCGAGTTCGACGCTCTTTACCCGCCGTTGAAGTACGCACCGCGCTGCCCGACCTGCGGCCAGGAGCGCGGGGCATGAGCGGCGGTTCCAACCTGCGCCGGGCGCCCGATGCGCTGACGCCGCCGCGCGTCGCCCAGTTCCTGCGGATGCTGGAGGCGGTGAATTCCGATCCCTGGGAGGTGGCGATGCGCGCCGCGAAGCCGGTGGCCTATCTGCGCGCCGAGCCGGGCCAGGCGCGCAAGCCGGCGCCGGTGAGCTGGGCCGAGCGCGAGATCGCGCGGAGCGAGGCGGCGCGCGCATGGCTGCGCCAGCGGGGCGTTGCCGTGGTGCGCGTGCTGAGCGCCGCCGCGGTGCCCACGGGCATGTTCACGGTCTCGACGCACCGGGGCGAGTTCACGCGCGCGGACGTGGTGCGGATCGCCGAGGGCATGGGGTTTTGCGGGGAGGATGCGGCGTGATGCGCTGGCTTCCCCGCTTCGAGTCCTACGAATGGTGCGGCTGCGATGACGGCGGCGAATTCGAGGGCCGGGAGTTCACCGCGACCTGGGGCCGCTGGACGATGACGCTCGCGTTCGGGCGCTACAACGGGCGGCTTGACTGATGGTCGCCTATTCCTTCGCGCCGATGTTCGCCGAGGCCGTTGCCAGTCTGGCGAAGCGGCAGACGGTGCGTGCCTTTCGCAAGCGCCACGCGAGGCCGGGCGAAGCGCTCCAGCTCTACACGAGCATGCGGACTCGATCCTGCCGCAAGCTGCTTGCGGTCGACCCGGTGTGCGTCGATCTGCGCCACATCCTGATCGCGCACGGGGCGCTTCAGCCGCTCTTTATCTCGATCGAAGGGCGCGACCTCGATCGCGATGAAATCGAAGCGTTCGCGATCGCAGACGGATTCGGCGGCGGCGCGGAGCCGGATGGCCTGGCTGCCGACCGCATGGCTGATTTCTGGCTGCGGCATCATGGGGCCGAGTCCTTTGGCGGCGTCGTGATCCGCTGGGAGCCGCGCGCCTGATGTCCCGCCGCGCCGCCCCCGATCCTCGCCAGATCGACCTGTTCGCCGCCGAGAGGCCGGTGGGCAGGCCGGGAGGGTTTGCGGGTGCGGATGCGTGGGTGGCGACCGAGGTCGCGCAGATGCTGAAGGACGATCCGCGCAGCCGCGAGGAGATTGCCGGGGCACTGAGCGCGTCGCTTTGCGAGGAAGTCTCGCGCTGGATGCTGGATGCCTATGCGTCGCCGGGGCGCGACAGCCACAATATCAGCTTTGCGCGCGCCATCGCGCTGGCGGCGGTCACCGGAAGCCGGGCGCTGATCGAAGAAGCGGTCGCGCGGCTGGGCGGTGAAATCTCGTGGGGATCGCAGATCGTCGCCGCCGAGCTGGGCCGCGCCGAGGCCGAGGCCGAACGGCTGAAAATCAAGATCAAGACACTGCGCCACATGGTGCGAAGGGACGGACATCGGTGAAATTGGGCGGGGGAAAAGAGTGGTTCACCGCGTCGGAGCTGGCCGAGCTGGCGTTGCCGGGCCTGTCGACCGCGCGGAACAAGATCAACCAGCGCGCCAGGGACGAAGTCTGGGCGTTGAAGGTCAGCGCGACCGGCGCACCGCTGGCGCGGCCCCGGATGGGGGCCAAGGGCGGCGGGCTGGAATATCACCTGTCCGCGCTGCCCGCCGCCGCGCGATCGGCGCTGGTCGCGCGGGGCGTGGGGGTGGTCGCCGACGTGTCGAGCGCGCCCGAGACCGGGAGTGCCGCGAAGTGGCGCTGGTACGCCGCGCAGACCGACAAGACCAAGGCCGAGGCCGAGCGGCGCATGGCGATCATCGCGCTGGTCGAAACCTATGAGAGCGTCGGGCTGACGCGCAGCGCGGCGGTTGCCAGCGTGGCGGGCCAGCGCGGCGTGGGCGCGTCGACGCTGTGGGACTGGCTGACCCGCATCCAGGGCATCCCGCACTCCGACCGGCTACCGATCCTGGCGCCGGGCAAGGCGTGCGGGGGCAAGGAAGCCGAAATGGACGATCGCCTCTGGGAGTATTTCAAGTCGGATTATCTGCGCCCCGAAGCGCCGACCTATGCCGATTGCTATCGCCGGACCACCGAATATGCGGGCACGATCGATGCGCCGATGCCGTCGCTGAAGGCGCTGACGCGCAGGCTGCAACGCGAGATCGATCCGCGCGTCGTGATCCTGCGCCGCAAGGGCGCCGACGCGCTGCGCCAGACGCTGCCGCCGCAGACCCGCAGCGTGCGCGACCTCCACGCGCTGGAGGCGGTCAATATCGACGGGCACAAGTTCGACGTGTTCGTGCGCTGGCCGGATGGACGGATCGGGCGCCCGCTGATGGTGGCGATCCAGGACCTGTACAGCCGCATGTTCCTGTCGTGGCGGATCGACGAGAGCGAAAGCGCGCTGAGCACCCGGCTGGTGTTTGCCGACCTGTTCCGCGACTGGGGTATTCCCAAGGCGTGCGTGCTCGACAATGGCCGCGCCTTTGCCAGCAAGGAACTCACCGGCGGTGCGAAGAGCCGGTATCGGTTCAAGATTCGCGACACCGACCCGACCGGCGTGCTGGTCGCGCTGGGAATCGCGATCCATTGGGCGTTGCCGTTTCGCGGCCAGTCCAAGCCGATCGAGCGGGGTTTCCGCGATTTTTGCCAGTCGATCGCCAAGCATCCGGCGTTCGCGGGTGCATATACGGGCAACAAGCCCGACGCCAAGCCCGAGAATTACGGCGAGAAGGCGATTCCGATCGAGGTGTTCCGCGAGGTCGTGGCGCGCGGCATCGCCGCGCACAACGCCCGCGAGGGTCGCCGGACCGAGACGGCGAACGGGAGCAGCTTCGGAGCGGTGTTCCGCGAAAGCTATGCGACCGCCCCGATCGGCAAGGCGACCGATGAGCAGGTGCGGCTGGCCATGCTGTCGGCCGAGAGCGTGCGGTGCCATCGCAAGACGGGTGAGATCGTGCTGGAGGGCAACCGCTACTGGTCGGCGGAGCTGAGCGCGCATCATGGCGAGCTGCTGACGATCCGGTTCGACCCGGACAACCTGCACTCCGAGATTCAGGTCTATACCCAGGCCGGTGAATTCATTGCGACCGTGCCGGTTTACGCGCCGGTCGGGTTTTTCGACAAGGCGGGCGCGAAGGCGCGGGCCAAGCTGGAAGCCGATTACAAGCGCAAGGTCCGCGACATGGCGAAGGCCGAGCAGCTGCTCGACGCCGCCGATCTGGCCGCGATGCTGCCCGATTACGAAGACGAGACCCCGGCTCCGCAAGCCGGCGTGGTGCGCCCCGTGCGCCACCGCGGCCACACCGTGGCGCAGATCAAGCCGGTGACCCAGCGCCAGCAGCTCGCCGCCGTCGAACAAGCGAACCTCGACATCATCGACCGCCTCGCCGCCGCGCGAACGAAGCTGCGGTCGGTCCAATAATCCAAGGAGGATCAGGGCATGAACAATCCGGAAGACGTACCGATCGACGCCACCGAAATGATCGAGTGGATCAAGGAATATCGCCAGGTCAAGAATATGAGCTGGGCCGGACTGGCGCGGGTCAGCGGCATTCCGGCGGGCACGCTCAATCCTGTCGGGCTGGGTGTCTACAAGGGCAATATCGATAATATCGCCCGCAAAATCTACATGTTCCGCCAGAAAGTCGAGAGCCAGCAGGCGCGGGTTCGCACGTTGCTCAACAAGCCGACGTTCCTGGAGACCAAGACGGCACGGCGCATCCTGAGCATTTTGGAGCAGGCGCAGGACGGTGGGCTGGTGCTGATCGCGACCGGCCCCGGCACCGGCAAGACGATGACCGCCGAGCATTATCGCAAGGGCATGTCGAACGTCTGGCTGGCGACGATGGACGAAACGACGCGCACCCCGACCGCGATGATCGCCGAGGTGCTGCGCGCCATGCGGATTTCGCCGGTCAACGGGCGGACGGACGCGCGATCGGTGCAGATCAAGGAGCATATGCAGGATCGCCAGGGGCTGTTGCTGGTCGACGAGGCCAATCACCTCGACCTGCCCGCGATCGAAGTGCTGCGGAACTGGCACGATATTTCGGGGGGCGGGATCGCGCTGCTCGGCAACGAGGAGCTGTACCGCCGCATCTATGGCCATGGCACCACCGGCCACCAGTACGCCCGGCTGCGCAGCCGCATCGCGATGGATCATCACCAGGACATGCCGCGCCCCGAGGATGTCAGTGTCTATCTCGACAATGCCGGGATCGAGAGCGACGACGTGCGCCAGCTGTTGTCGCGGCGCGCGCTGGCGCGCGATTCGGGCGGGCTGCGCGAAATCCAGAAGGTGATCGAGCTGGCGCACAAGCTGGCGATCGGCGAGGACACCGTCGTCGCCGACCAGCATTTCCGCGACGCGCTCCAGGTGCGTTCGACCAGCTATGTGCGGGGGGCAGCGGCATGAGCGGGCTACAGCAGGCACGGAGCCCGCGCATCGTCGCCATCATATTGGACGGTGCACCGGATGCCGCCGCTCGGGCGCGTCTGCGCCGGCTCGTTGCGGATTCGGGATGCCTAGCGGTGCCCGCGATTCCCGAGGTCGAGGAGGTAATCGCGCGCGTCGCCTTCGAAATGGGGGTGCCGCACTCCGAGATCGTGGGTGCCGCACGCGGCCCGAGGCTGGCGCGGGCGCGGCGGGCGGTAGCCTGGGTCGCGAAGCGCCTGGGGCGGTCGCCCAGCGAAATCGGGCGCCGGACGGGCAATCGCGACCATTCGACCGTGCTTAGCCAGATCAGGCGCGCCGAGAACATGCGGCCGATCGACCCCGCCTTCCGAGCGCTCACCGACCGGCTTGTCGCCGAATTCGAATGGATCGCAGCATGAGCGCGGAACGTATCTGGGGGCGCGGGCGCGTCGCGGGTGTCGTCGACATGCCGGGGCGCAAGCGCGTGGCGGCTGTGGCCGCGCTGCCTTCCTCGCCCCTTCGCAACAAGCTGATCGGCAAGGTCAAGATCGCGCAGAAGGACCTGAAGCTGTCCGACGAGGATTATCGCGCGGTGCTGGTGGAAGTCACCGGCAAGCGCAGCGCGCGGGAGTGCAGCGAGGGCCAGCTGGTCGCGGTGATCGAGCGGTTCAAGGCGCGCGGGTGGGTGCAGGCGGCGCCCAAGGGCCGCGCAGGCAAGACCCGGCCCGCCGACCATGCCGTCGCCGCCAAGGCGCGGGCGTTGTGGATTTCGCTCTATCACCTCGGCGCGATCGACGATCCGAGCGAGGCGGCGCTGGAGAAAATGGCGCGCAAGATGCTCAAATGCGAGCGGATGCAATGGGCCGACCAGTCGCAGGGATACAAGCTGATCGAGGCGCTGAAGGCGATGGGCGCCCGTGAAGGGTGGCACATGGACCTGTCCGGAGTGCCGACAGAGGACCAGACCAAGGCCCTCAAGAGGTGGCTGATCCGCGCGATCCGGATGAAGCTGGAGAAGCTGGGCGTTGGCGTGGCGACGACTGCCCTGGCCTGCAACGTTGAGGCGACCCCGGCAGAACTGGACGAGGCAGCGAGCGAGTTGGGCAAGCTCCTGCGGGCCGCACGGGCATGATGGCCGCGCTCAACCTCGACCGGCGCGGCTATCGCCCGCTGTACCGCACCGGCACGCTGTGCCCCGGTTGCGGCAAGGGGCATTGGATCGTCGGGCGGCAATCGGCGGAGTGCGTGCGTTGCGCCACCGCGTTGCCGCTGGCGCCGGTCGAGATCGAACCCGCCGTGCCGCCGCACCGCCCGGCCTGGGCCGATCGTCCGTGAACATGCGGCGCCGCAAGCTGGAGGCGTGGGGCGAGCTGGAGGAACAGCTCGCCGCCGACATCGGCTGGGCGGCGACCGAGAAGCTTATCGAAATGCTGGGCGGCACCCGCATTTTCGTGCCGCGCGCGATCGGGGTGCATCATCCCATCGCCGTGGCGATCGGCGCCAAGGCGGCGTCGCTGCTCGCCGCGAAACATGCCGGTGCGACGTTCGACTTGCCAAAAGCGCATTATCGGCGTGAAAGGGCGTTGCAGACGGCGCTAAACCGCCCCGAAGGCATGACGATCGCCGATGTCGCAATCGCGTTCGACTATACCGAGCGGTGGATCTACAAGATGCTGGAGCAGCACGCGGCGCAACAGGAAGCCGAGGACCTTCAAGGCAGGCTGTTCGGATAGCGTCGCCGATCGCGGTAGCCCTGAATTAGTTCAGGTAAGGGAGCGACCCTGCTCCAGCCCATAGACTTCCCATGGGCAACTCCACCGACACCATCACCGTGCAGGCGTTCGGCGCCCGCTATCTGGCCGCGTACCGCAAGGTGGCGCCGATCGAGGGCGGGCATTCGAACGATCCCGACGATCGCGGCGGCGAGACAAATCTCGGCGTGTCGCTTCGGTTCCTTCGCGCCGAGGGGCTGATCGACCTCGACGGCGACGGGATCGCCGATTTCGACCTCGACATGGACGGCGACCTGGACGGCGCCGACATTCGCCTGCTCAAGCCGATCGACGCGAAAATGCTGTTCCAGCGGTGCTTCTGGAACCGCCTGGGGTGCGACGCCTATCCGCTCGGGCTGGGCGAGGCGATGTTCGACCAGGCCGTCAATGGCGGGCTCGGCGCCGCGAAGAAGCTGTTGCAGCGGGCGATCAACAAATGCACCGCGCGGGTGGCGCATGTCGCGGGATGCCCGGCGCCGCTGAAGGATGACGGCGCGATCGGGACCGCGACGCGCGCGGCGCTCGACTGGGCGCTCAAGCTGCCGTCGATCGGCGTTCCCGCGCTCCTCGCCGCCTATCGCCTCGCCGCCGACGAACGCTATCGTGCGATCGCCGCCGCCGATCCTTCGCAGCGCAAATGGCTCAACGGCTGGCAGAAGCGCGCCGCCACGCTGGGTGTGCTGTGAGCATCTGGCCGCGCATCGTCGCGGGCATCGCCGGCACGGCGCTGATCTGGGCGGCGGCCGATCGGTTTCGCCAGGCGGCGCTGGTCAAGGCGCTGCGGCACGATGCCGCCGCCTGTGTCATGGCTTCGAAGACGCCGGGTTCGGTGCTCGATTCCTGCGCGCCCGACATCGTGCTGCGCGTGCGCCAGGCATGGGCCGCGCAGCAATGCGAGGCGGCGATCAAGGCATCCGACCTCTATGCGATTCGGGCCGTGTGCGGCGAGCAGGTCAAGCGCGGCCAGGCCGCGCTGGACGCCGCGCAGGCCAACCTCGCCGACGCCCGCGAGCAGATCGCCCGCATCCGCCAGGACAGCGACGCCGCCCTTGCCCGCGCCGAGCTGCGCGCGACCGACCAGGCCGACAGGAAAGCCCATGATGACCGCACGATCGATGCCGCCCCGCGCCTGGATGACGGTCGCGTGCTTTGCGATGCTGGGTGCCTGCGGGCGCTCGGTGGCGAGCCCGCCGCCGCGCAGCCCTGATCCCATCATGGTGACGCACACCGACATCCGGCGGGAATGCCCCGCCGAGGTGACCGCGCCACTGCCCCCGCGCATCGTGGCAGGGGCGGACGTGCAGATCGCGGCGCTGCCCGCGACGCTGGGCTATCTGGCGGCGCGGTTCCGGCGTGAGGCGTTGCTGGAAGCGCGGCTGATCGATGCCGCCGGGCAGTGCCCGAAATGAACGTGTTCCCCCCGGCACCCGCCACGACCGAGCAGGTCGGGCTTGCCACGCTGGAGGTGCGCGTCAACGCGCTGGAGGCGGCGCTGGCGGAGGTCGCCGCCGAGAAGCAGGCCGCGATCGACGCGCTGGCAGTGGCGCGCGCGACGGGCGACGCGACATCGCTGGACCGCGTCGACGGGGAGACCGAGGGGCGTGTCGCGAGCATCCAGCAGCTTGCCGATGTCGTCGGCGACGTGGTGCAGGGCCAGCAGGCGGTGCTGGACGCCGCGGTGAACACAACCGCGGCGACCGAGGCGGCCCGCCAGCAGGCGATCACGACTACCGCGGCCGCGCAGGATGTCGTCGATGCGGGGGCGTACATCGTCGCCGCTGCTGCGGAAGTGGAGGACAAGGCAGGCGAGGTGGAAGTAACGGCGGCGGCTGTGGCCGGCGTGGTCCATAAGACCAACGTCACGGCAACGTCTGAAGACCCACTTGTCTTGTTCAAGACAGCGCTCGGATTCGTGTTCGCGGAACTATATGCGAGAGGGCTTCGGGCCGGCGGCGTATCTCTCAATGCCCCCGGCCAGTCGGACGCGATGCTGTCGATACGCAATGCGCTGGGCTTCGTCGGGTTCGAAGTAGCAGCAGACGGCGCGCTGGCGCTTCCCGGCGGTACGTGGCGGGGAACGACCAATGGGGGATTTGATCTTTCCACCTTGGGCAGATCGATCTTGTCGTATGAAGGCGGCGCATTGGGGCTGGTCGGAGCGCCGGTGAAGGCCATTGACGACGCTCTTTTCCGCGTCGTGAACCCGCTCGGCTTCGTGGCGCTGCAAATCGGTCTGGATGGCAATGTGGCCATCAATGCGGCAGCCAATGAGCCCGTCTATACAGCCCCGTCCGTCACACCGGTCATCGGGACGCAATTGTACCTGGTGAGCGATCGCCCCACACCGCTCTACGTCGAGAACATTCTGACGACCCGCACTGATGTCGAGACCGCCAAGGTCACGATCGCATCGTCCAAAGGGGCACCCGCGCAGCCCTTTGCGGCCTCGGCCCGGGATGGAGCAATCATGCTTGATCCCGCCCGGCTCGGCACGAGTGCCACGTTGTCGGTCCGCAAGTTGGGCGACCGTAACCCACGTCTGACAAAGACTCTCACCGTTTCGGTCAAGGCTGTGCCGGTGTCCGGATCGCCAGCGCCAAAAATACTCTTGATCGGCGATAGCATTACCAACCGCCAGACCGGCTACAACATCAATGCGCTACTGACGGCATGGGGTTTTGCGCCCCAGTGGATCGGCACGATAGTTGGGTCGAACTCCAACAGTTCCAGCGCTACTGGCGGCCCCCTGGGCGAGGGGCGCGAGGGCTGGGCGTTTTCCGACTATTTGGGCACGTCATTGGACAACGATGTGCCCCTGGGTGTGCTGGCGGTCGGTCAGGAGGCCACCTATCAGGCCGCCAACAAGACGGACAAACGAGGCTATCAGCCGTTCCTCAACCCGAACACCTCCGCTGGTGCTCAGACGCCGATCGTAACGATTTCGGGCGTCAATTACCGATTTGATCTTCGCTTCTACCTGGATCGCTTCAGCCTGACAGACCCGGATCTGGTGGTCGTCAACATCGCCATGAACGACAAGACCGAGTTGGGAGCGGCGGCGAGTCTCGCGCAGGTGAAGTCGGGATATGGCTATTTGCTCGACGAAATTCGCCGCGTGCTGCCTGCGGCGAGTATTATTCTGTGGGCGACCAACCATCCCGCGTCGTCGGCGGGCGATACCGAGTGGCTCGAATGGCAGCCGATCCTGTCGGCCATTGTCGATATCGTGACCACACGTCGCGCGGCGGGTGATGCTAACCTACACCTTTGTTCGACCTGGGCGCATCAGAGCGGTGAGGCTGGCTGGTCTTTGACATCTGGCACTACGGGCGCGGACGGCGTCACCACCACCACAATCTCCGACATCACCCATCCTGGCGCAGCTGCGCGCGAACAGCATGCAGAAGCGCTCGCCACCGCAATCGCCTGTATCGCCTGATAGGAGACCTACAAATGCCAACACCTGGACTCGAAATCACAACCGGCGCCGCGGTGATTCTGCCCAATGCGGCAAAGCTCGTCATGCCCGGCACGCTCGGGTCGGACCTGGAATTTCTGCATCTCCTAACCGATGGCGTCGATACCGCGCTGCGGAACTGGGCGGAGGGAAAACCCAGCGCAATCTCGATCGGCTCCCCCACTGCCGCCAGCGGGTACCTGTCGTTGCGGTCGGGCACGAGTTATCTGCAAACGGGCGTGATCGACGTGGCGGGGGACGTCACGATGCTCGTTGTGGGCCGCGACACCGGAGACAAGAGTGCCGACAGCGCTCGATTCTGTTATGTCGGGTCGTCCAACACCCTTGGCATCTTCACATCGTCGAGCAGCCAAACGCGCCTGACCACGCGCGCGACGCAGGACGGGGGCGCGACGGGGACATCTACCGCGTCTTATGTAGCGAACCCCAATGGATGGGCTTGCCTGATCGGCGCGGTGTTCCAGACGGGGGTTTCCTCTAGCACTGCCGACGATCCTACGTTGTACGACATGGGGGCAGGCACATCGGGTACCGCTAACTACAATACACCCTTCGTCCGAGTCCCCACTGGGGCCGCCTTTACGATCGGCCACTGGGGCACGAACCAGAACGGCCCTGGGGATATAGCGCTGGCCGCCGCCTGGTCGCGGGTGTTGTCGGTGTCCGAGCGGACGCAGGCTTACGCTTGGGCAAAAGCTCTGGTGGCTACCAAGGGGCTGAGCATTTGATGACTACGCGGTCGGCGCCGATAGCGGCGGAAGGGATGCGGTGATGTCACCCGCGGACGCCCTGACCCGCGCCGAAATCGTGATGCCCGCCGCGATGCTGATCAGCAGCGCGGGCACGCGGCTGGTCGTGCCCGGCCCGGAATGGCTGGTGGTCGCGGGCGTGGCGTTGCCGATCTTTTCGTCGGGCGCGGGCGTGCTGGGCGTGGTGCTGGGCATGTGGCTGGCGCCCGCGCGGGCGATCCCGCTGGGGTGGCGGCGCCAGGGAGCGCTGGTCGTGACGCTGCTCGCGATCATCCTGTGCAGCGTGATCGCCACCGGACAGCAGCCACTGGTCGCGCTGGGCTGGGGCATCGGCCTTGGCTTTTCGGGTCTCACCGTCGCCGAGCTGCTGGGCGAGCAGGCGCGATCGGCGCTCAAGACAATCGGCGATGCATTCATCGCGCACGTGGCCGGAAGGGTCGGCGGCGGGAAAGGCAAGGATTCGGACAATGGCTGACTGGTTTTCAATCCTGGGCACACTCGTTGCGGTCGTGGCGGTGT
The DNA here is from genome assembly GCF_000935025.1 of Sphingomonas hengshuiensis. Taxonomy (NCBI): domain Bacteria; kingdom Pseudomonadati; phylum Pseudomonadota; class Alphaproteobacteria; order Sphingomonadales; family Sphingomonadaceae; genus Sphingomonas; species Sphingomonas hengshuiensis. Next base: position 3,809,482 of record NZ_CP010836.1, read on the forward strand.
TCGTGACCGTGCATCGCCACGGGCGCGGCAATCCGATGGGCACCGGCCAGCTGTCGCGCCAGATCGGCAAGCTGTTCGCCGAGGTGCAGCGGCTCAAGACCTCGCAGGGCAATGCTGCGACCAAGGCCGAGCTGGGCGTGCTGGCCGGCGAGGTCCGCGCCCTGGAGGCGCGCGCCGCGACCAGCATGGAAGTGATCGCGCTGGAGGGCAAGGTCAACACGCTGCGCGCCACCCTGGAGGGACAGCTCAACACCGTTTCGGCGCAGGTTTCCGACCTCAAGGAGTCCTCGGAGGTCACGCGAAAGGGCGTGGAGGTCATCCAGAATATCCTGATGAAGGGAGCACTCGACCGATGAACTATGCCGAGGAGGTCGCCGCGCGGCGCCGGCTGTTGCTGTTGCAGCTTCTGATCGAGGATGGCGGCCAGGGCAATGACGGGACGCTGCTGACCGCGTTGCGCACGATGGGCGAGCGCCAGGCGCTCGACCAGGCCGCGTGCCGCCAGCTGTTGCGCGACCTCGCCGATCGCGATTGCGTCGTCGTCGGGATGGTGCGCGACACGGTGATGGTGGCGCGGATCACCGAGCGCGGGCGCATGGCCGTGGCGGGCGACGTGTCGATCGGCGGGATCGCCAGTCCGTTCGCGGGGCTGTGATGGCGCGGCACCAGCCCTCCGCGATCGATCGGCTAGGCCCGCAGATCGTCGAGTGGGTCGGGCGTCGCCGCTCTGCAGGACGCACGATCGACGAAATCCTGACCGAACTGAATGCGCTGCCCGAGTTGGTCGAGCAGCAACTGGAAATCTCGCGATCGTCGCTGGGCCGGCACGTCAAGGGCCTGGCCGAGATCGGCGAGCGGATGCGCCGCAGCCGCGAGATCACCGAGTCGCTGGCGCGCATGGGCAACCGTGCCGACAACAAGATGCTGCGCGGGACGATCGAAGTGCTCAACACGATCGTGCTGGAGACGGCGCTGGCGCTGGAGGAAGACGAGGACGGCCAGGTGCGCCCGGTCGCGCTCAACCCGGCGCAGGTCAAGGCGCTGTCGGAGGCGACGCGCGCTTTGGCATCGGCGGAAAAGACCGATGCCGATCGCGAGGCGCGCATCCGCGCCGAAGCCAAGGCGGAGGCCACCGCCGAGGCCCGCAAGAAACTGGAGGCCGCCGGCCGATCGGGCGAGCTGGACCCCGAGGCACTGGCGCGCGCCAAGCGCATCATGGGGTATTGATGGCAGACATCGTCGTCGGCGACGAACTTGCGCGCCTCATCCATTTTACGCCGTATCAGCGCGCCTGGCTGGCCGATAAGAGCCGGTTCAAGGCGGGCATGTTCGCGCGCCAGACGGGGAAGACGTTCGGCACCTGCGCCGAGCTGGTCGAGGATTGCATCGAAGCCGAGATCGCCCGCAAGCGGACGCGCTGGGTCATCCTGTCGCGCGGCGAGCGCCAAGCCAAGGAGGCGATGGACGAAAACGTCAAGCCGATGACGCGCGCCTTTTGGGAATTGTATCGCGGGCTGATGGCGGGGCCGGCGCCCGAGGTGGAGGAGGGCGAGTGGAAGGTCACGCGCGATGACGGCACCGACGCGACGTACAAGCAATTCGAAGTGGTCTATCCGGGCGGTTCGCGGATCACGGCACTGCCCGCCAACCCCGACACGGCGCGCGGTTTTTCCTCCAATGTGCTGTTCGACGAGTTCGCGTTCCACGCCAACAGCAAGGCGATCTGGGGCGCCGCCTATCCGATCATCTCGAAGGGGTGGAAGGTCCGCGTTGTCTCTACGCCCAACGGCAAGAGCAACAAATTCTACGACATCATGACCGAGGACCCGACGATCTGGTCCCGGCATATCGTCGACATCCATCAGGCGGTGGCGCAGGGCCTGGACCGCAACATCGACGAGCTGCGCGCGGGCCTGAGCGATCCGGACCTGTGGGCGCAGGAATATGAGCTGCAATGGCGCGACGAGCTGTCGGCCTGGCTGGACTATTTCCTGATCTCGCAGTGCGAGACCCCCGGCTATGGCCGCATCCGCGAAATGGAGTTCACCGAGGGCAAGCTGACGCATTGCGTCGAGCGCGGCACCGCGCTGCCCCCGGCGCGCGGGCGGATATTCGCGGGCATGGACATCGCGGCCAAGAAGGACCTCACCTGTATCTGGACTGCCGAGGAAATCGGCGACGTGCTGTACCCGCGCGAGATCGTGACGATGCGGCGCGCGCCCTTCGCCGCGCAATATGCCGAGATCGAGCGCATGGACGCGCGCGACAATTGGGCGCGGTTCGCGGGTGACGAGACCGGCATGGGCATCCCCGTGCTGGAGCGTATCCGCGAGATACTGGGCGCCAGTCGCGTCGATGGAATCACGTTCAGCATGTCGTCCAAGCTGGGCATGGCGACGCTGCTGAAGGACCGGATGCAGGATCGCCTGTTCCGCCTGGTCGAGGGTGATAAGGCGACCCGCGAGGATCTGCATTCGATCACGCGCGTCGTGACCGAGACCGGCGCGATCCGCTTGCTCAACGATGGCGAGAGCGACGGCCATGGCGATCGGTTCTGGGCAGCGGCACTGTGCTGTGTCGCCGCTTCCGGCCAGACCCAGCAGATCGGCTATCTCGGCATTCCCAAGGCGGGCTTTGGCGACGATCCCCGCGCCGATCGCGACCTTCACGACGCATTCGCCCAGCGCCACGGCCAGCGCGCCACCCCGGCCGGCCGGTTCGGGAGCGGCAGCTGGTGAGAAAGGACCTCCTAAATGACCGATAACCGATCGCTGACGGCCTATCAGGCGCCGCCGCCGCCCACGCTGATCGACAGCCGGGGCCGTCCGCTGCGCAGCGCGACCGACGTGCTGACGCGCGAGATCGGCGGGCCGACGATGGCGGGGGTGCGATCGGTGCTGTCGGGGCATCCGGCGCAGGGGCTTGACCCGTTGCGGCTGACGCAAATCCTGCGCGCGGCGGAGACGGGCGATGCGACCGCCTATCTGGAGCTGGCCGAGGAGATGGAGGAAAAGGACCTCCATTATCTGTCGGTGCTCGGCACGCGGAAGCGCGCGGTGTCGCAGTTGCCGGTCGAAGTCGAGGCGGCGGGGGAAGGCCCGGAATATGAGGGCGACGCGCAGCTGGTGCGCGACTGGTTGAAGCGCCAGACGCTCCAGGCCGAGCTGTTCGACATCCTCGACGCGATCGGCAAGGGATATAGCGCGACCGAGATCGTGTGGAACATGACCGGCGACCTGTGGCTGCCTAGTGTGCTGACGCGCCAGGACCCGCGCTTTTTCGAATATGACCGCGACACCGGCAAGCAGTTGCTGCTCAAGGGCGGGATCGACGGCTATCACGGCCTGGCGCAGCCGCTGCCCCAGTATAAGTTCATTGTCCATGAGGCGGCGGCCAAGTCGGGTTTGCCGATCCGCGGCGGGCTGGCGCGCGCGGTGGCGTGGATTTACCTGTTCAAGAACTTCACGCTCAAGGACTGGATGACGTTCCTGGAGGTGTATGGCCTCCCCCTGCGCGTCGGCAAATATCAGAACGGCACCAGCGAGGAGGATATCCGCAAGCTGGCGCGCGCCGTCGCGCAGATCGGGTCGGATGCCGGGTGCGTGATCCCCGCGTCGATGCAGATCGACTTCATTACCAGCCAGGGCGGCGCCGCGAACCCGGAGATGTTCCAGGCGCTGTGCACCTATGGCGACGAGCTGATCAGCAAGGCGGTGCTGGGGCAGACGAGCAGCAGCGACGCCAAGGCCGGCGGGCTGGGGTCGGGCCAGGCCGATCTGCACGGCGATGTGCAGCACCTGATCGAATGTTCGGATGCGGTGCAGCTGTCGGCGACGGGCACGCGCGACCTGGTCATCCCGATGGTGATGTTCAACCGGGGCGTGCGCGACAAATATCCGCTGCTCAAGATCGGGCGCCCCGATCCGGTCGACGTCAAATCGGCGCTGGAGGCGATGGACAAGGGCGTCGCGCTGGGCGTGCCGATCCCGGTGTCGCATTATCGCAAGGTCACCGGCATTCCCGAGCCCAAGGCCGGCGAAGCGATCCTCGTTCGCGCCGCAGCCCCGCAGAGCGCGCAGGAGCCCGCGCAGGCCCCAAACGGCCCCGACGTGCCCCGCGAACCCGCAACCGGCCCCTTAGTGGCCCCTTTGGCGCCTGAATCGCGGTTGCAGGACCGGACGGGCGACGCCGTTCCCGCCGCCGTGTTGATCGACGCCAAGTACAACGCTTCGCAGCCCCGCGTGCCGCGCGGATCGAAGCGGGGCGGCGAATGGTCGGACGGGCGTGGCGGCGGGCCGGGCTTTGGGGGCGCCATGCCCCTCGGCGGCGGTGGAGGCGGCGGCGGTGCCGGTGGTGCCCCTGTCGGCGGTGGAGGCGGTGCGTCGCCCGAGACTGTCAAACCGGGGAAGCTGACCCGCGCGGAGGCCAACGCAGTCTCCGACTACTCGCTGATGGACTATAAGCTGATCAACGAGCAGGCCCGCGGCGAAGCCGACTATGGCGCGAAGACCAAGAAGAAGGTCGAGGTGATGGACCGAGCGGTAGCCAAAAGCCGCCTGTCCGAGGACGCCGTGCTCTATCGGGGCGTCAGCGGGCCGGGTGTCGAGGCGCTGAAGCGGGCGGGTATCTCCGAGGGTTCCGTTATCCGCGATCCGGGGTTCCTGAGCACGAGCCGGTCCAGGGACGTTGCGGTGATGGGCTTTGCCGAGGCCAAGGGGTCGATCCTCATCGCTATCACCGCGAAGAAGGGCTCCAAGGCACTAGATGCCGCGCCGCATTCCAACCTGCGGCACGAGCAGGAGGTGATTTTCCCGCGTTCGGCTAAGTTGCGGGTGACCAAATGGGACAAACGTACCCGCACCCTGCATGTGGAGGCCGAAGATGACTAAGAAGACCGACAAGTTCATCGCTGATCGGGCGGCGTCGATCCAGGTCAACAACGATGGCGCCAAGGGCGAACCCTTCGACCTCGGCGACGACGAAGGCGACGCCGTCCCCGCCGCCGCCGACCTGGCACCGCGCGAACCCGATGCGATCGACCGGCTGGTGGAGGATGCGCTGGGCGAGCTGGGCGGCGCGAGCGACGCGCTGTTCGCGCCGATCGCCGAGCTGATCGATGCCGCCAATTCGATGGAGGAAGTGCGCGAGCTGCTCGCCACGCGGGTCGGCGACCTGATCGCGGGCATGGACGCCGAGCAGATCGTCCAGTTGGGCGAGCGGGCTGGGTTCGCGGCGCGGATCGCCGGGTTGATCGAGGTGCCGGGGAAATGAGCGACGACAGCGAGATGATGTTCGAAGACGACGCGGCCTATGCGGTCGGCGAGAAGGTCATGGAGATGGCGGAGCGGCTGGCACCGATCGCGAAGATCACGCCGGGCGCCCGCGCGGCCTGGGCATTCGAAATGGATGGCCAGCGGTTTGAAGTCGAGCTGCGCCTGGCGTCGGGGAAGTAGGGATGGATGCCGCGACCCGCATGTTCGGCGTCGATCTGTTCGGCGATCCGGTGCTCCAGCGCGCGGCGGAATTCGTGCATGGCGATCGCGTCGTGCTGTCGCGGCGCTGGGGCGCAGGGCCGATCGGGCTGGCGATCGGGTGCAACCCTTCGGATGCCGATGGCGCCAAGGATGATCCGACGAGCTGGTGGCTGACCAAATGGTTCCACCATGCCGGGTTCGGCGGCTATGACCTGGCCAACCTCTATCCGTTCTGCACGTCGAGCCCGGTTGAGTGCCGGCGCCGTGCCGATTGGGCCGCAACCAATGATTGGCATGCGCGCGACCAGCTGCTGTTCGTCAACCTGCCACGCGTGATCGCGCTGGCAAAGGCGGCGCATCAGGTGTTCGTCTGCTGGGGAAACATCGCGTGGGATAGCGATTGGATCGACCACGTCGTCGAGGAGATGCAGACCGGCGTCGCGCCCTGGCCCAATCTGTGGTGCTGGGGCCTGACCGGGACCGGTGCGCCGAAACATCCGATGTCACGGGGTAAGCACCGAATCGCAATCGACCAGCAACCGATCCTCTGGCGCGCGGCCTAAATGCCCGGCCCCGAAGCCCTGCCCGCTGCGGGCGTTGCGCCCGAGGAGGCGATTGCGTTTTTCCGGGCCAAGGGGTTTCGGATCGGCTTTTCGTGGCTGGACGTGTTCCGCAGCGAGCACGCGCGCTGGTTCACCGTCGCCAAGGCGATGAGCCGCGACCTGCTGGAGGATATCCGCGCCGAGGTGGACAAGGCGATCGCCGACGGCACGACGCTGGCCGATTTCCGCAAGGCGTTGCAGCCCCGGCTGGAGGCGCGCGGATGGTGGGGCCGCAAGACGATGATCGACCCGGCCACCGGGCAATCGAAGAATGTGCAGCTCGGCAGCCCGCGCCGGCTGAAGACGATTTTCAACGCCAACGTCCGCACCGCCTATGCCGCCGGCAAATGGGAGCGGATCGAGCGGACCAAGAGCGCCTTTCCGTTCCTCGAATACACCTCGGTCATGGACGGGCGCGAGCGGCCCCAGCACCACGCATGGGACGGGACCATCCTGCCCGTCGACGATCCCTGGTGGGATACGCATACCGGCCCGTGCGATTGGGAATGCCGGTGCAGCGTCGTGCAGCGCACCCAGCGGATGCTCGATCGCCAGGGCAAGCGCGTGACCGAGCAGCCGATCCGCTTCCCGGAGATCGAATGGGTCAATGAGCGCACCGGCGAGACGGGCATGATCGAGCAGGGCATCGGCAAGGGATGGGATTACAACGTCGGCAAGGAATATCTGCGCGGGCTGTCGCCGCGTGCGTTGCCCGAGAGCTTTGACGGCGCCGAGGAAGTCCCCGCGGCCGCGCAGCTCACCGGATCGCAGCGCGCGCTTGCCGATCGCTTCCTGAAGGCGTTCGGGATCGATTCGGGCAAAGAGGCGGTGTGGACCGACCGCGACGGATGGCCGCTGGCGATCGGGCGGAGCTGGTTCATCGGCGCCGATGGGTCGGCGCGGTTTCCGGGCGGCGCGGCGGGCCTGGCGATCGACCGGATCGCGGCGGCGATCGTCGAGCCCGATTCGATTCGGTGGATATGGATCGCGGCGCGCGACGGCCGGGCGCTGCTGACGCGGCGCTATGCCCGCACGGCAAAGGGTATGACGACGATCGTCGATGTCGGCCGCGAGGGCTGGCGCTGGAAGACGACGCGCTGAGAGCCGGAACGATATGGACTTGGGCGCCGTTTCGTCGGATGAGGAGCCCGCGCCCCGGCGCCTGATCGTGCACTGAATTAGTTCAGGTAAGAGCGGCCCGCGCGGCTCGGCATAAGCCGGGCATGGGCATCGAAACCACCGACATTCTGCTGATCGCGGCATCCGCCGGCACCGCGCAGGTGCTCGAAGCGGTTGCGTGTGCCGATCAGACTCTGGTCGGTGCCGATGGCGCTCCCGCCACCCGCGTCAAGCTGTTGCCGATCGGGCGCATCGAAATGCGCGACGGGCGTGGGCCCTATACCATTCGCGACCAGGCGCACGCCGCCGCGATCGTGGCGGCGACCCAGCAATGGCTGGGCGGCGCCGATTTCAGCTTCGATTACGACCACCAGATGCTCCACGCGGTAAAGCCCGGCGTGGGCGGCACCGCACCGGCATCGGGATGGTGTGCGGCGTCGGCGCTCACCGCCGAGGCGGATGGCATCTATGCCAATGCGATCGATTGGACCCCCGCTGCCGACGCCAAGCTTCGCGCGCGCGAATATCGCTACCTGAGCCCGTTGTTCTTCGCGGACGCGAAGAACGGCAACGTGCTCCGACTCAAGAATGCCGCGCTGGTCAATATCGGCGCGATCGACCTCCCGGCCATCGCGGCCGGACACTCCGGAGAAGACGACACCATGGACCTGACCGCACTTGCGGCGTTGCTCGGCCTTGGGGCCGATGCGGGCGTCGAGCAGATCGCCGCGGCGATCGGCGAACTGAAGAAGACCTCCACCAGCTCGATCGCCGTTGCGGCCGGCCTGGCGGACACCGCCTCGGTCGAGGAAATCGCCGCGGCGATCACCACGCTGAAGACCAATGCCGTCGATCCGGCCAAGTTCGTGCCGATCGAGCAGGTGTCGGGCCTCACCCAGCAGCTTTCGGTGCTGACCGCCGACCGGGCGGAGCGCGAAGTCGCCGCCGCCTGCGCCGAGGGTAAGCTGGCGCCGGCCATGAAGGCCTGGGGCCTGTCGCTGTTCCAGAAGGACGAGCAGGCGTTCCGCGATTTCGTGTCGGCAGCGCCGGTGATCGTCGCCGCCGGCTCGGTCCTCGGCAATCGCAAGCCGACCGAGAAGGCCACGACCCTCACCGCCGACGAGATCGCGGCGTGTGAGATGACCGGCATGAGTCACGCCGACTTCCTGGCGGCGAAGAATGCCCAGATCGAGGAGGTCGCATAATGTTGGCCGCACCCAAGCGCACCCAGAAATTCGCGGGCGGTGGCCTGCTCAATGTCGGGGTGAAGGCATCCGCCGTCATCCTCCAGGGCGGGCTCGTCATGCTGTTGTCGGGCTATGCCACGCCGGCGCGTGCCGGCGCGGGCGGCACCGACCTGCTCAAGATCGCCGAGGTCGCGAACATGCGCGTCGTCGGCATGGCGCTGGCGAGCGTCACCGGAACCGCCGCCGATGGCGGCGCGACGATCGATGTCGAGGAAGGCACCTACCTCCTCAAGAACAGCGCCGGGGTCGATGCGATCACGGTGGCGGACATCAACCGCACTTGCTTCGTCGTCGACGACGAGACGGTGGCGAGCAACGCCGCGGGCGGCACCCGGCCGCGTGCCGGCGTGGTGCGCGAAGTTACCAGCGCGGGCGTGTGGGTGGAGATTTCCGCCGCCGCCTCGGCCGGCGCTCCGCGCAGCGTCTGGCTGCCCTTTGCGATCAACGAGACCGATACGCTGGCCGGTACGTCGGCCGAGCTGGTCGCGCCGGGCGCTGGTCGCATCGGGCGGCTGAGCGTCGTTGTCCAGAAGGCTGTCACCACCGGCGGCGATGTCACCGTCGCGGTCGGCACCACCGCCGTTGTCGGGCTGACCTGCACGATCGCCGATGCGGCGACCAAGGGCACCGTCGTCACCGACGCGCCGACCAATGGCGATGCGACGACGATCGTGGCGGCGGGCGACCGCATCCAGATCATCCCCGCCGCCGCCTTCAACACCGCGGGCGCCGTTTCCGGCCTCCTCGAAATCATCCTCAAGTAAGGAGCCAGGCACTTGGCACGCATTGTCACCCCGGCGCTTCTCGCCGCGCTCAATACCGGCTTCAAGGCTGACTTCACGCGCGGCGAGACGGGGGCACCGATCGTTGGCGCCGCGCTTTCGACCTCGGTCCCGTCGAGCACCGCGATCAATACATATGGTTTCCTGGGCAACCTGCCGATCTTTCGCAAGTGGGTCGGCGAGAAGCGCGTCAAGCAGCTCCAGTCCAAGGTGTATCAGCTCGTCAACGATGACTACACGGCGGACTTCGCGATCTCCCTCAAGGAGATCGAGGACGACATGATCGGCCTCTACCCGGCCATGTTCGAGGGCTGGGGCCGCGAAGCCGGCGCATGGATGGACCGGCTGCGGTTCGAGGCGCTGGCGGAGGGCCATTTGCGCGAGTGTTTCGACGGCCAGAATTTCTTCGACACCGACCATCCGACGTACAACGAAGATCCTGCGGCGCCCGCGACGTGGTCGAATAACGACACGACCGGCGAGGGCGAGGCATGGTTCCTGCTCGACCTGTCACAGCCGCTCAAGCCGCTGCTCGCGCAGGAGCGTAAGAAGCCCGTTTTCTGGTGGATCAACGACAAGTTCACTGACAGCCAGGTTGCCGAAACCGGCCTTACGCGCGCCTATGCCGAGGCACGCGGCGCGGTCGGCTACACGATGCCTTTCCTTGCCTATCGTTCGACCAAAACGTGCAACGCCACCAACATCATCGCCGCCCGCGATGCGATGAAGGCTTTCAAGGACGATAATGGCGAGCCCCGGGGCGTCCGCCCCACGGCGCTCGTCGCGGGCGTGAGCAACCAGCAGCGCGCCAAGGATTCGTTCAAGGCCAATCTGGCCGGCGGCGAAAGCAACACTCTGGCTGGCGAGATGATCATCATCGAAGCCGATCGGCTGCCCTGATGCGCGGGGTGCTGCGCATCAAGAGTGCCCGCGTGCCGTTTCGGCGCGCGGGGCTCACCTTCGGAGCGTCGGCCAGTCTGGTCGACATCCGCACGCTGGACGGTGCCCGGCTGCTGGCGCTGGCGCGCGAGCCGCTGTTGTCGATCGAGATCGGCGATGGCGAGGGCGGCTTCCGTCCGCTCCCGCATTTCGACGCGGGGATGACCGCCGAGCACGCGCAGATGATCATCGATTCGACGATCGAGGAGCTGGGGCCGATCGACGCCGGTGCCGAACCCGCCGCCACGACGGATGCCGGCGACGATGCGCTCCAGGCCCAGCTTCGCCAGCAGGCCGAGCTGATCGAGCGGCAGAATGACGATCTGGCGAAGCTGCGCGACCTCGCGAGCGAGGCCGGTCGGGTTCAGGCTGACCTGATCCGCACGATCGAGCAGCAGAACGCCGACATGGACGAAGCGCGTACCCGGCTCGCCGATGCCGAGCGCGAAGTGACCGCGCTGCGCGACAGCACGGTCGATGCCGAGGGCATCATCAAGACGCTCCGCGCCGAGATCGCGACGCTGAAGGCGCCCAAGCCTGCCAAGGCCGCGAAGGTCGCCAAGACCGAGACCGCGACCGACTGAGTCCCTCCCTGGGTACGGGCGCCCGTTGCGTCTTGCGCCCGGACTGTTCCCGGCGGGCCATTCATGCCCGGCCCGCCGGGGACCTTTTAGAAAGGATCGACCGACCGCCATGTACGCCACCGCCGACGATATCCGCGCACGCTATGGCGAGGACGTTCTCGTCCAGCTCGCCGGGGCGGATGCGTGGGGACCGGTGGCGATCGCGGCGGTCAACCTCAAGCTCGCCGACGCATCGGTGCTGGCGGACGGCTATATCGCCAAATATTACGCGCCCGCGCCGGGCGCCGTGCTGCCGCCGCTGCTCGTGCAGCTCGTGTGCAAGATCGCCTATTGCGAGATGCACCGGGTTCCGACCGAGGAAGCGAGCAGGCAGCGCGCCGAGGCGATGAAGGTGCTGGGCGATATTTCGCGCGGGCTGGTCAAGATCGACGAAGGCCGCGGGGACTTGCCCGCGCGCGATGGCGCCGTGCTGGTCGAGGACCCCGGCCGCACCTTCAGCCGCGACCGGCTGGGCGGCTTCTGATGGCGGGCGCATCCTTTTCCGTCCATGCCGAGGGCGTCGCCGCCGTCGAGGCGCGGCTGGCCCGGCTTGCCGCGAAGCTGGGCGACCTGTCCCCGCTGATGGACACGATCGGCGCGCTGGGCGAGACGCACACACAGGACAATTTCGAAGGGCAGCACACGCCGGACGGCGTGCCCTGGGCACCGTCGAACCGCGTGCGCAGGACGGCGGTGGGCGCCGCCGGGCCGCAGCGCATGACGGGCAAGACGCTCCAGGACTCGCGGCGGCTGTATCTGTCGATCACGCATCGATCGACCGCGCGCTCCGCCGAATGGGGCAGCAACGTCGCCTATGCCCGTCGCCACAATGACGGGTTCGACGGGACCGAGGCCGTTGCCTCGCACAAGCGCACGATGCGCCAGGCGTTCGGCGTCGCGCTGGCCGAGCCGATCGAAGTCGTGGTCGGCGCCTTCAGCCGCAAGGCCAACACGCCCGCGCGTACCTTCCTCGGGCTTTCGGCCGAGCTGATCGGCGACATCGAGGACGCGAGCGAACACTATTTGACGGAGGCCGGCGAATGATCGGCCTTTGCACCCGCCTTAACCCCGCGAGAGCAGGGGGAGGACAAGACGGTACGGCTCGCAAGGCCCCCGCAGCATCGTCATCGGGCGATGCTTGCTCCCCCATTTTCGCTCGCGGAGCCGGCGCATGATCGCGGCGATCGAGCTGGCGATGCTGGCGCGGCTCAAGGCCGTTGCCGATGCCGGGGCCTATGATTTCCCGCGCTGGCGGACGCTGTCGACCTATCCCGACAATTGGGATGCGTATCTCGAATCGGATGCGCAGATCGCATGCCCGGCCGCCTGGGTCGTGTTCGCCGGGTGGCAGGGGACCGAGGACGATGGCGACGATCAGGTCCGCGTGCTGCGCGGGTCGTTCGGGCTGATGGTCGCCGACGAGAATCTGCGCGCCGACGAAGCCTATCAGCGCCATGGCGGCCCCGATCCGGCAAAGGAGCCGGGCAGCTATCGCCTGATCCTGGGCGCGGTCGCCGCGCTGTCGGGGCAGACGCTGGGTCTCGACCTGTACACGCCGCTGGAGGCCGGGCCGCTGCGCGCGGTGCGGCCGACCGACGCGCTGCGCAAGCGCAAGCTGTCGATGTACGCCGTCGAGTTCACCTGTGACTTCCCGCTGATCGTCGTGGGCGATGGCGAGACCGATCCCGCCGCGCTGGAGGCGCTGCACGCCAATTGGGACATCCCGCTGTTCGGGCAGCCGCTGCCCGTCGATCGCGATCCCGTCGCGCCCGGCGTCCAGTTGCCCGACGATTACCGCGCCGACGCCACCGACCATCTTGAGCTGGAGCAAGAGTGACCATGTCCGACCGCCGTTTCATCAAGCCCGCACCGGGCCTTTCGGTGCACGATCCCGAGACCGGGCGGCCTCTGGTCCCGCAAGGGCGCGGCGTCGCGTGGAACAGCTGGTGGCAGCGGCGCTGGAACGACCGCGACGTGATCGCCACGACCGAGGCCGAGATCGCCGCCGCCGAAAAGGCCGCGGAGAAGGCGGCCGCCAAGGCCGCGACCAAGCCCGCCGAAGGGAGCACCGAACAGTGACCAGCATCGTTTTCGATTCGATCGCCAGCAACCAGCGCCGCCCCGGCGTCGCCGCGGAATTCTCCAACGTGCGGGCGGTTTCGGGGCTGCCGCCGGCGCCACAGAAGATCCTGCTGGTCGGGCAGAAGCTGGCGACCGGCAGTTCGGCGCTCGTGCCGCAGCGGATGACGTCCGCCGATCAGGCGGTTGCCCTGTTCGGTCGGGGGTCGATGCTGCACGGCATGGTCCGTGCCGCGCTGAAGGCGAGCGGATCGACCGAAGTGTGGGCGATCGGTGTGGAGGATAATTCGGGCGGCGTGTCCGGGGTCGTGTCCCTTACCTATACCGGCACCGCCACGGCAGCCGGGACGGTATCGATTCTGGTCGCCGGCGTGCGTATCCAGATGGCGGCGATCGTCGGCACCACGGCAACGCAGATGGCAACCGCGACCGCCGCGGCGATCAACGCGCTGCCCGACCTGCCGGTTGTCGCCACCAGTTCCGCGGGCGTGGTGACTGTGACCGCGCGGCACAAGGGCGCGGTAGCGGGGGATGCCTTGGGAATTATCCCCTCTTACTATGAGGGAGACGGCATCCCCGCCGGACTAAGCGTTGCAATTGCGACGGTTACTGCTCCGTCAGGCGATCCTGACCTTGATGACGTATGGGCGGTGCTCGGCGACGAGCAGTTCCAGTCGATTGCACTTTTCGCCAACGATTCGGCAAATCTGACCTCCGCCGATGTCGAGTTGGCATCGCGCTGGGGACCGGAGCGTCAGGTCGAAGGCCATGCGTTCACCACTATAAGGAGCACCTACTCCACGCTCGCGACTTTCGGCGCAACCCGAAACGGCCCCCACCTGACCGTCGTCGCCAGCGATGACCTGCAAGTGCCAAGCTGGGTGATCACGGCCACCGTCGCGGCTTTATATGCAGTCGAGATCGAAAAGGACCCGGCCCGACAGCTGACCAAGCTGGTGTTGCCGGGCATCCCGGCGCCGCGGCGTGGCTATCGCTTTACCAAGATGGAGCGCGAGCAACTGCTGCACAACGGAATCTCGACGCTGGACGTCAGCCCATCGGGCGAAGTCGTCATCGAGCGGCTGATCAGCACGTACCGGGTCAACGCATATGGCCTGCCCGACATCAGCTGGCTGGACGTCAACACCGCGGCGACGCTGGCCTATTACCGGTACAGCTGGCGCTACCGCATGCAGACCAAGTTTCCGCGCGCGAAGCTGACGGCGGACACGATCGCCGCGATCCGGGCGGAGACGATCAACCTGGCGCGCGAATGGGGCGAGGCCGGGCTGATGGAGGATGTCGACGGCTTTATCGCCGGCCTCGTCATCGAGCGCGACGCGACCAATCCGACCCAGCTCAACCTGCTGATGACGCCCGACGTCGTCAACGGCCTGTTGCAGCTGATGGCGCGGTTTGAATTCATCCTCTGAGCGACCCCTGAGCGGGCAATAAGGAGCGGTTTAGATGGCGAGTAAAAATCAGGTCGCGGGCAAGGCCAAGGTCCGCGTCAACGGCGGGGCGATCGAGACGATGGGCGATACCACGCTGGAGCTGGGCGGGGTGAAGCGCGAGCCGATGCCCGGCGATTACAATGCGGGGAACTTCAAGGAAGGCGCCCCGGCGCCGGCAAAGCTCACGATCAAGATCCCGGCCAAGTCGTCGTTCAGCCCGACCGCATGGGCGGCGATCGTCGGCGCGACGGTGCTCGTCGAGTTCGATACCGGCAAGGCCTTCACGTTCAAGGAAGCCTATTCGGAGGGCGCCCCCAACGCGACCACCAGCGACGGTTCCTATGAGGGCGTGCTGTACGGCCAGCCCGCCGAGGAGATCGCCTAGGACCTGCACGGGGCGGCGGCTGCCGTCCCTGCGGATGCCCGGCATCGACTTCACCCTGGATCGAGCCGCGGGCCGGCGCGGCGACCAGCATTTGAGGACCCATCATGGCCGCGACCGTCTATCCGCTCAAGCACCCCATCATCGTCACCATCGGCGAGCGTACCGAGGAAATCACCTCGCTGGCGCTGCGCCGCGCGACCGGCAACGACCTGTTGCTGATCGACAGTTTTCGCCACCAGCCGATGAAACTCGTGCTGGAGATGATCGCCGCGCTGAGTGGCCAGCCCTTCGTCATCATCCAGAAACTCGACGCGGGAGACGTCGGCCCTTTGGGCGAACTTGCCTTCGCGAATGTGGAGGATGGCCTGCCAATTGGCGGGACCTCCTAGGCGAGCTGGCCGCCGAGTTCGGGTGGCCGCCCGCCGTGCTGCTGTCGCTGTCCCTGGCGGAGCTTGAGATGTGGATTGACCAGCTCAACCGGCTCCGCACCGCAACCGAAGGCTGAAACCCCATGAAGCTGTCGCTGATCCTGGAAGCCATCGACCGGGCCACCGCCCCGGCGCGGCGCGTGACCGCCGCCGTGGAAGGGCTGACCCGCCGGGGGATCAAGCCGCTGGGCAAGGCGATGCAGGACGTCGATCGCGCGGGCAGCCGCTTCCTGACCGGATTGCCGACGCGGATCACGGCACTGGCGGCGCGGGTGCGGGCGCTGGCCGGGCGTGCGGGCATGGGAGCGCTGACCAAGGCGGCCGAGGGCACGGGCTTTGCGATCGGGCGGCTGATCCGGATGGCGGGCGGGCTTGCCGCCAAGGGGCTGGCGCTGGGCACGGCCGGCGCCGGCTTCCTGGGCGGATGGTTCACGAGTGGCGTGATCGGTCAGGCGTCCAAATTCGAGCAGTTCCGCGTCGTGCTGGAAAATACCGAGGGCAGCGCCGCCGCCGCTAAAAGGGCGATGGACTGGGTCAAGCAATTCGCCACCGTCACGCCCTATGAGCTGGGCGACGTGATGGAGGCGTTTGTCGCGCTCAAGGCCTATGGCATCGACCCGACCGATGGCGCGCTGCGCACGCTGGGCGATGCCGCGTCGGGCATGGGCAAGCCGTTGATGCAGGCGATCGAGATGATGGCCGACGCGCAGACCGGCGAATTCGAGCGGCTGAAGGAATTCGGCATTCGATCGAAGGTGCAGGGCAACCAGGTCGCCTTCACCTATCAGCGCAACGGGAAGGAGATCACCCGCACCGCCCAGAAGAGCGGCGTCGCGATTCAGAAGGCCCTGATGGGCATTTTCGGCGAGCGATTTGGCGGGATGATGGACAAGCAATCGCGGACGTTCGCCGGCATGTGGTCGAACCTGTCCGACGCGCTGACCAATTTTCAGGTGTCGATCGCGGACGCGGGGTTTTTCGACGCCGTTAAGGGCAAGCTTGAGGCGATGCTGTCCCGCGTCAACGCGCTGGCCGCCGATGGCACGCTCGCCAAATGGGCGCAGACGATTTCCGACCGGATGACGGCGATCGCCGACAAGGCCGTCCAGTTCGCCACGGGCACCGATTGGGCGGCGGTGGGCAATGGGCTGGTAGGCATAGCGAACGCCTTGCTCGCGATCGTCGGGGCGCTGGGCAAGGCGTATAGCTATGCGTCGAATATCAGCGCGATCGCCGCCCGCAACCAGGCCAAGAATGGGTTGAACGGGTGGTTCGTCAGCGATCTGCGCAAGGCCGAGCTGCGCGAACAGCTTCGGAGTGCGAACCGGCGACTGGGGATGAACCCCAACGACGGCATTCCCGCCGACCAGCTCGAAAAGGAGCGCAGGGCACTCGACGTGACCGTGCCGGGCGTCGCGCCGCGCAAGCCGTTTGTGCCGACCGAAGCCCCGGCCTGGGGCAAGCCGGGCGCCTTTCGGCCGCTCGCCCCGCCCCGCGCGCTGGTGCCGTCGTCGGCCCGCCCCGCCGCGCCCGCCAAGCCCGCCGAGGGCAAAATCTCGCTCCACGTCACCACCGATCGTGGCGTTACCGCCACGCCGACGCAGGTATCGGCGCGCGGCATGAAGGTGGAGGTCAACACCGGCCGCGCCATGTCGGGTGTCGCGTGAGCGCCCCGGCGGGGTGGCAGCCCGGTGCCTGGCGCGGGCTGGCGTTCGTCACGAACGGACAGGACCAGGAGGGTGGGCGTCGCGGCGTCGTCCATGAATTCCCCCAGGCCGAGAAGCCGGTGTGGGAGGATTTGGGCCGCAAGGGCCAGCGTTATTCGATCGACTGCCATATCATCGGCGACGGGTTCATCGCGCGTGCCGCGGCGTTCGCCGATGCACTGAACGCGCCTGGCGCGGGGACGCTGGTGCACCCGTGGTACGGAACGATGCAGGTGGCGGTGGAGGGATTCACCCGCACCGATTCGACCGAGGACGGCGGCTATGCGGCGTTCACGATCGCCTTTGTCGAGACCGGCCTTCCGGCGCCGGCCCAGCCGAGCGTGGACAGTGCGGCGCAGGCGCAGGCGGCGGCGGAGGAGGAGCAGGCGGCGGCGGTCGAGAAGCTCGACGAGGATTTCAGCCTGTCCGAAGTCGCCGCGTTCGTCGAGGAACATGCCGGCGAGATCGTCAAATATGCCGGGGCGGCGATGGCGACGATGTCGGCGTTGCAGGGCGGGATCGGGCCGGGGCTGCTCGCGATCCAGGCCAATCTGGGGCTGTTGCCGCCGGGGGTGCAGGCGCAGCTGCGCGACGCGCTGGCGCTCGGCACGACATTGCTGACCGCGGTGCAATCGATCCGGGTCGTGGCGACTGCCGGCGTCGGGCTGATCGACGGACTGATCGGGCTGCTCGACCTGGGCAGCGACTTGCCGCCGATCGTCGGCGACACGCCCGCGCGCGATCGCCAGCGGGCCAACCAGGCGGCGCTGATCCAGATGATCAACCTTGCCACGGCAGGCGAAGTGGCGCGGGCGATCGCCGACACGAGCTTCACCTCCTATGACGAGGCGGTGCGCGTGCGCGATGCCGCGGCCGACGCCCTGGACGCGCTGGCCCTGCGCCAGGCGGATGCCGGCGACGATACGGGCGCCGATTCCTATGACCGGTTGCGCCGGGCGATCGTGCGCGACGTAACCGCGCGGGGCGGATCGCTGGCGCGGCTGATCTCCTACACCCCGCCGGGCACCGCGCCCGCGATTGTGATCGCGCACCGGCTGTACGGCGATCCCGCCACCGTCGAGGCGCGCGCGGCGGAGATCGTGGCGCGCAACGGCATCGCGCATCCCGGCTTCGTCCCCGGCGGCCGCGCGCTGGAAGTGCTGAGCAGCGGGGGTGACGCCAATGGCTGACGTCGACGCCGTTGCCGAGGCCGCCAAGATCGCCGAGCGTGTCGAGCTGGCGATCGGCGGCCTGCTCTATTCGGGGTGGACCGAGGTGAGCATCACGCGCGCGATCGACGCGATGAGCGGCAGTTTCGAGCTGGCGCTGGCGGCGCGCGCCGATGGCGCGTCGGCGGACCTCCCGGTCAAGCCGGGCGATAGGTGCGAAGTGCGCGTGGGCGGCGAGACGGTGATCAACGGGTGGGTGGATGCCGTCGCGCCGTCGATCGATGCCAATGCCCATGCGATCCGGGTGAGCGGGCGCGACCGTACCGCCGACCTGGCCGACTGTTCGGCGATTCACAAGCCGGGGAGCTGGCGCAATGTCCGGCTGGAGGCGATCGCGGCCGAGCTGGCCAAGCCGTTCGGGATCAAGGTGACGGCGAAGGCCGATACCGGCAAGCCGATCGCGCGGTTCGCGCTGCAACAGGGGGAGACGGTGCAGGCGGCGCTGGAGCGGTTGCTGCGGTTTCGCGGGCTGTTGATGGTGGCCGATTCGGCGGGCGACCTGACGCTGATCACGCCTGATGCCAATGCGCCGATCGCGACGCTGGCGCTGGGGGTCAACATCCTGTCGGCGGACGCCACGCACGATCATCGCGACCGGTTCAGCACCTATCGCGTCAAGGGCCAGGCGCCGGGCGACGAGCATCATCACGGCAAGGCGGTTTCGCAGCTTTCGGGCACCGCCAGCGATGCCGGCGTCGCGCGCTATCGCCCGCTGCTGATCGTCGCCGAGGAGGGCAGCGACAATGGCGGGGTGACGGCGCGGGCAAAGTGGGAGGCCGGGGTGCGCGCGGGCCGATCGCTGTCGGTGCAGGTTCGCGTGCTGGGGTGGCGCGTGTCGGCCGGGGGCGCCCTGTGGCGGCCCAATGTGCAGGTGCGGGTGCAGTGCCCGGCGGTGCAGATCGACGATGCGACGATGCTGGTGACGGCGGTGACCTTTGAAAAGAGCGATGCCGGCACCACCGCGACGATCACGGCGATGCCGCGCGGCGCGTGGCAGCCGCTCGCCGTCGCGGAGCCCAAGAAGTGAACGTCGCCGCGTCGATCGCCGCGCTGGGCGGGCGGATGCAGATGGCGATCGGGCGGTGCGTGCTGCGCGCGGTGGCCGACGACAAGGCGTGCCAGGAAGTCCAGATCGACGTGCTGGCCGACGAGACGATCGACGGGGTCGAGCATTTCCAGACCTATGGCCTGAGCGTGCATCCGCATCCCGAGGCCGAGGGGGTGTTGTTGTCGGTGGGCGGGCGCCGGGGCAACAGCATCGTGATCGCGGTGGGTGACCGCCGCTATCGGTTGAAGGGCATGCAGGCGGGCGAGGTCGCGCTGTACGACGATCTCGGCCAGGTCGTGCGGCTGACCCGCGACGGTATCCTGATTTCGAGCGCGCAGGGCGTGACGATCGAGACCGAAGGCGACCTGTCGATGACCGCGCAGGGCGACATGACGATCGGCGCGGGCGGAAGCCTGTCGATCGATGCCGAGGCGGGGATCGCGATCACCAGCGCGGCCGGCGCTTCGGTCACTGCCGACGGCGCGCTTGCGCTCGACGGGGCGAGCATCGCCGCCTCGGCAGACGGCGCGGTGACGATCGACGGCGCCAGCCTGACTGCTGGCGTCTCCGGGGCGGTGGCGATCAACAGTGACAATGTAGGCATCGGCAATGGCGCGACGCTGGGCGCGGCGCGGCGCACCGATGCGGTCAACGATTCGGACGACGTGATTTCGGGTGGCTCCAGCAAGGTGAGGATCGCATGAGCGCAAAAGGTTTCAAACGGCACACCCTCGATCCCGTCCAGGGCGGCACCATCCTTCGCGGCCTCGGCTATGCGCTCAAGCATGGCGACCCGGTCGAGGCCAGCGCGACACGCGATCGGAAGGGCCGTTGGCGGCGGGTCCATGCGCGGTGGCAGGATGGCTGGCGCTGCACATTGGTGCTTCACACCGATGGCACCGTGTCTTTCAGCATGACGCTCAAAATCCGCACCACCGACACGACGGTGGCGGCGGCGTGACGGACATCGCGATCGCCCTGGACGCCGAGACCGGGCTGTTCGACTTCGCGATCGAAGGCGGCGGGCTGGCGACCGATGACGGGTTGCGCACTGCGATCCTGATCTCGCTGCTCACCGATGCGCGGGCGCGTGACGACGACGATTTGCCCGATCCCAATGGCGATCACCGTGGATGGTGGGGCGATTGCGCCAATGCCGATTCGAACGACCGGATCGGCTCGCGGCTGTGGCTGTTGGAGCGCGCCAAGCTCACCGATGCGACGGTGTTGAAGGCGCGCGACATCGCGCGCGAGGCGCTGGCCTGGCTGGTCGAGGATGGCATCGCGCAGGCCGTCGACATCGAGGTCACCCGGATCGCGCCGACCGCCAGCCGCCCGACCGGCGCGCTGGGCATCCGGATTTCCATCACCCGCACCACCGGAGCGACCGCGGCGCGGTTCGATTTCGTGTGGGACGCGACCGCGCGGAGCCTGACCACGTCATGAGCTTTTACAGACCGACCCTGTCCGAGCTGATCGCCCGCGCCGAGGCGGACATCGACGCCCGCTTCCCCGGCGCCGACAGCCGCGTGCGGCGCAACGCCCTCAACGTGCTCGCGCGGGTGCATGCGGCCGCGCTGCACGGCGCCTATGGGATGATCGAGGACGCCTCGCGCTTCCTGCCCGACGTGGCGGACGGTGCGCGCCTGGAGCGTTGGGCATCGATCTATGGGTTGGTCCGCAAGCCCGCCGAGGCGGCGACCGGGAGCGTTGCGCTCACCGGCACGAACGGCACCGTGGCGACTGCCGGATCGGTGCTCGTACGCGCCGATGGCGAGCGGTACGTGATCGCGAGCGACGCGACGATCGCGTCGGGTGTCGCCTCGGCAGAGGTGGCGGCGGAGATCGCGAGCACGGCGGCGGCCATGGTCACGGGGCAGGAACTGACTTTCCTGTCGCCGATCGCCGGGATCGGCGCGACGGCAATCGTCGAGGCGCCGGGCATTGGCGGCGGTGTCGACCTGGAGACCGACGCCGGGCTGCGCGCGCGGCTGCTGGCGCGCATCCAGGCGCCCGTGCGCGGCGGAGCAGCAAGCGACTATCGCTACTGGGCGACCGAGGTGCCCGAGGTCACGCGCGCCTGGGTCTATGAGAATTGGGACGGGCTCGGCACCGTCAAGCTGCTGTTCGTGTGCGATGGGCGGGCGGACATCATCCCGGGCAGCGGTGACATTGCGGCGGTGGAGGCGTGGATCGCGCCGCGCCGCCCGGTATGCGCCGACGTGACGGTGGCGGCGCCGATCGCCGACGCGATCGCGTTCGACATCACGCTGACGCCCGCGACCGATGCGGTCAAAGCCGCGGTCGAAGCGGCATTGCGCGACCTGATCGCACGCGAGGCCGAGCCCGGCGGGACGCTGCTGATCAGCCATATCCGCGAGGCGATCTCGACCGCGGCCGGCGAGACCGATCATGTGCTCAACACCCCCTCGGCCAATGTCACCGCCGCCGCGGGGCACATGTCGACGTTCGGGAGCGTGAGCTGGTGACCTATACCGCCGCGCAATATCGCGATCAGCTGGTCTCCCTGTTGCCGCCCGGTGCGGCATGGGGCGGCGGCGCCGTGTCCCCCACGCTAGGTGCGTTGCTGGAGGGCTGGAGCGCGGAATTCGAGCGGCTGGATTTGCGGGTCGAGCAGCTCGGCGAGGAGGTCGACCCGCGCACGGCCTATGAGCTGCTCGGCGACTGGGAACGCAACCTTGGCTTGCCCGATCCGTGCACGGCCGCGGCGACGACGATTTCGGGGCGCCAGTCGGCGGCGCTGCGCAAGCTGGCGCTCCAGGCGGGGCAGACCCCGGCTTTCTATACCGAGCTGGCGGCGTCGATCGGGTTCGAGGTGGTGATTCACGAATTCGATCCCGACGTGGATGCCTATGACGCTTCGCTGACCGCGCTGATCGGCGGCGGCGCGTGGCGCTATGTCTGGCGGGTCGAAGTGCTCAATGCCGGCGACTTCACCTATGCGCGGATCGGCGACGCGGTGGGCACGCGCCTGGTCGAAGGCGATGCCGCGCTCGACCTCGAATGTCTGCTCCACGCGGCCAAGCCCGCGCACACTGTCGTCATTTTCAGCTACCCGGAGACCTGACCCATGCATCGCATCGATACGTCCGGCGCGACCGTCGACAACAAATTCAAGGCGTCGCCGGCACCCGCGACCCAGATCGGCCCCGACTGGATGAATGCCGTTCAGGAAGAGCTTGCCAAGCTGGTCGAGGACCCGACCGGCGGCAGCACCGCGTTGGTCAAGGCCAACAACGGTCAGGTGCTGGCTGCCGTGCTGGCGATGATCGGGCGTGAGGCGACGGCGCGCACGGCTGCGATCACTGCCGCGATCAACGCACTGGCGGAGCGCCGCCAGGTCGGGGTTTATTCCGGCCTGCTGACCGCGCCTACGACGCTCATGATCACCTTCCCTGTGGCGTTCCCGTCCGGCTCGGTACTCTCGATCGTCGCCACCGAAATCAACGCGACCGCCAGCGCCTCCAGGGACAACTGGGTCCAGATAATGAGCTATGACGAAACGGGCTTCACCGTCGTTGTCCAAGGCTCGGCGACGGGGGGCAGCCAGTCGATCGACGGGTTCCATTGGCACGCCGAGCTGGTGTAGCGTTCAAGGGCGCCTTAGCGGCTGCTGAGGGGTGCGTTAGAGATGGATTTGCGGTTTCGAAGTGCTCCAGACTTCACTGTCCCACACTCCGAGGTTTTCTGTCCCGCTACAGTGCCCGGCCCGCCAGAGACCCGAAGGCCCCGACTCGCAATTCTTCATCGTTCCTGTTTTGTACTCGATGAGCGTGACGATGTCAAGCGCTTTGTACCTAATGGGTTTGTTTCTAGCCGAGCTGCACGTCCCTTTGGCTAGCGACTCTCAACCGTGTTGCGCACGCCCGCAAACCGGGTTCCGCGCACCTCTCCTTCAGTAGATTCCCTGAATTCGTCCGACAAAGCCGAGTCCTCTGCACGACCGCTCCTACAATGAAGGCAATAATTTCTCGAATTCCGAGAGGATTTGTCTGTGTCCTTCCGTGTCCTGATGCTTGGCGCTGCTTCGATCGCGCTGCTATCGCCCTTGGCGGCATTTGCCGGCCCCGATCCCGATCCCGCCCCCGACGCAGTGAAACAGGAGGCGGCGCCAAAGGCCGCCGACCCCGACATGATCACCACCGGCGTCGCCAAGGGGCGCGACCGGCTCGACAGCGCGACCTCGACCAGCGTGTTCAAGGCCAGCGAGATCCAGAAGCTCGGGCCGCGCCCGCTCGCCGATCTTCTGCGCACCGTCCCCGGGCTGCGCGTCGAATCGGCGGTGGGCGAGGGCAATGCCAATTACACCGTACGCGGGCTTCCGCTCGCGGCGGGCGGCTCGAAATATATGCAGCTCCAGGAGGATGGGCTGCCCGTGATGGAGTTTGGCGACTTCTTCAATTTCGCCGCCGACGTGCTGCTGCGCGCCGATTTCAACCTGGCCCAGATCGAAACGATCCGCGGCGGCTCGGCCTCGACCTTCTCGTCGGATTCGCCCGGGGGCCTCATCAACCTGATCTCGAAGACCGGCGACACCCCCGGCGGCGCGGTGCAATTCACCAAGGGGCTCGACTATGGCGAGAACCGCATCGACGCCGATTACGGGGCAAAGCTCGGCGAAGACTGGCGTTTCCATGTCGGCGGCTTTTATCGCTGGGGCGAAGGGCCGCGGAACATCGGCTTCACCGGCTATCGCGGCGGCCAGATCAAGGCGAATATCACGCGCCAGTTCAGCAACGGCTATATCCGGCTGAACGCGAAATATCTCGACGATCGCTCGCCGACCTTCGCGCCCTATTATTTCAGCCTGAAGGGCACCGACGACAAGCCGGTGATCGCCAGCCTGCCCGGCTTCGACATCCGCAAGGATTCGGTGCTGTCGCCCCATATCAGCGCGGTGAAGACGCTCGACGGGACGAACACGCTCGCGCAATATCCCGTGAAATACGGGATGCACCCCAAATCCAAGGCGATCGGTATCGAGGCGCAGTTCGATTTCGGCGGCTGGATGATCAGCAACCGCGCGCGCTATTCGGAGAGCTCGGGCGATTTCCTGCGCATCTTCCCCAATACCGCCGACAGCGTCACCGCCTTCGCCGCGTCACAGGGCGGGGCGGGCGCGGTGGCGAGCTATGCGACGGGGCCGAATGCCGGCCAGGTGATTTCGCCGACCGCGAACATCAACGGCAACGGGCTGCTCGCGCTCTATTACATGGCGGAGACGCGGGCGCGCTCGCTCGACAATTTCACCAACGATTTCCGCGCGACGCATGTCTGGCGGGTCGGGCGCGGCGACCTGACGGTGACTGCGGGGCTGTACAAGGCGATCCAGACGCTCAAGTCCGAATGGCTCCACGCCTCGATCGACGTCGATGTCGCGGGCGACGGCCAGACCGCGATGGTCAATGTCACCAGCGCAGGCGGCGTGCCGCAGACGCTGGACGGCTTCTACGCCTTCGGCCGCGGCCGCACGAGCAAGTTCCGCCGCATCTTCGACGTCAAATATAATGTAACTGCCCCCTACGGCTCGGTAAATTACCGGATCGGCAAGGTCGCGATCGGCGGCAGCCTGCGCTATGACAGCGGGCGGGTGCGCGGGTCGCTGTTCGGCGCCGACCTGGGCGGCGGGCGCGTGGGGCTGGGCGCGACCGACATGAATGGCGACGGCAAGCTGACGGCTCCCGAGCAGAAGGTCGCCTTCCTGCCGCTGTCGCAACCCGCGCCGGTCGACTATAATTACGGCTATCTCAGCTATTCGGGCGGCGTGAACTGGCGCGTGGCGGAGCCCTTCTCGCTCTTCGCCCGCTACAGCAAGGGCGGCCGCGCCAACGCCGATAAAATCCTCTTTACGCCCATCGTTAGCCTAACCACCGGCGATGTTACTGATACTGCAGACAAATATGATGCCGTCCGCCAGCTGGAGGGCGGGTTCAAGTTCCGCAAATCGGGCATTTCGCTCAACGCCACCGCCTTCATCGCGCATGCCGACGATCATAACGTCCTCAACGGCTCGGCGAACCAGACCATCCGCAGCTACCGCGCCGAGGGGCTGGAGCTCGAGGGCGGCATCCGGCGTGGCGCCTTCAGCCTGACCGCGGGCGCCACCTATACCACGGCCAAGATCACGCTCGACAAGCTCGATCCGACGCTGACCGGCAAGGAGCCCCGCCACCAGCCGTCCTGGACGTTCGAGGCGACGCCGCAAGTTGAGACCGGGCTGTTCACCGTCGGCGCCAACATCGTCGGGCTGACCAGCAGCTATGCGCAGGACAGCAACCAGCTCAGGATGCCGGGCTTCACCGTCGTCAATCCGTTCGTCCAGTTCCGCCCGATCGACCGCGTCCAACTGTCGCTGAACGCGAATAACGTCTTCAACAAAGTGGGATTCTTCGAGATCTCGCAGAGCACCGTCCCGGCCAACGGGCTGGGGTCGGGGCGGACGATCCATGGCCGCACCGTATCGGCCTCGGCCCGCTTCGACTTCTGATCAGCCCGGGACGCGGCGCAGCCCGGCCAGCGCCGCGTCCCACGCCGCGATCTCGTCCGCACGCCGCGCCAGGACCCGCACCGGCCCGGCGTGCTCGGCTGCCAGGTCGACCTCGATCTCGGCATCCCATTCGAACGTCGCATTGCCGCTGATCGTCACGACTCGGTCCGCGCTCGCCATGCCGCGCACCAGCCCGCCCTTGTTGTAGACCAGCATTTCGGCACCCATCGCCACCCGCCCGGTCAACCCGGCGGCGAGCACCGAAGCCGCCATCGCACTCCCGCAACTATCGGTCAGCCCGACACCGCGCTCGAAGGTGCGCACGAACAGCCCGCCCTCGCGCAGTTCGACGAACGACAGATTGGCACGCGCCGGGACCAGCGCGGGTCCCGCTTCGCACCATTGCCCCAGTCCAACCAGCTCGCCCTCGTCGATGCGCTCGACGAACGTCACCAGATGCGGGTTGGGCATCGCCACCGCGGTAAAGCGCCGCGCACTCGGCAGCCCATCGATCGGTGCGTCGATCACCTCCGCCGCGGCGATATTCAGCCCCACATCGGCGGTCGCGGTCGATGCCGGCCCGACGATGGTGCGCACCGTCGCCACCCCCGGCGCCAGTTCGGGATCGCGCGCAACCTCCGCGCTGCTCGTCTTGAGCCGCACCCGCGCGGCGTCGAGCCCCAGCCGCTCGAACCCCAGCCGCGCGACGCAGCGCAGCCCGTTCAGGCACGTCTCCGCCTCGGACCCGTCCGAATTCCACATCCGCATCCCGAACGCGTGACGATCATCGCCCTGGGTCAGCGCCAGCATCCCGTCGCCGCCGACCGGTCCGTCGCGATCCGCCAAGGCGCGCGCCAGCCGTGCCCATTCGGCTTCGTCGAGCGCCAGCGCGCGCGCGTCGATCAGCGGGAAGTCGTTTCCCGAACCATGGCATTTGACAAAGGCGATCCGCATCGCGCCGCCCTACGCAACCGCGCGCGGCTTGGCCAGATCACTCTGCCGCAACGGCCCCGCCCATCGCCGCCACCATCGCGCAATCCCTCGCCAGCACCTCCGCGAAGCTCGGGCGCGCATGGATCGCGTCGAGATAGGCGGCGGTCCGCGGATAGGTCGCCGCGTCGACCTGCACGCCGATGCACCGCAGCGTCGCAAAGGGGCTCGCCACGGCGATGTCGGCCAAGGTGATCCGGTCCTGGACCAGATAGCCGCTGTCGGGGATCGCTGCCTCCAGATAGTCCAGGATCGGCGGCAACAGGTCGCGATGCGCGGCGCGCACCGCTTCATGGTCGCACGGCCTGTTCAGCACACGAGGCAGCACGAAGCGGTTGCCGAAGATCGCACTGCCCGCCGCCATGATCAGCGTATCGGCCAGCTCGTCATACCAGATCGTCCGCGCACGCGCGCGGGCCTCGGCGGGGATCAGCGCGGGATCGGGGAATTTCGCCTCGAGATAGGTCACGATCGCGCTCGAATCGGCGATCGCGAAATCCTCGTCCTGCAATGCGGGTATCTTGCCGAACGGGCTCGCCGCTTCGAACGCCGGCCCGCCGCGACCCATGCCCCCCGGGCGAGGCTCCAGCGTCAATCCCTTCTCGACGCCAAAGGCCCAGGCCTTGCGCACATACGGCGACAATGTCGAACCGAACAACAGCATCGGGCAATCCTCCCTGGCAAACCATTCTGATCCTCCGCGAACGGGTGGGCACCGGTTCGACGGACTGCAGCGACAGCAACCCGATGCTGTGGCAAGAGAGCGCGAATGATCGGATTCACGCTTCTGCTCGCCCTTGGCGCCGTGGCCTTCCTGCTGGTCCTTCGGCGCCTGAAGCTTCTGGAACAGGAGCTTCGCCGCGTCGAGTCCCTGATTGCGTTGTCAGAAACTCCGGTACGGTCCCCGCCCCGCGAAATGGCACCCCCCTTGCGCGCCGCCCCGCCGCGACTGCGTGAAGCACCGCCCCCCGCCGCCGCGCCGGCGCCCCTGCCCGAGCCCCTGCCCGAGCCCGCGGCCGACTCTGCCCCGCGCGCCGGTTTCGAATCGCTGGTAGGCGGGCGGCTGCCCATCTGGATCGGCGGCGTGGCGCTCGTGCTGGCCGGATTTTTC
The DNA here is from genome assembly GCF_000935025.1 of Sphingomonas hengshuiensis. Taxonomy (NCBI): domain Bacteria; kingdom Pseudomonadati; phylum Pseudomonadota; class Alphaproteobacteria; order Sphingomonadales; family Sphingomonadaceae; genus Sphingomonas; species Sphingomonas hengshuiensis. The sequence goes on from NZ_CP010836.1 coordinate 3,837,206, forward strand.
CTCGTACGCTATTCGATCGAGAATGGGCTGCTCGGCCCCGCGGCGCGCACGCTGCTCGCCGCACTGTTCGGCGCGGCCTTGGTCGCGGCCAGCGAAGCCGCCCGCCGCGCGCCGCAGACCCGCGATGATCCGCGCGTCGCCCAGGCGCTGGCCGGCGCGGGAGTCGCCAGCCTCTATGCCACGCTCTATCTCGCCGCCGCGCTCTATCATCTGATCGCGCCCGGAGCGGCGTTCGTCGCGATGCTCGCGGTCACGGCCGCTGCGCTGGGGCTGTCGCTGCGCCATGGGCCGCCCACCGCCGCCATGGCATTGGTCGGCGGCTTCGTCGCGCCGCTGATCGCCGGGTTCGACGCAGCGGGTATCGGCCCGCTCCTCGTCTATCTCACGCTCTTCCTCGCCGCGCTGTTCGGGCTCGCGATCCGCCGTGGCTGGGGCTGGCTCGCGCTCGCGGCGTGCGTCGCCGGCTTTGGCTGGATCAATTTCCTCGCGGTCGCGCTCGGCGGTGTCCCCGGCGATCTGCCTGCGGTCGGCGCGTTCACGATGCTGCTCGCAGCGGGCGCCAGCGCCGCCTTCGCCGCGACCGGGATCGCGAGCCGCTGGCTGCGCATCGCGCCGCTCGTCGCCGGGCTGGTCCAGCTCGTCGCGCTGGCCCCCGCGCTCGATTTCTCGCCGCTCGCCTGGGGCTTTTACCTCGTGCTCGCCGCCGCCACGCTCGCGCTCACCGCGCGCCAGCCTACTTATGCCCCCGCCAGCCTGGCGGCGCTGGCGCTGCTGCTCGTCCTCGAAGGCCTGGCGCTGGTGCAGCCCGATCGTGGCTTCGCGCCGGTCGCTGCGGGCATCGCGACGCTGCTCTTTGCGCTGCCGGGGCATGGCTGGGCGCTGCGCGAACGCCATTGGGCGGCGCTGGCGGCGGCGGGCACGTCCGGGCCGCTGCTCGTCGCGCACGCAGCCGCGCCGGATCTTCTGGCCGCCTGGAACTGGGGAATGCTCGAACTCGCCGCGGCTGCGGCGTGCGGCCACCTCGCCTGGCGGCTGCATCGCGCGGCGCAGCCCGCGATGCAGCCCGCCGCAACGCTTGCCGCGGGGCTGCTCGCTGCGGTCGGGCTCGCCCAATTCGTGCCGGTCTCCTGGCTTGCGCTGCCGCTGACGGTGGTGCTCGTCGGGCTCGCGCTCTGGGCGCGGGTCGCGCGCGTGCCGGCGCTGTTCGTCCTGCCGGCGCTGCCCTTCGTCGCCGCGCTGATCGCCGCGGCGCTGCCCATCGCCGGCTTTGCCGAGTTGCTGTTCGCCTCTGCCACCGGCGACAGGCTTCCCTTCGCGCACCTTCCCGCCGCGGCGACGCTGCTGCAAAGCTTGGCGCTTCCGGTCGCCGCATTGCTCGCGACGCTGCTCGACCCGCGCCAGCTTGGCCGCGCGCGGGAATGGCTGGGCGGCACGGCGATCACGCTGGGGCTGCTCCTCGTCTACGCGCTGGCCAAGCAGCCGCTGGCGATCGACACGCTGCCGCGCTTCGTCGCCTGGGGCTTTGTCGAACGCGCGCTGCTGACTCAGGCGTGCCTTGCCGCGGGGTGGCTGATGCTCAAACGCCAGCGGCTGCCCCGGCTCGGCGGTGTCCTGCTGATGCTCGGGCTGTGCCGCTTCGTCTGGTTCGACCTTGTCCTGTTCAACCCGGCACTCGTTGCCCAGTCGGTCGGCCCGCTGCCGCTGATCAACGCAGCGTTCCTGCATGCCGCGCTCGCCGCCTTCTGGCTCTGGAGCCTCGCCCCCGCGCGCGGCTTCCGCGCCGCCGCGGCGCTGTTCACACTGGTCGCCGCGCTCGTGGCGGTGCGCCAGGCGACGCATGGCGATCTGCTCACGGGCCCCGTGTCGACGGGGGAAAATGGCGGCTATTCGGCGATTTTGCTCGGCGTGTCGGGGTTCTGGCTGTGGCGCGGCATCGCTGCGCGCCACCACGATCTAAGGCTTGCCGGGCTGGGGCTGCTCACGGTGGTGACGTGCAAGGTGTTCCTGATCGACGCCGCCGCGCTCGACGGCCTGCTGCGCATCCTGTCGTTCCTTGGGCTCGGCGTGGCACTGATTGCGATCGGCTGGGGCTATGGGCGCTTTCTCGGCAGCCCGGCACCGGCCGCGCCGGAGAGCGACGCAGCGACATGACCCGCTCCGCGCGGGTTCAGCCGTTGAGCGTGCCGATCCGGCGCGACGCGGCGGCGACCAGCGCATCCTGTGCGCGCAGGATCGCGTCGAGGCACGATTCGGCGATCGGGCGGGCAAAGACCACGCCAAACCGGCGGCCCTCGGCCCAGGCGACGCGCGCCGTGCCCAGCCCGATGCCGCACGCAATCTGCACATCGCTCCCCACCGCCGGGGTCGGCGTGCCATAGACCATTGCGCCCAGCGTCGACAGATCGAGCAGATGCACGCGCACCGCGTCCCGCGTGTCCGTCGTCATCTGCGCGGGCTGGAACACTTTGCGCCGCGCATTTCGGCGCCGTTCCTCGCGATTGGTTGAAAGTCTCATCGAAACCCCCTGATTTCGTTACGGCTGCACTCGCACGGCAGCGGGGATCGCGTCGCGTCGAATAGTGGTTAGGAAAAGCTTGCCTGGTCCAATTTAGTTGAAATGTTGCACGCGTGCCGCACCTATCCGGCGCGGTCGCCGTGCAGCCCGTAATGATCGGCGACTCGGTCGAGTGCGAGCGTCAGCACCAGCTTGCCCGCGCGCACCGGCCACCCCAGCCCCTTTTCGGCATCGGCCAGGCCTTCGCCGGCGCACACGACGCGCCACAATATGTCGGCCAGGCCCGGCCCCGCCGCGCCGATCGCCGCATCGAACCGGCGCCGCGCCGCAACCTGTGCCAGCGTCGGATCGATCGCTGCGGGCGGGCCGCGGCGTCCCGTCTGACCGGTGCGCGGCTCCCACCGCATCGTCACGCTGGGGGCCAGCGAAGCCCGTTCGTAATCGCCGCGAAGGCGCTCGCCCGCCTCAAACTGGCGCGCGCTCAAATGCCCGCGCGCGCGTAGCCAGGACAGGGGCGATTCGGCGAGGTTGACCGTCACGCTACGCCGCCGCGCGGTTGCGCGGGGCTGTTCGGGTTCGATGTCGCGTTCCACCAGGTGCCGCATTGCATGCTCCTCTTCTGTGCGACTCGGCCTTGCCACGAAGGCCTGCTTGTAGGACAGTAGAAAAACCGATTTGGTTAGGACGCCCTATGATCACTGCTATTCGCGAAGTGCGCCGGGCGCAGGGACTGACGTTGGAGGAAGTCGCCGCGCGCTGCGATCCACCCACCACGGCGCAGACCATCGGTCGGCTGGAAACCGGGATGCGCACCGTTTCGGTGGGCTGGCTCAACCGGATCGCCGCGGCGCTCGGGGTCGATGCCGCCGATCTGGTGCGGCTGCCCGACCGGCCCGACATTGCCGTGGCGGCCGAGCTGGACGTCGACGGCGCGCATGCCCTGACGCACCCGGCGACGGTGACTCCGCCGCGTGCGGAGCCGGCGCTGGTGGCCGTCGTGGTGCGCGGCGGGATTGGCGATTATCGCGCGGGGGACGTGATCTGGTGCGAACGGCTGGCGCCTGAGGCGTTCGGCACCGCGCTCAACCGCGACGTGCTCGTTCCGCGGCCGGTGGGGCGCTATGTCTTCGCGCGGATGATCGGGCGTGAGCGGGGCCAGCTCCACCTCGTGCCGCTGGGCGCCGGGGCGCGGCAACAGGTCGTGGCCGATCCGCCCTGGATCGCGCGTGCGGTGCGGCTGGTGCGCCCGCTTTGACGCGCGCCATAGGCATCTCTACGCACTTGCCGACTCGTGTGGTTGGGCGCATTTTGCGGGAAATTACCGGAGGGGAAAATGCAATGTTGAAACTGGCTGTATCGGCTGCATTCGCAGTCGCCATGGTCGCCTCGCCTGCCTTGGCGGAGGAATGGGACTTCGTGCTGATCAACGGTGCGGGCAAGGCGATCAAGACCGTCGAAGTCGCGCCCACGGGCACCACGACCTGGCAGGCGAACAAGAAGGACGAGGACGTCAAGCACGAGGCCGAAGTAAAGGCCGGGGGCCGCATGACCGTCCATTTCGACAAGGGCAGCGAATGCCGCTATGACGTGAAGGTCACCTTCGCCGACGACAGCACCGGCGTCTGGGCGCGCATTAATTTGTGCGATAACAGCTATGTGACCGTCAAATACAACGCAGCCGGCGCCCCGGTCGCCACCGCGAGCTGACCGCTCCGTTCCGTATAGCGCCGGGATGGTGGGCGGTGACGGGCTCGAACCGCCGACCCTCTCGGTGTAAACGAGATGCTCTACCAACTGAGCTAACCGCCCCCTGCCCCCGCGCGCAATTTCGGTGCGCGGGCGGCGATGGGAAGTTGCCGATGCCAAAAGCCGGGCTCGGGGGCAAGCCCCTGTCGCGCGATTACACCAGTTGCAGCCCGTGGCGCCGTACCGCCCCTACATAGTTGCGCATGCCATCCAGCGCCTTGGCACTCAGCGCGATATAGGCGCGGCGGCGGTCCGCGGGGTCGGCCTGGCGCTCGAACAACCCGGCTTCGTGCAGCGTGCCGATCCAGCGCAGCGCCGTCGTCGGCGGCACCGCCGCGGCGATGCAGAGGCTGGATACCGACACCCGACGGTTTTCCAGCGCCGAGGCGAACAGGTCGAGCAGCATGTCCCATGCGGGATCGGCGAACAGCTCGCCTTCGAAAAACTGGGCGCGCATCCGTCGCGCGCGGATCACGGCGCGCAGTTCGGGCGCGCTGGGATCGCCGGGTTCCGCGCCTTCTGCCCGATAGCCGGTTGCGGTATCGCGGACGCCGCCGCGGCGCTCGGCCTCCTCACCGCGGGTAAGCCGGGCGAGCGTATCGACCAGCCGCGCGACTTCGGCGGTGACGCGCTGCAACTGGTCGGGCTCGGGCTCGCGGCTCGCATCCTCGACCATTGCGCCGGCGCGCCAGGCCGCGATCGACACCGCGCTCAGCCATTCGCCTTCGGTCGGGTGGCAGAGGAGTTGCGTGCGCGGGCCCAGCAATTGCGCCGCCCCAAGGTCGATCTGCTCCGGCAGCAGCGCCGCGACGATCCCCAGCGATCGTTCGCGTGCCAGCGTGTCGACCCGCGCCAGAACCAGGTCGAGCAGCGCGTCTGGCGCCCCAGCCGCCTCGACGACGATGAGGTGGACGCCATCATAGCAGGTTACGTCGCGTGCCGCCTCGGCGAAGTCGACCAGAACCGCGCCGCATTGCGCCCGCTCGATCGCAGCCAGCGCCGCTCCCGCTTTCGCGCCCGGCTCGGCTACCACCAATGCCTTCAGCGTTGTCGAGCCATAGTCGATCTCCGGTTGCAGCATCACCCATCCCCCCGGTTCGGCGCTCAGTTCGTCTTCTGTTCCAGGGATGCCGCATCGCTCCGAAACGGTTGAGTCGATCTATCTCCATTTCGGAGGATTACCGGTGCCGCGGCGAGTGCCCCCGCGACAACCCCTCCGAATCGGATCAACTCACCGATTCGGCGACAATCAATCGAGCGACTTCACGATCTCTTCGACCATCTTCTTCGCGTCGGCGAGCAGCATCATCGTATTGTCGCGATAGAAAAGCTCGTTGTCGACGCCGGCATAACCGACCCCGCCCATCGATCGCTTGATGAACAGCACCGTCTTGGCCTTTTCGACGTCGAGCACGGGCATCCCGTAGATCGGCGAGGACTTGTCGGTCTTCGCCGCGGGATTGGTCACGTCGTTCGCCCCGATGACGAACGCAACATCGGTCTGCGCGAACTCGCTGTTGATGTCTTCCAGCTCGAACACGTCGTCATAGGGCACGTTCGCTTCGGCGAGCAGCACGTTCATGTGCCCCGGCATCCGCCCCGCGACCGGATGGATCGCATATTTGACGCGGACGCCATGCGCCTTCAGCTTGTCGCCCATTTCGCGCAGCGCGTGCTGCGCCTGCGCCACCGCCATGCCGTATCCGGGGACGATGATGACCTGTTCGGCCTGGCTCATCAGAAACGCCGCGTCCTCGGCCGAGCCGCGCTTCCACGGCCGGTCGGTGGCGACCGCCCCGGCAGGCCCGCCGCTGTCACCGCCAAAGCCGCCCGCGATCACGCTGATGAAGCTGCGGTTCATCGCGCGGCACATGATGTAGCTCAGGATCGCGCCCGAGCTGCCGACCAGCGCGCCGGTGACGATCATCGCGGTGTTGTGCAGCGTGAACCCCATCGCCGCCGCCGCCCAGCCCGAATAGCTGTTGAGCATCGACACCACCACCGGCATGTCCGCGCCACCGATCGGCACGATCAGCAGGAAGCCGATGACGAAGCTCAGCACCGTCACGGTCCAGAAGATCCACGGACTCTGGTCCTGGGTGAAATACGCGATCAGGCCGAGAATGCCGGCGAGCAGCGCAAGGTTGATGACATGCCGCCCCGGCAGCAGGATCGGCTTGCCGCCCATATTGCCGTTAAGCTTGAGGAAGGCGATGACCGAGCCGGAGAAAGTGATCGCGCCGATCGCGATGCCAAGGCCCATTTCGATGCGGCTGACCGTCAGAATCTCGCCATCGTCGCCCAGAATGCCGAACGCGCCCGGATTGAGGAACGCCGCCGCCGCGACGAGGACCGCCGCAAGCCCCACCAGCGAGTGGAAAGCCGCCACGAGCTGCGGCATCGCCGTCATCGCGATCCGCCGGGCGGTAACGATGCCGATCGCAGCGCCGATACCGATCGCCACCAGCAGCTCGACCAGCGTCAGCGTGTCGAGCACCGGCGTACCGAAATTCTCGCAGATCGCGCCTGTGGGGCATGGCGGCGCGATGCGCGGGATGTGCGTCACCAGCGTCGTGACGACCGCGATCGTCATGCCGATCATGCCGAGCCGGTTGCCGCGCTGGCTCGACGCCGGGCTCGAAAGCCCGCGCAACGCCAGGATGAAGCACACCCCGGCGACCAGATAGGCGAGCGATGCCCAGGGATTGGCAGCGACGTGTTCCATGCTCAGCAGTCTCCCCGGCGGCGCATCAACGCACCTTCTTCTTGTACATCGCCAGCATCCGCGCCGTGACCGCGAAGCCCCCGAAAATATTGATGCTGGCCAGCACCACCGCGAGCAGCCCCAGCCACTTCGAAATAGCACCCCCCGCCCCGATCCCGCTCGCCGCGCTGGCGATCAGCGCGCCGACGATGATGACCGAGGAAATCGCGTTGGTCACCGCCATCAGCGGCGTGTGCAGCGCGGGGGTGACCGACCAGACCACGTAATAGCCCACGAAACAGGCCAGCACGAAGATCGACAGGATCGAGATGAAGTCCATATTTACTCCTGATCCTCGCGCCGCAGGGCGGCGCGAGCGACGATGCCACGGACGACTGCATCGCAGTCGCGCAAAATCTCGCGGGCCGGGACTCGCAACACATCCAGGCTCCGGTCTGCAAACCATCTGTCCCGGGCCAGATCGCGTTCCGGACGGTCTCCGAACCCATGAGCCTCGCCATCAACTTCGATGATCAACCGACATTCATGGCAATAGAAATCTGCGAAAAACGGGCCTGCGGGATGCTGCTTGCGAAACTTGAACCCGCCGGGTCGCGGCTTCAGCGCCCTCCACAGCAGCACTTCCGGCAGCGAAAGTTCGCGGCGCATCGTCCGCGCGCGCTGCGTGCTTCCGGCTACGCCTTGCAGCATTCAAATCCTCCCCTGAAAGGGGAGGGGGACCGCGCCGAAGGCGTGGTGGAGGGGTATTCCGGTCGCAGCGAAGGGCCCACGCCCCGAGCGGCGACACCCCTCCGTCGCGCTAGCGCGCGCCACCTCCCCTTGCAGGGGAGGATTGGTCACGAAACCAACCTCTCATGAACCACCTTGCCGCCCTGCGTCACCCGCACGGCGTTGCCGATTTCCTCGTCGAGCACCGGCTTGCCCGCTTCCTTGTCCCAGAAGGCGCTGAGGAAGTTGAACAGGTTGCGCGCGAACAACGCGCTCGCGTCCGCCGACAGCCGGCTCGGCACGTTGCGGTGGCCGACGATCCGGACGCCGCTAACCGTCACGACTTCGCCCGCGACTGCGCCTTCGACATTGCCGCCCTGCTCCACCGCCAGATCGACGATGACGCTGCCCGGCTTCATGCTCGCGACCTGCGCCGCCGAGATCAGCCGAGGCGCCGGGCGTCCCGGAATCAGCGCCGTCGTGATGACGATGTCCTGCTTGGCGATGTGCGCCGAAACCAGCTCGGCCTGTGCCGCCTTATATTCGTCCGACATTTCGGTGGCATAGCCGCCGCTGCCTTCGCCTTCGATGCCGGCCACCTTCTCGACGAAGATCGGCTTGGCGCCCAGCGAGAGGATCTGTTCCCTGGTCGCGGCGCGCACGTCGGTAGCGGAGACCTGTGCGCCCAGCCGCCGCGCGGTCGCGATCGCCTGGAGCCCGGCGACGCCCACGCCCATCACCAACACCTTGGCCGCGCTCACCGTGCCCGCTGCGGTCATCATCATCGGGAACGCACGATCATATTCGGCGGCGGCGTCGAGCACCGCCTTGTACCCCGACAGGTTCGACTGCGACGACAGGATGTCCATCGACTGGGCGCGGGTGATTCGCGGCATGAATTCCATCGCCAGCGCCTCCGCGCCGAGCGCGGCGTAGCGATCGATCCGCGCGCGCTCCCCGAAGGGATTGAGCCCAGCGACGATCCACGCCCCCGGCGCGAGTCCGCCGAGCGTATCGGGATCGGGGCCCTGCACGCCCAGCACGATCCCGGCATCCGCAAGCACCTCCGCGCGGCCGGCGACGGTTGCGCCGACATCGGCATAGGCATGGTCGGCGATCGAGGCGCCGGCGCCCGCGCCGACCTCCACCGCCACCTGCGCGCCGAGCCCGATGAACTTCTTGACGGTCTCGGGAGTCGCGGAAACGCGCCGCTCCCCCGCGACCGTCTCCTTGAGCACCGCGATCTTCACGTCAGCTGGCGATCAGGAAGACGACGAACGCGGCAATCAGGGCGACGCCGACGGTGCCCCATTTCATCATGCTGGTAAAACCCGCCCAGGTCGCTTCATGCGCCTGCAGATCCGCGTTGTTATTGCCGGTGTCGGCCATGCCAGTATTTCCCCTGAACGGTGTCGGCGGACCTTAACCGCGGTAATGCATCCTCTTCAAGCCCGCGGCGCCCAAAGAGACTTGCGGCAAGCTTAAGCCTGCCTTTACCCCTGTCCGCTACCAAGGGCGACCTGAATTGGGACAACGGGGACAGGAAAAGCGATGACGCGCAATGGCCAGCGCCTCCTGATGCTGATCGACGACGAGCCGGCGCAACGCCGGCTGGTCGCCGCAATCGCTGCGCGCCGCGGCTGGCGGACGCTGTTCGCGGGCGAGGGCGAAGTCGCGATCGCGACGCTTGGCACGCCAGACGGGATGGCGCTCGACGCGGTGATTCTCGACCATGCGTCGTCCGACGCCGACGCCGCCGAGCTGATCGCCGAGCTGCGCGCGCAGCGTCCGCAGCTGCCGCTGCTCGTGCTCACCGCCAATGGCTCGGTCGCCTCCGCCGTCAGCGCGATGCGCGCGGGTGCGACCGATTTCCTGGTCAAGCCGATCGCCGCCGAGCGCCTGCTCGCGGCGCTGGAGGCCGCAGTCGGCGGCAAGACCTCGGGCGAGCTGCGGCCGCTGACCGAAAAGCTGACGGCACTCCTCGGCTTTGACGAGATCGTCGGATCGGCGCCGCAATTCCGCGCCGCGCTGGCGATCGCGGCGAAAGCGGCACGCGCGCGCATTCCGGTGCTGATCGAAGGCGAAAGCGGAGTCGGCAAGGAAGTCATCGCCGAGGCGATCCATGCCGCGAGCCCGCGCAACAAAAAGCCGATGATCACGATCAATTGCGGCGCGATCCCCGCCAATCTGGTCGAATCGGAGCTGTTCGGGCACGAGAAAGGCGCGTTCACCGGTGCGTTCGAGCGCAAGATCGGGCGCTTTGCCGATGCCGATGGCGGCACGCTGTTCCTCGACGAAGTCGGCGAGATGCCGCTCGATGCGCAGGTCAAGCTGCTCCGCGTGCTGCAATCAGGCGAAATCCAGCCGATCGGCGCGCGCCATCCACGCGAAGTCGATGTCCGCGTGATCGCCGCGACCAACAAGACGCTGGCCGCCGAAGTCGAGGCGGGGCGGTTCCGCGAGGACCTCTATTACCGGCTCAACGTCGTCCAGGTGACGATCCCGCCCTTGCGCGAGCGCGTCGGCGACATTCCGGCGCTGGCCCGGCACCTGCTCGCGCGAATCGCCGAACAGCCGGGCCTTCGCCCGCTCGGCATCACCGACGATGCGCTGCAACTGCTCGCCAGCTATGACTGGCCGGGCAATGTCCGCCAGCTCCAGAACGCATTGTTCCGCGCCGCCGTGCTGTGCGACGGCGACGGGCTGACGCGCCTCGACTTTCCGCAGATCGCGCAGCTTGCGGCGGGGCGCCCGCCGATCGGCGGCAATGCCAACCAGAATGCGGGCAATGCCGGGATCACGCTGTTCCGCCCCGACGGCAATCTGCGCGCGCTCGACGAGATCGAGGCGGACGTCATCCGGCTGGCGATCGGCCATTATCGCGGGCGCATGACCGAGGTTGCGCGCCGCCTGGGGATCGGGCGATCGACGCTGTACCGCAAGCTGGGCGAGCTTGGGATCGACCAGAGCGCGGCTTAACCGCCCGTTTGGAAATTCGCGAAAGAGCGAATTTCAGCGCGGCACCGGCCCGCTCCCCCACCCGGCCACCCAACGGCAGTGTATTCTATGGGTGGCCGGGTGGGGGAGCGGGCCGGTGCCGCGAAATGCGCTTCGGCGCATTTCCAAACGGCCTCTTAATCCCGCCGCCGCCACATGGGCACCACCGGCAGCATCCGGTGCAGCACCCAATCGCGGTTGAGGAAATGATGCTTGAGCGCGCCCAGCACATGGAGCGCGAGCACGACGTAAATCGCCTTGACCAGCAGCTTGTGGATGCCACCCAGTTGCTCGCCTGCGGCTTGCGATTCGGCGATCGGCAAATTGCCGACGGGGAATAGCCCGAACCAGTCGGTGGCCGGCGCGCCGCCCGCCGACGCCGCCGCCCAGCCCAATAGCGGCACCGAGAGCGTCAGCGCGTAAAAGGCGATATGCGTGCCGCGCGCCAACACGCGCTCCCACGTCGCCATGTTCGCCGGAAAGGGCGGCCAGCGATGCGTGAGGCGCCATCCGATCCGCGCGAGCGTTAGCACCAGAATCGTGATCCCCAGCGATTTGTGGAGCGCGAAATGCCCGAGCTTGGCCGGGCCGCTAGCATCCTCCATCCATCCGCCAACCGTGGCATTGGTGAAGATCAGGACGAAGATCGTCCAGTGGAGCAGGATCGAGACCGTCGAATAGCGGCGTTCATTCTCGCGCATACACCCTGCTCCCTTTGCGCCAATTAAGACCATAGCGATGCTGGCGGGAAATCGATCCCTGGCTATACTCCGGCAAAAGCGGGGAATCGCCCACAAGGAGAGTTGCCATGGCCGATTTGTCCCGACGCGCGCTGATCGAACTGGGTCTTGCCGGCGCCGTCGCCGCCCCCGGACTTGCGCGGGCCGCCGCTCCCGCACTGCCGCCGCTGCCCGAGGACAAGAAGCTGGGCTATGCGCTGGTCGGGCTGGGCAAGCTGTCGCAAGGGCAGCTCGTGCCGGGGCTCAAGGCCGCGCGCGGCGCGAAGCTCACCGCGCTGGTCAGCGGCGACAAGGCCAAGGCGACGCGGATTGCGGAGGCCAATGGCATCGCGGCGGACGCGATCTATGACTATGCCGGGTTCGACCGGATCGCGAACGATGCGCGGATCGACATCGTGTACATCGTGCTGCCCAATTCGATGCACGCCGAATACACGATCCGCGCGCTCAAGGCGGGCAAGCATGTGCTGTGCGAGAAGCCGATGGCGACCAGCGCCGCCGACTGCGAGGCGATGATCGCCGCCGCGCGCAACGCCGATCGCAAGCTGATGATCGCCTATCGCTGTCACTATGAGCCGCATAATCTGGAGGCGATGCGCCGGATCCGGTCGGGGCAATATGGCAAGCCCAAGTTGGTCGTCACCGACATGAGCCGCCAGTCGACGCTGTCCGATCCCTCCGACGCATGGCGGCTCGACGCGAAGCTGTCCGGCGGCGGGGCGCTGGCGGACATGGGGGTCTATGGCATCAATGGCGCGCGCTATCTGCTCAACGAGGAGCCGGTCGAAGTCCGCGCCTGGGCGCAGACCGACCGGAGCGACCCGCGCTTCCGCGAAGTCGAGGATTTGATCGCGTGGCAGTTCAAATTCCCCTCGGGCGCGATCGCCAACGGATCGACCAGCTTCGGCGTGGTGGGGGCGATGCGGTTCGACGTCTATTGTGAGCGCGGGCGGCTGCGCGGCGATCCGGGGGCCTATTATGGCGGCAACCGGCTGGACGTGTTCGGCGGGCCGGGACAGGGGCCGGTGGAGCTGCCCGACATCGACCAGTTCGCGCGCGAGATGGACTGGATGGCGGACGTGGTGCGCGGCACCGTACCGCTGGTGACTCCCGGCGAAGAGGGATTGCAGGACGTGCGGCTGATCGAGGCGATCCTGCAATCGGTGGCAAAGGGCGGCGCGACGGTGAAGACCGACTGGGGCTATAAGCGCGCGTTCGATCCGGGCGCGGTGGTGCCGGTACTGCCGGCGTAGGCTCCTGTTTGGAAATGCGCCAAGGCGCATTTCGCGGTGCCGGCCCGCTCCCCCACCCGGCCACCCGACGACAATATTCTAGGGGTGGCCGGGCGGGGGAGCGGGCCGGCACCGCCTTGAAATTCGCTCTTTCGCGAATTTTCAAACAGGTGCTCAGCCGAGCGGGACCGCGTCGATGGCGTTTTCCGCCTTTTCGGGGCGGATATAGATTGAGCGCAGTTGCGGCGACTGTGCCTTTAGCCGCTGTTCGAGCCGCTCGATCAGCGTCTCCGCCTCCCCCATCGGCAGCGTGTCGACAAAGTCGGCGCTGATCGCGACGAACACCGCGTCGGGCGCACTGTGGACGGTGCGGACATGGTTGACGGCGGTGATCAGCGGCTCGGCCTCCAGCGTCGCGCGGATCGCCGCGACCAGCGCGGGGTCCGCGCGTTCGCCGATCAGCAGCCCCTTCGCCTCGCGCGCCAGCAGCATCGCGACGCCCGCCAGGATTGCGCCGATCACGATCGAGGCCCAGCCGTCGATCCGCGAATCATTCCAGTAATGACTCGCCCAGATCCCGGTCCCGGCGACCACCAGCCCCGCCAGCGCCGCCGAATCCTCGAACAGCACGATGAACCCCGCCGGGTCCTTCGAATCACGCACCGCCGCCCACCAGCGAAGCGCGCCCTTGGCCTTGCCGAATTCGCGGAGCGCGATGCCCCAGCTCGTCCCCTCCAGCACCAGCGCGATGCCGAGGACGATGTAATTCACCAGCGGACTATGCATCTCCTCGGGCTCGGCGATGTGCTGGAGCCCTTCATAGATCGATACCGTCGCGCCCAGCCCGAAGATCAGGATCGCGACGACGAACGCCCAGAAATACAGCTCGCGGCCATAGCCGAAGGGATGGAGCGCATCGGGCGCGCGCCGGGCGCGGTGCTGGCCATAGAGGAGCAGGCCCTGGTTGCCGGTATCGACGAGGCTGTGGACGCCCTCGGTCAGCATCGACGACGAACCCGTGAACGCCGCCGCGATGAATTTCGCGACGGCGATCCCGAGATTCGCCAGCAATGCGGCGTAGATCACGATGTTGGCGCGCCAGCCCTCGCCGGCGCTGGGGGCCTTGGACACCTTAGGTCAGTTCAGCCCGATCTTCGAAAGAATCTTGCCCAGCACTCCCTTGTTCCCCGCCGCGCCCGCGGCATTGGACGCGAGCTTCTTCTCGGCGGCGGCATTGTAGCCCGAGCTTTCGGGCGGCTGGTTGTTGTGGATCGGCTGAGTCGAGGCGGGCGGGTCCGACGCGTCCATCGATTCGTCGAGCGCGCGGTCGAGCCGCGCTTCCTTGCTCTCGGGGTTACGCTCGAGCCGCTCGACGATCGAGCGGTCGGTGCCGGCATCGGCGGAGCCGGACGCGCCCTTGCGCTCGGGACGGGCTTCGGATTCCGGGCCGGGGGCGACCGACATGCGGTCCAGCGCGGGGTCGATCGGGTTGGCAGTCATGATTCACTCTCCTGAGCGTTGCCCTGCTGTAACGACCCGTGACGGAGTCGCGTTCCCGCGCGATCTGCGCCCCCAAACAAAAACGGCCCGGCGAGTGGATCGCCGGGCCGCTGATTTCTGCTTGTTTTTGCAGGCTTTAGTTGCGCGAGCTGCCGAACAGACGCAGCAGGAACAGGAACATGTTGATGAAGTCGAGATAGAGCTTCAGCGCGCCCATGATCACGACCTTGCCCATCGCATCGGTGCCCGCGACATAGGCGTACATGCTCTTGATCTTCTGCGTGTCATAGGCGGTGAGCCCCGCGAAGATCAGCACGCCCAGCGCGCTGATGATCAGGCTCATCGTCCCCGACTGGAGGAACAGGTTGACGATCATCGCGACGATCAGGCCGACCAGGCCCATGATCAGGAAGGTGCCGAGGCCCGACAGGTCCTTCTTGGTGGTATAGCCCCACAGGCTCAGCGCGCCGAAGCCGGCGGTGGTGCCGAAGAACACCTGGGCGATCGACATATCGGTATAGGTGACGAAGATCGTCGAGAGCGACGCGCCGAGCAGACCGGCATAGGCGAAGAACAGCGTGCGCAGCGTGCTCGTCGACATGCGATTCTGGCCGAAGCTCATCGCGAACACGATCGCGAGCGGCGACAGCATCACGACCCAGCCGAGCAAGGTCGGGGAAAGCGCATTGCCGCGCGACGTGAGCTGGAGGGTAAACAGCAGCTGCTGGAGCGACTCGATCTTGCCGAACGCCAGCGCGACGATGCCCGTCAGCAGCACGCCCGACATCATGTAGTTGTAGACGGACAGCATATAGGACCTGAGCCCCGCGTCATACGCGTCCGACCGCGTCGCCGACGTGCCATAGGCCGCCGCGCCGCTCCGGGGATCCGACCAATTTGCCATTTCAAACTCCTTTGCCCGGCACCACATGCCGGCTGACGCTGAATATCGTCCCCGCGACGGTCCTTTTCAAGCGAAACCCGCTCCCCGAGACGCCCGTTCCGTGATTTAAGCGCGCTATTATGTTACGTATCTTTGCTGGGCTCGCGCTGCCGGGCCAGATCATGTCTTCGCTGCTCGCGACGATGGGCGGGATTCCCGGCGCGCGGTGGCAGAGCGCGGAGCAGCTCCACCTGACGCTGCGCTTTATCGGCGACGTCGATCGCCGCGTCGCCGAGGATATTGCGTTGGCCCTTGGCCAGGTGTCGGTGCCGCCGATCACCATCGCGCTGTCGGGCGTCGGCCAGTTCGAAAGCCGGGGGCGGCCCAACGCCGTGTGGGCGGGGGTTCGCCCGCAGGCGCCGCTGGCGGCACTCCACCGCAAGATCGACCAGGCGGTGGTCCGGTGCGGCCTCCCGCCGGAGGGGCGGGCCTATTTGCCCCACGTCACGCTCGCGCGGATGAACGCGGCGAGCGGCGCGACCGACCTTTTCCTCGAAACCCATGCCGGGCTGGCCAGCCCGCCCTTCACGCTCGACCATTTCATTCTGTTCGAGAGCAGGCTGGGGCATGGCGGTGCGAGCTACACGCCCGTCGAACGCTACCCCCTTCGGGGATAAGGGACCGGCCCCGGCGACACGCGCCGCCGGGGCCGGCTCGGCCTCAGAACTTGAAGCCCGCGCTCACCCCCCATTCGCGCGGACGGCCATAGCTCGCCTCGGCGAGCCCGAACGCGCCCGAGACATTGCCCGACACCAGGTACAGTTCCTTGGTCAGGTTGGTGCCGAACACCGCCAGCGTGATGTCCTTGTTCGGCAGCGTGTAGCTCAGCCGCGCGTTGAGCAGGCCATAGCCGTCGTCGGTGATCAGCGGCGAATTGGCGACGTCGTGATAGATGCGGCTGTACATCGTGTAATCGGCGCGGAACGCCGCCTCGCTCCCGCCCGCAAATTCATGCGTGACGTTCACTCCGCTGGTGACGGTCCATTCGGGTGCCTTGACGAAATGGCTGTTGAGCGTGATCGGCAGGATCTGCGTCGGCCCGAGCCCGGCACCGACCGAGGTGTATTTCGCGTCGAGATAGCCCAGCCCCGCGTTGAAGGTGAACCACGGCGCGGGCCGCAGCACGGTCTCCAGCTCGACGCCGTTGATCTCGCCCGACGCGGCATTCGCGACGAAGTTGGTCGGCGTCTGGTTCACCGTGAGCTGGATGTCCTTGTACTTCGAATGGAACACCGCGAGGTTCGCGGTCACCATCCCTTCCAGCCATTGCGACTTGATGCCGCCTTCATAGGTGGTCAGTTCCTCGGGCGCATAGGCGGTCACCTCTGCGTCGCTCACCAGCGGGCGGCCGTTGAACCCGCCCTGCTTGAAGCCCTTCGAATAGGACACGTAGAGCAGCAGGTCCTTGGTCGCCTTGAAATCCATGCCCAGCCGCGGGGTGAATTTCTCGAAGGTCGCCTTCTTGGTCACGTCGACGAACTTGACCAGGTCACGCTGGCGCACGTTGATCGAGGTGAAGATCTTCTGGTCGCTGGTATAGCGCCCGCCCGCGGTGATGCGCAGCCGGGGCACGATCTCGAAATCGACCTGGCCATAGGCGGCGAGGCTACGATTGTCGGTATAGTTCTGGATGAACACGGCGGGCGAATAGGGCGGCGGCGCGGCGGGCGCCCATAGCCCGATCGCCAGATCGGCGGTGGCGATATCCGACGCCTTTTCCTTGAAGTAGAAGCCGCCCAGCACATAGCTCAGCCGGTCGTCGATCGCCTTGCCGGTCAGCTGGAGTTCCTGGCTGAGCTGCCACTGCTTGTCGCGGTTGGTGGTCTGGCGGAAGACGAAGGGCGTGTTGTCGCCGTCGCGGGTGAAATAGGCCTTCATGTCGCGATAGGCAGTGATCGACTTGAGCGTCGCATTGCCGAATTCATAGGCGATCGTGCTCTGCACGCCCCACAGATCGAGATCATTGTCGTTCGGCCCGCCTGCCCAGGTTTCATAGGGGCTGGCGGTGATATAGCTGGGGTTGAGCGTGCGCTGGCCATTGGGCGCGACGATGCCGCGGCTGGGCGCGACATAGGTGTTGTAGTTGGTCAGGAAAGGGATGCCGGTGATCCCCGGCTTGTTGCCCACCGCCAGCAGGTCCGACGGCGCGGAGGTTTCGCGGGCGCGGGTATAATCGCCGCCGATATCGATCGTCAGCCCGCTGCCCTCGGGCTGGATGCGCAGCTTGGCGCGGACCATCTGCGCCGCGCGATCGCCCTGGGTATCGCCGTCGAACAGCCGCTTCACATAGCCGTCGCGATTGAGCGACGCCGCCGAGATGCGCAGCGCGGCAAGGCCGGGGACGATCGGCAGGTTCACCGCGCCCTTCACATCGACACGGTCATAGCTGCCATAGGTGCCCTCGATCCTGCCGCTATACTCGTTGAGGTCGGGATTGGTGGTGTTGATCAGCACCGCGCCGCCGATCGTGTTCTTGCCGAACAGCGTGCCCTGCGGACCGCGCAGCACCTGGACATTGTCGATGTCGACGGCGTCCATCACCCCGCCGATCGACCGCGCATAATAGACATCGTCGACATAGAAGCCGACGCCGGGATCGCTGAAGATCGCGAAGTCGTTCTGGCCCACGCCGCGGACGAACACCGTCGCATTGTAATTGCCGCCGGAGAGCGCGGCGGCGCCGTCGAAGCGGATGTTCGGCGTGAACTTGGCGATTTCGTCGAGCGTCGCGACGTTGCGCTCGGCCAGCGCCTCGCCGCCCAGCGCAGTGACCGCGACCGGCACGTCCTGCAGCCGTTCCGACGTGCGGCGCGCCGTGACGATGATGTCACCGTCATAGCCCGCCTCCTGCGCCGCCCCCGTCGCCTCGGGGGCTGGCGTGTCCTGCGCTTGCGCGATCCCCGTGCTGAGCGCCAAAAGCGCCGCGCTGCCCAGGAATGTGGTCAGTCCCTTCATTTGATCCTCCTCAAGATCGCTCGTGTCATTGGAGTAGTGCGCGGAGCGGTCGCGCTATTGGCTTCGCGGACCTTGACGAGCAGCCGGTAGAGCTCGGCGCGCTCGGCTGTCGTCAGGGTCTGGAAAAATCGGGCATCATGGTCGGCGATGGCCTCGACGACTTCGTCATGGAGCCGCTGGCCGGCATCGGTGAGGTGCAATGCGTTGCTGCGGCGGTCGCGCCCGGCGCGGCGCTCGACGGCGCCCTGTGCAACCAGGTTGTTGACCAGCGCCATCGCACTCGCAGGATTGATGCTCAGCGCGCGCCCGAGCGCAGCCTGATCGCCGCCCGGATTTCGCTGAATATAGACGAGGGCAGTCGCGCGCCCCGGCGGGACACCGAGCTTCGCAACGTCCTCGGTAAGCGCGTTCATCGACAGCAGATCGACGCGGCGCAGCTGATAGCCGACGCGCAGCGCGAGGTCGCCGACGACCGAATCCTCCCTATCCACGACATTCCTCCCCGGGAACGGCTTATGCTATGCATTATTACTATATGGCAGGCATAGGGTGCAAGACGGCGCGGCGACCGGTTCATGCTTTCGGCATCGAAATGACCGCCATCGTGGCTTTCAGGATACACCCTTCGGCGACACGGGCCGCGCGCCAGAGATTCTCCGCTTTCGTAAACCGGGTATGCCCTGCTAGCCTCACGCCCGACGCGTCCGCCCAAGCCGGATGCGCATAGGAGAGGATCATGTCGGACGCCGCCGCACCGCCGGCCCAGGGCAAGGCGGGCCCCTATTCCTGGTACGTCCTGTTCGTGCTGTTCCTGGTCTATGCGCTCAACTTCATCGATCGCCAGATCCTGACGATCCTCGCGCCCGACATCCGCCGCGACCTGGGGCTCAGCCATGCCGATATCGGGTTTCTCTATGGCACGGCGTTCGGCGTGTTCTATGCGCTGTTCGGGATTCCGCTGGGGCGGCTGGCCGATGGCTGGCACCGCGTCCGGCTGATGACGCTGGGGCTGGCGCTATGGTCGACGATGACCGCGCTCTCGGGCCTTGCGCGCAGCGGCGGCGCGCTGGCGGCGGCGCGAATCGGGGTTGGCATCGGCGAGGCGACTTCGGGCCCTTCGGCCTATTCGCTGATCTCGGACTGGTTCCCGAAGCGCCAGCGGGCGACCGCGCTCGCGCTCTATTCGGCGGGCATTTATTTCGGGGGCGGCTTCTCGCTGTTTATCGGCGGATCGATCGCGCAGCATTGGAACGCGGCCTGGCCAAATGGCGGCCCCGGCGGGCTGGTCGGGTGGCAGGCGGCGTTCATGGCGGTTGGGCTGCCGGGGCTGCTGCTCGCCTTATGGGTCGCGACGCTGCGCGAGCCGCTGCGCGGGCGGTCCGAGGGATTGGCGACTCCGCCGCACCCGGCGCCGTTCCGGGCGTTTTTCGACGATCTGGTGACGATCCTGCCGCCGCTGACGCTGATCGGCGCGGCGCGCACGGGTGCGCGGGCGCTGGCGACGAACCTGCTGGTGCTGGGGCTGTTGGCAGCAGCGGTGTTCGCACTGGTCCGGCTGGGGGAGCCATTGCCGCAATGGCTGGCGGTGGCGACCGGAATCTATGCGGTGTTTTCCTGGAGCAGCGCGCTCCGCCGCCGCGACCCGGCGACCTTCCGCCTGATCCTGGGCACGCCCGCCTTCCTGTGCGTGGTGCTGGCGTACGGCCTCAACGCCTTCCTCGCTTATGCCGTGGCGGGGCTGGCGCCGAGCTATGCCGCGCAGGTGTTTCAGGTGAGCAGCAGCGAGGCCGGGCTGTGGATCGGCGGACCGGCGATCCTGGGCGGCTTTGCCGGGGTGACGCTGGGCGGGATCGCCGCAGACCGGCTACGCCAGCGCTATGCCGCGGGCCGGATCATGGTGGTGCTGTTCGGCGCCGTCGCGCCCGTGGTGCCGATGATCGTCGCGTTCACGACCAGCGACAAGACGCTGTTCTATGCAATGCTGCCGCTGACCCAGGTGCTGGCCAGTTGCGCGCTGGGATCGGCGGCGGCGGCGACGCAGGATCTGGTGCTGCCCCGGATGCGCGGCACCGCGACGGGAGCGTTCTTCATCGGGACGACGCTGATCGGGCTGGCGATGGGGCCGTATCTGGCGGGCCGCATCGCCGACCTGTCGGGCAGCCTGTCGATCGGGCTGCTCTCGCTACTCGCGAGCGTGCCGATCGCGCTTGTCGCGGCGATCGCTGCACTGCGGCTGGTCCCCCAGGCGGAGGCGACGCGCGTTGAGCGCGCGCGCCTTGCCGGGGAGCCGCTATAGGGATTCAGAGACCGTTTGAAAATTCGCGAAAGAGCGAATTTCAAGGCGGCACCAGCCCGCTCCCCCGCCCGGCCACCCAACGACAATATTCTAGGGGTGGCCGGGCGGGGGAGCGGGCCGGTGCCGCGAAATGCGCGGCAGCGCATTTCCAAACGGTCTTTTACATCGCCTGGAACACGCCGCAGGCGATGCGCCCGCCGCTATTGCCCGAGGGATCGGTCTTGTAATCGTCGGGCCCGGCATGGACGACCAAAGCCGCGCCATCCTGGTCGAGCAGCCCTTCATAGGTGCCGCCGGGCAGCGTGAAGATCGTGCGGTCGGACCCATTGTCGCCGACCTGTAGATTGGGCATGTCGCCGGCATGCGGGCCCATCGGGTTCTCCTTGCCATGCTGGTGCGCGGTCGGGTTCCAATGGCCGCCGGCGCTGGCGAAATCGGGCGCCTCGCACTTGCCGACGGTGTGGACATGCGTGCCATGCGCACCCTTGGGCAGCCCGTGGGTCTCGACGATGACGCGGATCGCGCCGTCGACTTCTTCGGCCACCGCCTTGCCGACATCGACGCCGGCGGGGGTGCGCAGATCGGCCTGCGCGCGATAATGGCCCGCCATGTAGCGCGCATTCTTCTCCGGCGAGGCGCAGCCACCCGCCAGCACCGCAACGGCGGCGACCGCCACCCACATCCGCTTGTCTACCATCGACCCAACTCCGCCTGATTCCATTATGCGCGTGTAATGGCCTTGGACGCGCGGAGTTCCAAGCGGCGTTTGCGGCGCCTGCGTCAGTCCGCCCGCGGCGCCGGACAATTGCCGCCGCGAACGCCGCTGACGCTGCCGATGCCGAGGATGATCTTCGCCCGGCGCTCGAACGTCAGCGCCTGCCATCGCCCGCTATTCCCGATCGCGGTGCGGCTGCGCAGGAACGTCAGGTGCAGCATTTCATATTGCTCGGGATCGATCATGCCGAAATCGATCATGCAGCCCCATTGTTCGACATTCCACGCCGCGTCGCGCTGGATGCCGTCCTGGTCGATCGTGCGGGCGAGCGCGCCATACCAGTCGAAGATCGCCCGCAACCGCGTCCAGCGCTCGCCCGGCGGCATCGCCGCGAGCTTGGCGCGCAGCCGGGCCAAGTCCTCGTCGATCGGGAAAAAGCCCTGCTGCACCTTGGTATCGACGGCCCAGCGCACCTTGCGCATCGTGATCGGCTGGCCCGGGAACACACGGAGCAGGTCGAGCCGCACCGCCTCCAGCAGCGCGACATAGGCGTCGGTCTGGACCTGGAGCATCGCATCGCTCTCGAAGATCGCCGTCAGCTCGGCGAGGATCACCGGATTGAGTTTCCCGTCAGCCCCATGCGCCGCGAGGATGCCCGCGCGGCACCGGTCGCGCACCGGCACCGCAAGGCAATCGCGCGAGAAGAGCAGCTTGCCATAGGTCGGGGCCAGCGCCTTCACCGCGCGCTTGAAGCGCCCGCGCGAGCGGAAGCTGTCGCGCCACGCCTTGAGCACCGGCTGGAGGCTGCCGGTACCGTAATTCCACTGCGACATGCCGACCGAGACGAGCTGGCTGTCGAAATTGCCGACCGGCATCGCCCAGCAGCCCATCGTCTCGGGAATCGAAGTTTCGTGCATCAGCGCGAAGACCTCGGCCCGGCCGACGCCGATCTCCGCCAGCCGCGCCGCGCTTTCCGGGGCGATGCGCAGGAACGGCGCGTCGCCGACGGTGCGGCACGGCGGCGGCACGGGTGCCTGCGCCACCGCCGGCGGCGCCACGGCCAGCAGCAGCGCGGCTGCCGCCGCGCCGATCGCGTAAACGCCCGACCGCATGATCAGGCGAAGATCGCTTCGAGATCGCCCGGCGCCACGCCTTCCTTCACGTCGCGCAGCTCGACATAGATGCACGCCTGGATCGACACCATCACCATGCTGGACAGCGCGCTGACGATGGCGCCCAGCACCGATAGCAGCATTGTCGCGCTGCCCGCACTGCGCGCGGCGGCGGTCAGCATCCCCACGGGAATCGCGAGGAGCCACAACGCGAAGACGAGGACCAGCATCGTCAGGAAAATCCGCCAGCGCGATCCGCTGGTGAGTTCCCGGCTGCGGCCAAAGGCTTCGAAAATGCCGACCTGTTCCTGGACATAGACCGGCACCGTCACCGACCACATCAGCCACAGGATGATCCCGGGCACGACCAGCAGGAGGAAGCCCACCCCCACGCCGATCGCGAGCAGGAAGCTGATCGCGATCATCGGCAGGAACAGCGCCAGCCCGACCTTCAGGCAGCGGGCAAAATTGGGCGTCTCGCCCGACAGATGCTGGACGGTCGCGCGAGTCAGCGCCGCCTGGAGCACCGTCGAACTGACGATGCTGACGAGCCACACGATCACGATCGGCACGAACACCGCGGGGCGGAGCACGGCCATCGAATCGGTGGTATCGACTGCGATCTGGCTCGCCTGCCACCAGTCGATCGCGAAAGCGGGCAGCCCCGACAGCACCAGCGAGAGCCCGGCAAAGAGCAGGAAATTGGCGCCGATCGTATCAAAGGTGCGCGAAAGCACCGTGGAAATCTCGTATCGGCCGTCCTCGGTATACGCCATGCCCTGCCCCTCTTCCCGTTTGCCCACGCCGCCCCCCTGCGCGCGTGCGGATTGCAACGTGCATTCGAAACCGCCTTCAAGTCCAGTGCATTGCGCTTTTCACGCCGGTTTCGATCGGATAGCGTCGCGATCGTGGGGGCAGTTCAGGCACAGGGGGCACGGCCCACGACCGAAACGGTCGCCGCAGCGCATGCGCAACTGCGCGCCCGCACCGACATCCAGTTCGACCTGCCTCCCGCCGCCCCGCCCGAAATCCCGCCCTGGCTGCGCTGGCTGGCCAGGGCACTGGAGCCGCTGGCGCCGTTTGCGGGCTGGATATTCTGGGGCGTGCTGATCCTGGGCGCCGCGACGATCCTGTGGCTGATCGTCGCCAACCTGATCCGCAACCGCAGCCAGCGCGACCGAGTCGCTTCGCCGGAAGCCGAGGCCGAAGCGTGGCGCCCCGAAGAGCGCGTGGCCCGCGCGCTGCTCGCCGAGGCCGATGCGATGGCGGCGGCGGGACGGTTCGACGAAGCCGCGCGGCTCCTCCTCCACCGCAGCCTCGAGGACATTGCCCGCAACCGCCCGCGCCTGCTCCGCCCCGCACTCACCAGCCGCGAGATCGCCGGGATCGCAGCCCTGCCGCAGCGCGTCCGCGAGGCGTTCGTCGCAATGGCCGCGCCGGTCGAGCGCAGCCTGTTCGGCGGGCACAGCCTGGCGCGCAGCGATTGGGAAGAAGCGCGCGCGGCCTATGGCGCCTTCGCGCTGCCGGGGTCGTGGAAATGAGCGCGGCGTCGGCGAACCCCGCGCCCTTTGCCGCGCGGACGATGCTGGTCGTGGTCGTGCTCGCGGTCACCGGCTTCCTCTCTTATGCGCTGCTCTCCGCCTATGCCGACGATCTGCGCCCGACGCGCGGCACCGGCACGCACGCGCTGTCGACCTCGGCGGTGGGCTTTGCCGGGGTCGCCGAGCTGGTCCGGCGGACGCGCGGCGAGGTCCGCTTCGCGCGCAGCGAGGCCGAGGTGGCGAGCGAGGGGGTGTTGGTGCTCACCCCCGGCCCGGACACCGATCCGGCGGCGGTGAAGCGCATCCTCGACTTGCGCAGCGACC
Source organism: Sphingomonas hengshuiensis (assembly GCF_000935025.1). NCBI lineage: Bacteria > Pseudomonadati > Pseudomonadota > Alphaproteobacteria > Sphingomonadales > Sphingomonadaceae > Sphingomonas > Sphingomonas hengshuiensis. The sequence goes on from NZ_CP010836.1 coordinate 3,861,255, forward strand.
TGACGACGATCGTGATCCTGCCCAAATGGCGCGTCGCCCCGCTGCCGAACAAGCCCGCCTGGGTCCAGTCGACGGGGACGCTGCCGCCGGTGCTGGCCGCGATGCCCGTGTCCCTGTCCGCGAAGGTGACGATCGGCGAGGGACGATCGGGCTTCCGCACGCTGTCGGGGCCGGATCTCGACAGCGCCTATGACTCGCCGGAGGGCGATGTGCTGGCCGCCTATCTCGACGACAGCCTGGCGATCTTCGTCGCCGACCCCGACCTGTTCGACAATCGCGGCCTCGCCACGCTGGCAGGGGCAGAGCGCGCGCTCGACATCCTCGGCCAGGCCGCAGCGGAGGACAGCCCGATCGCGTTCGACCTCACGCTCCACGGGTTCGGGCGCAACCCGAATCTGCTCAAGCTCGCGGTCGAGCCGCCCTTCCTGCCGCTGACGCTGTGCATCCTGCTCGCCGCATTGCTCGCGGGGTGGCACGCGATGCTGCGTTTCGGCCCCGTCGCGGTGCCCGAGCGCGCGCTGGCGTTCGGCAAGCGCGCGCTGGCGGATAACGGCGCGGCGCTGCTGCGGCTGGCGCGGCGGCGGCACTGCACCGGCGAGCGCTATGCCCATCTGGTACGCGATTCGGTCGCCGCCGATACCGGCGCGCCTGCGGGCCTGAGCGGCCCGGCGCTCGACGCCTATCTCGATCGCCTGCCGCATGGCGGCGAACCCTATTCGCAGCTCGCGGCGCGCGCCGCCGATGCCCGCGACACCGCCGCGCTGCTTTCCGCCGCGCGCGCCCTCTATCATTGGAAAAGGACCGTCACCCGTGGACATTGAGCAGGTAAAGGCCCTGGGCGACACGATCCGCGCCGAAGTGGGCAAGGCGGTGGTCGGGCTCGACGAAGCCGTCGAGCTGATGCTCGTCGCGCTGTTCGCCTCGGGACATATATTGCTCGAAGGGCCGCCGGGCACCGCCAAGACCTTCCTCGCGCAGTGTTTCGCGCGCGCGGCGGGGCTCGACTATGGCCGCATCCAGTTCACCCCCGACCTGCTGCCCGGCGACATCCTCGGATCGAACCTGTTCAACTTCCAGACCTCGTCCTTCACGCTCACGCGCGGGCCGATCTTCACCGAATTGCTGCTCGCCGACGAAATCAACCGCACACCGCCCAAGACCCAGGCGGCGCTGCTCGAGGCGATGCAGGAGCGTACCGTCACGATCGACGGCGTCGACCACCGGCTGAGCGACCGCTTCATGGTCGTCGCGACGCAGAACCCGATCGAGAATCAGGGCGTCTATCCGTTGCCCGAGGCGCAGCTCGACCGGTTCCTGTTCAAGTACGAAGTCGGCTATCCCAGCGCCGAGGAAGAACACCGGATCGTCACCGCGATGGGCAATCGCTTCGGCATGCCCCGGCCCGAGGAATGGGGCGTGGCGCAGGTCGCCGACGCCGCCACGATCCGCGCCGCCGCCGATGCGGTCGCGGCGAACCGGCTGGCCGAGGAAGTCGTCGATTACGTCGTCCGCCTCGTCCGCGCGACGCGCAGCACCGGCGATCTCCAGATCGGCGCCTCGCCCCGCGCCGCCGCGACGCTCGCCGCCGCCGCCCGCGCGCGCGCCGCATTGGACGGGCGCGATTTCGTGCTGCCCGACGATGTGAAGCGGCTCGCCCCCGCCGCGCTGCGCCACCGCGTGATCCTGTCCCCCGCCGCCGAGATTGACGGGCGATCGGTCGACGCCGTGATCGCGGCCTTGGTCGAGCAGGTGGAGGCGCCGCGTTGATACGCCCGACGCGGCAGAGCGTGATGCTGATGGCCGCCGGCGCACCGCTGGCGTTGCTGGTCGGCGTCGCGCTGCCGCAGATCTGGGCGATCGGGCTGGTGTGGATTCCGCTGATCCTTGCGCTGGTGGCGCTCGACGCGCTGCTTGCCGCCGCGCCGCCGCAGATCGACATTGCCTGCCCCGGCGCGGTCGAGATCGGGGCGCCACTGCTCGTCGACATCACCCTGTCCGCTGCCCCGCCGGGACTGGAGCTTGCGCTCGCCACCGGGCCAAGGCTGCGCCCGCGCGGCGCCGACACGATCCGCTTCGCCCCCGGCGAGCGCCAGGCGCGGATCGCGTTCGATCCCGTCCGCCGCGGCACCGACGGCATCGCGTCGGTATGGAGCCGCTGGACCGGCCCCTTGCGGCTCGTCTGGCGCCAGCGCGTCGAAACGCTCGACCGCCGCATCGTCGTCACCCCCGATATCCGCCCGGTGCGCGAAGCCGCCGCGATGCTGCTGCGCGACGCACAGGCGGGCGAGATGGCGCGCGTCGAGCGCGGCGAGGGCAGCGAGTTCGAGGCGCTGGCCGAATGGCGATCGGGGATGGAGCGCCGCACGATCGACTGGAAGGCGAGCGCGCGCCACCACAAGCTGTTCGCGCGCGAGAACCGGATCGAGCGCAACAACCAGATCGTCTTCGCGATCGATGCCGGGCGCGTGATGTGCGAGCCGGTCGCCGGGCTGCCGCGCATCGATCGCGCGATCAGCGCGGCGCTGCTCGCGGCCTATTCGGCGCTGCGGCTTGGCGACCGGGTGGCGTTGTTCGGGTTCGATTCGAAGCCGCGCATCGCGTCGGGCGCGGTTTCGGGCACCCGCGCCTTCCCGCTGATGCAGCGGCTGGCGGGCGAGCTCGACTATAGCACCGCCGAGACCAATTTCACCCTCGCGCTCGCGACGCTGGCGGGCGACCTCACCCGCCGGTCGCTGGTGGTGGTGTTCACCGAGTTCACCGACCAGGCGGGCGCCGAGCTGATGATCCGCGCCGCCGCCAGCCTGATGGGGCGTCATCTGGTGCTGTTCGTGGTCCTGAACGATGTCGAGCTCGAATCGATCGCCGCCGCCGAGCCGCGCACGATCGACGATGTCTCGCGCGCCGTCACGGCGGCGGCGATGCTGCGCGAGCGGCGGATCGTCGTGTCGCGGCTGCGGCGGCTGGGCATCCATGTGCTGGAGGCCGCGCACGACGCGGTCGGCCCCGCGCTGGTCCGCCAATATCTCGATTTCAAGCGGAGGAACCTGTTGTGAGCGTCCCCGATCCGACCGGCGCCCGCTTCCGCGACCTGCGCCAAGCGGATTGGGAGCGGCTGGAGACGCTGATCGCGCGGATCGAGCGCGGGCGCGCATCGTCGCTGTCGAACGAGGATCTGTTCGAGCTCCCGGTGCTGTATCGCGGCGCGCTGTCGTCGCTGTCGGTCGCGCGCGAGACGTCGCTCGACGCCGATCTGGTCGGCTATCTCGAATCGCTCGCCGCGCGCGCCTATTTCATCCTCTACGGCGTCCAGCCGCCGCTATGGCGCCGCATCGCGCAGTTCTTTGCCGTGGCCTGGCCACAGGCGATCCGCAGCCTGGGGCGCGAGACCGGGGTGGCGGTGGCGATGCTGCTGATCGGCACGCTCGCCGCCTATTGGATGGTGTCGCGCGATCCTTCGTGGTTCTACGCGATCCTGCCCTCCGACCTGGCGGGCGGGCGCGGGCCGCATGCTTCGGCGGCGGAGCTGCGCGCGACGCTCTATGATCCGGGCGATGCGCTCGCGGTGTTTGCGGCCTTCCTCTTCACCCATAACAGCCAGATGGCGCTGATGTGCTTCGCGCTGGGCTTTGCGTTCGGGGTGCCGACGGTGCTGCTGCTGTTCTACAATGGCTGCATCCTCGGCGCGTTCCTGGCGATCTATGTGCCGAAAGGGCTGGGGCTGGCCGCCGCCGCCTGGCTGTCGATCCATGGCACGACCGAGCTGTTCGCGATTGCGCTGGCGGGCGCGGCGGGGCTGCATATCGGGATGGCGGTGGCGTTTCCGGGCCGCGCGGCGCGCGTCGATGCGGCGGTGTCGGCGGGGCGGACCGCGGCAATCGCGATGCTGGGCGTCGTCGTGATGCTGAGCGTGGCGGGGGTGCTGGAGGGCGTGGGCCGCCAGATGATCCGCGCCGACGGCGTGCGCGCGGCGATCGGCGGGGCGGCGTTGCTCGGCTGGCTGCTCTATTTCTACGTCCTCCCGCTGCGCACGGATGCCGCCGATGGCTGAGCCGCGCACCCGGCAATTCGTCACGCCCGAGGGGGTCGACCTGCGGCTCGAGCTGGCGGGCGTGGGCGAGCGCGCTGCGGCATTCCTGCTCGACCTCATCATCCTGATGCTGGTACTGATCGCATTCACCATCGCCGCGCTGTTCGTGCTCGTGGGCACCGGCCCGGCGGGGGGGCAGGCGATGGCCGCGATCTGGCTGCTCGGCTTCTTCCTACTCCGCAATTTCTACTTCACTGCCTTCGAGCTGGGCACGCGCGGCGCCACGATCGGCAAGCGCGTGCTCAAGATGCGCGTCGTCGCGCGCAATGGCGGGCGGCTGTCGGGGCATGCCGTGGTCGCGCGCAATGCCATGCGCGAGCTGGAGTTTTTCCTGCCGCTGTCCTTCTTCGCCTATGAGAGCAGCCAGGGGCTGGCCGACTTCGCAACCGCCGGCGCGGGGCTGTTGTGGAGCGGGGTTTTCGTCCTGTTCCCGTTCTTCAACCGCGACCATATGCGCGTCGGCGACCTGATCGCCGGCACCTGGGTCGCGCGCCAGCCGCGGCGCACGCTGCGCGCCGCGGTGGTCGAGCGGCAGGCGGCACCGCTCTACAGCTTCACCGATGCGCAGCTTGGCGCCTATGGCGAATTCGAGCTGCAGAAGCTCGAGGAAGTCCTGCGCCGCGGCGACGAGCTGGCGATGATCGTCGTCGCGCGCACGATCCGCACCCGCATCGGCTGGACCGGCGCGCAGGGCGACGAACTGCCGTTCCTCCAGGCCTATTACGCCGCGCTGTGCACCCGGCTGGAGCGCAACATGCTGTTCGGGCAGCGTCGGCGCGACAAGCACGCACAAGGTTAGCGCCGCGTCAGGCGGGGAAGCGCGCCAGCGCGATCCACCCCGGCGTTCCGCCATGGATTCCTCCCAGCGGAGTCGAGGCCGGATCGGAGAAGGTGGTGATCCCGTCAAAGGGCTGCACCGTCCCCTCGATGATCTCCAGGTCGCCGGCGGCTTCCGCCACGGCCTTCAGCCCGCCCTTGGTCTTCGCGAGCAGTATCGCCAGATCGCTCATTCCGCTTCCCTCCCTTATTGCACGAGCATGGCCTGCATCGACGGCGGCAGCAGCCCGAAGGCGCGGCGCGCCGCGGCGAAGTCGGCGGCCTGACGCAGCGCTTTCAGCCTGTCTGCGATCGCCCGAGGCATGCCGCGCTGCGCGACCGGATCGATCAGCGCCGCGACCTTTGCGGGGCTGGGCGCCAGGGTCTGCGAGTCGACTACGCGCGCCCAATAGCGCGAGAAGCGCTCGTCGGTCGCGGTGCGGAGCGCGTCTTCCGCCTCGTTCGCCTGCGAATCGAGCACCGCTTTCTCCGCGCCGCCGCGGACCCCGAACAACTTGTTCGTTTCCGATTCCACTGCCCTGAGCAGATACTCGCCGCACCTGTCGATGATACCCGACCCGCTGGCCTGTTCCGCGGCCGCCTGAGTGCTCTCGTTGCTGAGCAGACGGATGCAGAAGAACTGGATTTCGTCCTGGTCGCGGATGTTCTTGTTGACGATCGCCTCCACCCGACCCGCCACTTCGCGCACCGTCGCTTCGTCGCGCGCGGATGCCTGGACGATCTGCGCAGCCACCGCGCTGGCCCCCGCCACGGTGCCCGCGCCGCCGTCGGTCGCTTTGACCATCGCATTGTAATGCGCCGTCGCTGCGGCGCTGGCGGTCGTGGCGTCGCCGATCGCCTTGTCGGCGTCGTCGCAGGCCTGCTTCTTCTTGGCGTCGTCGCCAGCCAGCGTCGTGCCCGCCGAGACCTGCGCCGTCAGCGCCGAGCATTTCGGGTCCTTGCCCTCCAGGTCGGCCTTGGTCTTCTTCGCCCCGGCCAGCACACCCGCCGCGGCAACGCTGGCCTTGTGCGCATCGTCGAGTCGAGTCGCCGCTTCCCCCGCGGCCCCGGCGCCCGCAGTGCCGTTCGCCGCGATCACCACCGTTGGCGGGCGCAACGCCCCGGTCAGTTGTTCGATCGCCATCGTAGACACGATCAGCCGCTGGAGCCGGGCCCGGTCGATCGGGCCGTCCAGCGCGCCGCCGCCGTCGTTCAGCCCCGAGAGGCAGTTATAATAGACCTGGAGGGCCAGCAAATTATATGCCTGTGTCCGGGCGATCGTCGCGCCCTGCTCCGATCCAGCATAGGAAAAGTTCGCCGAGACATCGAGCGCGGTGGGGTCGGCGGATTTCGACACCTTGCCACCGGCGGCAAGCGACTGCGCATACACGGAAAACACGTCGGGCGGCGGCTCGCTGCAGAATTTGTCGCCCTGGCGGATCACCACGCGTTGCTTGGCGTCCAGGCTGAGGATCGAATTGGCGCCATCGGCGATAGGCTTGTAGCGATAAATCGAATTATGATTGGCGCCGCAAGCGCTTAGCAATAATCCGGTGGATAATAACACGAATGCTACGACACGCATCTAAAACCTCCGCATAGAGGCGGCATGCACCGCGCCCAATTCGTTGCGACCGGAGGGATTGTCACGCAAACGAGTCGATATATCGATCCCTTTCACCATATTACTGCGCACGCCTTTTGCAACTACTTCGTCATTTGACGCACTGGTTGACGGCACAATTGTCCCGAGGGATCATTGGGCACCTCCATTTACCTCTCGCCAAATTGGCGCAGTGATGATTCACTGTCGGCGGTCAGCGGGAGCGGACGATGCGGCAGGCTGGGCTTTTCGGATTATCGGACCACATGAAGCGCCTTTCAGCGGACGGCGATCCGCTGGAGGTGCTGGCGCGGATCGTGGACTTTGAAGCGTTTCGGCCGACGCTGGTAGCTGCACTGGGCTATTCCGACGGTACCAAGGGTGGTCGTCCGCCCTACGATCCGGTGGTGATGCTGAAGGTGCTGGTGCTGGCGGCGCAGAACAACGTGGCCGACGGGCGAATGGAATGGCTGATCCGGGATCGGCTGAGCTGGCTGCGCTTCCTGGGCTTCGATCTTGGCGCAGCGACGCCGGATGCGAACACGATCCGCATGTTCCGCGAGCGGCTGACTGCGGTCGGCGCGCTCGATACGCTGTTTGCCGATTTCGACCGCCAGTTGAAGGCGCGGGGCTATCTGCCGATGGGGGGTCAGATTGTCGATGCAACGCTGGTCGCCGCGCCCAAACAACGCAACACCGAGGCCGAGAAGGCCGCGGTGAAGGCGGGCCGGAGCGCTGCCGAGATCTGGCCGGACGAACCCGCCAGGGCGCGCCAGAAGGATGTCGATGCCCGCTGGACGCTTAAATTCGCCAAGGCGCGACCGACCGCCGATGGCAAGCCGCAGCCGGATATCGCAATCCCAAGCTTCGGGTATAAAAGCAGCATCTCGATATGCCGGACCTTCGGCTTCATTCGTAAGGGCCAGGTCACCGATGGCGCGCGCTACGACGGGCGCATGCTGCGCGACGTGGTGACCAGCGACAACACCGCATCGGATGTCTGGGCCGATACCGCCTATCGCAGCCAGAGCAATGAGCGTTGGCTGAAGGCCCAGGGCCGCGTCAGCCGCATCCACCGCAGAAAGCCCAAGGGCAGGCCGATGCCCGCCCATGTCCGCCGCGGCAACGCCACCAAGTCGAAGATCCGGGCCCGCGTCGAGCATGTGTTCGCGCATCAGAAGGCCGTCATGGGCCTGTTCATCCGCACCATCGGCATCGAACGGGCCAAGGCCAAGATCACGCTCGCCAACCTGGCCTTCAACATCCACCGCCTGATCTTCCACGAGCGACGCGCCGCCATGGGATAATTGCGTCCGCGCTCTACGGAAGCCGCTGAAAATCCCGGCAAACCCAGCGCCAAACCCCAGGGCTACCCAAAGCGCCACCTCGAATCCTCAATACGATCGCATCAACGGGTAAATGGAGGCGCCCATTTAGCCAGCAGCCTGCGCGCATCCTCGCGCCCCTTCCCCTGCCCTCCCCCCCCTGCTATCGGCTCCCTCGAATCTTCGCATTCGCAGCACTCCGTTGCGCCCGCGCGGCCCCATGCCGCGTCCCCCGAGCGCCCCGGATCGGACAAGACAGGGAAGGAACCCGCGCCCCATGACCGCTATCGGCAAGGACAGCCTCGGCACTCGCGACACGCTCAGCGTCGGCACCAACAGCTATGCCTTCTACTCGCTGCCCAAGGCAGCGAAGAAGCTTGGCGATATTTCGCGCCTGCCCTTCAGCATGAAGGTGCTGCTGGAGAACATGCTCCGCTTCGAGGACGGCACCACCGTCACGCGCGAGGATGCGCAGGCGATTGTCGACTGGCAGAAGGACGCGCGTTCGAACCGCGAGATCCAGTATCGCCCCGCGCGTGTGCTGATGCAGGATTTCACCGGCGTGCCCTGCGTGGTCGATCTGGCCGCGATGCGCGATGCGATCACCAAGCTGGGCGGCGACCCGGCCAAGATCAATCCGCAGGTGCCCGTCCACCTCGTCATCGATCACTCGGTGATGGTCGACGAATTCGGCACGCCCCAGGCGTTCGACGAGAACGTCGAGCTGGAATATGAGCGCAATGCCGAGCGCTATGAGTTCCTGAAATGGGGATCGAAGGCGCTCGACAATTTCTCGGTCGTCCCCCCCGGCACCGGCATCTGCCACCAGGTGAACCTCGAATATATCGCCCAGTCGGTATGGTCGTCCAACGCCCCCGACGGCACGACGATCGCCTATCCCGATACGCTGGTCGGCACCGACAGCCATACGACGATGGTCAATGGCCTGGGCGTGCTCGGCTGGGGCGTCGGCGGCATCGAGGCGGAGGCCGCGATGCTCGGCCAGCCGGTGTCGATGCTGATCCCCGAAGTCGTCGGCTTCAAGCTGACCGGCGCGCTGGCCGAGGGCATCACCGCCACCGACCTCGTGCTGACCGTGACGCAGATGCTCCGCGCCAAGGGCGTGGTGGGCCGCTTCGTTGAATTCTATGGCCCCGGCCTGCCGATGATGACGCTGGCCGATCGCGCGACGATCGCCAACATGGCGCCCGAATATGGCGCCACCTGCGGCTTCTTCCCCATCGACGAAAAGACGATGGACTATATGCGCCTGACCGGGCGCCCCGACGAGACGATCGCGCTGGTCGAGGCATATGCCAAGGCACAGGGCATGTGGTACGATGCGTCGCTGCCCGATCCGGTGTTCACCGACACGCTCGAACTCGACATGTCGAGCGTGCGCCCGTCGCTCGCGGGGCCGAAGCGCCCGCAGGACCGCGTCAGCCTCGACACCGTCGACGAAGTGTTCAACGGCGATCTGAGCAAGGTCTATCACAAGGACCAGGCCGTGCGCGTCGCGGTCGAGGGCGCCGAGCATGACATTGGCGACGGCGACGTTGTCATCGCCGCGATCACGAGCTGCACCAACACGTCGAACCCGTCGGTGCTGATCGCCGCCGGCCTTGTCGCGCGCAAGGCGCGGGCGCTGGGCCTGACGCGCAAGCCCTGGGTCAAGACCTCGCTGGCGCCGGGTTCGCAGGTCGTCACCGATTATCTGAACAAGGCCGGGCTGTCCGAGGATCTCGACGCGATCGGCTTCAACCTGGTCGGCTATGGCTGCACGACCTGCATCGGCAATTCGGGCCCGCTGGCCGAGCCGATCTCGGCGGCGATCAACGGCAACGACATCGTCGCCGCATCGGTGCTGTCGGGCAACCGCAACTTCGAAGGCCGCGTCTCGCCCGACGTGCGCGCCAACTTCCTCGCCTCGCCGCCGCTCGTGGTCGCCTATGCGCTCAAGGGCACGGTGACCCAGGACATGTACGAGACGCCGATCGGCGAAGGCACCGATGGCCCGGTCTATCTGAAGGATATCTGGCCGACCAACGCCGAAGTCGCCGGACTGATGGCCGCGAACATCGACGACCAGATGTTCCGTTCGCGCTATGGCAATGTCTATCAGGGCGACAAGCACTGGCAGAACATCACCGTCGAGGGTTCGGACACCTATAACTGGCCCGTCAGCAGCACCTATATCCACAACCCGCCCTATTTCGAGGGCATGTCGATGACCCCCGCCCCTGTGCAGGACATCGTCGAGGCCAAGCCGCTGGCGATCCTGGGCGACTCGATCACCACCGACCACATCTCGCCCGCGGGCAGCATCAAGGCGGACAGCCCCGCCGGCACCTTCCTCCAGGGGCATCAGGTCGCGAAGAAGGATTTCAACAGCTATGGCGCGCGCCGTGGCAACGACGAAGTCATGGTCCGTGGCACCTTCGCCAACATCCGCATCAAGAACGAGATGGTCCCCGGCATCGAAGGCGGGATGACCCGCTATGGCGGCCAGGTCATGCCGATCTATGACGCCGCGATGCGCCACAAGGCCGACGGCACCCCGCTGGTGATCGTCGCGGGCAAGGAATATGGCACCGGATCGTCGCGCGACTGGGCGGCGAAGGGCACCAACCTGCTCGGCGTGCGCGCGGTCATCACCGAGAGCTTCGAGCGTATCCATCGCTCGAACCTGGTAGGCATGGGCATCCTGCCGCTGCAGTTCGCCGAGGGCGTGACGCGCGAGTCGCTGAAGCTGAAGGGCAGCGACGTGTTCACGATCACCGGCGTCGCCGGGCTGCGCCCCCGCCAGGACGTCGAAGTCACGCTGACTCGCGAGGACGGCACGGTCGAGACGTTCCTGACCCGTTGCCGCATCGATACCGTCAACGAGCTGGAATATTTCCTGCACGGCGGCATCCTCCAATACGTGCTGCGCAACCTCGCTGCCTGAGGGCACGTCGCACCGAAAACCGAAAAGGGAGGGGCTCGCCCCTCCCTTTTTTGTGCCGCGTTCGCAAGGCTGTACGCGCGATGAACCAACCGGGGCAGGCACGCCACATTGTCGCCTCCGGCCCGATCTCTGCCGCTAAAAGTCACGCAATGGCCCCATTGCTGCAACCCGACGAAACGCCCGCGCGCGTTTCGCGCCCTAGCTCCTGAAGCGCGCCGAATGGCTCCCCCGCCACTGCGGCGCGCGTTTGTCAGGAGTTAAATCATGAAGACTATGCGTATCCTCCTCACCCTCGCCGCCACGGCTGCGGGCACCCCGGCGCTCGCGCAGGATGCCAGCGAGTTCCAGGGCCCGCGTGCAGAGGCCACGATCGGGCTCGACCAGTTGCGCTTCGACCTCGCCAATGTCGGCAGCGACGGACGCGCCAAGCAAAGCGATCTCGGCTATGGATTCGCGATCGGCTATGACGCTGCGGTCACGCCGAAGCTGCTGGTCGGCGTCGAAGGCGGCGTGAACCTGTCCGATCTCCACGCGATAACCGGCGACGCCACCGACGGCGGCGAACTGCGCCAGCGCCGCGAGCTGACGCTGGCCGGGCGGATCGGCACGCCGCTGACCGCCAACACGCTGCTGTACGGCAAGGTCGGCTATGCCAACCTCCAGGTCCGCGAGGACCAGACCGTGGCCAGCGTCACCGACAGCCAGAAGCGCGATCTGGACGGCGTCCTGGTCGGCGCGGGCCTGGAAGTGAAGATGACCCCGACGGCCTATTGGAAGAGCGAATATCGCTACACCAACTATGCCGATGGCTATTCGAGCAACAAGGTGCTGACCGGCGTCGGCATCCGCTTCTGAGCTTTGGGCGGGGAGCGCAGCCGTGCTTCCCGCCCTTGCCCAAACTCATCGCGGGACGCACCCGACCAGCCGGGCATGCACCGCGCGCGCCTCCGCGATCAGCCCGGCGTCGGCCTCCGCTTCGGGATGCGCGGCGGGCGGCTGGAGCGCCGCAACCGCGACCGACCCCGCTATTCCCGCCGCATCGGCGATCCGCGCGACCAGCCGCGGATCGGCCCGACAGAGCCGGTCGTAATCGACGAAAATCTGCCGGGGCCGCACCGCGCCGGGCGCGTCGAGCAGCCAGCGATACACGGCGATCCAGCTGCCCAGCCAGTAATCGAGCTGCTCGCCCGCCGCGTCGGCCGCGGGGGCACCCGGCAGCACGAACGGACGCCGATCCGCGCCGAACTCGTGATGGCCCAGCCACGTCATGAACCGCGCGCGGAACGGGTCCTCTGCCGCCAGCGCACAGGCGCGGAGATGCTGGTGGCGCAGCGACAGCGCCTGCTGCACCGGATCGCGAAACGGATGGAGCAGCACGGCATCGGGAAACGCCGCGACCAGCGCCTCGAGCCGCAGGACATTATTGTTGTTCTTCGACAGATAGCGCCCGCCGCCGCCGGCCATCAGCACCAGCGCGACATAGTCGCGAAACGCCGCGACCGTCTCGTCGCCGATGTCCATGGGCGCGAGGCCCTGCGGCGTCCGGTAGCGCGCGCCCTCGGTGCAGCGCCAGAAGACTTCCTCGATCGCCTCGGGGCTGTCGAGATCATGCGTCAGCCCGTCGCCATGCCCGCGCTCCTGCGCGTCGACATGCCGCCGCATCCGCATCGTCAGCGCGCGCCAGCCGTTCGGGGCGAGTGGGAACGGCATGTCGCGATACGAGGGCGCGACGAAGCCGCCGGCGCCGTGCAGCATCCGCGTGAGGATCGACGTCCCCGCCCGCGCGAGTCCGCTGACGAACACCGGGCGATCGATCGGCTGCACCCGCGCCGCGCGCCCGTGCCGCGCCCGCTCGAAATCGAACGACGCCTCCAGCACGGGACGATAGTCCAGCGCGAGATGGTGGAGCAGGCGGTCAGCGCGGCTGTACACGGCGCCCCAGCTGCGTGCGGAACAACGCATAGCCCAGCGCGAGCGGGAACACCCATAGCCGCGTGGTCCAATCGAGATGGAGCTGCGATTCGGGGTCCGAGCCCGCCCAGAGCAGCGCGACAAAGGGCGACGCGACCACCACCAACAAGGCCCCGGCGCGCAGCGAGCGCGCGAACAGCCGCCGCGCCAGCAATTGCATCGCGCGCTCCTTGCCCCATTCGGACACGCCGCGCAGCGCGATCAGCCGCATCGCGCGCTGGCTGCATTCCGCCATCGCGCCGAACGCCGCCAACAGCGGCAGCGCGCGCGCCAGTTCGAGCACCGCGACCACCGCCAGCAGCGCAACCAGCAGCGCCATCAGCGCTCGCGCCGCTTGGCCGCGCCGCGCACCCGGCGGAGCACGCGCTTGACCGGGTACCAGACCAGCGAGGCGATCGCGAGCAGCAGCGATCCGATCAGCCCGAAGGCGACGCCGATCGCGCCGAACCCGAGCCCGGGGCCGGTATAGGCCGAAGCGGCCGAGGGCGCGGTGGCGAGCAGCAACGCCGCCGCGAGCGCGCAGAGATGGGGTAGGGTCAGACGCATGGAGTGGTCATCGCTTTCTGGATGGCAGTGCCATCGGTGGAGGAATCGAGGTAGCGCGCCCAGGCGAGCGCGAAGCGGCGCTGCTGGGCGTCGGCGGAAATATAGCGCCAGCGCACCGTGCCATCCGGCGCGACGCGGAGCAGGCGGCCCTGCTCGGTCTCCTCGACGATCGCGTCGCCATCGGGGAGCGGCGTGCCCCGCCCCTGCGCGCGCGTCGCGATCGCGTTGCGGCGAAACGCCTCGGCATAGGGCGAGGTCGTGACGCCCTTTGCGAAATCCTGCACCAGCAGCCGATTGGTGCCGTTCACGGCCTCGCGCGGATAGCCCATCAGGACATTGTTATCGAACACCGAGATGCGATGATCGTCGAGGATCGTGACGTCGTGCTGGAAGCGCCAGGGCAGCACCCGCCACCACAATATGCGCCCGGTCGCGGGGCGATACAGCGCCACCATCGACAGGTTGCGCAGGCTGAGGAACACGTCCCCCCGCCGCCAATGGGGGCCGTCGGCCATCACCGGCTGGATATCGTTGAGGTGGAACGGATCGTCGCTATACGGCCGCCCCCGCCACAAATGGCCGAGCCCGTTGCGTTCGAGGATCGCGGCGACCGTCACGCTCGACAGCAGCGTCCCGTCCGGCGAGACATTGGCGACGGCATCGTCCCAGAAGGTCGGGCGCACCCCCGGCTCGGTCGGGCGCGGATGGCGATAGGGCACCCAGAGCGTCCCGTCCGGGCCCCGCTCGGTGGAATGGGTGAAGATCCCGTCGAGGCTCCACATCAGCCGTCCGCACGGATCATAGCGGGCGAGCGGCGACGAATCATGGACCACGATGCTGCCATCGGACAGCAGCAGCGGATGCATCAGCCGGTTGCGTGGCGCATCCTTGTCACGCCGGACATCGGTCAGCGCCGAAGTGAAGCGCGAGCGCGCGTTCGCGGCGTCGACATCGGGCACGATATCGCGCAGCGTCGCGCCGTCGCTGAGCCGGATCAGCCGGACCACCGAGCGCCCGCGTTCGGGGTCATAGGGCGAGACCAATGCATAGCCGGGATCGACCAGCCCTTGTGCGGGGTTGCGCCAGAATCCGGCGGGCAGGCGCGGATACTGGCCGCGGAAATAGGGGGCGCTGCCTTCGAAGCTGCGCTTGATCGTATCGGGCAGGCGCGCCGTCTGGATCGCGGCGCGACCGAGCGCGCCCGACTTCTGCCAGCCATCGACCACGGCCCCGAACGCGATCAGCCCGCCCGCGCCGAGCACGATCACCAGCAGCAACAGCCAGAGCGGGACCGGGCGGTACAGCAGCCGCTCGAGCGGCGAGGTCTCGGGAGGCACCCGGCCGTCGCGCGACACGACCGGAGCGGCGGTATCGCCGCCGCCCTTGTCGCTCGAAACCAGGTCCACCTGCCGGAACATTACGAACACCCGTATTGTCCCCCCGCCCGAGGATGGGATTGGAATCAGGGCATTTCCTCAAAATTTCCGGATATGTCTGGCGTGTTTACCCCGGGCGCACAAAAATGGGGGCGACTTCCCAAAAGGAAGCCGCCCCCAAAGGCTCGCGAGGTAGTTGCGATCAGAAGCGGAAGTTGGCGCCCGCCCGGAACTGGCGCCCGATCAGACCCGCATAATGCCAGGTCGTCAGGAAGTTCGGCGCGCTGGAATAGGCCGCCGGAGCGATCGGTGCGCGCGCATCGAGCACGTTCTTCACGTTGACGTAGAAGGTGAAGCCGTCGTTCACCCGGACCGTCGCGTTCAGGTCGTTGCTGATGAACGAATTGACGTAACAGAATTTGTTGAGGTCGGTCGAACGATACAGGCTTGCCGAGCAATCCGTGGTGAAGGGTGCGGTCTGCTGGTCGGTCGACACTTCCTTGATCCGGCCGACATAATAGCTGGTCAGGCTGAGCGAGAAATTGCCGAAGTCGAGCGTGTTCTGCCAATTGCCGCGCCAGTTCGGCGTGCCGTTGCCCGACGACAGGTCATAGGGTCCCAGCGTCCCGGCATATTTCTGCACGCCAGTCGTGGTGTGCAGATCATATTGGAAAGTGTGAGTCGCCTCGATACGGCTGGTGAACTTGATCCCCGGCGAAATCTGGATGTTCGCCGTCGCCGCCAGGTCGATGCCCGACGTAATCGCGTAATTGGCGTTTACATAGGGCACGTTGATGATCAGCACGCGGGGCAGTGCATTGGGGAACAGCGGATCGGCGCCGTCGACGGTATTGACCGAATAGCCGGGGCCAACCGCAGCCACCGCCGCCTGTGCAGCCGCGAGGTTCGCCGCGCCGAAATACGCGCTGACGGCCTTGCCGATATCGGGCCCGGCGATGATCAGCTTCGATTTCTTCACATTATAATAGTCCGCCGTGAAGCTGAGCCAGGAGACCGGCTGCAGGATCGTGCCGGCCGTGAAGCTGCGCGAGGTTTCCGGTTCGAGATCGGGATTGCCTGCGACGCCGCGACCCAGCGAATAGGGAAGATTATATGCGTTGCCCCCGGTGGTGCAGCCGGTGCCGCTTGCCACGCCGCCATGGGCGATTTGGAACGCGCAAGGCGGCGTCGTCGTCACGAAGCCCGCATATTGGCTGCGCGGACCCGATTCCGCGAAGGTCGGCGCGCGGAAGCCCTGCGAATAGGTGCCGCGCAGGGCGATCTGCTTGATCGGCGTGAACTTCACGCCGACCTTGGGCGAGAAGTGGCTGAACCCTTCCGAATAATGATCGTAGCGGCCCGACGCGTTGACATCGAGGACGTTCAGGATCGGTGCGTCGAGCTCGAAATAGCCGGCAGAAACCGTGTGCTCGCCGAATGCCGAAGCGGTCGTCAGGCCATAGGTGTCGAGCGCGGCGTTCTGGTTGTTGTTCTCCAGCTTCTCGCGACGGACCTGCCCGCCCACGGCGAACTGGAGCGTGCCGCCGGGCAGTTCGGCCAGCGCCTTGGTGATCGAGGCGTCGAGGCTGTACATTTGCGAATAGGACGGCGTCGTTTTGTCAGGCGAGAGCGCGTTGCGCACCGCCGCCGTGTTGAGCGACGGGTTCACGAAATTGTACGAGCCCGTGTTGATCGCAGTCCGCAGCGCGGCGATGTTGATCAGGCCGTGCTGGGTGATGCTCAGATTGTCGCGGGCATAGACGCCGTCAATGCTCCAGTCCCAGCCGCCTTCGAAGCTGCCATGCAAGCCCGCGGCCGCGCGATAGACTTCGTTGTTGCGCTCGCTCCCGGCCGGAATGTCGCCGAACAGGTAATAGATGCGCGCGGCCCCATTGGACGGGTCGTTTGCAAAGGCCGAAGCATAGGGATTGTTGGGGTTCAGCGTGCGGCCCGGAGTCGCCGCGTTCGCGCAATTGTTTCCGGTCGGACAGATATAGACCGGCAGCACGATGCCGGGGTTGCTCGACGCGGTCAGGGGGCTGGCGCCGAACGGCTGGGTCTGACGGATCGCCGAGGGGATGCCGTGGATGCTGACATAGGACCGGCTATAGCTGCCGGTGACATAGCCCTCGATATTGTCGGCGACCCGATAGCTGACACGGCCATTGACCGAATAGCGCTCCTGCAGCGGCTGGAGCTGGCGATACATGTCGGTCAGGTCGTATTTGCAGCCGGTGCCGGCGGCGACGGTGAACGTGCCGCGGCTGCAATTGGCGAGGCCGAGCGCAGTATATTGGCTGGTCTGGGGCGATCCCGTCGCGCCGCTGAGCGGGTTGTTGAGATCGTTCTGGCGCACGCGTCCGACATAGGCGGTCGGCACATTCTGGGTCAGCGAGCTGTCGTCGGCGTTGCCGTCGTTGCCGCCGATCGCGAGCAGGTCGCGGGTGTTATACGGAAAGCCGCGGTCGTGGCTGAGCACGCGACCGTCGCGCTGATACTCGCCGTTAATATAGATGTTGAAGCCTTGCGCCTCGTAGTCGCCATAGCCTGCGGTCAGCTCCGCGCGGAGGTGCCCGGCATCGCCCTTTTCGGCGGCACCACCCTCGATCGAACCTTCGAGACCGGTAAACTGCTTCTTGAGGATGATGTTGACCACGCCGCCGATCGCATCGGCGCCGTAGCTGGACGAAGCGCCGTCCTTGAGGACTTCGACGCGGTCGACCAGGCTGAACGGGATGCTGTTCAGGTCGACATAGGCGTTATGGCCGTCGTCGTTGATCGGGAAATTGGTCGAGCGCAGCCCGTCAATGAGCACCAGCGTCGACGAAACACCCAGCCCGCGCAGCGACACGGCCGAACCGCCGGCGGAGAAACCGGTCTGGAAGCCCGTGCCGATCGATCCGGCACTGTCGGCGGAGATCGAGCGGATGGCGTCGGCGATCGTGGTGATGCCGGCCTTGTCGAGCGTATCGGCGGTCAGCACGGTGACCGGCGACGGCGTCTCGGTGTCGGCGCGGCGGAACCGCGAGCCGGTGACGACGATCTGGTCCTGCGCGCCGTCGTCGGCGGCTGGGGCGTCCTGCGCGACCGGCACCTGCGGCGCGGTCTGCGCCATTGCGGGTGCGATCGATCCGAGTGCAAGTGCGAACGGCGCGGCGCTGCGGCTGAGCCGCGCGAAATGAGAGCGTGTCGAGGACTGCATGGGGCTGTTGCCTCCGGAGGCCGCTGGGTAGGCGGCGCGCTTGGGTAAGCGGGCCTCCCCCCGGATGGCCCGTTACAGCCCTGCCCGAGTTGGAAACATTCTGTAAAGAACCGGAAACATTTAAAGTCGCGGCGTGATAACTGAGCAACACGCTAACTAAGCGTGTGCCCTGTGTCTGGTTTCCGCCAAGATCTAACGCAGTCGCCCGCGCCCGCTTCAGCCGCCGATGCCGAGCAGCTCGATCTTGAACAACAGCGTCGCGCCGCCGGGGATCGGCCCCTTGCCGCGCGGGCCGTAGCCTAGGTCCGAGGGGACGGCGATTTCGATCGTGTCGCCGACGCCCATCAGCGGGACCGCGATCTGCCAGGCGCGGATCAGCCGGTCGAGCGGGAAGGTGGCGGGGCCGCGGCCATAGGAGCTGTCGAATTCGGTGCCGTCGATGAAGCTGCCGGCATAGTGGATCGTCACCTGGTCGGTCGCGCTCGGGTGTGTGCCCGCGCCGTCGCCCTTTACGCGCCGCCAGCGCAGCCCGCCCTCGGCGGAGTGCCACCCCTCGCCGCCCTTCAGGCTGGCCAGCGCCAGCATCTGGCGGTTCATCCACGCGGTGTCCTGCGAAGGATCGACGGCGGGGGCTTCCTGCGCGAACAGGGCAAGGGCGGCAAGGATCAACATGTCATTTCCCCAGGGCGCGGCCGGCGACCGCATCGAGCTTGGCAAGAAGGTTCGGATCGCGCGCGTGCGGCGCGGTGATCAGCGCCGTATCGAGGCAGGCGTCGATCGGCGAGGCGGGGCGCTCGGCAGGCAGCGCGCGCAGCAGGTGCATCACCATCGCGCGCGCCTTCGCCGCGTTGGCCGAAAGTTGCGCGATCACCTGCGCCACATCCACCGCCTCCTCGCCCTCGCGCCAGCAGTCATAATCGGTGACCAT
Source organism: Sphingomonas hengshuiensis (assembly GCF_000935025.1). Taxonomy (NCBI): domain Bacteria; kingdom Pseudomonadati; phylum Pseudomonadota; class Alphaproteobacteria; order Sphingomonadales; family Sphingomonadaceae; genus Sphingomonas; species Sphingomonas hengshuiensis. Next base: position 3,880,056 of record NZ_CP010836.1, read on the forward strand.
CCCGACCAGCGCATAGGGCAGCTCGGCCTCGCGCGCGAGCTTGGCCTCGGGCATCGCGGTCATCCCGATGATGTGGCAGCCCCAGCTGCGATAGAGATGGCTCTCTGCGCGCGTCGAGAATTGCGGCCCCTCCATCGCCAGATAGGTGCCGCCGACATGCGTCTGCGCGCCGCCCGCGCGCGCCGCGTCCGCCGCCAGCGCCGACAGCCGCGGGCACACCGGATCGGCCATCGAGACATGCGCGACCATGCCGCTTCCGAAAAAGCTCGACGCGCGGCCCTTGGTCCGGTCGATGAACTGGTCGGCGATGGTGAAGCTGCCCGGCGGGCGATCCTCGACGAGGCTGCCGACCGACGAGACCGCCAGAATGTCGGTGACGCCCAGCCGCTTGAGCACGTCGATATTGGCGCGGGCGTTCAGTTCCGACGGCCCGATCCGGTGGCCGCGACCATGGCGGGGCAGGAACACGACCCTGACCGGCCCGACCCAGCCGACGAAGCAATCGTCGGAGGGCGCCCCCCAGGGGCTTTCGCACGCGACCCATTCGCCATCCTCGATGCCGTCGACATCGTAGAGGCCCGAACCGCCGATAATCCCGATCGTCCAACCCGCCATGCGTGCCTCCCCCGCTCCCGTCGCCGCATAGAGCAAGATCGCCGCGCCCTCAAAGCCGTTCGGGGGATTATTTGCCCGCGTCCGCTTGATCTGGCCCCGGCGCACCCGAAATCGGCGCCTCCCTCTCGAAAGGCCCGACCATGGCGCACCGCATCCAGTTTTCCCGCACCGGCGGTCCCGAGGTCCTCGAATGGGTCGAGCAGGACGTACCCGCGCCGGGCCCGGGCGAAGTGCGCATCCGTACCGCTGCGATCGGGCTGAACTTCATCGATACCTATCACCGCTCGGGGCTTTATCCCGTGCCGCTGCCGAGCGGGCTGGGGATGGAGAGCGCGGGCGTGGTCACCGATGTCGGCGCCGGCGTCACCGGCTTTGCGCCCGGCGACCGGGTGGCGTCGTTCGGCCCCGCGATCGGCGCCTATGCAACCGAACGCAACCTGCCCGCCGACAGCCTGTTCCGCCTCCCCGATGCGATCGACGACGAGACCGCCGCCGCGGTGCTGCTCAAGGGGTTTACCGCCGAGTTCCTGGTCGAGCGCGCCGCGAAGGTGCAGCCGGGGTGGACCGTGCTGGTCCATGCCGCGGCGGGGGGCGTCGGCCAGTTGCTGGTGCAATGGCTCCACCATCTCGGCGCCACCGTCGTCGCCACCGTCGGCACCGAGGAGAAGGCCGCACGCGCACAGGCGGCGGGCGCGGCGCATGTCCTCCTCTCGCGCCGGGACGACATCGCCGCCCGGACGCGCGAGATCACCGGCGGCGCGGGCGTGCAGGCGGTGTTCGACGGCGTCGGCGCCGCGACCTGGCCGGCATCGCTGGCCGCCACCGCGCGGCGCGGACTGATTCTCAGCTATGGCAATGCCAGCGGGCCGGTGGAGGGTGTCGCGCTCGGCACGCTCAACCAGCATGGCTCGCTGTTCGTCACGCGGCCCAAGCTGTTCGACTATTATGTGACGCCCGAGGAGCGCGCCGCGGGATCGGCGCGGGTGTTCGAATTGGTCGCGTCCGGCGTGCTGCGCCCCGAGATCGGCCAGCGCTTTGCCCTGCAGGATGCCGCCGAGGCGCATCGCCGGCTGGAGGCGGGGCAGACCGAGGGATCGACGATCCTGCTGCCATGAGACCGGCGGGGGCGGCACACGCCACCGCCCCCCGCCGCCGCGTCAGAACACCAGCCGCAGCCCGCCGGTGATGATCCGCCCGGTGCTCGCATAGGTTTGCGACACCGGGTTCGCCGCATACATCGTGCGATATTGCGGGTTATTGGTCATGTTGCGCCCCTCGAGCGACAGCTTGGCGAAGTCGGTGAGGCTCAGCGCCAGCGCGAAGTCGATGTTGAGCGTGTCCTCGTTATAGCCGAAATCGCCGATCACGGGCGAGTTGCACGCCGCACCGGCATTGGTCGTCGTACCCACGCTGCACGTCCCGCTGGCGAGCGGGAAGCGGTTGACATAGCGTTTCCGGAACGAGCCCGAGACGCGGGCGGAGAACAGCTTGTCCTCATAATAGAGCGTCGCGTTGAATGCATCGGGCGAGGTGTTGAGGAACGGCCCCTCGGCATAGCTGTTCGCCGCGGTCGACGCCGTCCCGGTCTGCGCCGTGGCAAGCACCGTGCCCGTCAGATAGCTCAGCTTCGAATCGATATGCGTATAGTTGGCGGTGACGCCGAACCGGTTGAACGGCGCGGGCAGGAAGAAGAAGTCGCTCTGCAGATTGACTTCGAATCCCTTGATCGTGCCCCCCGGCGCGTCCTGGAACTGGCGGATGCCCCAGGTGCCGCCGGCCAGCGTATAGGCCTGGAGCGTCGGGCTGGTCATCGATGCGACGATCTGCTGGTAGATTGCCGGCTCGAACACGCTCGACAGTGGCGCCTCGCCCGCGATCTGCTGCGGGAAGCTGCCCAGATCCTTCTGGAACAGCGTCAGCCCGATCAGCCCGTTGTTGCGGAAGTATTTTTCGATGCTGACGTCGTAATTGGTCGCGCGGAACGGGTTGAGATAGGGATTGCCCACCGTCACCGTCGGCGCCGAGCCGTTGGTGGCGAGCCCGCTGGAGAAGGACGTGGTGCCAGGCGTCAGGCTGGCGAGCTGAGGCCGCGAAATCACCTCGGCGGCGGCGAAGCGCAGGATGGCGCCCTCGGCAAACTCCCAATTGGCGTTCATCGACGGCAGCCAGTCCCAATATTCGTTGTTGGCGGTCACGGGCACGCCCGCGACGCCGTCCGCGCCGCCGACATTGCCCGAACCCGCCACGCGCGTATTGGCGACGCGCAGCCCGACATTGCCGCGCAGCGGGCCACCGAGCAGGGTCATGTCGTAATCGACCTGGAAAAAGCCCGACAGGTCGCGTTCCGAAACCGCCGCGCGCTGCCGGCCATCGACCACTGCGCGGAAATCGCCCCATTTGTTGACGCAGTTGCAGTCGATGCCGAACTGGTTGACGAACTTGTCGAGGTCGGGGGCGTAGAAGCTGGTCGGCGTGCCCGCGGTGACATTGAGCCCCTGGCCGAAACCGACGGTCTGGCCCAGGTCGGTGATCGACAGCTTTGCCTCGGCCAGCGTCGGGTTGATAGCCTCGATCGCCTGGTTGCGGCGGCCCTGGTCGCCCGAATAGTCGAACTTCTTGTACGTGCCGCCGGCCCGCAGCGTCATGCCGTCGGTCGCCTCATAGGCGAAATTGAGCCGGCCGACGCGGAACTCGTTGCTGACGCTGTTGGTGAAATAGCGGATCGTCGACAGCCCCTTTACCAGCGACCAGTTGCTCGCATTGGCGACGTCGAAGCCGGGGGTGAATACCGGCATCTTGCCGCCGCCGCGCTCGTCGAAGACATAGCCGTTCTTGTCGATCGCGTTGAACTCGGCGAGCAGCCCCACCGCACTGAACTCGGACTTGGACCAGCCGGCGGTGGCGTCGATCTTGATCCGGTCGCCGATTTCCTGCGTCAGGTTGATCGTCGCCTGTTTGAAGGTCGTCGATCCATCCTGCGAATCGGTCGAACTGCGCCAGTCGACCCGGTCGAGCGCGAGATAATCGGCCTGGCCCGCGGCGTTGACATGCGCGCCGCGGATCACGGTGTTCGGGCGCCCGATCAGCTCGGTGTAATAGCCGGTCTGGTTCGCGGTCGCGACATAGCCGGGCGACGCGGCGTTGTTGTAATAATCGAACGGATTGAGGTTGTTCGGGTTCCGACTGTTGAGATAGCCCGGCAGGATGACGTCTCCGGTCAGCGTGCCGTCGCAATCGACGATCGCGCTGGGGACGCAGTTTGGATAGAGCGCGACGCGATCGGCATTGCCGTTGGTCGTACCGACCGCGCGCAGTCCTGCGCTGCCGGTCTGTGCCGCCCGCGTGTTGGTGCCGTTGCGGTTCAGCCCGATCGTGGTGATCGCGGCGGTCTCGCTATATTGGTCATATTTCGAATAGACGCCGTCGATGGTGATCTCGGTCCGGTCGGTCGGGCGCCACTGCGCGGTCGCGGTGAAGCCCAGCCGCTCATATTCGAGCTTCTGCCGCCCGATCGAGGGCAGCGCCGGGATGATCGTGGTCGGCTTCACCAGCGAATAAGCCGCGGGGTCCGATCCGAAGGTGGCGCCGGTGCCGCCGGGGCGCGCAAAGCCATAGGTGACCGGCGTGACGCCGTTCAGCTGCGAGTTGCGATAGGTATAGTCGAACGAGCCGATGTTGCGGCGATAGGCGTCGATCTGCTGCTCCTGCTTCTGGTACGCGCCAGAGACGAGGATGCCGAAAGTGTCGGTCACGCGGACCGAGGCGAGCCCGGTGACGCGCGGGTTCCAGGTCTTGCCATTCTCGCGATATTCGCCCTCGGCGCCCAGCGCGAAGCGATTGGTCTTGTAGCTGAGCGGGCGCCCGGTGGTGAGGTCGATGATCGCGCCCAGCGAGCCCTCGTCATTCTCCGCCGCGGTGGTCTTGGTGATCTTGACCCCGCCGAACAGTTCGGACGCGAAGGTGTTGAAATCGAACCCGCGCGAACGGTTGGCGCCCGAATCCGAATTGTTGCCGCCGGCGATGTTCAGCGCGTCTGCGCCGTTCAGCCGCACCGACTGGAAATCGCCGCCCAGCCCGCGCACGGTGATCGTCCGCCCCTCGCCATTGTCGCGATCGATCGAGATGCCCGGCAGGCGCTGGATCGATTCGGCCAGGTTGGCGTCGGGGAAATCGGCAATGTCCTCGGCGGTGATCGCGTCGACGATCTGGTTCGAATTGCGCTTGATGTTGAGCGCATTTTGCAGCGAGGCGCGGAAGCCGGTGACCACGATCTCGTCGGTCGCCGCTGCTTCCTGCGCCGAGTCGGCGTCGGTCTGGGCCTGCGCCTGCGCGACCGACGCGGTCAGCAGCGCGATCCCCAGCACGCCCAGCGCCGACGTTGCGCGCAGCCCGCGACCGGCGGCGGAACGACGCGCCGCGGCGCGCCCCGTCGAAGAAACCGTATGAAACATCGGAAAAAATCCTCCCCAGCCCAAAGTTCGGGCCAAGCCGGCACGGCACCTGGGAGAGAGGGCGGTAACCGCTTTCCGGAGCGTGCACGCACAGAGCGGCACCCCCTTTAAAGGCCATCCTTTCCCCTTCGCCCGCGGCTCTTCGTCCGCTCGGCACCCGCGTTTACCGCTTGGTTGCCACAATGTTTCCGCAATCTGCGAAGTTAGTCAACCGGTGTCATTTACGGTCGAAGGAAGCCGTTGGCGGTGGTGCAATCCTGCCACACCGCCCCCGCCGGGGGTCTCACTCCGCGCGCGGCGCGGCGACCGAGGCGCGGTGAATCAGTGTCGAATGGAATAAGGACGGTTCTTCAACCGCATGCCCGTCGCCGAAGAAATCCGCGAGCAGCTTGAGCGCCGCCGAGCGCCCCATCGAGATGATCGGCCAATGCACCGTGGTCAGCGGCGGCCAGATATGCGACGCGATCGCAGTATCGTCGAACCCGATGATCGACAGGTCGTCGGGCACGGTCATCCCCCGGCGCCGCGCGGCATGAAGCGTCGCCGCCGCCATCTCGTCATTCGATGCGAAGATCGCCGTGGGGCGCGGCGACAAGTCGAGCAGCCGGTCGGCGGCGGCCAGCCCGCTTTCGAACGTGTAATTGCCATCGGCGATCAGGCTGCGCGGCAGGCGGATGCCGGCCTCCGCCAGCGCCTGTTCGAACCCCTTGCGCCGCTCGCGCGCGGAGCGAAACCCATGCGGCCCGGCGATCAGCCCGATGCGGCGATGCCCCAGCGCGATCAGGTGGTTGACCGCCTGCACCACCACGTCGCAATCGTTCGAAGCGACGGTGTGCTCAGGCGTGTCGAGCGCGGTCGACCCCATCCGTACATAGCGACAGCCGACTTCCTGGCACAATTGCGCGATCATCTCATTCTCGGACACCGGCGGCAGGATCAGCACGCCGTAGAGCCGCTGGCGCTCGAGGAAATTGCGGACATCCGCGAGCATCGTCGACGAACCGCGATCGACCGGGCGGACGATCAGTTCGAATTCGGTATCGCGGATCGCCTCCAATATGCCCGCCTGGACGTTCATCACCATCTGGGCATTGGGGTTGTCGTGGATCAGCCCGAGCAGGAAATTGCGCCGCAATGCCAGCGCGCGCGCCTGGACATTGGGGACATAGCCGAGGTCGGCGATCACCGCCTCGACCTTGGCGCGGGTATCGGCGTTGAGCAGCGGCGATCGGTTGATCACCCGGCTGACGGTCTTTTTGGACACGCCGGCGAGGCGGGCGACATCGTTGATCGTGGGCTTGCCCTGGCGCTGCATCCTGCGAGCATAGTGGCTCGCGAGCCAAAGTGATACTGTCCTTGGGGACAGCGGCGTGCGACCTTGCATCCTTCTGGCATCCCGCTAAAAATACCCGCGGTAACCGGTAGCATAACCGGCATTTCACCCCGTGAGAGGCATGTCATGAAGCTTGGATACTCCTTCGCCCTGATCCTGGCCTGCACTGCGGCGCTCCCCGCAGCCGCGCAGAATGCCTTTCCCGGCGCCGTCGGCCCCGCCGCGCAGACGATGGGCGGACGCGGCGGCCAGATCGTACGCGTCACCAACCTTGACTCGGACGGCCCCGGCTCGCTCAAGGCGGCGCTGGAGACCAAGGGGCCGCGCATCGTCGTGTTCGAAGTCGGCGGGGTGATCGACCTGCGCCGGTCGGTGCTGGAGATCACCGAGCCCTATCTGACGATCGCGGGACAGACCGCGCCCTCGCCCGGGATCACGATCATTCGCGGCGGGATCGACCTGAAGACGCACGACGTGATCATGCGCCACATCCGCATCCGCACCGGCGCCGACGGCCAGCCCAAGCGCAGCGGGTGGGAGGCCGACGCCTTCTCCACCGTCGCCGCGCATGACGTGATCCTCGACCACAACAGCTTCAGTTGGGCAGTCGACGAGAACATGTCCGCATCAGGCCCGCGCTTCACCGGCAACAGCGTCGAGGAATGGCGCAAGGGTACCAGCTACAACATCACCTTCTCGAACAACCTCGCCGCCGAGGGGCTCGCCAATGCCAGCCACCCCAAGGGCGAGCATTCGAAGGGGTCGCTGGTGCATGACAACACCACCGGCATCGTTTTTTATCGCAATATCTGGGCGCATAATGTCGAGCGGCACCCGCTGGTGAAGGGCGGGGCGCAGGTGTTGATGGTCAACAACCTGATTTATAATCCCGGGCACCGGGCGGTGCATTATAATCTGATGGCGCTCGAATGGGCCGATCATCCCTATGTCACCGGCGAGATCACTGCGATCGGCAATGTCCTGCGCGGCGGCAACGATACCGATCCGGGGCTGTCGTTCCTGATGCTGGGCGGCGACGGCGACCTGGCCTATTATGGCCGCGACAATCGCGCGGTGGACCGGCATGGCGAGAAGCTGCCGATGTTCGGGCGCTATGGCGAGACCAGGGCGCGGCTGATCGAAGCCCCCAAGCCGCTGGCATCGATCGCGGGGATGGACATCCTGCCCTCGGCTGCGGTCGAGACGAACGTCCTCGCCACCGCCGGCGCCCGCCCGTGGGACCGCGACGCCGACGATATCCGCGTGCTGTTCTTCGTCGCGGAAGGGCGCGGCGACATCATCGACGACGAGAATGAAGTGAGCGCGTACCCCTCGTTCAAGCCGACCAAGGCGAAGTTCGTCGAGGCCGATTGGGACCTGGCGACGATGGAGCCCAAATCGGGGCGCTATCCGGGGCAGGCCGGGCCGGTGCAGGAGCATCTGAGCGACCGCGACGCCGCGATGCGCGGTGTGGGGAAGCAGTAGGGCGGCGCTGGCTTTCTCGCCTTCGTCATCCCGGCCTTGAGCCGGGACCCCGCTGACTTCTTTGCGAAGGTTGACAGAGCCAGCGGGACCCCGGCTCAAGGCCGGGGCGACGGAAACGGGGGGCTAACTCCCCGGCTGGATATACGGCACCCTCGCGAACAGCTCGCGTTCCCATTTGCGCGGATCATTCACTGCGCGGCTGGCGGCGTCGAACACCATCGTCGCGCGATCGGGCAGCCGATAGGCGGGCCATTCGGGCACGCCCTTCGCCACCGGCCTGCCGGTCCGCGCCAGCGCCGCAAACGCCGCCATCATTTGCCCGCTCAGCCGCTGGGCATCCGGCCCGGTGCCGGTGAACGATCCCTCCGCCGCCAGCGTGCCGAACGCCAGCGCGATGTCCATCGTGTGCGGGGCGCCGCGATTGGGCTGGGTCGGGGACTGGAAATCGACTTGATAGACCCAGGTGGCGTTCGCCCCCGCCGCTGCGCGGGCATCGGCCTCAATCACCTGGCCGCGCCAGCTCCGCCCGGCGGTGGTCGCGCGGTAGAAGATGTCGGCGGGCGCATCGTTCGGAAACTGCGCGCGATATTGCGCGACGACCCATTCGGGAAGGATGTCGACGCGCATGTCGGGGGCGATCTCGGCGGCGAGATTGTCCCAGGTCAGTGCCTTCACGCGTGCCGAATCGGGGGACACGAACGCCCGCGTCTCGTCGCGGGTGTTGCCCAGGATCATCGGGATCGCGTTGGATTGCGGGTTGGGATCGGGCCAGAACGGGTGGCGCACGAGCCATTTCATGTCGAGCACCGGCCCGAAATAGACGCCGCCGCCCAGCACCGGATCGGTCGCCGACAGCGCCTCGACCAGCCGCTCGACCGGCAATTCCAGCAGCGGGGCGAGGTTAGTCTCGCTGACCCCCAGCTTCGCCAGATAGGCGCGGGTGCGCAGCGTCGCATTCTGCGGTCCCGATGCCGTGACCTGCTGGCCGCTCATCGTCGCGGCGGAATGGAACAGCCCCTGCGCAGCGGGCATGCCCATCAGCGTCGCGATCTTGGCGCCACCGCCCGACTGGCCGAACACCATCACGCGATCGGGGTCGCCGCCGAACGCCGCGATGTTGCGCCGGACCCATTGCAGCGCGAGGATGAGGTCGAGCTGGCCCAGATTGCCGCTATCGGCAAAGCGCGGGTCCAGCCGCGCCAGATAGAGATAGCCGAGCGCGTTGAGCCGGTGGTTGACCGTCACCACCACGACATCCTCGCGCGCGGCCAGCGTCGCGCCGTCGTTCAGCGGATCGGTGACGCTGCCGTTCGAATAGGCGCCGCCATGGATATAGAGCATCACCGGACGCCGCGCGCGCGCGTCGGCGCCGGGGGTCCAGACGTTGAGGAACAGGCAATCCTCGGACTGGGGCGCGTACTTGCCCTTTTGCGGGGCGACCGGTCCAAAGCCGCGCGCCTCCATGCGCTCGCCCGGCGCGGAGACCGGAACGGGCGCGCGAAAACGTTCCGCGCGGGCGTAACGGATGCCGCGGAAACGCCGGATCGCGCCGTCGCTGTCGCCGGCATAGTCGCCATCGGGCGCGCGCACCGTTTCCGCCGTCGCAGCGCGTGCGCCGCCCGCTACCAGCAGCGCGGCGCCTGCGCCGATCAGCGTACGGCGGTCGATCTCACCGCCGGACATCCATCCCGCCCTCGGTAAAGGCCGCCAGATCGGCACGCGTGAACAGGCTGGCGTCACCCGGCAGCGAATGCTTGAGCGCGGTCATCGCCAGCCCCGCCTGCGCCGTCGCCTGCGCGTCGCCGCCCTCCAGCAGCCCGTGGAGCACGCCCGTCGCAAAGGCATCGCCCGCGCCCAGCCGGTCGACGATGCCCGCCACCAGCAGCTCGGGGGTCTGATAGCCCTCGGCGCGGGTATCGACGCGCGCGGCGATGCGGTGGCTGTCGGCGTCATCGACATGGCGCGCAGTCGAAGCGATGAGCTGGAGCTTGGGGAAGGCCGCGAACGCCGCCTCCGCCGCCTCGCGCCGCCGATCGGCGCCGTCGCCCGAAAAATGCGTGCCGAGCAGCAACGAGATGTCGCGATGGTTGCCGAACAGGACATCGGCATGGCCGATCAACTGCGTCAGCACGGTGCGCGGATCGCTGTCCCACGCCTCCCACAGCCGCGCGCGGTAATTGCCGTCGAACGACACCGGAATGCCCCGCGCGCCCGCCGCCTCGGCAGCGGCGATGGCCGCATCGGCGCTGTTGGGGCCGATCGCCGGGGTGATGCCGGAGAGATGGAGTCGCTGGCAGCCGTCGAGCGCCTTGTCCCAATCCCATGCCGCTGCGGGGCGATCGGCGAACACCGAATGCGCGCGGTCATAGACGACTTCGGACGCGCGCAGCCCCGCGCCTGGCTGGAGGAAATAGAGCCCCAGCCGCCCCGGCTCGGCGGCGATCGTCGAGGTGTCCACCCCGCGCCCGCGCAGCTCGCGGATCACGGCATGGCCAAGCTGGTTGTCGGCCACCGCGCTCACCATCCGCGCGGCATGGCCGAGGCACGCGAGCCCCGTCGCGACATTCGCCTCCGCCCCGCCGACATGGATCTGGAGCGCATTGGTCTGGAGCAGCAGCTCGCGCCCCGGCGGCGAGAGGCGCAGCATGACTTCGCCGAAGAACGCGATCGGGCGGCTATCGCTCATCGTGCCAGCCACCCGCCATCGACCGCGAGGATATGGCCCTGGACATAGTCCGACGCCGAGGATGCGAGGAACACCGCCGCCCCGCCCATATCGTCGGGCGAGCCCCAGCGCGCGGCGGGGATGCGTTCGAGGATCGAGCGGTTCCGCGCCGCGTCGGCCTGGAGCGCGGCGGTGTTGTTGGTGGCGATATAGCCGGGGGCGATCGCGTTGACGTTGATCCCCTTGGCCGCCCATTCGTTCGCGAGCAGCTTGGTGATCCCGCCGATCCCCGATTTGGACGCGGTATAGCTGGGCACGCGGATGCCGCCCTGGAAGGTCAGCATCGACGCGATGTTGATGATCTTGCCGCGCCCTTGCGGGATCATCTTCCGCGCCGCGGCCTGGCACAGGAAGAACACCGATTTGAGGTTGGTATCGACCACCGCGTCCCAATCCTCCTCGGTAAAGTCGAGGCTGTCGTTGCGGCGGATGATGCCGGCATTGTTGACCAGGATGTCGAGCCCGCCGAGCTTTTCCACAGCTTCGTCCACGATTCTGTCCACAGGCTCGATGGTCGACAGATCGGCGGAGATGATCTCCGCGCGGCGGCCCAGCGCGCGCGCCTTCTCCACGGTCTCCTGCGCGGGCGAGCGGCCCACTGCGGCGATATCGGCGCCCGCCGCGGCCAGCGCCAGCGCGATGCCCTGGCCGATGCCGGTATTGGCGCCGGTGACGACCGCGACGCGGCCCGTGAGATCGAAGGGATTCTGCATAACTTCTCCCGCGCTCTCCCCGCGCGCTCCCCTTCCGCTTGCGGGAGGGGTCGGGGGAGGGCCTGAAACCATTGGTGCGGTACTGCCCCTCCCCCTGCCCCTCCCGCAAGCGGAAGGGGAGCGCAGAAGGCGAGCGGCAGTCTGCCTTACGACCTTACGCCAGCTGGCAAATATCCAGCACGTTCATGTCGGTATAATCCTGGTTCTCGCCCGCCATCGCCCAGATGAACGCATAGGCCTTGGTCCCCGAGCCCATGTGGATCGACCAGGGCGGGCTGATCACCGCTTCCTCATTGCCCATCACGATATGGCGCATCGCCTCGCCTTCGCCCATGTAGTGGAAGACGCGGTCGTTCGGGCCGTCGAGCTCGAAGTAGAAGTAGATTTCGCTGCGACGCTCATGGATGTGCGGGGGCATGGTGTTCCACACGCTGCCCGGCTTGAGCACGGTCAGCCCCATCACCAGCTGCGCGCTGTCGCAGATGCCCGGGATGACCATCTGATAGATGGTCCGCTCGTTCGATTCCTCCAGGCTGCCGCGCTCCAGCGTGGTGGCGTCGGCGACCGAGATCACGCGCGTGGTGAACGCCTTGTGCGCAGGGCACGACGCCAGATAGAAACGCGCGCCGGCACCCGAAAACTGCACGTCCTTCGCGCCCATCGTCACGTACAGGCAATCCTTGTTGCCCAGCGTGAAGGCCTCGCCATCGACGGTCACGACGCCTTCGACGCTGCTCACATTGACCACCGCCAGCTCGCGGCGCTCGAGGAACGGGTGGCCCGCAGCCGATGCCGGCTCGGTCTGGTCGGGCAGCTTGACCGGCGCGGCACCCACCGCAACCCCGCCGATCACGAAGCGATCGGCATGGGTATAGTTGAGCGCGCACTCGCCCTCACGGAACAGCCCGTCGATCAGATAGCGATCGCGCAGTTCCTCGTTCGAGACGCACTCCATCATGTCGGGGTGGGTGGCGTAATAGGTCCGATCGAACATCACAGGCTCCGTGGATTTGAGTCAGGCAGCGGCGGCGACGGGGGTCGGCGCCGGGGTATCGAGCTTATAGGCGCGCTTCACGAGTCCATTGGTCAGCTCATAGGCTAGCTCGGCGGCTTCCCAGTCGAGCAGCCGCCCATCGGTGACGAGCCGCGCGAGGAAATCGCAGTCGATGCGCCGCGCGACATCGTGCCGCGCGGGGATCGACAGGAAGGCGCGGGTATCGTCGTTGAAGCCGACGGTGTTGTAGAAGCCGGCGGTCTCGGTCACCTGCTCGCGGAAGCGGCGCATCCCCTCCGGGCTGTCGTGGAACCACCAGCTCGGGCCGAGCTTGAGGCACGGATAATGCCCCGCCAGCGGCGCCAGCTCGCGCGCATAGACGGTCTCGTCGAGCGTGAAGAGGATGATCGACAGGCTGGTGCTCGTCCCGAACCGGTCGAGCAGCGGCTTGAGCGCATGGACATAGTCGGTGCGCATCGGAATGTCCGCACCCTTGTCGCGGCCATGGCTGGCGAACAGCCCGCCATTATGGTTGCGGAAAGAGCCGGGATGGATCTGCATCACCATGCCGTCGTCCGCCGACATCGCCGCCATCTCGGTCAGCATCTGCGCGCGGAACAGCTCGGCATCCTGCGGGGTCCAGCGGTCCGAGAGGATCGTGCGGAACAGCCGCTCGGCCTCGTCGTGCGACAGGTTGGCGGTCTGCGCGGTCGGGTGGCCGTGATCGGTCGCGGTCGCCCCCGCCGCGCGGAAATCGGCGCGGCGCTTGCGGTGCGCCGCCAGATAGCCGTCCCAGCTATACACGTCCTCGCCGGTCTTCTCGGCGAAGACCTTCATCGCGCCGGCGAACTGCTCATGCTCGACATCGATCACCGCATCGGGGCGATAGGTCGTGACGACGCGCCCCTGCCAGCCCGAGGCGTGGATCGCGTGATGCGGCGACAAATCGTCCTGCGGCCCCTCGGTCGTCGCGAGGAAATCGATGTTGAAGCGATCGAACAGCGCGCGCGGGCGAAAGGCGTCGCTCGCGAGCTTTTCGTTGATCGTGTCGTAATAGAAATCGGCGGTGCTGCTCTCCAGCGCGACGTCGAACCCGAACACTTCGCCAAAGACATGGCCGAGCCACATCGACGAGGGCGTGCCGCGGAACAGGTACATATGCTCGGCAAAGATACGCCACGCCTTGCGCGGATCGGTGGCGGGCACGCCCGCCTTGCTCGGCACGCACAGATCGTCGAGCGCGACACCCTGCGAATAGAGCATCCGGTACAGATAATGGTCGGGCGCGAGCAGCAATTCGGTGGCGTTCGACCAGTTGGCGTTGGTCGAGAACCAGGTCGGGTCGGTATGGCCATGCGGGCTGACGATCGGCAGGCCCGCGACCTCCCGGTACAGCGTCCGCGCGACGGCGCGCGTGCGCTCGTCGGCGGAAAACAGGCGGTCGGGATCGAGCTTCAGCGGCTTGGTCATGACAGTCTCACTGCTTCTGCGTGCGAATGAAGAGGTTCGCCACGATCGCCAGCGCCACGACCGCGGCGCAGGCGAGCAGCATCGCATAATAGCTGCCCGGCTCGAAGCAAGGCGAGGTTGCGCCCATCCATACCGGGATGCACCCCTCCGCCGCCTTTTTGCCCGAGGCGAGGAAGATCACCACCCCGACCAGCCCGGCGAAGACCGACACGATCACGGCCCAGGGCGTCGACACGCGGAAGCGCTCGACTCTCGCCAGCCGCGGCGACAGCAGATGGACCGACAGCAGCGCGAGGAAATAGGCCGCGCCCGCCGCGATGAACATCGGCGCATAGCTGCCCACGCGATCGAGCACGTCGCCCGAATATTTCGAGAACAACGCGCCCCCGATCGCGCCCAGCGTGCCGCCGATCCCGATCACCGCCCCCACCGCGAAGCGGGGGAAGGTGTCCGACGGCAGCGTATAGAGGTTCGCCGAAAACCCCTGATGCGCCGCCGCGGCGATTCCGATGATCAGCACGCTCAGCCACAGGCTGGGCACCGAGGTCGCGAACACCACCGGCAGCACGAAGAAGGCGCAGATCAGCATCGTCAGCTTGCGCGCCCGATTGACCGTCATCCCCGCCTTCATCAGCCGCCCCGACAGCCAGCCGCCGGCGACGCTGCCGACATCGGAAATCAGGTAGATCGCACCCAGCGCCAGCGCCGCGGTGGGGGTCGACCAGGTCTTGAGGTCGAGGCCATATTGCGCGCCGAGATAGCCGGGCAGCCAGAACAGATAGAACCACCAGATCGGATCGATGAAGAACTTGCCGAGCGCGAATGCCCAGGTCTCGCGCGTCGCGAGCAGGCGCAGCCACAGCCCCGGGGTCTTCATGTCGGGATCGGCCGGGTCCTGGGTGATGTGCGCCAGTTCCGGCGCACCCACGCGCGAATGGCTTGCCGGATTGTCGCGATAGATCGCCAGCCAGGCGACCAGCCAGATCAGCCCGAACACGCCGGTCAGGATGAAGGTCATCCGCCAGCCGACCGCCGGCACCAGCAGGAAGCAGAGCAGCGGCGCGGCGATCGCGCCGACATTCGATCCGGCGTTGAACACGCCGACTGCAAAGGCGCGCTCCTTTTGCGGGAACCATGTCGCCACCGCCTTGACGCCCGCGGGAAAATTGCCCGATTCGCCAATGCCCAGCCCGAACCGGGCAATCGCGAACTGCGTGACGCTGTACGCGCCGCCATGCGCGACATGCGCGATCGTCCAGATCACCACCGCAACCGAATAGCCGATTCGCGCGCCGATCACATCGACGACCTTGCCGAAACCGAGATAGCCGACCGCATAGGCGACCTGGAACCACACGACGATGTCGGCATAGGTCCGCTCGTCCATGCCGAGCGCGGGATCGCTCATCATCGTCGGCTTGAGCAGCCCGATCATCTGGCGATCGATATAGTTGATCGCAGTCGCGGCGAACAACAGCGCCACGATCATCCAACGGTATCGCCCTATGCGATCCGCCGCACTGGCGATGATCGCCTCACTCGATGCCGTCATCTGCCTCTCCCTCACTCTTCTCGTTCCGGGTCTTCGCCAGCGGTCGCTCGCCCGATCAGTCCCGCCGTCCGCCGACGATACGGCACTGGACCCGCATCGTATCGCCGAAACGGGCCTCCACCAGCGCGCCGGGGCGCACTTCGTGGACGCCCGTCACGGCGCCGGTCGAAATCCACTGGCCCGCCGCCAGCGGAAGCCGCCGCGTCGCGGCAAGCTCGAACAGGAAGCGCACCGCGCCGAACGGCCCGTCGAGCATGTTGCGGGCAAGACCCTCGCCCGCAACCGCCCCATCGATTGTTAGCGCTACCGGCCAGCTAAGGAAATCCTCATTCCGAAGCACTTGCGCGCCGACGACCAGTCCGTTGTTGTTGCCGAAATCGGAAATGGTGACCGCCGGGCCATGCGTGTTGATCCCGACAAAGGGCGAGCTGGCGACTTCGATGCCCACGCGGACCTCGTCGACAAACCCGGCGACCTCGTCATTCGTCCATGCACGGTCGAACGACTCGGGCAGATGCCCGATCCGGAGCAGATATTCGGCCTCTGCCGCGGCAAAGCCGTCGCCGAACACCGGCATTTCGGGGACGTCGCCGGGGGCGGTATCGACGACGCTTCCCGCGAAGATCGGCCCGGCGAGCCGGTTATTGCCATAGGTGCCGACCAGCGGATCGGGGATCCGCCCGACTTTCCACCCCAGGATCGGCGCATCGAACAGCCCGATCGCATGCTCCTGGATGCGATAGGCGTCGTCGAGCGACTGGGGCAGCGCACCCGGATATTCGGTCAAGCCGGTGCCCGCGCGGCGGGCATGGACAAATGCCCGGGCAATATCGGCGACAGCAATCTGGGCGCTCATCGGCTTCCCTTCCCCTTCGTAAATCTGGTCATGGATGGCATCTGGATCGCACGAACGCCGCGCGGCGGATCGCCCGCGACAACCGGTCGCGGCGATCGAAGCAGGGCATGGGCTTGCGCATTCTTGGGAACCATCACTCACTCGTCGGCGGCGGCGCCGCCTTGTCTCAGTCTTTCGCGATCCTGGAGCGAGCCTCGCGGCAGCCATGTCGCCGTCCTGGCCGGATGCGATCTGGGCCGCCGACATCGCTTTCGCGACGCACGGACGGCGCGCCCTCTCCAAATGCCTCTCCCCCGGTTGCCCCGGGTTGGCGAGCCCCAATATGCTACCGGTGTCAAATCCCGGCGTCAATCCGCTTCGCGGGCGTTGACAAGGGGCTCGAGCGTCGATAGCTCTTACCTGACACCGGTTACCAGCAGACCGGGAGAACGAGTCGCCACAGAGCGTCCGTTCGGGGGAGGCCAAGAATGTTGGTACGCTTATCAGCCTCCTTATTCGCGTCCGATGGTGTGCAGCAGTGCGCGCGTCGGACCTACCGCCATTCGCGGCGTTCATGGAGGATGACATGCGCTCTTCGGTTTCCGTTCCCGTAAAATCCCTGGCCCGCGTCGCGGGCGGCACGTCGATGGCCGCGCTCGCGCTGGGCCTGTTGCTGCCCGCAACTGCCCATGCCCAGGATACCCCGGCCCCCGCCGCCGAAGCCGCGATCGATCCGGACGCGCCCGCCGACGAGATCGTGGTCACCGGTTTCCGCCAGTCGCTCCAGGCGGCGCTCAACGTCAAGCGCGGCTCGGTGTCGTCGGTCGACGCGATCGTCGCCGAAGACATCGCCAAATTCCCCGACCAGAACCTGGCCGAATCGCTCCAGCGCATCCCCGGCATCTCGATCCAGCGCGACGGCGGCGAAGGGCGTTCGATCACCGTCCGCGGTCTCGGCGCGCAGTTCACGCGCGTCCGCGTCAACGGAATGGAGACGATCGCCACGTCGAACGACGGCGCCGCCGCCAATCGCGAGCGCGCGTTCGATTTCAATGTCTTCGCCTCCGAACTGTTCAGCTCGATCGTCGTCCACAAGACCGCGGAGGCGTCGCTCGACGAAGGCTCGCTGGGCGCGGTGGTCGATCTCAACACCGGCAATCCGCTGGGCGGCAAGACCGGGCTGACGCTGGTCGGCTCGGGGCTCGCCAATTATAACGACCTGGCCAAGAGCTGGGGCCCGCGCCTCGCCGGGCTGGTCGCGTGGAAATCGCCCTCGGGCAAGTTCGGCGTCGCCGCGTCGGCCGCCTATTCGAAGCTCGACACGCTCGAGCTGGGCAACAACACGGTGCGCTGGGCACAGGCTCGGTTCGATTCGGTCAACGGCACGCCGTGCTTCTACAACAGCGCGACGGGCACGACGCCGGTCGCCAATACCGGCGGCGTATATCGCTCCAGCGCCGGTTGCGACGCGGCCGCACTCGCCTTCCACCCGCGCATCCCGCGCTATGGCGAAGTCAGCCTCGGCCGCGAGCGGATCGGCATCACCGGCAGCATCCAATGGGCGCCCTCCGACGCGACCAAGATCTCGATCGACGGCCTCTATTCGAAGTTCGACCAGACCCGCAGCGAGCGCTGGGGCGAAGTGCTGCTGCGCTCGAACGAACGCTCTATCGACGTCAGCAACTATGTAATCGACGCCAACAAGAATCTGGTCAAGGCGACGCTCAACGACGCCTGGGTCCGCACCGAGCGCTTCTACCGCGAATCGAGCACCAAATTCTATCAGCTCGGCGGCAGCTGGGATCAGGATCTGGGCGACAACTTCCGCTTCACCCTGATGGGCGGCTTCTCGCAATCGAACGCCGACGTCCCGGTCGAATCGACGATGATCTTCGACGATCGCGATGCGCAGGGCTATAGCTACGACTATACCGACATGCGCTCGCCGGTGCTCAAGTTCGGCACGTCGGTCACCGATCCGGCGAACTTTCAGCTCGCCGAAATCCGCGACGCGCCCAACTATGTCCACAACAAGTTCCGCACCGCGCAGCTGCGCACCGAATGGGACGTGACCGAGGATTTCACGGTCAAGGCAGGCGGCGTCTATCGCCGGTTCGAGTTCAAGAACTTCTCCTCCAACCGCAGCACCGTGGTCTGCCCGACCAAGACGACCGCAGCGCCGGACGTCGTGCTCGGCACGATCACCTGCTCGGCCTCTTCGGTGTTCGGGCCGACCGCGGTCTATGGCTTCCCGGTGACCGCGGCGCTCTCCGAGCTGTTCACCCTCGGCAATGCGGGCCAGCCCGCGGGCAACACCAATAGCTGGATCATCCCCAACCTTGCCGCGGCCGCGGACTTTACCAAGCTGTACCAGCGCACCGCGGTCGCCGACCTCACCTCGGATCGCGGCGTCATTGAGGAGGTTAGCGGCGGCTATCTCCAGTTCGACGCCAAGGGCGATCTGGGCGGCAGCTGGCGCTATGCGCTGAATGCCGGCATCCGCTATGTCCGCACCGACCAGAGCTCGACCGGCTACAACAGCGGTACGCTCGTCAACATCAAGCGCGACTATGAGGATTTCCTGCCGGCCGTGAACTTCGCGCTGTACCCGAATGACGACCTGATCCTGCGCGCGGCCGTGTCGAAGGTCGTCACCCGGCCGACGCTCGCGCTGCTGACCCCGGGCGGTTCGGTCGACGGGTTCAACTACCGGATCAGCTTCGGCAACCCGCAGCTCGATCCCTATCGCGCCACTGCCTATGACCTTGGGCTGGAATATTATTTCGCGCCGCAGTCGATCTTCTCGGTCGCGCTGTTCAAGAAGGAAATCTCCAGCTTCCCGGTGTCGCAGTCGATCCAGGGCACCTATGCCTCGACCGGGCTGCCGCTGTCGCTGATCGCGCCCAGCGCCCCCGCCTTCTCCAATCCGGAGGGTCAGCTCTGGACGATCAACACCCAGGTCAACGGCACCGGCGCGAACCTGAAGGGGATCGAAATCTCGCTCCAGGCGCCGTTCCGCTTCCTGCCGGGATTCCTCAGCAACTTTGGCGGGATCATCAACGGCACGCTGGTCGATTCGGATGCCGATTATACGGTCAATCTGCCCGCCACCACGCCCGGCGGCGGCAACGTCGCGGCGGTGCGCACCAACACGCTGTACCAACTTTCCAAGCGCGCGGTGAACGGCACGCTCTATTATGAGGACGCCAAATTCTCGGCACGCGGCTCGGTCAGCTATCGCAGCCCGTTCGTCGAGGCGAGCAGCGCGACAGGCAATGTGTTCGAAGGCTATAACGATGCGATCAACGTCGATGCATCGGTCCGCTACAAGCTGACGCCGCAGATCGAGCTGTCGATCGAGGGCATCAACCTGACCGACGCCTATCGCGACCGCTATGTCGATCAGGCCACCGACCGCAATTATGAGTATAATCACTTCGGCCGCACGCTGCTGATCGGCGCGCGCTTCAAGCTCTAGTCGACTCCCGATCGACCGACTGGGCCGCGGCATCCAGCAGGGTGCGGCGGCCCTTTGTCGTGTGCGGGCCGGCACCCCTCGACGCCACTCCCTGCCCCCCCTACAAGGCGCGACATGGATGCTTTGGTGACAACCGACTGGCTGGCGGGTGCGATCGGCACGCCGGGGCTGCTGCTGCTCGATGCGAGCTACACCTCCACCCTGCCGGGGTCGCCGCCGCGCGATCCGCGTGCCGACTATGCGGCTGGGCATGTTCCGGGCGCGCGGTTCCTCGATCTCGACACGCTGGTCGACGCAACCGACCCGCTGCCGTCGATGCTGCCGCCGGCGCACGTGTTCGCGGCGCGGATGGCGGCGCTGGGCTGGACGCCCGAGTCGCACATCGTGCTGTATGACGACAGCGCCCATCATACGTCGTGCCGCGCCTGGTGGGTGCTGCGCATGTACGGCGTCGACGCGAAGCTTCTCGACGGGGGCATCGCGAAATGGCGCGCCGAGGGCCGTCCGCTCGATACCGCGGCACCGGCGGTGATCCCCACGCAGCCCCTCTCGGTCGAGCGGGGCGGCGGCGTCCGCGACAAGGTGCAGATGCTCGCCAATCTCGCCAGCGCCGCCGAACAGGTCGTCGACGCCCGCTCGGCGGCGCGCTTCACGGGCGAGGAACCCGATCCGCGCGCCGATTGCGGATCGGGACATATCCCCGGATCGCGCAGCCTGCCCTATACCCGGCTGTTCGAGGCCGATGGCAGCTGGAAATCGCCCGAGGCGCTTGCCCAGGCCTTTGCCGATGCCGGAATCGAGCTGGACCGCCCGCTGGTCGCGAGCTGCGGGTCGGGGATCACCGCTGCGGTCCTGGTCTTCGCCGCGCATCTGCTCGGCCACGATGCCGCGCTCTACGATGGCAGCTGGACCGAATGGGGCGCGGACCCCGCCACTCCAAAGGCGCTCGGCCCGGCATGAGCGACAAGAAGGACGCGACCAAGGTCGTCACCGGCGGTCGCCGCCCCGAATGGACCCAGGGCATCGTCAACCCGCCCGTCTGGCGCGCCTCGACCATCGTCTATGACTCGATCGCCGAGATGCGCGCGCGCAACGCCGCGGACACCCACCACAAGCTCTATTACGGGCGCCGCGGCACGCCGACACAATGGTCGCTCGCCGATGCGCTGACCGAACTGGAGCCGGGCGCGGAAGCCACCTTGCTCTACCCTTCCGGCGTCGCCGCGGTCACGACGGCGCTGCTGGCGGTGCTGTCGCCGGGCGACGAACTGCTCGTCCCCGATAGCGCCTATGAACCCACGCGCGGCTTTTCGAACGGCATGCTCAAGCGGATGGGGATCACCACGCGCTTCTACGATCCGATGGCGGGTGCCGGGATTGCCGCATATTGCACCGATCGCACCCGCGCGATTTTCCTCGAAAGCCCGGGCAGCCTGACCTTCGAGGTCCAGGACATCCCCGCGATCGTCGCGGTGGCAAAGGCACGCGGGATCACGACACTGCTCGACAATACCTGGGCGACGCCGCTGCTGCTGCCCGCGATCGCGATGGGCGTGGATTATTCGATCCTGGCCTGCACCAAATATATCGTCGGCCATTCGGACGTGATGCTCGGATCGGTGACTGCAGCAGAGGGGCAGTATGCCCGGCTGCGCGCCGCGACCTATCAGCTTGGCCAGATCGCCAGCCCCGACGACGCCTGGCTCGGCAGCCGGGGCCTGCGCACGATGGCATTGCGGCTGAAGGAACAGGGGGCGACCGCGCTGCGCATCGCGCAGTGGCTGAAGGCGCGCCCCGAGGTCGCGCGCGTGCTGCATCCGGCGCTGCCCGACTGCCCCGGCCACGCGCTGTTCGTGCGCGATTTCAAGGGCAGCTCCGGGCTGTTCTCGTTCGTCCTCAACGGCGGCGATGACGCCGCGCGGACCGCGCTGATCGACGGGCTCGAGCATTTCGCGATCGGCTATAGCTGGGGCGGCTATGAGAGCCTGGCGATCCCCGCCGACCCCGAGCGTATCCGCACCGAAACGCCCTGGCGCGCCGAAGGGCCGCTGGTCCGGCTCCAGATCGGGCTGGAGGACCCCGACGACCTGATCGCCGATCTCGAAGCCGGGCTCGCACGCTTCACCGCGGCGCGCGGCTGATGCAGCGGCTTGGCGCCTGGCTCGCCGGGCATAACCTCCCCGACCCCGCCGAACTGAGCGAAGCGGGGGTGTCGATGGCGCTGGTGCTTGTCGCGCTGGCGATCGGCTGGATTACGGGACGGCATCTGGGCGACTGGGCGGCGAGCCAATGGAATCGCCACGTCTCGTCCGCGACGCCCGGGCTGGGGCCGCGGCTCTGCGCGATCCTGCGCCATGGCAGCGCGGCGATCCTGCTCGCGATCCTTGCCGAAGCCTGGCCCTGGGGGCCGCTCGCCGCACTCGGGATCGGCCTTGCCCAAGGCGCGGCGACGGCAATGGTCGCGATCGAATTGCTGCGCGGCCTCCACTTGCCGCGCTGGGCGGCGTGGAGCTTCGCGGCGATCGTGTTCACTGCGATCCTGGCGCACGCGATCGGGGGCATTGCCGCAGTCTCGACCACGCTCGACCGCGTGGGGGTGCGCGTCGGGCACCGCGACTTTACCTTGCTGTCGGTCGTCACCTTCGGCGTCACGGTGATGTTGCTATTCGCGGGCGTCCGGCTGGCGAACCGGATGGTCGCGCACAGCATCGAACGCGCGCGGGGGTTCGACGCGACGCAGAAGCTGCTGTTTCAGAAGCTGGCGAGCATCGCGGCGGTGCTGCTCGCCTTTTTCGTCGGAGTCGACCTGCTCCAGATCGACCTGACCGCCTTCGCCGTTTTCTCGGGCGCGTTCGGGCTCGCGATCGGCTTCGGCATGCAAAAGACCGTGGGTAATCTGATCGCCGGGATCATCCTGCTGATGGATCGCTCGATCAAGCCGGGCGACGTGATCGTGGTGGGCGACAGCTTTGGCTGGGTGAACAAGATCGGCGTACGCGCCGTCTCGATCATCACCCGCGACGGCAAGGAGCATCTGATCCCGAACGAGAATCTGATGACGCAGGAGGTGGAGAACTGGTCCTTTACCGACCGCAACGTGCGGGTCCGCATCCCGGTGACCGTCGCCTATGATTCGGATCTGGCGCTCGCGCAGAAACTGATGCTCCGCGCCGCGGAGGAGAGCCCGCGCGTGCTTGAAGATCCGCGGTCCAATGTCTGGCTGATGGCGTTCGGCGAGAACGGCGTCGAGCATGAGATCCTCGCCTGGATCAGCGATCCCGAAAGCGGCGTCGGCAATGTCCGCAGCGACGTGCTCAACCGGTTGTGGCTGTTGTTCCAGGAACACGGCATCCGCATCCCCCTGCCCCAGCGCGAGGTGCGCGTCCGCGGCGCGACTGCCTCCGATGCAGGCTGAGCGGATGCCCCCTCGCGCGGGGGCGCGGCGCGCCCTATCTTGCCGCCCGTGTCCTCCCCGCCCGTAACCGCCCGAATCGCCGATGGCGTCGCCTCGATACCCGCGGCGGCATGGGATGCCTGTGCCGGCACGGTGAACCCGTTTATCGGCCATGCCTTTCTCTCGATCCTCGAACGCTCGGGCTCCGCGACGGCAGAGGCGGGGTGGCAGCCGCTGCCGATCGTGATCGACGGCACCGACGGCCTGCCCGCGGCGATCGCCCCGGCCTATGCCAAGACCCACAGCCAGGGGGAGTATGTCTTCGACCATGGCTGGGCCGATGCGTGGGAGCGCGCGGGCGGGCGCTATTACCCCAAGATCCAGGTCGCTGTGCCCTTTTCCCCCGTCCCCGGCCCCCGACTGCTGCTGCGCGATCCGGCGCTGGCGCCCGCGCTGATCGCCGGGATCGAGGCGGTGACCGACCAGAACCGGCTGTCCTCGGCGCATGCCACCTTCCTGTCGGAGGAGCAGCTTCCCTGGTTCGAATCGGCGGGATGGCTGATCCGCGCGGGCACCCAGTTCCACTGGCAGAATGACGGCTATGCCGCGTTCGACGATTTCCTGGGCGTGCTTGCCAGCCGCAAGCGAAAGGCGATCCGCAAGGAGCGCGCGCAGGCGCTCGAGGGGCTGTCCATCCGCCACCTGACCGGCGCGGAGATCACCGAGGCGCATTGGGACGCCTTCTGGGTCTTCTATCAGGATACCGGTGCCCGCAAATGGGGGCAGCCCTATCTGACGCGCGCGTTCTTCTCGCTGCTCGGCGCGGAGATGGCGGACAAAGTACTGCTGATCTTCGCCGAGCGCGACGGCGTGCCGATCGCGGGGGCGCTCAACCTGATCGGCGCGGACACGCTCTATGGCCGCTATTGGGGCTGCACCGAGGAAGTGCCCTTCCTCCATTTCGAGCTTTGCTATTATCAGGCGATCGACGCCGCGATCGCGCGCGGGCTGGCGCGAGTCGAGGCGGGGGCGCAGGGCGAGCACAAGCTGGCGCGCGGCTATGCCCCGGTCACGACCTGGTCGGCGCATTACCTCCCCGATCCGGGCTTTCGCCGCGCCGTCGCCGACTTCCTCGAACGCGAGCGGCTGGCGGTCGAGCGCGAGCAGGACATATTGGGCGAGATGATGCCCTTCCGCCGCAGCGGATAGCGCTATCGGCTGTCGTTGCCGGGGCTGATCATCACCTTGGGCTGGCGCCCGTCGTTGAGGATCAGCTCGCGTTCCCAGCGCGGCACCGGCAGTTCGCCCGGCATCACCACCGGCGCGGGCACGCTATGGTCGACCTTGAACAACGCGCTCGTCCCGTCGCGCCATACCGGGATCAGCCCCTGCTCGAAGCGCGGATCATAGCCAGGCGGGCGGATCATCCAGACATAGTCGAACGCATCGCGCGGGAATCGCGCCAGCGCCCAGGGCACCGGCCGCCACCATTCGCGCGGGCATTGGACGTCGGTGACGATCTGCGACGGGTCATGGGCAAAACGCTTTGCGTCGGCATAGCGCACCGTCATCAACTGGCCGCCCGCCATCGACCATTGGTCGTTGGTGTAGGCCAGCTTGCGCTCCAGCGCGAGCGCGGGGACATGCTGGAGCCGCGTCATCGTCCATTCGTTGTAGCAGGTCTCGCCCACGAAGCTCACCAGCCGCGCGCCCTGCGGCAGATGCTCGAGCGCCACCAGCTCGCGGTCATAGGACTTGCCGTAGAGATAGAAGCTATAGGTCGTCGCCGCGATCCGCGCGCCGAAGAACGCCATGCCCAGCGCCGCAACCATGGCTGCGCCGCGGATCGACAGGCCGGGCTTGGGCCGGATCGCGAGAATCCCGATCGCGAGCAGGAACGGCACCAGCCGCATATCGGCATAGGCCGATCCGAACACGATCCGCGGCAACAGGATATACACCGCCAGCAGGAACAGCCCCGACAGCGCCAGGTTGCGCGAATATTGGATATTGGGGTCGCGCACCGCCTTCAGCAGCAGCAGGAACAGCACCCCGACCGACGCGATGTCGAACAGCTGCCAGCGGTCGCGAAACACCTGCGTCACCCACAAAGTCTTGGCGCGCCAGTTGAACCAGTCGCCGGTCTGGCCGCTGACATGCCCGCCGCTGCGCCACGCCACCATCAGCAGCGCGGGCGGGGCGAGCACCAGGCACTGGATGCCGGCATGGATCGCGGGAAGCAGCCAGCCGTGGACCAGATCGCGGTACCATGGCACGCCGGGGCTGCGCCGCAGGTCGTGCTGGCGGATCAGCTCGGCGGAAAAGGCGAGCACGCCCAGCATCCCCCAGCCAAAAGTGTGCGCCACCCAGATCAGGATCGACACCGGCACGAACACGATGCTGCGCAGCAGGAACCGCCCCTGCCGCGCGAGCCGCAGCCACCAACCGAACGCCAGCAGCGCCAGCGCCATCGACAGCGCGAAATTGACGAAGCCGAAATGGAACGGAAAGGCATAGGCCAGCGGCAGCGCGAACAGCGCAGTCGCCGGGATGCGGCCATGCACTTCGCGCGCGATCATCAGCATCCCGGCAACCGTCATCGCCGGGATCGCAATCACGATCAGCTTCACTGCGAATTCGAGACCGAAGACGTGGCTCAGCGGGATGACGAGCAGGTCGACGCCCAGATTGCCCATCAGCGACCATTGGAAATTATACCAGTCGTGCAGCCACGGGACCTGATCGTACACCAGCTGGACGCGATACCGCCCCATATGCCCGGGCAAGTCGACCAGCGGCGGGATCTCCGGCCACAGCAATGGTATCGTGGCAATCAAGGTCGCAAGCGCCACGAACCACCGTGCCTGCCACCACTGCAGCGCTTTCCCCCTGTCCATCGTTCAGGCTTTAAGCGGGCCGGGGCCCCCGCTGCAAGCGGTGGTTAGCGGATGCGCCACACGCGAACGGGGGAATTGGCGATTTCGACGGGCTCCAGCCAGTCGAAACGCGCGCCATCCTCGAGCTGCGCCCAGAAACCGTGCGGACTTTCCTCGCGGTATAATTCGGGTTCGTTGAGCCCCGGGCACACCACCAGATAGCGGGCGCCATAGCCGCGGAGGATGCGGTGCGCGTTATCGGGCGTGCCCGTGAAGGCGGCGATCACATCGTGCATCGCGGCATGGTTGCGGTGATGGCCGCTGGCGATGCCCTGGTGCGGCGTGGCGACCAGGATATCGGGCGTCAGGTCGAGCGGCGCGAAGATCCGCGACGGCGGCAGCGCGGTGCCGATCACGCGCGCATCGAGTCCCCGTTCGCACTGCACCCCAGACGCGGGGCGCTGCTGCCCGGCGCGGACCGCCTCGGTCTGCGGAAAACCCGCCACGGCCAGCACGATCAGGCCGGGGCATATCGTCACCAACGCGCCCGCCGTCGCCACCATGCGCACGCCGGCCCCCTCGATCCGGCGGGCGCGACGGAGCATATGATCCAATGCCCAGGCCGCGCCGGGGATCGCGAAGGCATTGGCCGTCGCGCCCGCCCGCATGACCAATGCCGCAAGCACCAAGGCTGCAAGCAGCGCCGCCGCAACGAGCATCCAGCGCATCCGCATCGCCGCCGGGCTGCTCCACAGCGCCAGTACGGTGCCGATCAGGCCCGTGACGGGCAGCCCGATGGTCAGCCCGGCCCAGACCAGCGAGGATTGTCGCCACAGCGGAAGGCCTTCGTCGGTGTTCTCATACCACATCCGCCGCGTGAGCGGATCGAGTTGCGCGAACGGCCCCCCGACGCATTCGGGCGCAGTGTACAGCAACACCGCGACGGCAACCGCGCCCACAAATGCAAGCGCGGCCAGCCGAATCGCCAGAGGCCCCCGCCCCGTCAGGCTGGCCGCAGAGGCACCGATCGCCCCGACGCCGAGCACCAGCAGCCAGTCCGGCGTCAGCGCGTCGCACATCGGTGCCGCATACTGGACCCCGCGCGTCGCAAGCTGGAGCAGCAACGCCGACAGGAACAGCCCCCACACGGCGCCCAGCAGCATCGGCCTGCGCGCCGGGTCGAATGCCCAGGCCAGCGCGACGATGCCGGTCAGTGCCGCCGCGATCGGCAGTCCTTCGAGCGAAATCGTGACCAGCGCCGCGAGGCACGCCCCCAGCAGCGCCCCGGCCCTGATGCTCGGTCGGCCGACCAGCAGGGTCAGCGCGGCAAGCGCCAGCACGACCTGCCACCCATGGTGATCGATCCGCAGCGGTCGCATCTGGTAGAGCAGCGGCACCGAAAGCGGCGCGATCAGCACCGCCAGCCGCGCGGGCTCCTCCCCCGCCACGCGCCGGGTAAGGACCGCGACGAGCGCGAACATCGCCGCCATCGTCAGCAGCGGCACGGCGATCAGCGCCGCCGTCTCGGCGCCTGCCTGCCCCAGCAACGGGCGCGTGAGCAGCAGGACGGCGGCCAGCGGCAAGTCCACCAGCCGCGACCAGTGCAGGTCCCCGCCTGCCAGCCGGTGCTGGCTGACATCCCACCAGCTCTGCCCGGCGGCCAGGTCACGCACCTCCATCAGCCGCATCGCGTCATCGGGGTCGGGGAACCGCCATTCGCCGATCGCCCCCGCGCTCATCGCCAGCAGCAAAACCGCCGCCAGCGTCCAGCCGATCGTGATCGCCGGCCATAACGGACGCGGGGTCATGCCGCCTTCAGGCGTTCCGGCACGAGCCGCTCGGACGCGAGCGCCGCCTTCTCGCCCTCGGTGCCGCTCTCGTGATATTCGGCGTCCTCGTTGACGTTCCACACGTCATAGACGCGGGCACCGGCGGCGATGTTCTTGACCGTCAGCATCGCGGTCATCATCGCATGGTCCTGGTTGTTATAGCGGTGCATGCCGTTGCGGCCGACCAGGTGCAACGTCGGATAACGCGCCTCCAGCTCGCGGCGCAGCGCATCGACATTGTCGCGATAGCCCTCGTCATAGACCGGATACGCCTTTTCCTGCCGCACCACTGCGCCGCCGACGACGGTCGCCGGATCGGCGAGCCCGAGTTGCGCCAGCTCTTGCGTCGCCAGTGCGACCAGATCGTCGTCCGCCATGCGCCACAGCCCGTCGCCCTCGAAGCAGAAATACTCCAGGCCGACGCACGCGATCGATTCGTCGGGCACCATTTCGGGCGACCAGCTCCGGAAATTCTGGACGCGGCCCACCTTCACGCCCTGTTCGTGGATATAGATCCAGTTGTCGGGGAACAGATCCTCCGAACGGATCATCAGCGCGACCGTCAGGAAGTCGCGATACTGGAGGTCCAGCGCCGCCGGAATCGCAGCGGGCATCGGCTGGATACGCCCCGCCAGCTCGCGCATCGGCGCCGACGAGATCACATGCGCGGCGTTGATCGTCACCACCGCGCCGTCGCCGCGCGTCGCCTGGACGTTCCAGCGTTGGGTTGCGTCGTTATACGCCATCGCCTTCAGCGCATGGTCCATCAGGACATGATTGCCGCCCTCGACGACGCGGTCGCGCGCGGCGTCCCACATCATCCCCGGCCCCTTGCGCGGATAGCGGAAGGTCTCGAGCAGCGTCTTGGTCGCCATCCCGTCATTGGGGGTCCTGTTGAGCCCCAGCGAGCGCTTGAGCCCGTCGAGCACCGCCTTGCCCAGGCTCAGCCCCTTGATCCGCTGCGCCGCCCAGTCCGCCGACATCGTGTCGCACGGCATCCCCCACACTTTCTCGGTATAGGTCTTGAAGAAGATCGAATAGAGCTTGTGCCCGAACTGGTTGACGACCCAATCCTCGAAGCTTTTCACGTCCTTGCGCGGAAACAGCTTGGCCTTGGCATAGCTCGCCATGCACAGGCTCGACGTCCACAGCCCCAGATTGAACAGCGCCTCGAACGCGCGCAACGGATAGCTGTAGAATCTGCCGCCATAATAGATGCGGCTCATCCGGGGGCGTTCGATGAAATCATGCGGAAGGATCTCGTTCCAGAGATCGACCACTTCCTTCGATTTCGAGAAAAACCGGTGCCCGCCAATGTCGAAACGGAAACCGCCATGCTCGACGGTACGGCTGATCCCGCCGACATAGACGGGGTCCTTCTCGATCACGCTGACCGAATAGCCCGCTTTCGTAAGCAGATAGGCCGCGGTCAGGCCAGCCGGTCCCGCCCCGATGATCGCGACGTCGACGGCATTGCTGGTAGCGGGCATTCTGGTGCTTCCCCCCGGTGGAGCATGGGATGCTCCGGCAATGCGGGGGGAAGCGATAAATTCTGGTTAATATCCGGGTAAACCCGGAGGGGCGGCTGTTTGAAAAATGCGCGGAAGAGCGCATTTTTGTTGCGGCCCCGGCCCGCTCCCCCACCCGGCCACCCATAGAATACACTGGCGTTGGGTGGCCGGGTGGGGGAGCGGGCCGGGGCCGCAATGCGCCGTCAGGCGCACAAAAACCCCGCTTTAGCGCCCGTCGCGGCGCCCCAGCAGGCGCAGGCGGAGCGCCTGGAGCTTGATGAAGCCCGCAGCATCGCGCTGGTCATACGCGCCCTGATCGTCCTCGAACGTCACCACCTTCTCGCTGTACAGCGTGTGCGGCGACTTCCGGCCCGTGACGATGACATTGCCCTTGTACAGCTTCAGCCGGACGGTGCCCGTCACCTTCTCCTGGCTATGGTCGATCGCGGCCTGGAGCATCTCGCGCTCGGGCGCGAACCAGAAGCCGTTATAGATCAGCTCGGCATAGCGCGGCGCCAATTCGTCCTTCAGGTGCGCGGCGCCGCGATCCAGCGTGATCTGCTCGATCCCGCGATGCGCGAGGTGGTAGATGGTCCCGCCCGGGGTCTCATACATGCCGCGCGACTTCATGCCGACGAAGCGGTTCTCGACCAGGTCGAGGCGACCAATGCCGTGCTTGCGGCCCAGTTCGTTGAGCGCGGCGAGCAGCGTCGCCGGGCTCATCGCCTCGCCGTTCAGCGCGACGCCGTCGCCGCGTTCGAAATCGATCGTGATCGTCTCGGGCGCGTCGGGCGCGTCCTCGGGGTTCACGGTGCGCGAATAGACATAATCGGGGACCTCGTCCCACGGGTCCTCCAGCACTTTGCCCTCGGACGAAGTGTGCAGCAGGTTCGCGTCGGTCGAGAAGGGCGCTTCGCCGCGCTTGTCCTTGCTCACCGGGATCTGGTGCTGCTCGGCGAATTCGATCAGCCGGGTACGGCTGGTCAGATCCCATTCGCGCCACGGCGCGATCACCTTGATATCGGGCGCGAGCGCATAATAGCCGAGCTCGAAGCGGACCTGGTCGTTGCCCTTGCCGGTCGCGCCATGGCTGACCGCGTCGGCGCCGACCATCTTCGCAATCTCGATCTGGCGCTTGGCGATCAGCGGCCGCGCGATCGACGTGCCGAGCAGGTACAGCCCCTCATACAGCGCATTGGCGCGCATCATCGGGAAGACGAAGTCGCGGACGAACTCCTCCTTCAAATCGTCGATGAAGATATGCTCGGGCTTCACCCCCGCCATCTCGGCCTTGCGCCGCGCGGGTTCCAGCTCCTCGCCCTGCCCCAGATCGGCGGTGAAGGTCACGACTTCGCAGTTATACGTCTGCTGGAGCCACTTCAGGATCACGCTGGTATCGAGCCCGCCCGAATAGGCGAGGACGACTCGGTTGATCTGATCGGACATGAGGCAGCAAACTCCGGCAGGGCAGGGAACGCTGGCCCTCTAGGGTCGGGGGCCGGGATTCGCAAGCGACCCCGGCGCCGAGCTCAGGCGCAAACCCGCGCTCGGTCGCCATCCCCCGCGTCGCCGCCGTCGCGCAGGCGCTGCTCGGCTTCGAACATATAATCGCGCGTGATCGGCAATGCGTCGCGCGATCGCGCGAACTGGAGCTGATAATTGACCAGCCCGCCGTTCAGGAAGCTGACCGTGCAACCGGCGAGGTAGAAGGTCCACATCCGGTAGAAGCGCTCGTCATACAGCGCGACAATGTCGTCGCGCGCCGCGATGGTGCGGTCGTACCAATGCTTGAGCGTATGCCCGTAATGCATCCGCAGCACTTCCACATCGGTCATGTAGAAGCGCAGCCCCTCATAACCCTTCGCGATCTCCGACAGCGCGGGGATATAGCCGCCGGGAAAGATATATTTGAGCGTGAACTTGTCGGTCACCCCCGGCCCGCCGGCGCGACCGATCGTGTGGAGCAGCATCACGCCCTGCGGCGTCAGCAGCTCGCGGCATTTGCGGAAGAAGGTGCGGTAATGCGGCGTGCCGACATGCTCGAACATGCCGACCGAGACGATGCGGTCGAACTGGCCGGTGACGTGGCGATAATCGATCAGCTCGAAACGGACCTTGTCGGCCACCCCGGCTTCGACTGCACGTCGCCGCGCGACCTTGAGCTGTTCCTCGGACAGCGTCACGCCCAGCACTTCGGCGCCGGTCCTGGCATGAAGATACAGCGCCATCCCGCCCCAGCCACAGCCGATGTCGAGCACGCGCATCCCAGGCTCGAGCGCCAGCTTGGCGGCGATATGCGCCTTCTTGTCGCTCTGCGCCTGCTCCAGGCTGTTCGCGGGGTCGGTGAAATAGGCGCAGCTATATTGGCGATCGATGTCGAGGAAGAGATCGTAGAGCCGGTCGGACAAGTCGTAATGATGCGCGACGTTGCGCTTCGATCGCTTCGCCATGTTGTAGCGCCCGATCCGGAACGCGGCGGCGCCGACCAGCCGTCGCAACGCCGTCGGGTTCAGCGTCGCCGTACCCGCTTCCCAGCGATGATTGGCGGTGATGAGGTTGAGCAGGCCGAGGATGTCGCCCTGCTCGATCACCAGCCTGCCGTCCATAAACGCTTCGGCGGCGCCCAGGCTCGGATCGCGCAGAATCGCGCCCGCCGCGCCCTTTGCCAGCCGGATCGTTACCGGCGGCAGGTCGAGCGATGGCGTTCCAAATTCGCGTTGCGTTCCGTTCGAGTGAAGTACGGTGAGTGTGCCTCGCCTGACCGCGTGGGCGAAAAACCGGTCGATCAACATCAGTAGACGTTCTCCAGGCTTCCCCGCCCCGTTGCGGCAAACCTAGGGATCGGGAAAGTTTCCGCAATGCGGAAAAAACGCGCCGGTCAGATTCCGGCGTACCATTCATAGCCGTTATAATCCTCCCAGAACCCGCCCTTGCCCTTGCCGATGCCGTCGAGCGTCGCCACCGCCTCGACTCGCATGACGTATTTCGCCTGCTTGTAACCAAGCTGGCGCTCGACCCGCAGCCGCACCGGCGCGCCGTGCCCGACCGTCAGCGGCGCGTCGTTCATCGCCCAGGCAAGGATGGTCTGGGGGTGGAAGGCATCGACCAGGTCGATCGATTCATAATAGGGCTGGCCGGCGATGCTGTCGCCGCAGTGCAGCACGATATAGCGCGCCTCGGGCCGGAGCCCTGCGAGCTGGAGCAAGGTCTCCAGCCGAGGCCCCTGCCACTTGCCGATCGCGCTCCAGCCCTCGACGCAATCGTGGCGGGTGATCTGCGCGCGCTGAGGCAGCGATCGCAGGTTGGCTAGGCTGAGCGACAGCGGGCGCGCGACCAGCCCGTCGACCGCCAGCCGCCAGTCGACAAAGCGATTGGCGGCCATCGCGGAATAGCTGGGGGTGTTGGGATTGGCGGTGCCGTTGACGCGGAAGCGCGGGCTCCTCTGGTCGGCGCGGAATTCGCGGGCCAGCGCCGCGCGCCCCACGATCGATCGCTGGAGGAAATGATGCGCCTCGTCCGCCGACATCAGCACCGGGCTGTCGCTCAGCGAATCGCATCCGGCGAGCAAGGTCGCGCCGCCGGTGACGAGCAGGTTGCGGCGTGTGATCATTTGCGCTCCCCCGTCCCCGGTACACGCCACCAGCCGGTGATCATCGACCGCACTTCGTCCAGCGGCCCGGCGAGCATCACCAGCGTCAGATGCACCAGCACGAAGCCGGTGAGCAGCGCCATCGCGATGAAATGCACCGACCGCGCCGATTGCCGCCCGCCGAACAGGTCCGCGATCCACGGCCACATCCCCGGCGCCAGCGCCAGCCCGCTGAGGATCAGCACCGGCAGCAGCACGAACAACACGCCGATGTACGACAGCTTCTGGAAGATATTGTAATCGCGCGGGCTCTCCGGATCATGGAAGCGCAGCGCGAGATGCGCGCGGAAATCGGCCCATAAATGCCGGCCCGAAAGCTCGCGGCGACGGATGCGCAGGTCGCGCTGGACATGGCGGTTGGCCAGGCTCCCCAGCAGATAGACGAGCAGCCCGAACGCCAGCACCAGCGCGAAGAAAAGATGCCAGTGGCGCGCGCCCGACAGGCTGTAGTGGCTGGGGATCGTCACCCAGCCCGGAAAGCGCGGCAGCTCCAGCCAGGCGGGGTCGTAATTCGCGCCGAAATGCCCCCAATAGAGCCGTGGATGCGCGTTGAAGATCATCAGCCCGCTGCCGATCATCACGAACACCGCCAGCGCGTTGATCCAGTGCCACAGGCGCGTGATCAGCCGATGGCGATATACCAAAGCATCCTTGCCCGAACCGGGATCGCTCGCCATGTCATCCCTTTCCCGTCCGCCTCGCCAATACGCCATTCGCGGTATCGGGCCAAAAGGTTTCACCGCTGATGCCCGATGCCGATTTCCATTTCTACGAGCCCGGCAAGGGCCATGGCCTCCCCCATGACCCGCTCAACGCCATCGTCGCGCCGCGCCCGATCGGCTGGGTCAGCACCGTCTCGCCGGACGGCGTCCGCAACCTCGCGCCGTACAGCTTCTTCATGCTGTTCAACTATCGCCCGCCGATCATCGGCTTTTCGTCGATGGGGTGGAAGGACAGCGTCGCCAATGTGCAGGCGACCGGCGAGTTCGTCTGGAACCTCGCCACCCGCGCGCAGGCGGAGGCGATGAATGCCAGCTCGGCGAGCGTCGCGCCCGAGATCGACGAATTCGCGCTGGCCGGGCTCGACGCGCTTCCCTCGACGCTGGTCCGCCCGAATCGCGTCGCGGGCAGCCCGGTGCAGTTCGAATGCAGGCTGACCCAGCTCGTCCGGCTGGAGACCAAGGAGGGCGCGGCGCTCGACCAATGGCTCGTGCTCGGCGAAGCCATTGGAGTGCATATCGACCGCGCAATGCTGGAGGACGGCATCTACCAGACCGCACGCCCGCACCCGATCCTGCGCGGCGGCGGCCCGGCGGACTATTTCGAGATTGGCGAGGATGCGCTGTTCAAAATGCCGCGCCCGCGCTGAATCTAGAAATAGGCGCGGCGGAAGAACACCAAAGTCGTCGCCGCCGTCACCAGCAGCGTCCAGATCCGCACCAGCCGGGGCGACAGCCGCTTGCCGAGCTTCGCCCCCAGCCAGCCGCCGACGATGCCGCCCGCGAGCATCGGCAGGCACGCCGACCACCGGATCAGCCCCGAAGCGACGAACACGAATGCCGCCGCCAGATTGGCCACCGCGAGCATCAGCGTGCGGATCGAGAAGAGCGAGCGCGGATCGGCCCCCGCGAGCAGCCCATAGGTCGCCGTGGTCATCAACCCCACGCCGCCGCCGAAATAGCCGCCATAGATCCCCAGCAGCGACTGCGCGACGACCAGCGTGCGCGGCCCGATCGCAACGCGCGCGCGCAGCCATTCCGACGCCACCCGCCCGAAGGCGATCGCCGCGAACGCGACAAGCAACAGCCACGGGATCAGCACGTCGAAGGTCCGGGTCGGCGTCACCACCAGCAGCATGCTCCCCGCCAGCCCGCCGGCAAAGGTGATCGCCGCCAGCGTCCGCACCCCGAGCCCGCCGACCGGCGCCAGTTCGTCGCGAAACGCCCATGCGCTCGCCCCCGCTCCCGGCAGCAGCGCGACGTTCGACGTGGCATTGGCGACATTGGCGGGCAGCCCCATCGCGATGAGCGCGGGCAATGTGGCAAAGGTCCCGCCCCCCGCCAGCGCATTCATCGCACCGCCGAGCATGCCCGCGGCGGCGGCGAGCGCCAGCCCGGCAAGGTCAACCAAGCGCGGCCATCTTCTCTTCGGCCTGGCGGTCCAGCTCGGCGCGGCTCTTCTTCTCGCTCGCGGTCTTCAACTGCCCGCATGCCGCATCGATGTCGCGCCCGCGCGGGGTGCGCGTCGGGGCGGAGATGCCCGCTTCGAACACGATGTTCGAAAACGCCTTGATCCGCTCCGGCGCGGAACATTCATAGGGCGCGCCGGGCCAGGGATTGAACGGGATCAGATTGACCTTGGCGGGCAGCTTGTACTTCTTGATCAGCCGGACCAGCTCGCGCGCATCGGCGTCGCTGTCGTTCTTGTCCTTCAGCATCACATATTCGAACGTGATCCGCCGCGCATTGTTCGCGCCGGGATAGTCGGCGCACGCCTGGAGCAGTTCCTCGATCCCGTATTTGCGGTTGAGCGGGACGATCTCGTCGCGGACTTCCTTGGTCACGGCATGGAGCGACACCGCGAGGTTGACGCCGATCTCTTCCCCCGCGCGTGCCATCATCGGCACCACGCCTGAAGTCGACAGCGTGATCCGCCGCTTCGACAGCGCGATCCCGTCGCCGTCCATCACCAGCTTCAGCGCATCGCGGACATTGTCGAAATTATACAGCGGCTCGCCCATCCCCATCATCACGATGTTGGTGAGCATCCGCCCCTCGGGCTGGCTCGGCCATTCGCCCAGCGAATCGCGCGCGAGCATCACCTGGCCGACGATCTCGGCGGGGAGCAGGTTGCGGACCAGCCGCATCGTGCCGGTGTGGCAGAAGCGGCAATTGAGCGTGCAGCCGACCTGGCTCGACACGCACAAGGTCCCCCGATCGGCGTCGGGGATGAACACCATCTCGTAATCCTGCGCATCGTCCGAGCGCAGCAGCCATTTGCGCGTGCCGTCGCTGGAGACCTGCGCCTCCACCACCTGCGGGCGGCTGATGACGAAACGCTGCGCCAGCCAGGGCTGCATCGTCTTGGCGATGTCGGTCATCAGCGCAAAGTCGGTGACCCCGCGATTATAGATCCAGTGCCAGAGCTGCTTGGCGCGCAATTTGGCCTGTTTGGGCTCGAGCTGCGACGTCTCCAGCGCCATGCGCAGGTCGAGCTTGGAAAGCCCGAGCAAGTCGATACGCCCATCGGCGCGCGGCACCAAGGCGCGCGGAACGGGCACGGGGTCGATGTGGCCGGGTATCTGCATCATTCTTCCTTGGCGTTCCGGCGTGGCAAGAAGCAATCACGAATGCCATCGACATGCTCGATGAGGTCTTGCGCCGCTCTCTGGTCGCCCATGCGATCCAGGATAACATCTATTCCCTCTCGCCGAGCGAGCTTGGCGGCGGGGACGAAATCGGCATCTGCCGCGACGATCACGATCTGATCGACCTGATGCTTGAAGGCCAGCGACGCGACATCCAGGCCCAGGCGCATATCGACGCCCTTCTGCTTGGTATCGACTTCGAAATCCTCGTCCATGGGCACGAAATCGGTCGGAGACTGGATCAACCGCGCGGTCGCGCTCTCGCTCAGGCGCCATCTGGACGTGTCG
The DNA here is from genome assembly GCF_000935025.1 of Sphingomonas hengshuiensis. NCBI lineage: Bacteria > Pseudomonadati > Pseudomonadota > Alphaproteobacteria > Sphingomonadales > Sphingomonadaceae > Sphingomonas > Sphingomonas hengshuiensis. The sequence continues at coordinate 3,916,621 of NZ_CP010836.1, forward strand.
TTCAGGCGCCCCAGCCGCAGCGCAACTTTGCGAAGCTTGCGCACTTCGGCGTGAAGGTCGAGCCGAAACCGGGCCTCGACGGTCTTTCCCCAATCCACCGATTTGCGGGAAAGCGGCCGGTGCATCCGCTTCGTTAGCGGCGTGCAATCGTAAAAGAAAATCCGGTAGAAGTCGCGGGACTCGGAAAGCTGGAGTTCGTGCCCAGAAACCTGCTCGATCAGCAGAGGGTAGCCGATCCTGTGGCTCAAATGCCAATATGCCAGCAGGCCTAGGCCGTGCGCGACGCTTTTGGGATCGTTGCGATCATGGTCGGGGAAACAATGCTTGAAGCGACGCAAAAAGAACGCCCCATCAACCAGAATTGCCGTTGCCATCGCAATGTCCAGAAAACAAATTGTCCCCGGGAGCGGCCTTGAGCGGATACCTGCTCTTTCGAGCGCCTCAAGACGGCAAGCCGGGGACGGGATATGCTTTAAGTAGCAACATCCTCGGGAAAGTCAAGAATTCGCCTCCCACCGGGCCGCAGGGAGCCAATCCGCGCTTAGTGCGTATCTCCTATCCCGTGCAGGCAACGCACCGTCGCGGACAGACTTGCCATTTGCGTCCGCCGGAACCCAGCTTGACACGGGGGCGAACCGAATTTTGGAGAAAAACGTGATGCTTATCCGATCTATCGCACTGGGTGCGGCGCTGATGACCACCCCGATTGCCTTCGCACAGACCGCTCCGCAGACGACGCCGGGCACGCCGACGACGCCTGGGACCCAGACCATGCCGGGCACTCCCACGACGCCGGGAACCCAGACCATGCCGGGCACCCCGACCACGCCCACCACGCCAGGCACGCCCACGACCCCGGGCACGCCCATGACCCCGGACGCGACCGCCAGCGCGACCACGCCCGCCCCCGTCACCGACGCCGAAGTCACCCAGTTCGCCACCGCCGCGCTGGCCGTGACCAAGGTTCAGAGCGACGCGACCGTCCCGGCTGCGGACAAGAACGCCAAGTCGATCGAGGCGATCACCGCCGCCGGGATCGAACCGACGCGCTTCAACGAGATTTCGGAGGCGATGCGCAACGATCCGGCGCTCAACCAGCGGATTCAGACTGCTGCCGCGGCGATCACGACCCCGGCCCAGTAAGAGAACGGGGCGGTACGGCGTACCGCCCCCCTGTTGCGCGCCGGTAGCTTCACGCAGTCGCCGGTGCGATGCATCCGAGCCCGGCCAGCGACGCGCGCATCGCATCGTCGAGCGGCGTGTGCGGCTCCGATCCCAGAAATTCGACCAGCGCGGCATTGTCGAGCCGAAGCGGGTGCTGCCAGAACGGTCGCATCTCGCGCAGCTCACGCATCGTGGTGTTGAACGGCGCGATCAGCGCCAGCAGCGCCCAGGGCATCGCTTTCACCGTCGGCGTCGTGCCCGCAGCCCGCGCGATAGCGCCGGTGAACGCGCTGCCATCGGCATCCCAGACTCCGGCGAAGTGGAACCGGGCGAAACGCGGCAACGCGGCGTCACGGTCAAGCAATAGGGCAAAGGTCTCCGCCAGATCGGGCAGATACGCCCAGGCATGCCCCGCACCGGGCGCGCCCGGATATTGGATCGCGGCCACCGGCTGCCCCGGCTTGACCAGCCCCTGCGCCAGCCAGCCATTGCCGCACTTCGGCCCGAAGAAGTCCCCCGCCCGCACGATCAGCGCCGCGACGCCTGAGTCCTGAATGCGCCGCTCCATCGCAACCCGAATGCGCCCCTTGCGGGTCTGCGCCGATTGCGGCGAATCGGGCACAGCGACCGGGGTCACAGCGGGATCGTAATTGTAGATCGTGCCGGGCAGAACCAGCCGCGCATCGTTCGCCAGCGCGGCGGCGATGCTGTTCTCGACCATCGGCAGCACCAGCCTGTCCCAGTCGCGATAGCCCGGCGGGTTCACCGCATGGAACACCGCCGACACCCCCTCCGCCGCGCGCAGCACCGCGGCGCGGTCCATCGCGTCGCCCTCGAACCAGGTGATTGCGGGGTCCAGGCCAGGCCGGATGCCGCGCACCAGCCCGCGCACGGCCCAGCCGTGGCGGAGCAGCGCGCTTGCGGTTTCGCCGCCGACGCCGCCGGTCGCCCCCAGGATCAATATCGTCTTCTGCATGTCCGCCTCCATCGCTTCGATGCGTCCGGAGGTGGGCTCTTCGCGGCATGTTTGAAATTGTCGAACTTTGCCATCGCGCCTATATATTTTTGATGAGCCAGCGCGACCTCGCCACCGATTGGGAACGCCAGCGCGCCTTTCTCGCGGTCATCGACGAAGGCAGCCTGTCCGCCGCCGCGCGCCGGCTGGGCGTGGCGCAGCCCACCGTCCGGCGCCGGATCGCGGACTTGGAGGCGGTTGCCGGCGGCGCGCTGTTCACGCGATCACCCAACGGATTGCTCCCCACCGAGCGGGCGCTGCTGCTCGCCGACCATGCCCGCGCGATGGCGCTGGCGGCGGACGCCTTTGCCCGCTCGGCATCCGCCGACGCGCACGAGATCGCAGGGACGGTGCGCATCTCCGCCAGCGACGTGATCGCAGTCGAGGTGCTGCCGCCGCTCCTCGCGCCGCTGCTGGCGACACACCCCGCGCTGACGATCGCGCTGAGCCCGACCAACCGCGCCGAGGATGTGTTGCGTCGCGAAGCCGATATCGCGATCCGGATGGTCGCGCCGCGGCAGGAGGCGCTGGTCGCGCAGCGCGTCGGGACGGTGGTGCTGGGGCTGCACGCCCATCCCGGCTATCTCGCGGTGCACGGGACCCCCGCTTCGCTGGCCGAGGCGGGCGCGCACCGGTTCATCGGGATCGAGAATGATCAAGCCCTGTTGCGCGCGGTGCAGGCGCGGGGCCTGACGATTGCGCACAAGGATTTCGGCTTCCGCACCGACAGCGACCTCGCCCAGCTCGCCGCTATCCGCGCGGGCATCGGCATCGGCGTGTGCCAGGTCCCGCTCGCCCGCCGCGGCGGGCTGATCCGAGTCGCGCCCGATGCCTTCGCGTTCGACCTGGAAACCTGGGTGGTGTGCCACGAAGACATGCGCGGCATCGCGCGGGTGCGCGCGGTGTTCGACGCGCTGGTCGCCGGGCTGCGCGGCTATATGGCCAGCTAGCGCCCCGCGCAGCCCAGCGCCGCCGCGTCGATCGCCGTCGCCGCGCCCTTCAGCGCATAGGTGTCCGCGAATGGCGCGCCATTGGCGCCGACGCTCTCCACGCTCATGCTCCGCCCCGAACGGATCGCGGCGACCACCGCCGAATCGGTGCGCGAATCGGGCGCCCAGGCGTCGGCATCCCCCGCGGTCAGCTCGAACCGGCGCTCCCCGATCGACAGCGTCACGCGGGCGCTCGCCGCACGGGCGCGGCTCAGCCGGATATGGAGCTGGTTGCGCACACCGTCGCGCGGCCAGGTCGCGATGCTGGCAAAGGGGCGCGACGCCGCCTTGCGCCCCGCCGGCTCGGCGATCGCAAAGCAATGCAGCGGCGAGGGATCGCGAAACGCGCCCCAGCTGTCGAACACGCCCAGCGCATCGCGCGGCAGCATCACGAGCAGCAGCGCCAGCGCGATCATGCCGGCGCCGCGCCGCGCCCCGTGCCGGTATGGACCACCGTCTCGATGCCGTTCTCGATCCGCACCACCGATCCCTGGGGCAAATCGGGTGCGACGGCCGCGTCGAATTGCGGCATCACGTCGCGCCCGGTCATCACCCCGCGTAGGATGCGGCTCGACATGCCGTGCATGATCACCAGCCGGTCGCCGGGATCGTCATCGGTATCCGCCAGCCACGACGAGACCCGCGCGGCGATCGAATCATACCATTCGCCGCCGGGCGGGGGCCGCGAATACAGGCCATGCTCGACATCGAGGAACCCCGGCGCCTCGGCATGGAGATCGGCATAATAGCGCCCGCTCCATTCGCCCATGCCGATTTCGACCAGTCGGTCGTCGGTGCGCGCCTGGTGCCAGTCGAGCTCGAGATGCTCGGCGATCACCGCCAGCGTCTGGAGCGCACGCCCCGCGCTCGACGACCACAAGGTGATCGGCGGACGCGGGCCCAGGACCGCACGAAGCGCCACCCCCATCGCCTCGGCCTGCGCGAATCCGGCGCGGGTGAGCGGGGTGTGCGGGTGGTCGCCCTGCATCCGGCGGGCGATGTTGAACACGGTCTCGCCGTGCCGCGCGATGAAATCGCGTCCCTTGCGGTTGGTGGCCATGGTGCTTCTCCTCACTGGTCCGGATGCGAAACGCAATGTTTCGGTCGAAGTTCGTTTCGTTCAGGCAGGGGCAAGCTGCGGTACTCCACTAGCACACCCAGCCCGGGCACACGGGCTCGGTAAAAGAAATCAAGGGAGTATTCATGCGTATCTCACCCACGCTCGCGCGCCGCTAGCCCGCGCATCGGCATTGCCCGCGCACCGCGCCACGCACGCCGAAACCTTTTGCATTTTCGTGTTTTTCCGGCCGGCGCGGCTGCGCCCGGTCCTGTCTTGTCCTGCCCCATTCTGGGCCAGTCTCGCTTAAAGGGAGTATCCATATGCGTACCAAGATTTTCATCGCCGCCCTCGTCGCCAGCACCGCCTTCGCCGCGCCGGCCTTTGCCCAGACCGCCGATTCGGGCTTCACCGGCCCGCGCGTCGAAGCGATTGTCGGCTGGGACCATGTCGGCGACGATTCGCTGAACAATGGCTCGCGCGACGGCGTCACCTATGGCGGCCAGATCGGCTATGACGTCCAGATGGGCAGCGCGATCCTCGGCTTCGAGGGTGAGGCCACCGGCTCGACCACGCGCGATACCGCCAATGGCGTGCTCGTGGTGGGCGATCGGCTCCGCGCCAAGGCGGGCCGCGACCTCTATGTCGGCGGTCGCGTCGGCTTCCTCGCCAGCCCCAATGCGATGATCTACGCCAAGGGCGGCTACACCAATGCCCGGTTCGACACGAGCTACAACTCGGCGGCGACCGGCCTGATCGAGGACCATGACACGGTCGATGGCTGGCGCGTCGGCGCGGGCGCCGAGGTCAAGCTGAACCAGAAGGTCTATGTGAAGGCCGAATATCGCTATTCGAAGTATGACGAAGGCAATAACGGCATCGACGCGCATCGCCATCAGGTGCTCGGCGGCGTCGGCATCCGTTTCTGAGACGCTTTCCGCGCCGAATTTGGTGTGGATCAAAGGGTCGGGGCGCTTGCCCCGGCCCTTTTTGCCGTTAAGGGTAAGAATCGGCGAACTGCCACCGGCCGCACGGCTATTGGTGGAATAAGGGCGGCGGCCCGGGGGTTTGGAAGACATGAAGGCGACGATCGAACGCGCAACTCTGTTGAGGGGCCTCAGCCACGTCCAGTCGGTGGTCGAGCGGCGCAACACGATCCCTATCCTCTCGAATGTGCTGATCGAAGCGCAGGAGGGCGGCAGGATGCGGCTGATGGCGACCGATCTCGATCTCCAGATCGACGAGACGATCCCGGCGGCGGTGGACCAGCCCGGCGCGATCACCGTGTCGGCGCACACGCTGTTCGACATCGTGCGCAAGCTGCCCGAGGGATCGCAGGTCGAATTGTCGGCGGCGGAGGGGCGGATCACCGTCAACGCCGGCCGCGCCAAGTTCACGCTGTCGACGCTGCCGCGCGACGATTTCCCGATGATCGCCGAGGGCGAATTGCCGGTGACGTTCGAGCTGCCTGCGGAAACGCTCAAGCAGATCATCGACAAGACGCGATTCGCGATCTCGACCGAAGAGACACGCTATTATCTCAACGGCATCTTCCTGCACGTCACCGATGAGGCGACGCCGCTGCTGCGCGCCGCCGCGACCGACGGCCACCGCCTCGCGCGCGTCACCGTGGCGCGGCCCGACGGTGCCGAATCGATGCCCGACGTGATCGTGCCGCGCAAATGCATCGCGGAGCTGCGCAAGCTGCTCGACGAAGTCGACGGGTCGGTCGGCGTGTCGCTGTCCAATTCGAAGGTCCGCTTCGACCTGGGCCAGGCGATCCTGACGTCGAAGCTGATCGACGGCACCTTCCCCGATTATTCGCGCGTCATCCCGACTGCGAACGACAAGATCCTCAAGATCGACCCCAAGAGCTTCATGCAGGGCGTCGACCGCGTCTCGACGATCGCCACCGAAAAGACCCGCGCGGTCAAGATGGCGCTGGATCGCGACAAGGTGATCCTGTCGGTGACCAGCCCCGAAAACGGCGCTGCGGCGGAGGAAGTCCCCGGCGACTATACCTCGCTGCCGTTCGAGATCGGCTTCAACAGCCGCTATCTGATGGACATTCTCGGCCAGATCGAAGGCGATTTGGTCGAGGTCCACCTCGCCGACGCCGCTGCGCCGACGCTGATCCGCGAGAATGATTCGTCGCCCGCGCTGTACGTCCTCATGCCGATGCGGGTGTGACCTAAGCACCGTCCCTGACTTGAAATCGCGCTCGGGTCCCGCTATTTACATTCGTGTAAGTTAGCAGGATTCGAGACGATGGCGACTCAGGCACCCACCGCACCCCAGCCCGGGCTTCCGATGAAGCGCGAATGGGGCACTGCGCTGTCGGCGCTGCGCAAGCTGCTCGCGAACGGCGACGATACCACGCAGGTGTTCTACATCATGCGCGCGCTGAACGGCGACGTTACCCAGCGCAATTATCGCCGGCTGCTCACCGTCCCCGGTGGCGGCAGGATCGCCTATCGGCGGCAGGAGCTGGCGCAGCGCCTGTCGGACCGCGGCTGGATCGACGGCTTTGCCGAGGGCACCGTCGGCGCCACCTATCGCGCGTTCCTCGATGCGACCGGCTATTCGGCGCAGGGGCTGGCCGAGATCAGCATGGCCGAGGGCGCATTCCTGGGCGCCGATGTCGAGCATCCCTATGCCTGGATGGGCCGGCGCGAGCGCGACATCCATGACCTGTGGCACACGCTCACCGGCTACAAGGCCGACGAGCATCTGGGCGAGGCGTGCCTCGTCGCCTTTTCCTATGCGCAGACCGGCGGGCTCGGCTGGGGGCTGATCGCGGTCGGCGCGGCGCTCAAGAGCATCCGCGTTACCGGCAGGCTCGATTTCCTCAAGGCCGTGGTCGAGGGCTATCGCCACGGCAAGCGCGCGGCGTGGCTGCACGGCGAGGATTATGAAACGCTGCTCGCCGAGCCGCTTGATTCGGCGCGACGCCGCCTGCGCATCGCCGTACCGCGCGCCTATCGCGTCGCGCAGGCCAGTCTGTCGGCAGCGGGGCTCAGCGGAATCTGACGCGTCAGCGCGATGGCGGGGCACCCGACGCGGCGGCAGCCGCCTGGGTCCGCGCGCGTTCGGCGACGAGCCGCGCCTTGAGCGCTGGCACGGCCAGCACCGTCGGTGGCAGCGCGAAGATGTCGGTCGAGATCGGCGCCTTCTCGACGCTCGACAGCGTAAGCGCGGTCGCGAAGCGCAGCACCATGCCCTTGTCGAGCATCTCGGCGATCTTCTTCTCCAGGTTGCCCTGCCCGCCCTGGACCTGTGCCATGCCCGCCGCACCCAGCCGGGTCTGCATCGCCAGCGCGCTGCCGGCGTTCGCCAGCGCGGGGTCGCCGCTGATCACGGCCTCGATCGTCTCCGCAGGCGGCGCCTTGGGCGCGCGGACCTTCCACACATCGCCCGTCTGTCCGGCGATCGTCTCGGTGCCTTCCTTGACCAGCGCATAGTCCGGCTGCGGCCCCAGCCCGGTGGGCTTCATCCCCCCTTCGCGGGCCAGCGCCCCCATCACCGACACGAAATCGGCGATCCGCGCGGCATATTGCCCCTGGCTGTCGGCGATCAGCAGATATTCGGTGCCGCCCTTGCGGATCAGCGTCTGCCCCTGGCTGTCAACCCGCGCATCGCCATTGGCCGCCGCCTTGACCGTGATCGTCCCCGCTCCGCCGGCCAGCGCATAGCGCGCCGTCACGTCCTGCGGCGCTTTCTCGCACCCGGCGAGCAGCAGCAGCGCGGCCCCGATCAATGCCTTGCGGATCATGTGCACTCCTTTCCCCCGTCATCGGCGAAGCGGTGTTCGACGGCAAGGGGTTGGGCTAAAGGAGCGGCAATATGGCCGTAACCCGCCTGATCCTCACCGATTTCCGCAACCATGCCGAGGCGGCGCTGGCGCCCGGCAGCGGCTTCGTCGTGCTGACCGGAGAGAATGGGGCGGGCAAGACCAATGTGCTCGAGGCGGTGTCGCTGCTCGCCCCCGGCCGGGGCCTGCGCCGCGCCGCGCTGGGCGAGATGGCGCGACAGGGGGCCAGCGGCGGGTTCGGTGTCGCGGCGCGACTGGGCGATGTCGACATCGGCACCGGGACCCAGCGCGACGCACCCGAGCGGCGGCTTGTGCGAATCAACGGCGCGCCGATGCCCGCGACGACGCTGGCCGAATGGGTGACGGTGCTGTGGCTGACCCCCGCAATGGACCGGCTGTTCGTCGAGGGGCCGGGCGAGCGCCGCCGCTTCCTCGATCGGCTGACGCTGGCGCTGGCGCCTGCGCACGCGACGCATTCGACGCGCTACGAGGCGGCGATGCGCGATCGCAACCGCCTGCTCGCCGAGGATCGCCCCGCCGACCCCGAGTGGCTGGCGGCGCTGGAGGCACGGATGGTCGAGCATGGCGGCGCGATCGACGCCGCCCGGCGCGAGACCGTCGCGCTGCTCGCCGCGCGAATCGCCGCGCAGCCCGAGGGGGTGTTCGCCCGCGCCGGGCTGGTGCTGGAGGGGTGGCAGGGCGATGGCGCCGCATTGGCGCAGGCGTTGCGCGAAGGGCGCCGCCGCGATGCTGCGGCGGGCCGCACGCTGGCCGGACCGCACCGTACCGACCTGGCGGTCACGCATCTGGGCAAGGGCCAGCCCGCGCATCTCTGTTCGACCGGCGAGCAGAAGGCGCTGCTGCTGGGGCTCGTGCTCGCGCATGCCGAGCTGGTCGCCGATCGCATCGGGCGGGCGCCGGTGCTGTTGCTCGACGAAGTCGCCGCGCATCTCGACCCCGAACGCCGCGCCGCTTTGTTCGCCCGGCTGGCGGGGGCGGGGCAGGTGTGGATGACCGGCACCGAACCCGCGCTGTTCGACGGCATCGCCGGCGATGCGACGCGCTATACGCTTGGCGACGGGGCGATCCGGGGTGGCTGAGAGACCGTTTGGAAATTCGCGAAAGAGCGAATTTCAAGGCGGTGCCTCCCTCCGCACTCTTTCCAACGATGCTTCGCATCGCCGGAACCTTGGAGTGCTCCGCCCGCTCCCCCACCCGGCCACCCATAGAATAATGCCGTTGGGTGGCCGGGTGGGGGAGCGGGCAGGCACCGCGAAATGCGCCATGCGCATTTCAAAACGGGCTCTGACGCCGCGTGCCATTTTGCTTTCGTTCGGCGACTCGAATCCCTATATGCTCGCTATGGCAACAGACCCCAGCAACATTCCCAACAGCAATGATTACGGCGCCGATTCGATCAAGGTCCTGAAGGGCCTCGACGCAGTGCGCAAACGCCCCGGCATGTATATCGGCGATACCGATGACGGGTCGGGCCTCCACCACATGGTGTTCGAGGTGAGCGACAACGCGATCGACGAGGCACTGGCCGGGCATTGCGACCGGATCGTGATCCAGCTCAACGCCGATGGATCGGTCTCGGTCGAGGATAATGGCCGCGGCATCCCCACGGGTATCCACACCGAAGAGGGCGTGTCGGCAGCCGAAGTCATCATGACCCAGCTCCACGCCGGCGGTAAGTTCGAGAACACGTCGGACGACAATGCGTACAAGGTCTCGGGCGGTCTCCACGGCGTCGGCGTCTCGGTCGTCAATGCGCTGTCCGAATGGCTCGACCTCACGATCTGGCGCGACGGGCAGGAGCATTATATGCGCTTCGCCCATGGCGACGCAGTCGCCCCGCTCAAGATCGTCGGCCCGGCTGAGGGCAAGAAGGGGACACGCGTCACCTTCTTCGCGAGCCCGGCGACGTTCAAGATCACCGACTATGATTTCGACAAGCTCGAGCATCGTTATCGCGAGCTGGCATTCCTCAACTCGGGCGTCCGCCTGTTCCTGCGCGACGCGCGGCATGAGGAAGTCAAGGAAGTCGAGCTTTATTACGAAGGCGGCATCGCCGCGTTCGTGAAGTGGCTCGATCGCAGCAAGCAGCCGCTGATGCCCGATCCGATCGCGATCAGCGGCACTCGCGACGACGTGACGATCGACGTCGCGCTCGAGTGGAACGACAGCTATTACGAGAACGTCCTCGCCTTCACCAACAACATCCCCCAGCGCGACGGCGGCACCCATCTCGCCGCGTTCCGCGCGGCGCTGACGCGCACGCTGAACAACTATGCCGACAAGTCGGGCGCACTGAAGAAGGAAAAGGTCAGCCTCACCGGCGACGATATGCGCGAGGGGCTGACTGCGATCGTCAGCGTCAAGCTGCCCGATCCCAAGTTCAGCAGCCAGACCAAGGACAAGCTGGTCTCGTCCGAAGTCCGCCAGCCGCTCGAATCGCTGATGGCCGACAAGCTCGCCGAATGGCTGGAGGAAAATCCCGGTGTCGCGCGCCAGATCATCCAGAAGGTGATCGACGCCGCCGCCGCGCGCGAAGCCGCGAAGAAGGCGCGCGAGCTGACCCGGCGCAAGGGCGTGATGGACATTGCGTCCCTCCCCGGCAAGCTGGCCGATTGCCAGGAGCGCGATCCCGCCAAGTCCGAACTCTTCTTCGTCGAGGGTGATTCGGCCGGCGGATCGGCCAAGCAGGGCCGCGACCGCCATTTCCAGGCGATCCTACCGCTGCGCGGCAAGATCCTCAATGTCGAGCGTGCCCGCTTCGATCGCATGCTCGCCAGCCGCGAAATCGGCACGATCATCACCGCGCTCGGCACCGGCATCCGCGACGATTTCAATATCGAGAAGCTGCGCTATCACAAGATCGTGATCATGACCGACGCCGACGTCGACGGCGCGCATATCCGCACGCTGCTGCTCACCTTCTTCTATCGCCAGATGCCCGAGATCATCACCAACGGGCACCTCTATATCGCGCAGCCGCCGCTGTATAAGGCGACCAAGGGCCGGTCCGAAGTCTATCTGAAGGACGACAGCGCGCTTGACCAATATCTGGTCGATGCCGGTGTCGGCGGCAATGTCCTCGAAACCGCAGGCGGCACGCGCAGCGGCGAGGATCTGCGCGACCTCGTCGAACATGCCCGGCGGATGCGCACGCTGATGCGCTATGTCCCGCGTCGCTACGACCCGATGATCATCGAGGCGCTGGCGCTGGGCAACGGGCTCGATCCCGCCGCCTCGCGCGAGCAGCGCGCGCAGAGCCTGACGACGGTGGTGACGCGGCTCGACGCCGCCGATGCCGAGGCGCGCTGGTCTTCGCGCGTGACCGAGGATGGCGGCTATCATTTCGAGCGGCGCTGGCGCGGCGTGACCGACCATCACATCGTCGAGGCCGCGTTCCTCGTCTCGGCAGAGGCGCGCAAGCTCCATACGCTGGCGACCGAGCAAGCGCCGAGCTATTTGCTGCCGTCGAAGCTGGTCCCGTCCAAGTCGATCCCCGTGACCGAAGCCGATGCCGTCGAGGCGCTGGCCGAGGAGGGCGAGGAGCCCGTGACGCTGGCCAAGGGCGAAAGCCTGGTCTCGCGCCCGAGCCAGTTGCTCGACGCGATCCTGGCGGCGGGCCGCAAGGGCCTGGCGATCCAGCGCTACAAGGGGCTGGGCGAGATGAATGCCGAGCAGCTGTGGGAAACCACTCTCGACCCGCAGAACCGCTCGATGCTCCAGGTCGAGGTCGGCCAGGCCGATGTCGCCGACGCGATCTTCACGCAGTTGATGGGCGACGTGGTCGAGCCGCGCCGCGACTTCATCCAGGAAAACGCACTCAGCGTCGCCAATCTCGACGTGTGATATCGATTCCGCCGGCGCAACTGTTGCGCCGGCGAGTCGTTACGGCTGGGTTCGCTCCGCTGGAGAATTCCCATGCTCGTCGCCCTCGCCCTGCTCGCCGCCGCCCCGCTGGCGACTCCCGCTGTAGAGCCACAGGCGCGAAAGCATCGGGTGGTCCGCGCACGGCTGAGCCGGCGCACGGCGATTTCGGGGCTGACCCCCGCCGCATGCAGCGCCGATCCGAACTGCGCCAAGCGCCCCGACGAACGCTACCGGATCACGCCAGAGCCCGAGGCGAAGCTCGACCCGCAGCGTGAGGCCGCGGGCCAGAGTTGGAAGACGTGCGGCACCACGGGCATGCCGGTCTGCCCCAGCCGGGGCCGCACGCTGCTCAAGACCGGGCTGGACGATTAACCCGCGACGATGTGCATCCACATCGGCGCACCCGCCAGGCTGGGCGATCCGCGCAGCTTCTCCAGCGCATGCGTCACCGACCGCTCGGGCACTTCATGCGTGACGATCGCGACCAGAACGGCGCCGCCGGCCGTAGCGCCGCGCTGCATCAGGCTCTCGATCGAGACGCCCGCGTCGCGCATCGCGGCGGCGATTTCCGCCAGCACGCCGACCTTGTCCACCACTTCGAAGCGCAGATAATGCCGTCCGCGCCGCTCGCCAGTGTCGGCGGCGGGCTGGTCCGCCAGCGCGTCGGCGGGCATCGCATAGGGCGGACCGAATTCGCCGCGCGCAATGTCGATCAGGTCCGCGACTACGGCGCTGGCCGTGGGGCCATCGCCCGCGCCTGCGCCCTGGAACAACAGCCGCCCGACGAAATTGCCCTCGGCGACCACCGCGTTGGTGGACCCCACGACATGCGCGAGCGGGTGGCTGAGCGGGACCAGATGCGGGTGGACGCGCTGGAACAGCCCATGCGGCCCCGCATCCGCAACACCCAGCAGCCGCACGCGATAGCCGAGCGCCGCCGCCTCGGCGATGTCTGCGGCCATGACGTGGCGGATGCCGGTCGCGGCGACGTCGCCGAACGCAGGCTGCGCGCCGAACGCGATGCTGGCCAGGATCGAGAGCTTGTGCGCGGCATCGACGCCATCGATGTCGAAGCTGGGATCGGCCTCGGCATAGCCCAGCGCCTGCGCCTCGCTCAGGATATCGGCGAAGTCGCGGCCCTCTGCCTCCATCTTGGACAGGATGAAATTGCAGGTGCCGTTGAGGATGCCGTACACGCTGCCGATCACATTGGCCGCAGCGCCCTCGCGCAGCCCCTTGATCACCGGCACGCCGCCCGCAACCGCCGCTTCGAACTTCAGCGCGACCTGCGCCGCCTCCGCCGCGCGCGCCAGTTCGAGCCCGTGATGGGCAATCATCGCCTTGTTCGCCGTGACCAGGCTCTTGCCCGCACCCAACGTCGCGCGCGCCAATGCCAGCGCCGGGCCGTCCGACCCGCCGACCAGCTCGACCACCACGTCGATATCGGGATGCCGCACCAGCTCCGCCGGATCGTCGATCCAGGCAAAGCGCGACAAGTCGAAGCCGCGATCCTTGCCGCGATCGCGCGCCGACACCGCGACGACTTCGATCGCCCGCCCCGCGCGCCGCGCGATCAGTTCGCCATTGGCGTCGAGCAGGCGCACGACGCCCCCGCCCACGGTTCCCAGGCCAGCCAGCGCAATCCGCAACGGTTTCGTCATGCAATCTCCTCCGCGACGCCTGCCGCTAGAGGAAATCGCGCCCGCCTGACAACCACAAAGCCCTTAGCCTTTGTTTGGAAATGCGCCGTGGCGCATTTCGCGGCACCGGCCCGCTCCCCCGCCCGGCCACCCATAGAATACTGCCGTCGGGTGGCCGGGCGGGGGAGTGGGCTGGTGCCGCACTGAAATTCGCTCTTCCGCGAATTTCCAAACAGCCATTACTTCTTGATCAGCCCGATTTCGACCAGCCGCTCGTGCAGATAGTCGTGCGCGGTGATCGGCGAGGGATAGCGGTTCGGACGCGCGCCATCGATGCAGCCGGGCAGCGTCTCGATCAGGAAATCGGGTGCCGGGTGCAGGAAAAACGGCATCGAATAGCGCGAATGCCCGCGTCGCTCGGGCGGCGGATTGACGACGCGGTGCGTGGTCGAGGGCAGGACATGGTTGGTCAGCCGTTGCAGCATGTCGCCGACATTGACGACCATCGCGCCCTCGGGCGGTTTGATCGACAGCCATTTGCCATCGGCGTCGAGAAGCTCGAGCCCCGCTTCCTCCGCCCCGAGCAGCAGCGTGATGAGGTTGATATCCTCATGCGCCCCGGCCCGAACCTCGGGCGCGTCCGCATCGACCGGCGGATAGTGGAGCAGCCGCAATACCGAATTGCCGTCCTTCACCGCCGGATCGAACCAGTCCGGAGCGAGCCCGAGATAGCGGGCGATCGCAGACAATAGCCGGTCGCCGGCATCGTCGAACGCCTGGAACAGTTCGAGGAAGGTCTCGCGAAACCCCTCGGGCCGGTCGGGCCAGACATTGGGCGCCATCTGCGCGGCAAACCGATGCCCCGCAGCCAGTTCGCGCCCGACGTGCCAGAATTCCTTGAGGTCGACATGCGTCGCGCCCTTGGCAATCTCGGTCTTGAACGGCGTATAGCCGCGCGCGCCGCCGGCCCCGTCGAGGTACAACGCGCGCTTTTCGGCCTCCGGAAGCGCGAAAAACGCCTTGGTCATCGCCCAGGCGCGCTCGATCAGCGGCTGGGGAATGCCATGGTCACGCACGACCGCGAAGCCAAACTGCTGGAACGACTGGCCGAAGCGCTGGGCGAAGCCGTCCGGATCGGATGCCTGGTCGGCCAGCGAGAGCGCCGGGATTTCGGCGAGAGTGTCAAACATGTGAGTCTCCGAGTGTTGTCACCTCGTTAGACCCGCACGCCGGGTTCGAACAAGCCGCGCGTCCCCGGCTACCCCTGGACTTCGAGTACGCCCTTCGTCTTCTGCTCGCCGTCGCCGGCCAATCCCAGCGTGAAGCGATCGCCTTCGTCGGTCGTGCCCTTCAACCCGGTGCCGTCGGCCTCGACCTTGAACCCGCGCTGGATCATCGCGTCGCGAAACCATTGCGCGACGGTCGCCACCGATGCGGGGCTCTCGAAAGCGACCTTCACTGCGCCCTGGCTGCCGCCGGCGCCCGTGTCGCCGCCCGCGATGTGAAAATCGGTCACCGTCGATTTCGGATAGAGTTTGACGCCATTGAGGTCGAAATCCTCGGCGTTGATCGTGACCTTGGGGATCTTGAACGACCCCTGGAAGCCTTCGGCCTTGATCGCGACCTGGCCATTGCCGTCGGTGGTGATCGTCGCATTGTCTTCGCCGCTCGCGTCGATCGAAAAATTCGTGCCGGGCCCGGTCCCGTTGCACGCGGCAAGGGCTCCGGCGAACAGGACGGGCAGCAGCAGGGCGAATCGGCGCATCGGGCTCTCCACGGCGTATTATGACAATAATACACTATTCCGCGACGGCAAAGCGGTCAAGCAGGGGTGACGCACGCGCGCCGATGCGCCATGGCGCCCGCATGCAAACGCCGACTCTTCCCGCCGAAAGCAAGAACAACGCGCCGCTAGGGTTCGGCGAGTTCGTGAGCCTGATCGCCGCCATGATGGCGCTGACCGCATTGGGCATCGATTCGATGCTCCCGGCCCTCCCCGCGATCGGCGACAGCCTGGGCGTCACCGAAGCCAATCACCGCCAGTTCGTGATCACCGCGTACCTGATCGGGTTCGCGTTCGCCCAGCTCGCTTACGGTCCGCTTTCGGATCGCTATGGGCGGCGCCCGGTGCTCGGCATCGCGCTTGTATCCTATGTCGTCACCAGCGGCATCGCCGCCGTCTCGGGCAGTTTCGTACTGCTCCTCATCGCCCGCGCCGCGATGGGCAGCGCTGCGGCGGGAGCGCGGGTGATCACGATCGCGCTGGTCCGCGATTGCTATGCCGGGCGCGCGATGGCGCGGGTGATGAGCCTGGCGTTCATGGTGTTCATGGCCGCGCCGGTGCTCGCCCCTGCGTTCGGCCAGGGCGTGATCTGGGCCGGGGGATCGTGGCGGATGATCTTCTGGGGCGTCTCGGCGGTCTCGGCGGTCGTCGCCTTGTGGTTCTGGCTGCGCATGCCCGAGACGCTCGACCCCGCCGCGCGCCAGTCGCTTCGCCCGGCGCGCATCCTGGGCGACTATCTGATGGTGGTGCGCGATCGCGCCGCGGTCGGCTATACGCTGGCGATCGCGCTGCTCTCTGGCGGGCTGTTCGGGTTCATCGGCTCGATCCAGCAGATCATGGCGCAGGTGTTCGGGCGTCCCGACCTGCTCGTCTTCGTATTCGCGGGCGTCGCGGGCACGATGGCGTTGGGCTCGTTCCTCAATTCGCGGCTGGTGATGCAGCTCGGGACCCGCCGCATCTCGCATAGCGCACTGGCGATGGTGGTGCTGACCGCCGCCGTCCACCTTGGCGTCACGCTGGCGGGCCTGGAAAACCTGTGGACCTTCGCGGTCCTCCAGTCGCTGATGATGGGCTGTTTCGGGCTGGCGACGTCCAACTTCTCGGCGATGGCGATGGAGCGGATGGGGGCGATCGCCGGCACCGCCTCGAGCATCCAGGGCTTTGTCACGACGTTCGGTGGCGCATTGATCGGCGCCTATATCGGCCAGTTGTTCGACGGCACCACCATCCCGCTGTACAGCGGGTTTCTACTCATGGGCGTGGCCGCTTTCGTGGTAGTAGCGGTCACCGAGCGCGGGCGAATGTTTCGACCCACCTGAAAGCCAGGGAACGTCGGCGGCGGTTCGCCGTTCGCGCTCAGCCAGGGGAGCAAAGACCGCTCCCGCGCGAATGAGAGGACAGGCAATGGGCGGTTACCAGATTCCGGGCCAAGGCCCCGGCGATGACGGTTTCGACGAAGAAGGCTATGACGAGAGCCAGCGCGCCGAGATTCTCGAGGCGACCAATGACGGACCCACCGACGGGGCGATCCTGACCGACCTCGACCCCGATCTCGGCGACGATTCGGACGATGACGCCGACGACCTGCACATGGTCGACGACGAACTTGGCGAAGAAGATGACGACGTCGACGCCGACGAAGACGAGCAGGACGAGGATGAGGTCCAGGCGGATTTCGACGAGGACACGCTCGACGAGGACGACGATCTGGACGACGCCGACGACGAAGCGCTGAAGCCGTAAACCGATGGTGGACGCCACGCACTTCGCAGTGCGTGGCGGTCTGCATCTTCGCTTTCTCGGTGGCTCTTCGGGTGGTATGTTACACCATCGCAAGCAAGGAGAGGTGCCATGGTACGAACTGCCCGCATTGCCGAGCCCGTTCCCTTCAGCACGATCAACGTGACGCCGTTCATCGACGTGATGCTGGTGCTGCTCATCGTGATGATCCTCAGCGTCCCCATCGCCACCCACAAGGTGCCGATCGACTTGCCAGTCGGCGGCGAGGCGTCCGACCTCGAAGTACCCCACCGGCTGAGCATCGATCAGGCGGGTGCGCTTGCCTGGGACGGTCGTGCGGTGTCCGACGCCGCGCTACCGGGATTGCTGGCGACGATCCGGCGCGAGCCGGCGGCGGTGCTCCACATGCAGACCGACCCGGAGGCGCGGTACGAGCGCTTCGATTCGATACTGGCAGTGGTCAAGCGCGCCGGTATCGACCGGCTAGGCTTCATCGGAAATCGCCCGCTCGACGACTGATACCGGGAACAGGCGCATCCGGCCGGACGTTCGTTACGCATCCGATCGTCTATGAGGGATGGATGCGCCTGATTTTCCCGCTCGCAGCCTGCGCGCTCGCCGCCTGCTCCGCCCCGCCACCCGCCAACGATGCGGCCTCGAACGACAGCGTCGCGGGCGCGCCGACGCGGCTCGACATCGCCGAATCGCCCGCGGCGATGGCGAGCCCGGAGCCGCTCGATCCCCCCGCCCCCGGCGAACCCGGCGGGCTTCCCGACGATCGCACCCCGGTCAGCGAGGCGCCGTTTACCGAGGACAGCGCGCAGGGCGCGGCGAATGTCGTCCAGACCTATTATGCGCTGATCGGTGAGAAGAAATATCGCGACGCCTGGGCATTATGGAGCGAGGCCGGGCGGGCGTCGGGCATGAGCGCACAGGCATTTGCGGCAAGCTTCGACAAATATAGCGAGTATCACGCCAATATCGGCGCACCGGGCGCAATCGATGCCGGGGCGGGCCAGCGTTATGTGACTGTCCCGGTGCAGGTCTATGGCCGGCTCAAACAGGGTGCGCAGCCATTCAACATGCTGGGCTCGATCACGCTGCATCGAACCGCGAACATCGACGGCGCGACCGTCGAGCAACGCCGGTGGCGCATCCGTAGCGCCGACATCAAGCCTCGTCCTGGCGGCGCCGCGCCCGCCCCGTCGCCCGCGACTACGGTGGATAACCACTCGCGCGCCACCTATCGCTGCGTCGACGGGTCACGCCTCGTCGCGCGCTTCGACCCCGACAATCGCAGCGTGACGATCGAGGCGGGCGGCCAGCGCCGGACGCTCCGGCAGGAGCGCGTCGCATCAGGCATCCTCTATGCCCGGGACGGCTATGTGCTGGAGGGCAAGGGCGACCGCATGACCTTCTCCACGCCGCACATGCCGCCGCTCCCCTGCACGGTGAACCGCCGCTGAGGCTGTGCTAGGCTGGCGCCATGGCTCGCTTCACGACGCGTATCACCGCCTCCAATGCGGACATCGACATCCTTGGCCACGTCAACAACGCGGTCTGGGTGAAGTGGATTCAGGACGTGGCAGTCGCGCATTGGGATGCGGTCGCGCCGCCTGCGCACCGTGACGCCTATATCTGGGTCGTGACGCGGCACGAGATCGACTATCGCGGCAATGTTTCCGCAGGCGAGACCGTCACCGCCGAAACCTGGGTCGCAGAGCCGCCGCGCGGGGCGCGCTTCGACCGTCACATGCGCTTTACCGGCGACGACGGCCGGGTGCGGGTCGAGGCGCGGACGACCTGGGCACTGCTCGACCGCGCCAGCGGGCGGCTGTGCCGCGTTCCCGCCGACGTCGCCGCGCCGTTCCTCGATTAGCCGCTGTTGCGCAGTGCAGTGGCGATCGCGTTGATCGACAGCAAGATGCCCTCGCCGATCCGGGCATCCTCCTCGCCCGCACGATGGCGCTTGAGCAGCTCGATCTGGAGCAGGTTGAGCGGCTCGATATAGGGCAGCCGCAGCCGGATCGACGTTTCCAGCCCCGGATGCTTTTCCAGCAGCCGCGTCTGGCGCGTTACCGTCAGCAGCCCGTCATGCGTCGCCTGCCACCCGTCGCGGATGCGACCGAAGATCGAGGTTCGCAGCGCATCGTCCTCGACCAGCGCGGCATAATATTCGGCGACGGCCATGTCCGACTTGGCGAGCACCATCTCCATGTTCGCCAGCGCCGAGGCGAAGAAGGGCCAGCCCGCCGCCATCTCGCGCAGCAGCCCCTTGTCGGGGAACGCCTCCAGCGCGGCGCCGACGCCGTACCAGCCCGGCAGCATGATCCGCGCCTGCGCCCAGCTGAACACCCAGGGAATCGCGCGCAGATCCTCGATCGCGTCCGATTTCTTGCGGCTGGCGGGGCGCGACCCGATCTTGAGGCCGGCAATCTCGGCGATCGGCGTCGCCTGGCGGAAAAAGGTGCGGAACCCCTCGGTCTCGTACACCAGCCCGCGATAGGCGCGGAACGCCGTGTCCGACAGCGTGTCCATCGCCGCCGCGAAGCGCTCCGCATCGGCGGGGGCGAGCTTTTCGGGCTCCAGGCTGGCGATCAGCGTGGCGGAGGCCATCGCCTCCAAATTGGTCATCGCGCTTTCGCGGGTGCCATATTTGGCGGCGATCACTTCGCCCTGTTCGGTGATGCGGATGCGGCCCTGCACGGTGCCGCGCGGCTGGGCCAGAATCGCGGCGAACGACGAACCGCCCCCGCGCCCCACCGCGCCGCCGCGCCCGTGGAAGAGCTGCATCGCGATGTCCGCCTTCTCGAACACGGGCTTTAGCGCGGTCGATCCGCGCGAAAGCTGCCAGGTCGAGGTGAGGTAGCCGCCGTCCTTGTTCGAATCGGAATAGCCGATCATCACTTCCTGATGCCCGCGCTCGCCGGCGATCGCGGCGACTTCGGGCAGCCCGAGCCACGCCTCCATGATCGCCGGCGCGCTTTCGAGGTCGCCGATCGTCTCGAACAGCGGGATCGCCATGACGGCGGCGCTGGGCTTGTCGCCAGGGACGTACAGCCCGGCTTCCTTCAGCAGGACATGGACCTCGAGCAGGTCCGACACCGATTGCGCCATCGACACGATATAATGGGTGATGCACTGCCGCCCATATAGCCGGTGCGCCTCTGCGGCGGCCTTGACGATCGCGAGTTCGGAGGCGGTTTCCTCCGAATATTCGGCATAGGGGCTGGTCAGCAGCCGCGGGCTCTCCAACTCGCGGCGGAGCAGTGCGACGCGGGCCTCCTCGTCCAGCGCCAGATAATCGTCGGCGACCCCGGCGGCCTTGAGCAGTTCGGCCACCACGCGCTCATGCACCGCGCTGTTCTGGCGCATGTCGAGCGTCGCGAGGTGGAAGCCGAACGTCTCGACCGCGCGGATCAGCCGCCCCAGCGCGCCGCCGGTTGCCAGTGGCCCCGGCCCCTCGGCGACGAGCCCGCGCGCGATCTCCGCCAGTTCCTCGCGGAACTCGCCCGGCGTCGCATAGGGTGCACCCGAGATCGGCGCGGGGCGCGGCGCGGGCTTGCCGGTCAGCGCCTGATGCGTCGCCGACAGTCGCGCATAGATGCCCGAAAGCGCCCGTCGATAGGGCTCGTCCTCGCGGCTCTTCGCGGTGTCGTGGCTCGCCTCGGCCAGCTTGAGCACCCCGGCGCTGATGGGGGTATGCTCGGTCGAGATCGAGAGTTCCGCCCCCAGCGCATGGACCGACTCGAGATAATAGACGAGCACCGTCTCCGCCGAGCGCGCGAGCGCGAGCTGCATCGAATCGGCGGTGACGAAGGGATTGCCGTCGCGGTCGCCGCCGATCCAGCTTCCGGCCCGCAGGAAACTGGGTGCGCGCTCGCCCAGTGCCCGGTCCCATCGGGCATAGAGCGCCGGGAGCACGGGGAGGAACACGTCGCGCAGATAGGACAGCGCGGTCTCGACTTCGTCCGCCACGCCCAGCTTCTCGCGCCGCAGCACGCGCGTCTGCCACAACAGCGCGATCTGGCGCAGGATCGCTTCCTCGACCTTGTCGCCATCCTCGGTCTCGTCGCGGCCCAGATCCTTCAGCGCCATTAGTTCGGCGATGCGGTTCTTGTGGTCGATCATCGACTTGCGGCGAACTTCGGTGGGATGCGCGGTCAGCACCGGCACGATCAGCGCGTTTTCGAGCAGCGCCATCACTGCGTCCTCGCCGATCCCCTGCGCCTTGAGCCGCTTGAGCGCGTGGGGCACATCGGCATCCTGCTCGGTGGCGACGCCCTGGCGATCCTCGGCAAGGTTCGCGAGCATCGAAAACAGCATGAAGCCGCGGACGAAATCGAGCGTGTCGTCGAGCGAGAGCCGGTCGAGCCCCGAATCGATCGCCCCGGCGCCGGCAACGCCGCGATGCCGGTCGACCGAGGTCGCGCGGATATATTCGATCCGCTTGAACAATTCCTCCCCGCCATAGGCGCGGATGACGTCGCCGAGCAGGCGCCCCAGGAAGCGGATGTCGGGATTGTTGGTGATCGCAAGACTGGCCATGGCGAATTGCTGCACTGCGCAAGGCCGCGGGTCAACCGCGCGCTGCGGGGAAGCGCGCCGATCAGGGGGCGAGCGGTCGCTCCACCCAGTGCGCGCCTCGTGAATCGACCGAAACGGTGACGCCGACCTTGCCGCAATGGACCAGGAAGGCGCCCTGGCCGCAGGGAGTCGCGGGCGGCGTGGTCAGCCGCGCCTCGCGCAGCCGGGCATCCTCGGCACCGGCGCCGCGCTGCACAAAAGGCACGCGAAACCGGTCGGCGTTTCGCAGCGCACAGACCACGATCTCGTCATCCTGATCGGTGACGCGACACGGCACGTCGGCGCGGGTTTTCTCGCGATAGGCCGCCATGGCTGCCTCCAGCGTCATAGCGTCTTGTGCGAATATCAGCAGCATCGGCAACAACATCGCGAGACTCTCCCCATCCCTGATCGCAGGATTGCGGAAAGATATGGCAGAATTGCGGGACAAGCCGCGCCGACAACGTTAGCAGCCTCGACAGTCCATCCACCCGCACCTATCGCCGCCACACACATATGAGGGGTTCCCACCACATGCAGACCGCCAGCCATGTCCTAGATCGCGTCCTAGTGCTCGAAATGGTGCGCGTCACCGAAGCCGCGGCGATCGCCGCATCGACTTTGGTCGGGCGCGGCGACGAGAAGGCGGCGGACCATGTCGCGGTCGAGGCGATGCGCGAGGCGCTCAACCAGCTCTATATGGACGGCACCGTCGTCATCGGCGAAGGCGAGCGCGACGAGGCGCCGATGCTGTTCATCGGCGAAAAGGTAGGGTCGGCGATCGGCAAGGGACCGAAGATCGACATCGCGCTCGATCCGCTGGAAGGCACCACGATCACCGCCAAGGCCGGGCCGAACGCACTGGCCGTGCTGGCAGTCGCCGAGCAGGGCGGGCTGCTCAACGCCCCCGACGTGTATATGGACAAGATTGCGGTCGGCCCCGGCTATCCCGACGGCGTGATCGACCTGGCGAAGTCGCCGACCGAGAACATCAAGGCAGTCGCTGCGGCCAAGGGCGTGGCGCCCAACGAAATCATCGTGTGCGTGCTCGATCGTCCGCGCCACGAGGCGCTGATCGCCGAGCTGCGCGGGCTGGGCTGCGGCGTGATGCTGATCGGCGACGGCGACGTGGCGGGCGTGATCGCGACCACCGATCCCTCGACTACGATCGACGTCTATATGGGCTCGGGCGGCGCGCCCGAGGGCGTGCTGGCCTGCGCGGCGCTGCGCTGCGTCGGCGGGCAGTTCAAGGGGCGGCTGCTGTTCCGCAACGACGACGAACGCGCGCGTGCCCGCAAATGGGGCATCGAGGATCTCGACAAAATCTATGACCTCACCGAACTGGCCAAGGGCGACTGCATCTTCGCCGCGACCGGCGTGACCGACGGATCGCTGCTCGAAGGCGTCAAGCGCGTCGGCGGCAAGATGACCACCGAGAGCGTCGTGATGCGCGCCAGCTCGGGCACCGTCCGCTGGGTGAAGGGCGAGCACCGCATTTGATGCTGCTGCCGGCGCTGCTGCTTGCGGCAGCGCTGGCCGCCTGTATGCGCTTCGTCCGCAATGACGTGCGGTCGTTCGCGCGGTTCAAGGCGGCGGGCGACACCGGGGCGCGGCAGCGGAGCTTCCTCCGCTGGACCCGGCGCGCGGCGGTGACGTTCCTGGGGATGCCGCTGCTCGGACTTGCGCTGCTCGGGAGGCTGGACGCGATCCTCGCCTTTCCACCGGAATTCGCGCCTGCCATGGCGGCGGTTCCCGCGATGCCGTCGCTGTCGGCGGGGTACGCCGCCGGGGTCCTGGCCGCCGTGGCGGTCGGCGGGATCGTCGGCGGGCTCCTGGCGGCGCGGCGCAGGCCGGGACGCCCGAAGCGCCTCGACATCGATGCGATGGTCCCGCGCAACCGGGCGGAGGCGCTGCGCGTCGCGCTGCTCGGCGCCAATGCTGCGGTTTCGGAGGAGCTGTTCTTCCGCCTCTATCTCCCGCTGCTGGCCGCGCTGGTCGGCGCGGCGCCGTGGCTGGCGTTCCTGCTCTCGACGCTGCTCTTCGGGGCGATGCACCGGTATCAGGGCGCGCTGGGGGTGGTGTTGACGACGTTGCTCGGCGCGCTGTTCGCCTTTGCCGCGCTGGCCAGCGGGGGGCTGGCGGTGCCGATCCTGCTGCACCTGCTGGTCAACCTGAACGGGCTGATCCTGCGCCCCGCCGTCAAGGTGCTCGCCCGGCGCCGCGCCGATTGACAGCGGCGCGCGCGCCCCGTCTATTTCGCGCAACGCGAAAGGGACGTCATATGCGCAGCTTGCTCCTCCTCCTGGCATCGGTCGCCATAGCAGCACCGCTGGCATCGGCCCCGGCGCGGCAGGCGGCACCCGCCGCGCAGGCCGAGGGCGCAGCGTTCGTCGTCGAGGAAGCGATGATCCCGATGCGCGACGGCGTGAAGCTCCACACCGTCATCCTGCGCCCCGCCAACCAGACCGGCCCGCTGCCCATCCTGCTGGGCCGCACCCCCTATGGCGCCAGCAACCGCGCGCCGCGCACCGTGCCCGCGCAATGGGCGGCGCTGGCCAAGGACGGCTATATCTTCGTGACGCAGGACATGCGTGGCCGCTTCGGCTCCGAAGGCAGCACGTTCACGCTTTCGACCGAGGTCAAGAAGGGCAAGGGCGCCGTCGACGAATCGACCGATGCCTATGACAGCGTCGACTGGCTGGTGAAGAATGTGAAGCCCAACAACGGCAAGGTCGGGATGTGGGGGGTATCCTATCCCGGCTTCGCCGCCGCGATCGCGCTCGCCAATCCGCACCCCGCGCTGAAAGCCGTCAGCCCGCAGGCGGCGTGGATCGATTATTGGATCAACGACGATCTCCACCGCTATGGCGCAATGCGGCTGACCTATGCCACCGACTGGGTTTCCAGCCTTCAGATGAGCAAGGATAACTGGGAGTTCCCGTACGACCGGTTCGATACCTATCAATGGTTTCTGGAGGCCGGGTCGCCCGCCGATATCGAGGCCAAGTACTTCAAGGGCGGGTCGCCGCGCTATCAGGAGATGATCGATCATCCCGATTATGACGACCACTGGAAGAAGCAGCGCTGGTCCGACAGCCTGAAGCGCACCACCGTCCCGACGCTCAACGTCGCGGGCTATTGGGACCAGGAGGACCCATGGGGGAGCTGGCAGATCTTCTTCAAGCAGAAGCAGGACGATCCCAAGAACCTGTCGCTGATGGTCGCCGGTCCCTGGGCGCACGGCACCTGGCGCTCACCGGGCAATGCGCTGGGCCGCATCCCGTTCGGCGTGGACAGCGGGACGCAGTTCATGGCGCAGGTGGAGGCGCCCTTCTTCGCCTATTGGCTCCACGGCAAGGGGACCAAGCCCGATTACGCGATGAAGAGCTTCCAGAGCGGATCGTGGCAGTGGAAGACCTATGCCCAATATCCGCTGGCCGCCGCCAAGCCGACCGGGCTGTACCTCCACGCCAATGGCAGCCTGAGCTTCGAGGCGCCCGCCGCGGGCGAGCAGTGCCGCGACTATGTCAGCGATCCGGCGCGCCCGGTGCCGTTCCGCCCGCATCCGATGTCGGCGACCTATGCCACCCCCGACTGGCGCTGGTGGGAGGCGGAGGACCAGCGCTTCGTCGACGACCGGCCCGATGTGCTCAGCTATGTCAGCGCGCCGCTGACCGAGGATCTGACGATCACCGGCAATGTCGCGGCGAAACTGATGGCGTCGACCAGCGGCACCGACAGCGATTTCGTGGTCAAGCTGATCGACGTATTCCCGGAGGATTACGAGACCCCGAAGCGCGAGCTGGGCGGCTATGCCAAATCGCTCAACGGCTATGAGCTGCCGATCGCAATGGAGGTCCGGCGGGGGCGCTATCTGAAGAGCTTCGAGACGGCGACGCCGCTGGTGCCCGGCCAGGTGATCGCATGGGACGTGCCGCTGCGCGACCATGACCATGTGTTCAAGAAAGGGCACCGGCTGATGGTGCAGGTCCAGTCGAGCTGGTTCCCGGTGATCGACCGCAACCCGCAGCAATTCGTCCCCAATATCTACAAGGCCAAGCCGTCGGACTATGTGAAGGCGACGCAGAAAGTGTGCAGCGGGTCGGTGGTGACGCTGCCGGTGGTGCGCTGACCGGGCGACCCCGAAGTTTAGGAAGTTTAGGGTCCTCGCGGCTACCGGCGGTGTCCGGGCAAGAGGCGCGTCAGGCGCATACCGCCGGACGCGAGGGGGCCGACGCCTTGTAGGTCAGGATGAACTCGCAGTGCCCGAGCGCCTCCGACTTGGTCTGCGCGCCCTGCGCCACCGCCACGATGCGGTCGACGATCTCGGCGCCGACCTCGTCGAGGGTCCCGCGGCCTTCGAGGATGCGGCCCGCATCGACATCCATGTCGCCCACCATCCTTCGGTAAGTATCTGGATTTGCACTGATTTTTATCACCGGCGAGATCGCCGACCCGACCACCGAGCCGCGCCCGGTGACGAACAGGTTGACATGCGCACCGCTGGCGATCAGCTCGCCGATCTCGGCATTGTCGACGATATTGGGGAAGCCGAACTTCGGATCGCCCGGCGGCACCACGTCGAGCAGGTAGAGGCCGGGGCCGGGCACCGGCTCGGCGGGATCGATCACGCCGTCGATCGGGCGGCTGCCCGATTTGGCATAGGCGCCCGCGGATTTTTCCTCCTGGCTCGACAGCCCGCCCTCGGCATTGCCCGGCGCGAAGCTGCCATAGCCCATCGCGCGATAATAGACCTCGGCCTTGTGGACCGAGGCGATCAGCGCTTGGGCGACCTCGGGAGTCGCGGCGCGGCTGGCCATATGGCCCTCGCAGCCGATCATCTCGCCGGTTTCCTCGAACACGCAGGCTGCGCCCGCATCGATCAGCGTGTCGAACGCGCGGCCCACCGCCGGATTGCCGGTGATCCCGCTGGTCCCGTCGGACCCGCCGCAGATCGTGCCGATCACGAGTTCGGACAGCGCCATCGGCACGCGCGTCGCGCGCGCATCGGCGTCGGCGCGGACACGCTCGACTGCGGCGATCCCCACTGCGATCGCCGGCCCGGTGCCGCCCGCGTGCTGAATCACCACGGTCTCGACCGGGCGCTGGTGCGCGCGGGCATTGGCGGCCAGCGCCTCGCGGTTGAAACTCTCGCACCCCAGCGACATCAGCACGACGCCGCCGACATTGGGATGCGTGGTGAGCGCCTTCATCATCGCCAGCGCATAGTCATTGGGATAGCAGCCGGGAAAGCCGATCAGCTGGACGCGCGGATCGTCGATCTTGTCGACGATGCGCCGCGCGACATGATGCGCGCATTCGACCAGATAGACGACGACGATGGCATCGCGAATGCCCTTGCGCCCGTCGCTGCGCAGCCAGCCCGTCATTGCCGCGTGGTTCATGAATGGTCTCCTGCCGCGTCACGCAGGTGCGCGGGGATATAGTCGCTTTGCATATTGTGGATATGCACCCAGCCACCCGCCGGCACCGCCGCGGTCGCCGATCCGATCGGCATGCCATATTTGATGATCTTGTCGCCCGCTTCCAGGTGCGAAAGAGAAATCTTATGCCCGAGAGCGACAGGCTCGGTGATCGGAAGCGCCATGCCTTCGACCCGGATGGTTTCGCCGGGCACCAGATCGCGGCACGCGACCGCGACATTGTCGCTAGGCGAGATGCGGATCGCAGCGGCGGTCATCGCGGCGGCGCCGGCAGGGGTGCGTCGGCGCGGACGAGGCCGGTGCTGCGGAGTTCTTCCCAGAAGGCGAGCGGGATCGCCTCGCGATACAGGTCGACGGTCTGCGCCACGCGCGCGGCGCTGCCGATGCCGGGGATGACGCTCGCGACCAGCGGATGCGCGAGGACGAAGGCGAGCGCGGCGGCGGGGAGGCGGACCTTGTGCCGATCGGCCACCGCCTCGATCGCGCGGACGCGGGCCAGCACGGGTTCGGGCGCCGGGCCGTAATCATAATGGATCGTGTCTGCGCGCCGCGTGCCGGTGGCGAGGATGCCGCTGTTATACGGGCCGCCGATCACGATCGACGTGCCCGCCGCTGCGCAGGCCGGGAACAGCGCATCCAGCGCATCCTGTTCGAGCAGCGTATAGCGCCCGGCGAGCAGGATCGCGTCGAGCCGCGCTTCCTGCATCACCTCCAGGCACACCGCGATCTCGTTCACGCCGATACCGAAGCCCGCGATGCTGCCCTCGTCGCGCAGCCGCGCAAGCGCTTTCAGCCCGCCGCCGGTGGTGAGCTGCTGCCAATAGCCGTCCGCCGCCTCGCCATGCACGTACCCGCCGATGTCATGGACATAGAGCAAGTCGATCTTCGCCACCCCGAGCCGCTGGAGGCTGTGCTCGTGGCTGCGCAGGATGCCGTCATGGCTATAGTCGTAGCGCATCCGGAACGGCATCGGCGAGCGGAAGCCGTCGCGTTCGGAATCGTCAGTGACGGAGGGATCGGGGTCCATCAGCCGCCCGACCTTGGTGGAGATCACGGCATCGGGCTGAAGCCGCAGCGCGTCGCCGACGCGGCGTTCGGACAGCCCGCGCCCGTAATGCGGCGCGGTGTCGACATAGCGCAGTCCCGCGGCCAGCGCCGCATCGATCGCCGCGCGCGCGTCCGCGTCCGACACGGGATGATAGAGGTTGCCGAGCGACGCCGCGCCGAAGCCTAGTTCGGGAACGGTGAGGCCGGTGCGGCCGATCGGACGATGGGGAATGACGGTCACAGGTCGAGGTCCAATCGATAGAGGCGGTTGGCGTTACGCCCCCAAAGCGCGGCGCGTTCGTCGTCGGACAGCCCGGTGAGCAGCGCCTCATAGGCCGTAAGCGTCACGTCGAGCGGCGCGAACAGCCGGTCGGTGGGGAAGTTGCTGGCGATCATCACGCGGCGGGTGCCGAAGCGGTCGATCACTTCGTCGACGATCGGCGCAAAGGCGGCGACGTCGAACGGGGCATGGACGAAGCCCGCGCCCGAGAGCTTGATCGACACCTGCGGCATCGCCGCCAGCGCAGCGAGCCCGGCGCGCCACTGCTCCAGCCCGTCCGCCGGGATCGGCAGGCCGAGATGGTTGACGATCACCGGTACGTCGGGGTGCAGCGCGGCGGCCTCCGCCAGCCCGGCGAGCTGCGGCGGGAAGCCGTGAAAATCGTAGCGGAGGCCATGCCGCGCGAGCAGCCCGAAGCCGCGCCGCCACGCCGGATCGACCGTGAGATCGCGCGGGTAGGCCTGGCGGCTGGCATCGGGATGCCAGTTGACCAGATGGCGGACGCCGCGCACCCGAGGCCGCGCCGCCTGGCGTTCGAGCAGCCCCTCGACATCGGGCGCGTCGAGTTCGACGCGGGCGACGATCGCGGTCGGCAGGCCCGTGGCATCGGCGACGTCGTTCAGCCAGTCGGTCTCGCGCTCGCCATCGTCCGGGTGGGCGCCGGCATCGACATGCACGGCGCCCACCAGATTCCACTCGGCCGCCGCCGCGCGGTGATCCGCCACGGTGTAGGTGCCGGCGATCGACGCCTTGTCGGGCTCGTCGAGCCAGGGATAGCGCAGCCGATCCCGGTCCCACAGGTGCAGATGCGCGTCGACGAACGGAGGCCGCGCCATGTCAGCCGCGCGGTGCCCAGGCGATAAATTCCTGGCGCTGCTCGCCCAGTTTCTCGATGCCCAGGGTCACGACGTCGCCGGGCTTGAGATACCAGGGTTCGGGCTTTTGCCCCAGCCCGACGCCCGGCGGGGTGCCGGTGGTGATGATGTCGCCGGGCTCCAGCGTCATGAACTGCGAGCAATAGGCAATGATCTCGGCGACCGGGAAGATCATCGTCCGGGTGCTGCCGTCCTGCAGCCGCTTGCCATTGACGTCGAGCCACATCGACAGGTTCTGCGGATCGCCCACTTCGTCGGCGGTGACCAGCCAGGGGCCGACGGGTCCGAAGGTCGGGAAGCCCTTGCCCTTGTCCCAGGTCGCGCCGCGCTCGGCCTGCCAATGGCGCTCTGACACGTCGTTGATGACGCAATAGCCGGCGACATGCGCGAGCGCGTCCGCCGCCTCGACATATTCGGCGCGGGTGCCGATGACGACGCCCAGCTCGACTTCCCAGTCGGTCTTCTTCGAATCGCGCGGGATCACCACGGGGTCGTTGGGCCCTTGCAGGCAGCTCACCCATTTGTTGAACACCACCGGCTCTTCGGGGATCGGCAGGTTCGATTCGGCGGCGTGATCGGCATAGTTGAGCCCGATCGCGATGAACTTGCGCGTGCCCGCCACCGGCACGCCGTAGCGCGGCGCGTCCTCGACCAGCGGCAGGCTGGCCGCGTCGATCGCCGCGAGCGTTGCCAGCGCATCGGGGGCCAGCGCATCGGGCGAGAGATCGGTATGGCCAGCGAGCGACCGCAGCCGGCCCTCGGCATCGATCAGGCCGGGCTGTTCGTGCCCGGGGGCGCCATAGCGGCAGAGTTTCATCGCATATCCTTCGTAGCGGCCAGAATGGAACGGTCGATCTTCGGCGCGGCAACAACGCCGGCCAGCGCCAGTGCGACGCGCATTTTAGGGTCGACCCGAGCGCCGCGCGACGCCCAATAGTCATCGCATATGTGATAACTTGATATCATCGATCGTCAAGGACGCCGTCGCGGGGGCGGCGGCTTGCCAGCATCGGACCGATGTCGCTACCCATGTCGATTCAGTGCAAGGTGAAAGACTCCGATGGCCCAGCGGGACGAGACGACGACGCAACGCAAGGGCAGCTACAGCGCCCCCGCGCTCGACAAGGCGTTCCTGATCATCGAGCTGCTCGCGAACAATCCCCAGGGGCTGCTCGCCAGCGAAATGGCCACCGCGCTCGGGCGGTCGCTCGGCGAATTGTTCCGCATCGTCGTGGTGATGGAAGAGGCGGGTTATCTCCAGAAATCGCGAGTCACCGATCGCTACACGGTGACGTATAAATTCCTCGACGTCGCCTATCGCGCCACCCCGGCGCGCAAGCTGGTGGTGACGGCGCAGCCCGAGATGCAGGCACTGGCGGCGGCGATCGGCCAGTCGTGCCATCTGGTCGTGCTCCAGGGCGGCGAAGGGCTGATCATCGCGCGCGAGGAAAATCCGGGGGTGCGCGGTTTTGCGCTGCGCGTGGGGGCGTCGATCGACCTGGTGCGCAGCTGTTCGGGGAGCATCCTCCTCGCCTTCTCGTCGGAGGAAGTCGCCGAGCGGTTGCTGGCGCGCGCGGCGGCGCTGCGCAAGGAGCCGGTCGGCCATGGCGCGCTCTCGACGCGGCTGCAAAAGGTCCGGGCCGACGGCTATGTGCTGCGCGAGAGCGCCGTCACGCGCGGCGTGACCGATATCAGCTGCCCGATCTTTGGCTTCGACGGCGAATTGCTCGCCGCGCTCACCGTGCCGTTCATGGACCTGATCGACGGGTCGCAGCTCGTGTCGATCGAAGACGCCTGTGTCGAACTGCGCGCGACCGCACAGCGCATCTCCGTCGCGCTCGGCTGGCAGCCCCCGGGCGCGCAGGCGGACTGACGCGGCCGCCCGCCCCTCAGCTTTTCAGCCGATACCCCGTCCGGAAGATCGCGACGATCAGCCCCAGGCACAGCGCCAGGAACACGCCGGTGAACCCCAGGCTCCACGCGATGTCGACATCGCCCTTGCCGAAGAACGCCCAGCGGAAACCGCTGATCAGGTATACGACCGGGTTGAACAGGCTGACGGTGCGCCACGGCTGGGGCAGCATGTCGATCGAGTAGAAGGCGCCGCCGAGAAAGGTCAGCGGCGTCACCAGCAGCGCCGGCACGATGTTGAGCTGTTCGAACCCCTTTGCCCAGATGCCGATGATGAAGCCGAACATGCTGAACGTCACCGAGGTGAGCACCAGAAAGGCGAGCATCGCCGCCGGATGATCGATTCGCAGCGGCACGAACAGCGCCGACGTCGCGAGGATGATCAGCCCGATCACGATCGACTTGGTCGCCGCCGCGCCGACATAGCCGACCACCAGTTCCAGCGCCGAGATCGGGGCCGAAAGCAGTTCGAAGATCGTGCCGGTGAATTTGGGGAAATAGATGCCGATCGACGCATTGGCGATGCTCTGCGTCAGCAGCGAGAGCATGATCAGCCCGGGGACCAGGAAGCTGCCATAATTGACGCTGCCGATCGAATCGATCCGGCTGCCGATCGCGCCGCCGAACACGATGAAATAGAGCGACGTGGTGATGACCGGGGTGACGATGCTCTGCCACAAGGTGCGCAGCGTGCGCGCCATTTCGAAGCGGTAGATCGCCCAGATGCCATGGAAATTGATGCCGGTCATGCCGCTGCCTCCGCGCTGGCCGGTTCCTTGCGCTCGACAAGGTCGACGAAAATATCCTCGAGGCTCGATTTCGACGTGTCGAGATCGGTGAACCCGATGCCGTGATCGGCCAGCGCGCGGAGCAGCGAGGGGATGCCGGTGCGCTCCGCCTGCGCGTCGAAACTGTAGCGCAGCTTATGCCCCTCATCCTCGAGGCTGAGCTGCCATTCGGCCAGCGCGGGGGGAATCGCCGCCATCGGCTCGACCAGCGATATGTCCATCTGGCGCTTGCCCAGCTTCTGCATCAGCGCGGCCTTGTCCTCGACCAGCAGCAGCCGCCCCTTGTCGATCACGCCGACACGGTCGGCCATCTCCTCGGCTTCCTCGATATAATGCGTCGTCAGGATGATCGTGACGCCGCGTTCGCGCAGCGTGCCGATCAGCCGCCACATGTCGCGCCGCAGCGACACGTCGACGCCCGCCGTGGGCTCGTCGAGGAACAGGATGTCGGGTTCGTGGGACAGCGCCTTGGCGATCATCACGCGGCGCTTCATGCCGCCCGACAGCTCCATGATCTTGGCATCGCGCTTGTCCCACAGCGACAGATCCTTGAGGAGCTGATCGAGATGCGGCTGGTTGGGCGCGCGCCCGAACAGCCCGCGCGAGAAGCGCAGCGTCGAGGCGACCGAGGAGAACATGTCGACGGCAATCTCCTGCGGCACCAGCCCGATCCGCGAGCGCGCCTCGCGGGGCGCGCGGATCGCGTCATGGCCGTCGACCAGGATCGTCCCCGAACTGGGGGTGACGATGCCGCAAACGATGCTGATCAGCGTCGTCTTGCCCGCGCCATTGGGGCCGAGCAGCGCGAAAATCTCGCCGCGACGAATGTCGAGGTCGACATGCGAGAGCGCGACATGGCCCGAGCCATAGGTCTTGCTCACGCCCGAAAGCGATAGAATAGAATGCATGGCCGGGGGGAATCCGTAAAAGGAACGTAGCCGTTACGTAAGGAGCCCCCGGTCGGCGGGCAACCCGCGCCCCGCGCAATTACGCAGGGTTATTTGCCCGCGCGGGCCAGCGCGACGGCGTCTGCCAGCCCCTGATAATCGCGTGCGCCGTACAGCAGCTTGCCGCCGATCACCCAGCTGGGGGTGCCGGTCATCGCCAGCTGCTCGCCGAGCTTGTGGTTGGCGACGATCTCGCCCTCCACCGCGCGCGACCCAACCGCCTTTTGCGCAAGCGTGGTATCGAGCCCGGCCTTGGCCGCAGCGGCAACGATCGCCTCGTTGCTCGGCGATCCCGCGGCGTAGAGCGCCTCGTGGAACGCGCGGAACTTGCCCTGTTCGGCGGCGGCGAGCGCCCAGCGCGCGGCGACGACGCTTTCGGGGCCGAGCACCGGATATTCGCGATAGACGATCCGCACGCCGGGGTCCTTCGCGATCAGTTCGGCAATGCCGGGCAGGCTGGCGCGGCAATAGCCACAGGCATAATCGAGGAACGCGACGACAGTGACGTCGCCCTTGGGGTTGCCGGCAAACGCGCCGGCATAGGGTTTCTCGACGGCGGCGCGGTGCTGGCCGACGCCCTTCTGCGCGTCCGCCTGCGCCTTTTGCGCCCGCTCGTTCTCGCGCGCCTGAAGCCGCTCCATCGCCTCGGGAAGCACTTCGGGATGCTCGAGCAGATAGGCGCGGATCGTCTCGCCGGGGAGCGCGGGGCTGCGCTGCGCCAGCAGCTGCGTCGCCGCGAACAGCGCGGCACCGAGCAGCGCCGCGAGGAGGAGCGCCACGCCGAGCGCGAGGCGGCTTTGTGCGAGCCGATCGATCATTGCAGTCTCCGCCGCTTCTTCTTGTCGTTTTCCATCGCGGTTTGCGACACCATCATGATGTCCTGCGCGCGTATCCAGTCGACCGAGCCCTGCGGCAGCGCCGCCATCGCCGCGCGCGCGCTGAACAGAGCGGTGCGCGCGTCGCCCGTCAGGTCCGCGCGCTCGGCGGTGGCCAGCGCGGTGCGCGGCTCATCGCCCTTGCGCTCATAGACGGTGCCGAGCTGATACCAGGCAAAGGGGTTCTCGCGATCGCGCGCCACCGCCTGGCGCAGCACCTTTTCGGCTTCGGGCAGGTTGGCGGGATCGTCGGTCGCGAGCAGCGCATGGCCGAAGGTCGCGGCGATCAGCGGCTGATACCCCGTCTCCTCGGTCGCCTGGCGCAGCGGCGCCAGCGCGTCGGCGGGGCGCCCCGATTCGAGCAGGATCTGCCCCTCCAGCTCGAGGAAATAGGGGTCGGCGGGGGCGAGCTTGACCAGCGCCTCGGTCTCGGCACGCGCCTGATCGGGATAGCCCGATTTGTGATAGGCATAGGCACGGGCATAATGGGCAGGGGCCGACTGGTCGCTCTTGGGATAGAGCCGCAACGTCGTCTGCGGATCGTTGACATAGCCGCGCAGCTTGGCCTGGACGCGCTTGAAACGGCGTTCGAGATCGGCGTTGAGCGGCGTGTTCCACCCCGGCGCGGCCTGGAGATCGGCCTTGAGCGTCTCGACACGGTCGGCGGACATCGGGTGGGTCTGCGCGAACGGATCGACTTCGGGATCGGTGCTGTAAAAGCCATAGCGATGCTGAAGCGCGGTCAGCTTGTTGAAGAAGGACAGCATCCCCTTGCCGGTTATCCCGGCCTTGGTCAGATATTGCGCGCCCGCGGCGTCAGCGGAGCTTTCCTGGACGCGGCTGAACGCCAGATATTTGCCGATCGCGGCGCGCTGGCCCATCATCAGCAGCCCGGTGCCCGCTTCGGGCGACCCCGCCGCCATCGCGGCGGCGCCGAGCAACAGGCTGAGGATCGAGATGTTGGTATAGCCGCCGTCATTCTGCATGACCGCATGGCCGCCGACGATATGGCCGATTTCGTGCGCGATCACGCCCTGGACTTCGTTCGCGGTGTCCGCGGCGTCGATCAGCCCGGAATGGATATAGACGATCTGCCCGCCCGCGACGAAGGCGTTGATCGAGCCATCCTGGATCAGCACGACCCGCGCATTGGCGGGGGACAGCCCGGCGGCGGTGAACAGCGGCCGGGCCATGTCCATCAGCAGCGCCTCGGTCTCGGCATCGCGCAGCACCGACTGGGCGGCGGCGGGGCGCACGGCGAGGCTGGTCAGGCAGAGCAGCGCCAGCAGCGTGGCAAGGCGCCTGAAGGCCACGATCATCGTCCGAACTCCCTGTGCGGCACCCGCCCTCGCGCCTGCGCCCTGAACATGGGGTGAAGCGCGACCGCAGGAAAGGGGCGGCAACGGCGCCGCCCCTTTCCCACAGGCATTATGCGCCGAACGTCCGCTGCCACCAGCCGCGGCGCGGCGACCCACCCTCCGCCGAACCGGCGGAATCGGCGTCGTTCGCCTCGGCAGGAGTCAGGTCCTGCGCAACAGTCTCGGCCTGGGGCGAGGTAGTGGCGGAAGCAGCGGCCGGTGCTTCCGCCACCGCTTCTGCCACCGGATCCGCGCCGCCATCGGCAACCGCGTCGGCAGCGGCCGCCTTGCGACGCGGGGCGCGGCGCTTGGGCGCGGGCGCGGGGTCGGGCGCGGGCTCGGGCGCGGCTTCGACGACCGGGGCTTCGGCCTCGACCTTCTTCTTGCGCGTGCGCTTCGGCTTGACCGCAGGCTCGGCGACCGGCTCGGGCGCGGGCTCGGCTTCTACCGGGGCGGCTTCGACCGGAGCAGCTTCGGGCTCGGCGACCGGCGCGTCGGCATCGGCCTTTTTGCGGCGCGCGCGCTTCGGCTTGGGCGCAGGCTCGACTGCGACCTCTGCGGCCTCGACCTCGGGGGCCTCGACTTCGACCGGCTCGCCAACCTCGGCTTCGGGTGCGGCGTCGTCTTCGCTCGCCTCATCCGATCCGGTGTCGGCGCTGCTGCCGTCCTCGTTCAGGCCCGAAGCGCGACGTCCGCCACGGCGACCGCGACGGCGGCGCTTGCGCCCGCCTTCGGCCTCGCTTGCTTCGGCTCGCTCGACGACCGTCGCTTCGGTCTCGGCCACCTCAGCCTCGACCGACTCGCCGTCCTCGGGCTCGTCGCCCTCGGCATCGCCCTCGACGCGCTCGCCGCCTTCGCCGGCCTCGCCCTCACGGCGACGCCCGCGACCGCGACGGCGGCGACGACGCTTGCCGCGGCCCTCATCCTCGCCTTCGTCGCGGCGCTCGCGCGGCGGACGCGCGGCACGCGGCGCTTCGGCTTCCGCCTCGGTCTCGGCCTCTTCGACTTCCTCTTCCTCCTCGTCGATCTCCTCGACGAAATCCTCCTCGGGCTCCTCGATCAGGCGCTCGATCCGCGGGGCGTGCGTCGGCGGCGGGCCGGCGGCCTCGACCGACATGCGCGCGCCCTCCAGCTCGCCGTCCGACGCGACTTCGATCATGACGCCGTAGCGGTCCTCGATCTCGGCCAGCTCGGCGCGCTTGCGGTTGAGGACGTAGAGCGCAGCCTCCTGGCTGGCGCGGAGCAGCAGCTGCGAGCCGCGACCGCGCGCGGCCTCGTCCTCGATCATGCGCAGCGCCGACAGCCCCGCCGACGATGCGGTGCGGACAAGCCCGGTGCCTTCGCAATGCGGGCACTGGCGCGTCGAAGCCTCGAGCACGCCGGTACGCAGCCGCTGGCGGCTCATCTCCATCAGCCCGAAGGCAGAGATGCGGCCAACCTGGATGCGCGCGCGATCGTTCTTGAGCGCCTCCTTCATCGCCTTCTCGACCTTACGGACGTTCGATCCGTGGTCCATGTCGATAAAGTCGATGACGACGAGGCCCGCCATGTCGCGCAGCCGCAACTGGCGCGCGATTTCCTGCGCGGCCTCGAGATTGGTCTGAGTCGCGGTCTGCTCGATCGAATGCTCGCGGGTCGAGCGGCCCGAGTTGATGTCGATCGAGACCAAAGCCTCGGTCGGGTTGATCACCAGATAGCCGCCCGATTTGAGCTGCACCACCGGATGGTACATCGCCGACAGCTGTTCCTCGACGCCCGCGCGCTGGAACAGCGGCACGGCATCGGCATATTGCTTCACCTTGCGGGCATGGCTGGGCATCAGGAGCCGCATGAACTCCTTGGCCTGGCGATAGCCGTCCTCGCCCTCGACGATCACTTCGTCGATATCCTTGTTATAGATGTCGCGGATCGCGCGCTTCATCAGGTCGCTGTCGCCATAGACCAGCGCCGGCGCCGACGACTGGAGCGTCGTCTCGCGGATGCCGTCCCACAGCCGGGCGAGATAGTCGAAGTCGCGCTTGATCTCGACCTTGGTGCGCTGGAGCCCCGCGGTGCGGACGATGCAGCCCATCGTCGGCGGCAGCTTCAGGTCGGCCATGATCGTCTTGAGCCGCTTGCGGTCGGCGGCCGAGCTGATCTTGCGGCTGATCCCGCCGCCATGCGCGGTGTTGGGCATGAGCACGCAGTAGCGACCGGCGAGCGACAAATAGGTGGTCAGCGCCGCACCCTTGTTGCCGCGCTCCTCCTTGACGACCTGGACCAGCAGCACCTGGCGGCGGCGGATCACGTCCTGGATCTTGTACCGGCGGCGCAGGTTCATGCGGCGCTGGCGCAGCGCCTCCGCCTCGTCGCCGTTGCCGCCGCGCTTGCCGCGACCGCGACCACGACCGCCTTCGGACGCGGGCTCTTCGCCTTCCTCGGCGTCGGCGTCGTGCTCGCCCTCGTCATCCTCGGGACGCTCGAGCACTTCGACGTCGTCGTCGCCGTCATGGTCGTGATCGTCGTCGTCGCCATCCTCGTCGCGCAGCGCCGCTTCCTGCGCGGCATGCTCGGCCTCTTCGGCGAGCAGCGCGTCGCGGTCTTCCTTCGGGATCTGGTAGTAATCGGGGTGGATTTCGGAAAAGGCGAGGAAGCCGTGGCGGTTGCCGCCATAATCGACGAACGCCGCCTGGAGCGACGGCTCTACGCGGGTAACCTTGGCCAGATAGATATTGCCCTTGAGCTGCTTGCGCTCGGCGGACTCGAAATCAAACTCCTCGATCCGGTTCCCTTTGACGACGGCCACGCGGGTTTCCTCCCGGTGGCGTGCGTCGATCAGCATACGCATGGTCATTTAATTTTCTCCGGGCGCGCCGGCCTTGTCCGTCAAGGAGCTGGGGCGCGAGCGCGCGATGTACAATGCGGCCAGGGCCGGCGACGCCGGCTGCGGTCCCGCAGGTTTCAAAAGATGCTGTTGTCGCATGCGCACGCCCGGACCTGCGGTCCGGAAGCTCCACCGCCGTCGCATGGCCGGCCAGCATGGCCTGGGCGCGTGGACGGTGGGGAAATTGCCTCATGCAAACGTCAACCTGAACTGTCGCGACGAAGAAGTCGCGGATACGGCTCCCATATTATGACGGGAGCATCGACTGCGTAGCACCCCCCGCGCGGCGCGGCAACTCCGCGGAAACATCGGCAACTATCGCCGGCTGCGGCAACAAGCTGCAGGCTTGCCGGCAAAAACATGCCGAACGGCGGGTTAACCGCGCTGCTTCACCCCCGCTTGAGACGCCGACCCTAGCACGGTCCGGTCAGGGTAATTTCGGTGTCGAGTATCGTTGCATGGATTTGGGCTGGACCCCCCTCCTCCCGAGGCGCCATATCGCCCGGGTGTTCTTCCTGCTCGCCTTTCTCGCCGGCTGGCTGGCCGGGGTGCCAAGCTGGGCAGGCGTCGTGCAGGACGTGCGCGTGCGCGGCGACCGCGTCGTCGTCCGGTTCGACGCGCCGGTCGCGCGCGCCAGCGCCTTCCTGCTCGGCGGGCCGCAGCGGATTGCAATCGACATTGCGGGCGCCGGGCCGGGCAGCAGCGCCAGCGCAGGCGGCGCCGTCGCGGCGATCCGCCAGGGTGCGCAGGGCGAAGGCGGCGCGCGGATCGTGTTCGACCTGGCGCGCCCCGCAATCGTCACCGAGGGCCGCTTCGGGGCCGATGGCCGTACGCTGACGCTCCAACTGCGCACTGTCGACGATGCGCGATTCGCGCGCGCCGCGGCCGAACGGCGAATGAGCTTCCTGCCGCCCTTCACCTATCTCCAGCCCGCCGGGCGCCACAGCTACAGCGTGTCGATGCCGCTGCCGGTCCGCGCCCCCGCCGCCGCGCTGCCGCATGTCTATGGCGAGGCCGACCGCCCGCTGGTGGTGATCGATCCCGGCCATGGCGGGCATGATCCCGGCGCGATCTCTCCGTCGGGCGGGCTGCGCGAAAAGGACCTGACGCTCAAGGTCGCGCTGGCGATCCGCGACGCGCTGCTCGCATCGGGGCGCGTCCGGGTGGCGCTGACGCGCGAGGACGACCGGTTCCTGGTGCTCCAGGATCGCTATGGGCTGGCGCGCAAGCTCCATGCCGACCTGTTCATCTCGGTCCATTGCGACAGCGCGGGCAGCAGCGGCGCGTCGGGCGCGACGGTCTATACCCTGTCCGAAGTCGCGTCGGACAAGGAAGCGGCGCGGCTGGCGGCGCGCGAGAACAAGGCCGATATCCTCTCCGGCGTCGACCTCGGCGCGGCGAGCCCCGACATCTCGTCGATCCTGATCGACCTGACCCAGCGCGAGACGATGAACCTGTCCGCGAGCTTCGCGCGGCTGCTGGGCCGAGAGGCGCAGCCGCTGATCCCGATCAAGGAGAATTACCACCGCATGGCGTCGCTGGTGGTGCTCAAGGCCCCCGACATGCCGTCGGTGCTGTTCGAGACGGGCTATCTCTCCAACGACCGCGACGCCGAGTTCCTTGCCTCCGACGAGGGCCGGCGACGCGTGGCGAAGAGCGTGCGCAACGCCGTCGAAGTCCATTTCGCTACTCGCATGGCATCCCGCTGAACCCATCGCACCCTCCCCGCTCCCGCTCATTATAGGGCGTTCGGCGCAAAGGTGGTTACGGAGGTGTTTTGATCGGCTGGCATCCGCGGCGAAAGTTGCTACACCGCGCGTCCGATGGCCGACGAGACAGCTTCCCGTGTCAACTTCCGGATAAAGCGCGAGATCGGCGGGCTTCGCGGCGCTTATGCGCGCGTCCGCCACCGCTGGTGGTTCCGTGTCCTGGCTGTATTGGCGTTGCTCGCCGGATTGCTGATGTTCCTGCTGTGGCTGTTCGTCGCGCGCAATTTGCCGTCGGTCGACACGCTGCGCTCTTATGAGCCGCCGCTGCCGACCAATGTCCGCTCCGCCGAGGGGCTTCCGATCCACAGCTATGCGCGCGAGCGCCGCGTCCAGCTGAGCTTCGCCGAATATCCCAAGCCGATGGTCGATGCGATCCTGTCGGCCGAGGACAAGACGTTCTTCAGCCATCACGGCGTCGATTTCCCGGGGCTGGTCCGCGCGGTGGTGCAGGGCATGATGAGCGGATCGACGCCGCGCGGCACCTCGACGATCACCCAGCAGGTCGCCAAGAACCTGCTGGTCGGCAGCGAGCAAAGCTATTTGCGCAAGGCCAAGGAAGCGATCCTGGCGTGGCGGATCGAGGATACGCTGACCAAGCCGCAGATCCTCGAACTGTACCTCAATTCGATCGAGCTGGGCCGCAATGCCGGCGGCGTCGAGGCGGCGAGCCAGGCCTATTTCGGCAAGGAGCTGGCGCAGCTCACGCTGCCGCAATTCGCCTATCTCGCGATCCTGCCCAAGGGGCCGGCGAACTACGCCCCCGAACGCTATACCGAGCGCGCGCTGGAGCGGCGCAACTGGGTGCTGGGGCAGATGCTGTCCAACGGCTTCATCACCCCCGCGCAACATGCCGCGGCCGTCGCCGCGCCGCTGGGCACCGTCCCGCGCCAGACGCCCAAGTTCGAGCGGGTCGGCGGCTATTTCATCGAGGAAGTCCGCCGCCAGTTGATGGACAAGTTCGGCGAGAAGGCCGATTCGGGGCCGTACAGCGTCTATTCGGGCGGGCTGTGGGTGCGCACCTCGCTCGACCCGAAGCTCCAGCAATATGCCCAGAAGGCGCTGCGCGACGGGCTGTTGCGCTTCGATCGCGGGCGCGGGTGGAACGGGCCGCTGAACCCCGAACCGCTGGACCTGTCCAATGGCTGGCTCCAGCCGTTTCTCAACACCAATATCGGCGTGGATTACGAGAATTGGCGCGCCGCCGTGGCGATCGCGAAAGAAGGCGATTCATGGCAGATCGGGTTTGACGACGGCGCGACGGGCACGCTCCCAAAATGGGCGGCGGCGATGCCGGTGCGCAACAAGGGCGGCCAGGCGTTCAACGCGATCCGCGCGGGCGACATATTGGTCGTGGCACCCGAAAGCGCGGGCGTGTTCGCGCTGCGCAGCGTGCCCAAGATTTCGGGCGGCATGGTCGTCGAGGACCCGCGCACCGGCCGCGTGCTGGCGATGCAGGGCGGGTTCGATTCGCGCATCCAGAGCTTCAACCGCGCGACCCAGGCGCTGCGCCAGCCGGGCTCGACGATCAAGCCGTTGGTCTATGCCGCGGCGATGGAACAGGGGATGACCCCGGCATCGATCGTCGTCGATGGCCCGTTCTGCGTGTGGCAGGGCGCGGGGCTGGGCGAGAAATGCTTCCGCAATTTCGGCAATTCGCGCGGCGCCGGGCCGCACACGCTGCGCTGGGGCATCGAACAGTCGCGCAACCTGATGACCGTGCAGACGGCGAACCAGGCGGGGATGGACCATGTCGTCGACCTGATCCAGCGCGTCGGCGTGTCGCGGCAGAAGCTGCCCCCCTATCTCAGCTATGCGCTGGGCGCGGGCGAGACGACCGTGCTGCGGATGGTCAATGCCTATTCGATCCTGGTCAACCAGGGCCGCGCGCTCAATCCGACGCTGATCGATTTCGTCCAGAACCGCCGCGGCGAGGTCATCCTGCCCGAGAATTGGCGCCCGTGCGACCATTGCAACGCCCCCGATTGGGACGGCGGCGCGATGCCGCGCCCGGCGACGCGTGCGCGCCAGGTGGTCGATCCGATGAGCGCCTACCAGATCGTGCATATCACCGAAGGCGTCATCCAGCGCGGCACCGCGACCGTGCTGCGCGACCTGAACCGCCCGCTGATGGGCAAGACCGGCACCACCACCGGCCCCACCGACGTATGGTTCGTCGGCGGCGCGCCGCAAATGCTCGCGGGGCTGTATCTCGGCTTCGACGCGCCGTCGAACCTGGGCGGCTATGCCCAGGGCGGGTCGATCGCCGCGCCGATCTTCAAGGAATTCGCGATTCCCGCGTTCGAGGGGATGGACAAGCTGGCCTTCACTGCCCCCGCCGGCATCCGCATGGCGCGGATCGACCGCGCGAGCGGCAAGCGCGTGTTCGGCGCCTGGCCGACCAGCGACCCGCTGTCGCCGGTGATCTGGGAAGCCTTCAAGCCCGAAAGCGAGCCGCGCCGCGGCCGCCGCGGGGACCAGGAAGCCGCCGAGGCCAAGGCCGCCGAGAAGAAGGCGGCGCCCAAGGCCGACCGCCAGAGCGACAGCGACTTCTTGCAACGCGAGGGCGGAATCTACTAGCCGCGCCGTTTCGTCCCTATCTACCCCGTTCGGGCCGCCTTTGTGGCCGACAACATTGTTTGGAGAACACCCCATGCGCGCCGAAGCGCAGGCTCATGCCGACAAGATCAAGGCTGCGCTGGCATTGCTGCGCCGGTTCCTCGATTGGGATCGCGCGCTGCGGCGCCTCGACGAGCTGAATGCCCGCGTCGAGGACCCGAGCCTTTGGAATGACGCCAAGGCCGCGCAGGACGTGATGCGCGAGCGCCGCCGCCTCGACGAGGCGATCGGCGCGACGCGCGCGATCGAGACCGAGCTGAGCGACACCGCCGAACTCATCGAGATGGCCGAGGCCGAGGACGACGAGGCGATGGCGAGCGAAGGCACCGCCGCGCTCGCCGCACTGGCCGCGCGCGCCGAGATCGACAAGGTCAAGGCGCTGCTGTCGGGCGAGGCCGACGTCAACGACACCTATGTCGAGATCAATTCGGGCGCCGGCGGCACCGAGAGCAACGACTGGGCGGGCATGTTGCTGCGCATGTACACGCGCTGGGCCGAGCGGCGCGGCATGAAGGTCGAGCTGATCGACTATCACGCCGGCGAGCAGGCGGGGATCAAGTCCGCCACGCTGCTGATCAAGGGCGAGAACGCCTATGGCTATGCCAAGACCGAGAGCGGGGTCCACCGCCTCGTCCGCATTTCGCCCTATGACAGCGCGGCGCGGCGCCACACCAGCTTTTCGAGCGTGTGGGTCTATCCGGTGATCGACGACAATATCGACATCGAGATCAACGAAAGCGAGCTGCGCATCGACACCTATCGCGCATCGGGTGCGGGCGGACAGCATATCAACACCACCGATTCGGCGGTGCGGATCACCCATCTGCCCACCGGCATCGTCGTCCAGTGCCAGAACCAGCGCAGCCAGCACAAGAACAAGGCCGAGGCCTATAACCAGCTCCGCGCCCGGCTGTACGAGCGCGAACTGGCCGAGCGCGAGGCGGTGGCGGACGCGCAGAACGCGACCAAGACCGATATCGGCTGGGGCCACCAGATCCGCTCCTATGTCCTCCAGCCCTATCAGCTGGTGAAGGACCTGCGCACCGGGGTGACTTCCACTGCGCCCGGCGATGTGCTGGATGGTGCGCTGGACCCGTTCATGGCGGCGGCGCTGTCGCAGCGCGTGACCGGCGAGACGGTCGAAGTGGAGGATGTCGATTGAGGCTGGCCCTCGCCCTGGCGCCACTGGTTCTGCTCGTCGCATGCGACGGCGGCACCGTCGCGCCCAAGGACGAGCGCCGCGTCGAGGCGAAGACCGGCTTCCCCGCCGCCGATCGTCCGGTGGCGACGATCGTCTCCGCGCGCTGGTCGACCGAGGAAGCGCGCGACCGGCTGAACGAAGCGACCGAAGTGATGGACCTGGCCGGGATCAAGCCGGGGATGACCGTGGCCGATATCGGCGCGGGCGAAGGCTATTACACGATCCGCATGGCGCAGCGCGTCGGCGCCAAGGGCCGCGTCGTCGCCGAGGACATCGTCCCCGACATCATCGAGGAATTGGCCAAGCGCGTGGTGCGCGAGCGGCTGAACAATGTCAGCGTCCGGCTGGGCCTGCCCGCCGATCCGCGGCTCCCCGAGGGCAGCTTCGATCGCGTGCTGCTGGTCCATATGTATCACGAGATCGAGAGCCCGTATGAATTCCTGTGGCGGCTGCGCCCGTCGCTGACCGCCAATGGCCAGGTCATCGTCGTCGACGCCAATCGCCCGACCGAACATCACGGCACCCCGCCCACGCTGCTCAAATGCGAATTCGCCGCGGTCGGCTATGCGCTGGTCTCGTTCCGGCCGATGCCGTCGGCGGGGGGCTATATGGCGACGTTCGGCGCGGCGGGCGAACGCCCCGAGCCGAGCGCGATCAAGGCGTGCCGCAGCGGCGCGACCGCCGCGCCGATCATCGTCGAGCACGCCGAGGAACCGGCGCACTGAGCCGAGCGGCCCGCAGCCGGGCTACAGGAACCCCAATGCGCGGAAGCTGCTGTTCCCCGTGCTCGCGATGACCAGATGATCGACCAGCCGCACCTCCAGCGCGGCCAGCGCGCGCAGCAATTGCCGCGTCGCGTCGCGATCGGCGGCGCTGGGCGTGGGATCCCCGCTGGGGTGGTTGTGCTCGAGCACCACACCGCGCGCATCGAACGCGATTGCATCGGCGGCGATCGCGCGGATCGGCAGCACCATCCGGTCGCGCGACTCGCTGCGGGTGTGGCGCAGCCCCAGCACCCGCCGGTCCTCGGTCAGATAGGCGATCGCGATCACTTCATTGGGTTCGCTCGCCAATTGCGCGAACAGCGCGCCCGCGGCGGCGGAGCCGGTGATCCGGAGGGGCGGCGGTGCGAGCATCGCGGCCACGCTAGCGCAGTGGGGGCCTGGCCGGGCCGAATTCCCAATCCATTATGGCGGCCAGCTCGCTCCATTTCGGATGTCTGCCCCGCAACGCTTGGCGCGCGCCCGCCCCGCGGCTAGGCTGGGGCCATGCGTCAGTATCTCGATCTCATG
Organism: Sphingomonas hengshuiensis; assembly: GCF_000935025.1. Lineage (NCBI taxonomy): Bacteria > Pseudomonadati > Pseudomonadota > Alphaproteobacteria > Sphingomonadales > Sphingomonadaceae > Sphingomonas > Sphingomonas hengshuiensis. The sequence continues at coordinate 3,961,537 of NZ_CP010836.1, forward strand.
GCCCGCGCGCTCGACCAGGGCGCCGAAACGATGGACCGCACCGGCACCGGCACGCTGTCGGTATTCGGGCACCAGATGCGCTTCGACCTGCGCGAAGGCTTCCCGCTGCTCACCACCAAGAAGCTCCATTTGCGCTCGATCCTGATCGAGCTGCTGTGGTTTCTGCGCGGCGACACCAATGTCCAGTGGCTGCGCGATCGCAAGGTGAGCATCTGGGACGAATGGGCCGATGCGGCGGGCGAGCTCGGCCCGGTCTATGGCAAGCAATGGCGCGACTGGGAGACCAGCGACGGGCGGCATATCGACCAGATCGCCGAATTGATCGAGACGCTGAAGACCAACCCCGCCTCGCGGCGGATGATCGTCTCCGCCTGGAACCCCGGCGACCTGCACGCGATGGCGCTGGCGCCGTGCCATTGCCTGTTCCAATGCCATGTCGCGAACGGGCGGCTGAGCCTCCAGCTCTATCAGCGCTCGGCCGATATCTTCCTGGGGGTGCCGTTCAACATCGCCAGCTACGCGCTGCTCACCCATCTGCTTGCGCAGCAGGCGGGGCTTGAGGTCGGCGAGTTCATCTGGACCGGCGGCGATTGCCACCTCTATTCGAACCATCTGGAACAGGCGCGCGAACAGCTTGGCCGCAAGCCCGGCCCGCTGCCCCGGCTCGAGATCCTCCGCCATGCGCCGTCGATCGACGCGTACGACTATGAGGATTTCGCGATCCATGATTATGTCGCGCAACCGCATATCAAGGCGGCGGTGGCGGTATGATCGTGTTTCACCTCGCGCGTGCCGACAATGGCGTGATCGGGCGCGACGGGGGCTTGCCGTGGCGGCTGCCCGCCGATTTGAAGCGATTCAAGGCACAGACCATGGGCAAGCCGATGGTGATGGGGCGCAAGACGTTCGAGAGCTTTCCCAGCCCGCTGCCGGGGCGGCGGCACATCGTGCTGACCCGCGACGCCGCATGGGCCGCGCCCGGCGCCGAAGTCGCGCATTCGCCCGAGGCGGCGATCGCGCTGGCGGGTGCGGGCGAGGTTGCGGTGATCGGCGGGGCGGAGGTCTTCGCGCTGTTCCTCGACCGCGCCGACCGCATCGAACTGACCGAAGTCCATGTCGAGGCCGAGGGCGACGCAAAGGTCCCGCGCTTCGGCCCCGAATGGCAGGAGACCGCGCGCGAGGATTATCCTGCGGAAGGGACGCACCCAGCCTATAGCTTCGTGACGCTGGAACGGAGCGCGTAACGACCAGCGACATCAAGGGGAGAGGCAAGATGCGCAAAGTCCTGTGGAGCGTGGCGGTACTGATCATCCTCGCCGCGATCGGGTTCTTCGGGATCGCCCCCGCCTGGGTGGAAAGCAGCATGAACAAGGTGGTGGCGACGCCGCTGCCGCCGGTCTCGCCCCAGACGCGGGCGCTGCATGCCGGGCTCCAGATCGCCGACATGCACGGCGATACGCTGATGTGGCGACGCAGCCTGCTCGACCGCGCCGGGCGGGGGCAGATCGACCTGCCCCGGATGATCGACGGCAATGTCGCGCTCCAGATCTTCTCGTCGGTGACCAAGACGCCGAAGGGCCAGAATTACGAGGCGAATGGCGCCGACAGCGACAATATCACGCTGCTGACCGTGGCGCAGCTCCAGCCGCCGCGTACCTGGGGCTCGCTGCTCCAGCGCTCGCTATGGCATGCGCAGAAGCTGGAGCGCGCCGCCGCGGGTTCGGGCGGGCAGTTGCGCGTGATCCGCACGCCCGCCGAGCTGGACCGACTGCTCGCCGATCGCGCGCGCGGGGCGAAGGTCGTCGGGGGCATGCTGTCGATCGAGGGGCTCCAGGACATGGAGGGCGACCTCGCCAATCTCGACCGGCTCTATGCCGCGGGGTTTCGCATGGCGGGGCTCGCGCATTTCTTCGACAATGACGTCGCGGGGTCGATGCACGGGTTGCAGAAAGGCGGGCTGACGCCGCTGGGGGTGCAGACGGTGCGGCGGATGGAGGCGATCGGGATGGTCGTCGACATCGCGCATTCGAGCCACGCCAGCGTCGCGCAGATACTGGCGATGGCGCGGCGCCCCGTCGTCTCCAGCCATGGCGGGGTGCAGGCGACGTGCAAGGTCAACCGCAACCTGACCGATGCCGAGATTCGCGGCGTCGCGAAGACCGGCGGCGTCGTCGGGATCGGCTATTGGGATGCGGCGATCTGTTCGACCGCGCCCGCCGCCGTCGCGGCGGCGGTGGCGCATGTCCGCGACCTGGTGGGGATCGACCATGTCGGGCTGGGATCGGATTTCGACGGCGCGGTGACGACCGGGTTCGACAGCGCCGGGCTCGTCGCAGTGACGCAGGCGCTGGTGAACCGCGGCTTCACGCGCGGCGAGATCGCCAAGGTTATGGGCGGCAACGTGCTGCGCGTCCTGCGCGCGGGGATGGTGCCCGCGCGATAGGCAGTCGGTGCAGCGAAGCATCCGACGACCCGGCGCCACGCGCGCCGGGTCGTCCCGGATTAGTTGTTGCTCTTGGGCAGCCCGGCCTTTTCCTCGGCCTGGATCGCGGCCTGCGGGTCCTTGCCCGGCGTGCCTTCGCCCGGCGCCGCCTGATTCGACAGCTCGGCGGGGCTGCCGCCCTCGGCGACGTTCGCCTCGGCTTCGGTGCCGGCGGCATCCGCTGCAGGGGCGGCGGGGAGCGGCAGGTTCGAGCCCTGGCTGTTCAGATAGGCGATGACATTGGCGCGCGCCTGCGGATCGGCGATGCCGGCGAAGGTCATCTTGGTGCCCGGCGCATATTTGCGCGGCGAGGTCAGCCAGGCATCGAGCGCGTCGAACGTCCAGTTGCCCGGAACCGACTTGAGCGCGTCCGAATAGGCGAAGCCCGCGACATGGCCATGGGCCTTGCCGACCGAGTCATACAGATTCGGGCCGATGCCCGAGGGTCCACCCTGGGCGATCGAGTGGCACGCCGTGCACTGCTTGAACACTTCGGCGCCCTTGGCCGGGTCCGCCGCGGCGAGGCGCGTCGCGATCGGCGCGACTGCTGCCGCACCGCCGCCTTCGCCTGCGCTCTCAACGCCTTCGATCGCATAGCCCATCTTTTCGGGGCGTTCCGAATGGAAGATCATGCCGCTCGCGATCGACAGCCCGAGCGCCGCTACGCCGCCAGCAAGTGCCCAACCTGCAATCGTATTGAACCGATCGTCCATCGCATGCCCCTGAGATAAGTCGTCGATCCTTTAGAACCGGCTTTAGCACACCGCAAGCCGGGGTTGCTCCGCAGCGCGCGCACGGCTAGCCCGCGCGGCGATGGAGAATTTCGCCGCCCCCGCCCGCCCGATCGTTGCCGACATGATTGCCAAGGCCGCCGCCGAGCCCGGTCAGGCAGTCGCTTTCCAAGGCGCGCCGGGCGCCAATTCGCATATTGCCGCGCTCGAAGCCTTTCCCGACGGGCTGCCGCTTCCCTGCTTTTCGTTCGAGGACGCGATCGAGGCGGTGCGGCTGGGCACCGCCGATTGCGCGATGATCCCGATCGAGAATTCGCTCCACGGCCGCGTCGCGGACATGCATTTCCTGCTCCCCGAATCGGGGCTGGCGATCACCGGCGAGCATTTCCTGCCGATCCGCTACGGCCTGATGGGCACGGGCACCGTCGATCAGGTGCGCGAGGCGATGAGCCACCCACAGGCGCTGGGCCAGTGCCGCCAGTGGCTGAAGGCGCATGGCATCGCGCCGCGCGCCTATCCCGATACCGCCGGCGCCGCAGCCGTGGTCGCCGAATTGGCCGACCCGGCCGTCGCGGCGCTCGCCCCGCCGGGGGCCGCCGCGCTCTATGGCCTGACGGTCTTTGCCGGCGACCTTGCCGATGCCGCGCACAATATGACGCGCTTCGTGGTGCTGGCGCGCGGCCCCAATCCGCTGGCCGGGCCGGGGCCGTTCATGACGACCTTCATCTTCGAAGTGAAGAACGTCCCCGCCGCCTTGTACAAGGCGCTGGGCGGGTTCGCGACCAACGGCGTCAACATGACCAAGCTGGAAAGCTATCAGCGCGGCGGCAGCTTCGCGGCGACCGAATTCTATGCCGATATCGTCGGCGCGCCGGGCGATCCTGCGGTGGACCGTGCGCTGGAGGAGCTGAAATTCCACACCAAATGGGTGCGCGTGCTCGGCACCTATCCCCAGGCGCGGGCGCGGCCCTGAACTAGGTCCCCTGCTCGTACCACGCCGTCAGCAGCGTATGGGCGATGGCATAGGTCGGGGGCGCAACGAACGGCGCGGCGGGATCGCAGGCGAGCGCCAGCCCGACTTCGTCGCGGGTGAACCAGCGGGCGTCCTCCAGCTCATGGACGTCGATCGTGATCGCATCGTCCAGCGCATCCGCGACGCAGGCGAGCATCAACGACGAGGGGAAGGGCCAGGGCTGGCTGGCGACATAGCGTACGGCGCCGGTGGGCACGCCCGATTCCTCGGCGATCTCGCGCCGCACTGCGTCCTCGATCGATTCGCCGACTTCCAGGAACCCCGCCAGCGCCGAATAGCGCCCCGGCGGCCAGGCGGGCTGGCGCCCCAGCAGCACCTGCCCGCGAAACTCGGCCAGCATGATCACCACCGGATCGACGCGCGGGAAATGCTCGGCGTGGCAATTGGGGCAGGTCCGGCCCCAGCCTGCGCGGAACATTTCGGTGGGGGTCCCGCAGACGGCGCAATAGCCATGGCGCGCATGCCAGTCGACCAGGCTGCGCGCCGCGGCATAGAGCGCGGCGTCGGCGGGCTGAAACCGGTCGAGCATCGCGAACAGCGCGGGCGATCGTCCGCCCGGCGCCGTCATCCCGCGTGGCAAGGCATTGGCGAACAGCGGCACCTCGCCATCGAAGCCGAGGAACAGCCGCTCGCCCTCGATCGTGTCGAGCCCGGTCCAGCCCAGCCGCCCCTCGCCGTCCAGCTCGGGATCGAGCCCGTGCAGGATCAGCAGCCGCGCACGCGGATCGTCCAGCGCCGCCTGGAGCAGCGCAGGCTCGTGCCGCACGCGGTCCGCCCGGTCGATCGTGCCGCCGGTAAAGCCCGGTGCCCTCATCGGGCGAGGTCGGCGTAGATCGCCCTGGTCAGGTCGGGCCGCAATTCGGTGTCCCCGAACAGGTTGATCATCGCAGTCACGCGCAGCTTGTGCACGGGATCGACGAACGCGATCGTCCCCGCCGCGCCGCCCCAGCCATAGGTGCCCTTGCCCGGCCCGCCAGCGCGATCGGCAAGATACACCGAGCCGCCCGCGCCGAACCCCATCGGAACCCCGCTCTTCGCCATTTCGTCGAGCAGCGTCTTGTCGACGCCCGCGGGCAGCAGGTCCGACATCGCCAGCCGCACCGTCTCGGGCTTCAGGATGCGGACGCCGTCGAGCTGCCCCTCGTTCACCAGCATGTGGAGGAAGCGGTCATAGTCGCGCGCCGACATCACCAGCCCGGCGCCGCCATAGGGGAAGCTGGGCGGCTGGAGCCACAGCGAGGTCGCGCCGGGATCGGCGGGCAGCCGGTTCGCGCCGACGCGGGCATAGTTGGTGGCGAGGATGCCGGCCTTGTCGGCAGGGACCGTCCAATAGCTCGACTGCATCTTGAGCGGGGCGAAGATGCGCGTGTTCACGAACTGGTCGAGCGGCATCCCCGACGCGACTTCGATCACCCGGCCGAGCAAGTCGAGGCTGATCGAATAGCTCCATTTGGCGCCCGGCTCGGCGATCAGCGGCAGCGTCGCGAGCCGATTCGCAAATTCCTCGAGCGAGGCGGGGCGCAGCGGGCGCATGCTCGCCTCCATCTGGACGTTCACCGCGGCGGGATTGATCCCCAGCCGGTTATATTCGTCGAGCAACGGCCCCTTGGTGATGATGTTATAGCCCAGCCCCGCAGTATGGGTCAGCAGGTTGCGCACCGTGATCGGGCGCGTTGCGGGGCGGCTGGTCAAGTCCTTGGCCGGGTCGACCAGGACCTTCATGTCCTTGAACGCCGGGATGAAGTCGCTGATCGGCTGGTCGAGCTTGAGCTTGCCTTCCTCCACCAGGATCATCGCGGCGATGCCGGTGATCGGCTTGGTCATCGAATAGACGCGCCACAGGCTGTCGGCATCGGCGCGCGGCGCAGTCGGCTCGGCGGCGATCCGGCCTTCCGCCACGACCATCGGCGCGGCGTCACCCACCCCGGTGACGACGACGATGCCGGGGACAGTGCCGTCGGCGACATAGCGCTGGGCGACGGCCTGTGCCCCGCTGGCGGGCGCCGGTGCGGTCTGGCTCCAGCCCGGCGATGCCGCCAGCAGCGCGATCCCCGCAACGCCCAACCCGAACCGATTCAGCATGACACTCTCCCGAAAACGCGCGCCGCCTTGGCGAAAACCGTCGGCAGCCCGGCGGACTCGATCGCATCGACCGGCCACCATTCGCCATCGGCGCCAAAATGCGCTGGGTCTGAATGCTCCGGGATCGTGACAGTCGCAAGCGTCACGTCGAGGGTGAAATGGGTGAAGCCGTGGCTGACCGTATCGGCCAGCAACTGCCAGTCGCCCGCGACGGGCGCGTCCGCCAGCCCCGGCGGCGCATCGCTCCACGGACCCGTAGGAAGCGCGCGCATGCCCCCCAGCAGCCCCTTGTCCGGACGACGGACGAGCAGCACCTCGACCCCGCGCCGAACCCAGAACATCGTGCCATAGCGCTGGGGCTTGGGCGCCTTCTTCGCCTTGACCGGAAACGCCTCGGGCGCGCCGGTGGCGAAGCCGTCGCAGTCGGGTCGCAGCGGGCAGAGCAGGCAACGCGGCGCGCGGGCGGTGCAGATGCCCGAACCGAGGTCCATCATCGCCTGCGCGAAATCGCCGGCGCGGGCATCCGGCGTGATCGTGTCGGTCAGCGCGCGGATGCGGGGCCGTGCGCCGGGCAGCGGCTCTGCGAGCGCGAACAGCCGCGTCACCACGCGCTCGACATTGGCATCGACCACCACGGCGCGCTGCCCGAACGCGATCGCCGCGATCGCGGCCCCTGTATACGCCCCGATCCCGCGCAGCTTGAGCAGTTCCGCCTCGGTCTCCGGCAGCCGGCCCAGCGCCGCGACTTCGCGGGCGCAGGCGAGCAGGTTGCGCGCGCGGGCATAATAGCCAAGCCCCGCCCAGGCGGCCATGACATCGGCATCGTCCGCCGCCGCCAGCGCCGCGAAACTGGGCCAGCGCGTCGTGAATGTCTCGAAATAGGGGATGACGCTCGCGACCTGGGTCTGCTGGAGCATCACCTCGGACAGCCAGACGCGATAGGGGTCGGGCGCATTGGCTCCGGGCGCCGCGCGCCAGGGCAGCACGCGCGCATGGGCATCATACCAATGGAGCAGCGGCGCAGCGATTGCGCGAGGGGCGTTGTCGGGCACGCCCCGCCTATGGCATGGACTGCACGCAATGACGAAGCCCCCCCGTGCCACCACGCGCCAGCCCAAGCCCGAAGCGCCGCGATCGAACCGTGCGCGCGCGGTGTCCGAGCTGTTGCCCGATGTCGGGCGGGCGGCGTTCCGCAAGTTCGGCTTCGTCCAGCACGCGATCGTCAGCCGCTGGAGCGAGATCGTCGGCGAACGCTATGCCCGCGTCTCGGTCCCCGAATCGATTCGCTTCCCCGTCGGCAAGCGCGCCGAGGGCGTGCTGAGCCTGATGGTGTCGGGCGCGCATGCCCCGATGATGCAGCATATCGCGCCCGAGATCGTCGAGCGCGTCAACCGCTTCTTCGGCTATACCGCCGTCGCCCGCCTCGCGATCCGCCACGGCGAAGTGAAGCGCGTCGAGAAGCGCGCGGCGCCGCCCAGCCTCAAGCCGCTGAGCCCCGCAATGGGCGACAGCCTGCGCGGGATCGCCGACCCCGAGCTGAAGGCCGTGCTCGAGGCGCTGGCGGCGGGCGTAGCGGCGAGCGACGAGAAGCTTCCTTTGGGACGAATCGACTGATGCGCCATTTGCTTGCCGCCGCCGCCGCCCTGTTGCTCGCAACCGGCGCCACACCCGCGCCCGCCGTCCAGAAAAAGGCGGCACCCGCCAATTGGCTGACGGTGATCGTCAAGACCCCCGCGGGCGGCTTTCGCCAGGGTAATCCCGATGCGCCGGTGAAGCTGGTCGAATATGGCTCGCGCACCTGCCCCACCTGTGGCCGCTTCGCCGCCGAGGGCATGAAGCCGCTGCGCGACCAATATATCGCGACGGGCAAGGTCAGCTACGAATATCGCGATTATCTGGTCCATGGCGGGCCCGATCTGGCGCTGGCGATCCTCAACCAGTGTGTTCCGACGGCGCGGTTCTTCGACACGCTCGACGCGATCTATGCCAGCCAGCCGATGTTCGCGGACCGCGTCGAGGCGCTGGTCCATGACACCCCTGCCGAAGCCGAGAAGATGCAGAACTTGCCCGCCCCGCAGGCGGCGTTGCGCTTTGCCGAATCGCTCGGCTTCCTCAAATTCATGGCGGCCCGCGGGCTTCCCGAGGCGCAGGCGCGCAAATGCCTGGGCAATGCCGCGCTGATCGGCGGGATCGCGACGGTCAACGCCAATGCCGCCACGCAATATGGCGTGAACGGCACGCCGACTTTCTTCGTCAACGGGCGCAAGATGCGCGCCAATAGCTGGGACCGGCTCCAGCCCGAACTCTGGGCCGCCGGCGCCTGATTACCCTGATCCAGTGGAGAAGTGACCCCATGCGTTTTGCCCTAGCCCTGCTCCCCCTCCTCGCGCTCGCCGGTTGCGGCGGTGGCGAGGGCAACAGCTCGACTCCGGTGACCTCGGCCACCGCCGTCGCGCCGGTTGCGGCGCCCGCGGGCAAGAACTGGGTCGAGACGGTCGAGAAGACCGCCGACGGCTATCGCCAGGGCAATCCCAACGCTCCGATCAAGCTCGTCGAATATGGTTCGCGCAATTGCCCGACCTGCGGCCGCTTCGCCGCCGAGGGGGTCGAGCCGCTGCGCGAGAAGTATATCTCGACGGGCAAGGTCTCGTACGAGTTCCGCGACTTCCTGGTCCATGGCGCCCCCGATTTCGCGGCGGCTCTGCTCAACCAGTGCGTGCCGACCGAGGCGTTCTTCGTCGTGCTCGACCAGTTCTTCGCGAACCAGGCGGCGTTCGCCGACCGCACCGAGCAATTGTTCAAGTCGCGCCCCGACCTGATCCAGCAGCTCCAGGCGCTTCCCGCGCCCCAGGCGGCGGCGGGCTTTGCCGATGCGCTCGGCTATGTCGATTTCATGAAGCAGCGCGGCGTGCCCGAGGCCAAGGCGCGCCAGTGCCTCTCCGACCAAAAGACGATCGCCGCGATCGCCAAGGTCAACGCCGAGGCGACGACCGTGCATAATGTCACCGGCACCCCGACCTTCTTCCTCAACGATCGCGTCGTCGCCGACGTCGCAAGCTGGCAGGCGCTGGAGCCCGCGCTTCAGGCGGCGGGCGCGCGGTAAGCGCGCCGGCCGGGGGGCGGGCGCGGCGCCATGCAGATCAAGCGGCTGCGGCTGACAGGCTTTAAGAGCTTCGTCGACCCGGCCGACCTGCGGATCGAGCCGGGGCTGACGGGGATCGTCGGCCCCAATGGTTGCGGCAAATCGAACCTTCTCGAAGCGCTGCGCTGGGTGATGGGCGAGACCAGCGCCAAATCGCTGCGCGGCGCGGGGATGGAGGACGTGATCTTCGCGGGGACCGCGACCCGCCCCGCGCGCGACTTCGCCGAAGTGTCGGTGCTCGCCGACCAGCCCGGCGACGAGGAGCTGGAGGTTGTCCGCCGGATCGAGCGCGGCGCGGGTTCGGCCTATCGCATCAACGGGCGCGACGTGCGCGCCAAGGATGTCGGCCTCGCCTTTGCCGATGCCGCCACCGGCGCGCACAGCCCCGCGCTGGTCAGCCAGGGGCGGATCGGCGCGATCATCGCCGCCAAGCCCGCCGAGCGCCGCGCGATGCTGGAAGAGGCGGCGGGGATCGCCGGGCTCCATGTCCGCCGCAAGGATGCCGAACAGAAGCTGCGCGCGACCGAGGCGAACCTGACCCGGCTCGACGAAGTGATCGGCGACCAGGAGGCGCGCGCCGCGGCACTCAAGCGACAGGCGCGGCAGGCCGAGCGATACCGCGAGCTGTCAGACAAGATCCGCGTCGCCGAGGCGCGGATGATCTTCGCGCGCTGGCGCGACGCCGCCACCGCCGCCGATGCGGCCAAGACCGAGGCTGCGGGCGCCGAGGCGCTGGTCGCGGCGCGGACGCAGGCGCATGACGAGGCAGCCGCCGCGCAACAGGCGGCGGCCGAGGCGCTGGCCGGGCTGCGCGCCGAATCGCTGGCGGTGCGCGACCGGGCGACCGATGCGATGCACCGGCTCGCGACGCTGCGCAGCGAGGCTGCGACGGTGGCGCGGCGGATCGCCGAACTGGACGCCGCCGATCGCCGGCTGGAGGAGGATCGCGGGCGCGAGGGCGCGCTGGCCCGCGACGCCGCCGATGCGCTGGCGCGGCTGGCGGACGAATCCGCGGCGCTGGATGCGCGAATCGCCGAGGCGGCGGCGCGAATGCCGATGCTCGAGTCGGCGCTGGCCGATGCCGAGCGGGCAGCGCGCGATGCCGAAGTCGCGCTGGCACAGGCACTGGCGGCGCAGGCGAGCGAGGCGGCGGAGGCGCGGGTCGCCGAGGCCGCGCTGGCCGCCGCACGCACCCGCGCCGACCGTGCGGGGCGCGATATGGCGCGGGTGACCGGCGAGAACGCCGCGCTGCCCGCTGCCGAGCCGCTGCTCGCCGAGCGCGCGCGTGCGGCGGAAGCGCGCGAACAGGCGGCGCGGCAGGGCGAGGCGGCGCGCGCGGGGCTGGCGGAAGCAGACGCCGCCGAGCGCGCGGCGATTGCCGGGCGCGATGCGGCGCAGTCGGCGCGTGCCGCGGCCCATGCCGAACTGACGCAGCTCGACAGCGAGGCGGCGGCATTGGCGCGCGCCACGCGCCCGAGCGGCAAGGACCGGCTGCTCGACCGGCTGAACGCCGATCCCGGCTATGAACGCGCGCTCGCGGCAGCCTTGGGCGACGATCTGGAAGCGGGCCTCGAGCCTGGCGGCGAGCGCCATTGGGCGGGTGCGGCGCCCCAGCCGGGCGATCCCGGCGCGGCACCGGGGACGACGCCGCTCGCCGCCTATGTCCGCGCGCCCGAAGCGCTGGCGCGGCGGCTGGCGCAGGTGCTGGTAGCGGGCGAGGATAGCGGCCAGCCGCTCGCCGTGGGGCAGAGGCTGGTGACGCTGGCGGGGACGATGCGGCGCTGGGACGGCTATGTCGCGCGATCGGGTGGGGCGGCGGCGGCGCAGCGGCTGGAGCAGCTTAACCGGCTGGCGGCGATCGAGCGCGCGCGCCCGGCGGCGGCGCAGGCGGTGCAGGCGGCGCAGGCCGAGCTGGCGTCGATCGAGACGAACATCGCCCACGCACGCAGTGCTGCTAGCGCGGCGCGACGGTCGCTAGACCAGTCCGAAATAGCGGGGCGCGAGGCCGGGCGCGCCGAGGATCGCGCCGTGGCCCAACTCGAACGGCTGGAGGCGCAGCGCGCCGATCTCGACGCCCGCCGCGCGCGCGTTGCCGCCGAGCAGGACGAAGCAGCGGGCGAAGTTGCGCGCGCCGAGGCGGCCAAGGCTGCGCTCCCCGACGGCAGCGCCACGCGCGAGCGCGTTGCCACGCTTTCGAGGGAAGCCGATACGCGCCGCGCCGCCGTCGCGACCGCGCGCGCCGAGCGCGGATCGCTGGAGCGCGAGATCGCCCAGGGCCGCGAGCGGCTCGCCGCCGCAGGGGCCGAGAGCCGGAGCTGGAAGGCGCGCGCCGGCGAGGCCGCGCGCCGCGCCGCCGACATGGACCGCCGCGCCGCCGAACAGGCCGAGGAGCGCGAGCAGATTGCGGGGCGCCCCGCCGAACTCGCCGCCGCCGTGACCGAAGCAGAGGCCGTGACCGAGGCCACGCGCGCGCAATCCTCCGCCGCACAGGCCGCCGAAGCCGGGGCCGAGGCGGCATTGCGCGGCACCGAGGCCGCCGTGCGCGCCGCGAACGAGGCGCTGTCGCAGGCCCGTGAGGCACGCGCAGGCGCCGTCGCGCGAGTCGAGAATCAGGAGATGCGCCGCGTCGAGATGGGCCGACTGTCGGGCGAGCGCTTCGAATGCCCGCCGCCGCTCCTGCCGCAGCGGGTGGGGTTCGAGGGCGATTCGGTCCGCGCGCCGCAGGACGAATCGACGGCGCATGAGCGGCTGGTGACGGATCGCGAGCGGATCGGGCCGGTCAATCTGGTCGCCGAGACCGAGCTGGCCGAGCTGGAGGCCGCGTTCACGAGCAACGCCGCCGAGCGGGACGAGCTGGCCCAGGCGGTCAACCGGCTGCGCGGCAGCATCGGCACGCTCAACCGCGAGGGGCGGCAGCGGCTGCTCGCGGCGTTCGAGGCGGTCGACACGCATTTCCGGCGGCTGTTCACCACGCTGTTCAACGGCGGGCAGGCGCATCTGGAGATGGTCGATTCGGACGACCCGCTCGAGGCGGGGCTGGAGATCATGGCGCAGCCTCCGGGTAAGCGATTGCAATCACTTACTTTGTTGTCGGGCGGCGAGCAGGCGCTGACCGCCGTCGCGCTGATCTTCGCGCTGTTCCTGACCAAGCCCGCACCGATCTGCGTCCTCGACGAAGTCGATGCGCCACTCGACGACGCCAATGTCGAGCGCTTCTGCGACCTGCTCGACGTGATGACCCGCGAGACCGCGACGCGCTATTTGATCGTCACGCACAATGCCGCGACGATGAGCCGGATGCACCGGCTGTTCGGCGTGACGATGGTGGAACGCGGGGTGAGCCGGTTGGTCAGCGTCGATCTGGGCGGGGCGGAGAGTTTGTTGGCGGCGGAGTAGGTGCGGGGGAGAGAAGTGTTTTCGCGCAAAGACGCTAAGGCGCTAAGAGAAGATTTGCCTTTCTAATCGCACCGTTGCGATCTCAGAAATGGAGCGGCGCAGCATAAGAAGAAGAATTCTCACACAAAGGCACAAAGACACGAAGAAAATTTCTATGCTCTTTGTGCCTTTGTGCCTTTGTGGCTTTGTGTGAGATATTTTTAGATCTAACGATCATCCCAAAATCTCATTGTAAAGCGCGATATACTTCTCTGCCATTGCTTCAACGGAGAAGCGCACCGCCACCGCCGCGCGGCAGGCGGCGCGATCGATGCCGCCAACCCGCTCGATCGCATCGACCGCCGCCTCCGCCGACGCCACCAGCAGCCCGGTCGTGCCGTCGTCGATCAGTTCGGGCATCGATCCGCGATTGACCGCGATCACCGGCGTCCCGCACGCCATCGCCTCGATCACCGAAAGCCCGAACGGCTCGTCGAAATTGATAAGATGGAGCAACGCCTTCGCACCACCCAGCGCCTTGAGCCGCGTATCGCCGCCGACCGGGCCGTGATAGACGATGCGGTCGTTCAGGTGCGGCACCACTTCGCGTTCGAAATAGCCCGAATCCTGGACGATCCCGTACAGGTCCAGCCGCCTTCCGCTGGCCTGGGCAACACGGATCGCTTCGCCCGCGCCCTTGTCCGGGTGCATCCGCCCGAAGAAGAGCAGGTCGTCGCTCCCCTCAGCATCGAACGGGAATTCGTTCAGCCGGATGCCGTGGTGGATCGTCGCGGCATAGCGCAGGCTGGGGTGCCGGTCGGCGTCGCTGATCGCGACATAGTGCACCCGGTCCTCGAACGGCTTGTACATCGGCAGGATGCGGTCGGACGAGAAGCCGTGGATCGTCGTCACCATCGGCGTGTCGACCAGCGGCGCAAAGGCGTGGGCGGGGAAATCGGCCTGGTTGTGGATCAGGTCGAACTCGCCGGCGCGGGAGAAGATGTGCGAGAGATGGGCATATTCCCAGACCTTCGCATCGATTGCCGGGTCCTCCTCATAGGGTGCGGGGACGACTCCGGCGAGCGTGCCCGAGGTCGCCGAATCCCGCGTCGCGAACAGCGTCACGTCGATGCCCTTCGCAACCAGCGCCTCGGTCAGCAGGCTGGTGACGAGCTCCCATGGCCCGTAATGGCGCGGCGGGGTGCGCCACGCGATGGGAGCGATCATCGCGATCTTCATGCCAGAACATAGCCCTCATGCGGCCCGAGCAGCGCCGGATCGGCGCCCCCCTGCGCGGCGGCGACCACCGCCAGTCCCTCGGCCCATTCGGGGATCGCGAAGGATTGCGGCGTGCCGCCCAGATTGAGCACCACGAGCACGCGATCCGTACCCAGCCGGCGTTCATAGGCGAGCAGGGCGCCCGATGCGGCAACCGGGTGATAGTCGCCCAGCGCCAGCGCGGGGTGCGCGCGGCGCAGCGCCAGCAGCTTCTGCGTCAGCCGCCACATCGATGCGGGGTCGCCGCGCTGCACCGCGACGTTGCGGCTAGCCCAGTCGGCATGGAGCGGCAGCCAGGGCGTGGCGCTGGTGAAGCTGGCGTTCGGGCCGACATCCCATGCCATCGGGGTGCGCACCGGATCGCGGCCCATGCCGATCCCGGGCTCGTTCAGCTCGCGCGGGTCCTGTACCTGTTCGGCGGGAATATCGACATCGGCGATCCCCAGCTCGTCGCCATTATACAACGTCGGGGTGCCGCGCAGCGTGAGCAGCAGCAGCATCGCCACCCGCGCCTGCTCCGCCCCCACCCGCGTCGCGATGCGCGGGCGATCATGGTTGCCGAGCACCCAGTTGGGCCAGCCGCCGGGGGGCAGCGCGGCTTCATAGGCGTCTATCATCGCCGCCAGCGCGGGCGCGTCCCATTCGGCACCGATCAGCTGGAAATTGAAGGGCAGATGCACGCCGGGCGTATCGACCGTGCCGTAATAGCGGACCAGATCGGGCACCGGCAGGTAGATTTCGCCGATCAGCACGCGCGCGCCATGTGCGTCGGCGATTTGCCGCATCTCGGCGGCGATGTCGTGGATTTCGGGCTGGTCCGCCGAATGCGTCTGATGGACGCGCATATAGTCGGGCATTCCCGGCTGCCATTCGGCGTTGACCGGATTGTCCGGGAAATCGGCATGCTTGACCATGTGCCACAGCACGTCGATCCGAAACCCGTCGATCCCGCGCGCGAACCAGAAGCGCAGCACGTCCATCATCGCGGCGCGCACCGCCGGGTTGCGCCAGTTGAGGTCGGGCTGTTCCTTCAGAAATGCGTGGTAATAATATTGGCCGGTGGCATCATCCCACTCCCAGGCCGATCCGCCGAAATCGCTGATCCAGTTGTTGGGCGGCCCGCCATCGGGGGCGGGATCCCGCCAGATATACCAGTCGCGCTTGGGATTGTCGCGCGACGACCGGCTCTCGACAAACCATGGGTGCTGATCCGAGCTGTGGTTGGGCACCAGATCGAGCAGCAGCTTGATACCGCGCGCGTGCGCCGCCGCGAGCAGCGAATCGAAATCGGCCAGCGTGCCGAAGCGCGGGTCGATCCCGCAATAATCGGCCACGTCATAGCCGAAATCGGCCATGGGGCTGGGGAAGATCGGCGAAATCCAGATCGCGTCGATGCCGAGTTCGACCAAAGTATCGAGACGGGCCTCGATGCCGCGAAGATCGCCGATGCCGTCGCCGTTCGAATCCTGGAACGAGCGGGGATAGATTTGGTAGATTATGGCGGATTGCCACCATGCTGCGTCGTTCATGTGTGGGTCCCTCGATATGCACTCCCCTTCCGCTCGCGGGAGGGGTTGGGGGAGGGCCTGAACGGCGTGAGTCGCGAGAGCCCCACCGTCGGGCCCTCCCCTAGCCCCTCCCGCGAGCGGGAGGGGGATTTTGTGGTCCTGCGCTTCACCGGAAACGCTCCTTGGTCAGATGGGTGATCCGGCAGGCGAGGTCGGCCTCGCCGCTCGCGACGATATAATGGCCGCCCGCATCCACGATGCCGGTGGTGAACACCACCGGGGTCGGCAGGTACATCTGGTGTGCGATATCGGCGGTCAGCGCCGGATTGGCCTCGAGCAACGGCGCCTCGTCCTCCTGCCGCAGGATGCGCGCGGGATCGTCGCGGTCGAGCAAGGCCCAGAAGCTGCGATAGACGCCGACCGACTCGCGCTTCTCGACGCCGTGATAGATCAGCATCCACCCCTCGGGCGTCAGCACCGGCGGGCTGCCGCCGCCGATCCGCTGGGTGCTGCTCGTCCCCCTGCGCGCGCGGATGCCGGGGGTGTCGAGCGGCTTCCAGTGCAGCCCGTCGGGGGATTGGGCCATGTGGATCGCGGGGCCGCCCAGCCACGGGCTGTCCTCGGGATAGGCGAAATAGCATTCGCCCAGCGGGCGGGTGAGCGCCATGAACTTGCCCCCCACCTTGCCCTCGAACAGCAGCATGTCCTTGTTCTGGTGATCGAGCACCACGCCGAGCAGCTTGTAATCCAGTCCGTTCACCGAATGGTACATCGCGGTGCAGTGGCGCTCGGCAGAGACGCCGCACACCGTCATCCACCAGCTTCCACCGACCAGGCTGATGCGGGCGTCCTCGACCCCATATTCGAGGAAGCTGGCCGAGGGCGCGATTGCCTTGTCATAATGGACCTTCACGATCGTCCGCGCGTCGCCGCTGATCTCGACCGGCAACAGCCAGGAAAGCGAGGTCAGCCCGAGCAGCGGCGGGCGGCGGTCCTTCAGCGCGAACTGGCGCGGGTCGCCCATGTGGATGCCCGAGACCGGATGGCGATCCAGCACATAGCCCGACGGCGTCCAGCGGATCGCCCGCGCGCAGTCGCCGTCCACCGGATCGACCAGCGCCTCCGCCACGCGCACCATCAGCAACAAATTGCCGCCCGGCAGCCGCGTCAGCCCGGGGTTGAAGGCGCCCAGCACATAGGTCGGCGCGTCGATCGACCCGCGCAGCGGCGAGCGCGTCAGGTCCACATCGTCCGGCCGAAAGATCAGGTAATCGTCGGACATTGCGGGCTCCCCTATGCTGTGCGCCGAACGGTGTCAGGCAGGCGTGGTTCCGCCTTGCAGCCGTTCGTGATGCCGGATCACTTCATCGATGATGAAGCGCAGGAATTTTTCGGAAAATTCGGGGTCGAGATCGGCCTGCTGCGCCAGCGCGCGCAGCCGCGCGATCTGGGCGTCCTCGCGGCCCGGATCGGCGGGGGGCAGGCCCGATTCGGCCTTGTACTGGCCGACCGCCTGGGTGACCTTGAACCGCTCGGCGAGCAGGAAGACCAGCGCGGCATCGATATTGTCGATGCTCTGGCGATAGCGTTGCAACATGTCGTCCGGCACCAGCGGCCCTCCCTTGGGCCCCTTTTGCGCGCGCCGCAGCCATGCGCAACCCCCAGACCCTTGCCTTTGCACCGCACAATCGCCAGAGCGCCTCTATGAGCGCTACCATCCATCGCTTGGGGCAACGGCCCGAGCCTTCGCTGGAACCCATGCTGTCGCTGGTCGCGCACGACATGAACCTGGTTAACGCGGTCATCCTCGATCGGATGCGGTCGGACATTCCGCTGATCCCCGAGCTGGCCGGGCATCTGATCGCGGGCGGGGGCAAGCGGATGCGGCCGATGCTGACGCTGGCGAGCGCGCAGTTGCTGGGCTATCCCGGCACGCGCCACCACCGGCTGGCCGCCGCAGTCGAGTTCATCCACACCGCGACGCTGCTCCACGACGACGTCGTCGATTCGTCGGACCTGCGCCGGGGGCGCCGCACCGCCAACCTCATCTGGGGCAATCCCGCCAGCGTGCTGGTCGGCGATTTCCTGTTCAGCCGATCGTTCGAGCTGATGGTCGAGGCCGAGAGCCTGAAGGCGCTCAAGATCCTGAGCAACGCCAGCGCGGTGATCGCCGAGGGCGAAGTCAACCAGTTGTCCGCGGTGCGCCGTCTCGACATTTCCGAGGAGCGGTATCTCGACATCATCGGCGCCAAGACCGCCGCGCTGTTCGCCGCCGCGTGCCGCATCGCCGCGGTCGTCGCGGAACGCAGCGAAGCCGATGAAGCCGCGCTCGACGCCTATGGCCGCAACCTCGGCATTGCGTTCCAGCTCGTCGACGACGCGATCGACTATGTTTCCGATGCGGGGACGATGGGCAAGGATGCGGGCGACGATTTCCGCGAGGGCAAGATGACGCTGCCGGTCATCCTGGCCTATGCGCGCGGCGACGAAGCGGCGCGCGCATTCTGGAAGGAAGCGATTTCGGGCCGCCGCATCGCCGACGAGGATTTCGCCGAGGCGATCCGCCTGGTCCGTGCCAGCCGTGCGGTGGACGACACGCTCGCCCGCGCGCGGCATTATGGGCAGCGCGCGATCGACTCGCTGGGCGGGTTCGCGTCGGGCGCCGCAAAGGACGCCATGGTCGAAGCCGTCGAGTTCGCCGTCGCGCGCGCCTATTAACGCCGGATCAAGCCTCGGCCTCCGGCTCGTCGCCGTCCTCGTCGACACCAAGCGCGTCTTCCTCGTCGCTGTCGAGCCGCTCCTCGATCGCTTCCACGATCAGGTCGAGCTGCTCATAGCTTGCCGAAAACTCCATCGTCTCGCCGTCTTCATCCTCGAGGTGGAGGACATATTCGCCCTCCGCATCGGTGGTGATCGTGAA
Source organism: Sphingomonas hengshuiensis (assembly GCF_000935025.1). Lineage (NCBI taxonomy): Bacteria > Pseudomonadati > Pseudomonadota > Alphaproteobacteria > Sphingomonadales > Sphingomonadaceae > Sphingomonas > Sphingomonas hengshuiensis. The sequence goes on from NZ_CP010836.1 coordinate 3,980,088, forward strand.
TTGCGCCAGGGTACGTGCCATGTCGAATGCTCCTTGCTTCGATTGCGCCTAACCCCGGTTTGGGGAATTGGTTGCGCGTGATGCCCGACAGCTTGCCGATCCATGCCGTGTTGCCCGACCTGCTAGGCGTGCTGCGCGAGTCGAGCAACGCCGTTCTCGTGGCGCCCCCCGGCGCGGGCAAGACGACGGCGGTGGCGCCCGCGCTGCTCGGCGAGGCGTGGTGCACGGGCGAGATCCTGCTGCTGAGTCCCCGCCGCCTTGCCGCGCGCGCCGCTGCCGAGCGGATGGCGGCGCTGGCGGGGGAGCCGGTGGGCAGGACCTTTGGCTATGCGACGCGGATGGACAGCAAGCGATCGGCGGCGACGCGCGTCACGGTGGTCACCGAGGGCATTTTCGTCAATCGCATCCAGTCCGACCCCGAGCTGGCCGGGGTTTCCGCCGTGTTGTTCGACGAAGTCCATGAACGCAGCCTCGACAGCGATTTCGGGCTCGCGCTCGCCCGCGATGCGCAAGGAGCATTGCGCCCCGATCTGCGGCTGGTGGCGATGTCGGCAACGCTCGACGGCGCGCGATTCGCCGGGCTGCTGGGCGATGCGCCGGTGGTGGAGAGCGAAGGCCGCAGCTATCCATTGACGCTGCGCCATATCGGGCGGGCGGCGGAGGGACGGATCGAGGATGCGGTGGCGGGCGCGATCCGAACCGCGCTGCGCGAGGCGGAGGGCGGGGTGCTGGCGTTCCTCCCCGGCGTGGCGGAGATCGAACGCACCGCCGAGCGGATCGCCGTGCCCGACGGCGCGGTACTCCACCGGCTCCACGGCAGCCTCGACCCCGGCGCCCAGCGCGCGGCGATCGCCCCCGATCCCGAGGGGCGGCGCAAGATCGTGCTGGCGACGTCGATCGCCGAGACCTCGCTGACGCTCGACGGCATCCGCATCGTCGTCGATTCGGGGCTGGCGCGCCGTCCGCGCTATGATCGCGCGGCGGGGATGACGCGGCTGGTGACCGAGCGCGCGAGCCAGGCATCGGCGACTCAGCGCGCGGGCCGCGCGGCACGGCAGGGGCCGGGGGTCGCCTATCAACTGTGGGAGGAAGCGGCGACCGCTGGGCTGCCGCGCTTCGACCCACCCGAGATACTCGAGGCCGACCTGTCGGCGCTGCTGCTCGATTGCGCGCTATGGGGCGTCGCCGATCCGCGCGACCTCGCCTGGCTCGACTCGCCGCCCGAGGCCGCGATCGCCGAGGCGCGCGCGCGGCTGACCGTGCTGGAGGCGATCGATAGCGATGGCCGCCCAACCGCGCATGGCAAGGCCATCGCCCGCCTGCCGCTGCCGCCCCGGCTGGGGCATATGCTGGTGCGCGCGGGCGAGCGCGGGATGGCGCGTACCGCGGCCGAAGTCGCGGTGCTACTCGGCGAGCGCGGGCTGGGCGGGAGCGATCCCGACCTCGAGCTGCGGCTGCGGCGCTGGCGGCAGGAGCGGGGGCCGCGGGCGGAGAATGGGCGCCGGCTGGCGGAGCGGTGGGCGCGGCTGGTGCCTGCAAAAGCGCCCCTTCCGCTTGCGGGAGGGGTTGGGGGAGGGCGTGACGGGCTCGCCGGGGATAGAGGCTCACCGTCGGCCCCTCTCCCCAGCCCTCTCCCCGCGAGCGGGGAGAGGGAGCTGGCTCTCGCCGCTTGCGTCGCGCTTGCCTTTCCCGATCGCATCGCGCGGCGGCGTGACGCTTCGGGCGAGACCTGGGCATCGGCGGGCGGGCGCGGGTTTCGGTTGGACGGGACGTCGCCGCTCGCACGCGCCGAATGGCTGGCGGTGGCCGAGACGCAGGGCATGGCGGCAGGCGCGCGCATCCTCTCCGCCGCGCCGATCGACACCGCTGCCGTCGAATCGCTGCTCGGCGATCGGATTGAGACGCGGCGGAGCGTGACCTTCGACGCCGGATCGGGCGCGGTGCAGGCGGTGCGCGAGCGGCGGCTTGGGGCGATCCGGCTGTCGAGCGGGCCCGACGCCGCCGCCTCGGCCGCCGAGATCGAGGCGGCGTTGCTGGAGGGGGTGCGGGTGCAGGGGCTGGGGTTGCTCCCCTGGTCCGACACCGCGCAGGCGCTGCGGATTCGCGCGGGCTTTACCGGCGACGAGACACTGGGCGATGCGGCGCTGCTCGCGGACCTCGACGAATGGCTGCCGCCGCTGCTGTCGGGCAAGCGCCGGCTGGACGCGATCGCGCCCGAGGGGCTGACCCAGGCGCTCCAGAACCGGCTTGGCTGGGACGGCCAGCGCGCGCTCGATCGGCTGGCGCCCGCGCGGTTCGAGACGCCAGCGGGGTCGAGCCACGCGATCAACTATGCCGCCGAGGGCGGGCCGCGCGTCGAACTGCGCGTCCAGTCGCTGTTCGGGCTGGCGACGCATCCGACGATCGGCAACGGCATCCCGCTGGTGCTCAGCCTCACCTCCCCCGCCGGGCGCCCGATCCAGACGACGCGCGACCTGCCCGGCTTCTGGGCGGGGAGCTGGACGGCGGTGGCGAAGGAAATGCGCGGTCGCTATCCGCGGCATCCCTGGCCCGACGATCCCGCCGGAGCCTCCGCAACACTGCGCACCAAAAAAGCCGATGCAAGACACGCCGGACCGCGTTAGAGCAGGCCCGAGTCCATTGGAGGCACGAGTGAAAACCGCCCGCATCTATCAGCGTCCCAAGAACGCCATGCAGTCCGGCCGCGCGCGGACCCAGAGCTGGGTGCTCGAGCTCGAATCGGGCCGCGCGCAAAAGGCCGATCCGCTGACCGGCTGGAACGGCGGCGCGGAGACCGTGAACCAGATCCGCCTGTCCTTCCCGACGCTGGAAGCCGCCAAGGCGCATGCCGAGCGCGAAGGCTATGCCTATCACGTGACCCCGGCGCCCGAGCGGAAGCTCAAGCTCCAGGCCTATGCGGATAATTTCCGCTAGACTGCTTACATCGGCGCTTGCACTCGGCGCCATGTTCGGCGGCGAGCTGGCCGTTGCTGCCCCGGGCGATCGCCCGTCAAAAACGCAAGCCAGCAAGCTGAACCGGAAAAACTCAGTGCCCCGTGCGCGGGAAGTTCAGAAAGCCGTGTACGCAAGTTGCGCAGACGCTCGAAAGGCCGGCGCTGCGCCGATCCGGCGGGGCGACACCGGATACAGCGCAAAACTGGATAGGGATGGCGACGGCGTCGCCTGCGAGCGTTAGCTCAGCCCAGCAGGCTCGGCCCCAGCACCAGCAGCAGCTTCCCGTCGATGGCATAGCCTTCCGCGCGCTTCGCCGCGACGAAGGCGGGAATGTCGGTCAGGGCTACGCGGTGGACGGTGATGTCCTCGCCGTCCACGCCGCCGCCGTCGCTCACGCGCGTCAGGCCCGTGGCGCGGGCGAGCGTGAAGCTCTCGCTCACCATGCCGGGCGACGGATAGAACGGGCCGATCAGCTCGACCGTGTCGCAGCGATAGCCGGCCTCTTCCTCCAGCTCGCGGCGGGCCGCTTCCTCGAACGTGTCCGAATCGTCATGGTCGCCGACGAGCCCCGCGGGCAGCTCGATCGAGCGTTTGCCCAGCGGCACGCGCATTTGCTCGACCAGCAGGACATGGCCGGCATCGATCGCGAGGATGGCGACGGCCCGCATGCCGCGCGCGCGGCCGACAAATTCCCATTTGCCCTGGCGTTTACCGACAAGCCATTTGCCTTGCCACATGATCTCGACGGGTTCTTCAGAGGTGCTCATAGCTCTATCAACCTATCCGGTAGCTCGTTGGTGTCACCCTCACTACGCGGGAAATGCTGCGCGAGCACAATACCGATTCGCGCTACCGCCTCGGCCATGCCGTCGCCGGGGCGCCCGTCCTTCACGGCGGCGACCAGAACCGCCATCGCCTCGCCCCAGACTTCCGCCGAAACCTTTGAGTGGATCGCGGCGTCGGCGATGATCTCGGCACGATGCTCGGCGAGGCTCAGATAGAGCAATACGCCCGTCGCCGCCTTGGTGCGATGCTCGGCGCTGGTGCGGAACAGCTTGAGCGCGCGGGCATGGACGCGCCGCGTCTTGGTCGCCCCCGGCGTCAGCAGCATCCGCAGCGCGTCGCGCGCGAGCAGCACCCGCACCACGAGGAAGGTCGCTGCGATCAGCACCAGCGCGAAGGTCAGATACCAATGCGGCGGCGTATCGGACCAGGGATCGATCAGCCGCGCGTGGAGCCACGCCACCGGCGCGGGCTGCCAGGCGAGCAGCGCCAGCACCAGCAGCATCCCCAGCACCGCCCAATGGAGCGCGACGTCGTGATAGGCATCGGAACGGCCCGCGACGATCGTGACGATCTCGCCATCGGTAGTGCGCTCCGCCTCGGTCACGGCAGCCGTGACGCGGGCGCGATCGGCTTCGGTCAATCGCATCACCAGCTCCCCGAGGCGCCACCGCCCCCACCTGAACCTCCGCCACCGGAGAAGCCGCCGCCGCCTCCGCCGCCACCCCAGCCGCCGCCGTCGCCACCGCCCCAGCCGCTTCCGCCGCCATGGCCGCCGCGGCTCAGCTCGCTGGCGATCGTCCAGAGCAGGATGGGCAGCGCGCCGCCATCGCCGCCGCTCCGGCGATAGGACCGCGATTCGCCCCACGGCCCACGCCGCGACTTGCGCCCGCTGCGCAGCATCGGAATCAGCACGAACGCCAGGATGATTCCCCAGAAGAGCAGCCCGACGGGAAACCCGCCGCTCTTGCGCTGGCGTTGCGCGGGCGCCTTGGCTGCGGCCTTGTCGCTCTCGGCCTTGGCGCGGGCCTCGGCGGCCTCGAGCGGCAATTTCATCTGTTCGGCGATCGCCTGCGCACCCGCCACGATGCCGCCGCCCATATCGCCCGCCTTGAAGCGCGGGGTTATGATGTCGCTGATGATCGTCCCCGACATCGCGTCGGTCATGATCGGTTCCAGCCCATAGCCGACTTCGATCCGCACCCGGCGGTCGTTGGGCGCGACGATCAGGATGATACCGTTATTGGCATCCTTCTGCCCGATCGCCCAAGCGCGGATCAACTGATAGCCATAATCCTCGATCGGATAGCCCTGCAGATCGGGGATGGTCGCGATGACGAACTGGCGCGACGATGCCTTCTCGACCTCGTCGGACAGCGCGGTCAGCTCCGCCTCCTGCGCCGGGCTGAGCAGGTTCGCGGCGTCGACGACGCGACCGGTGAGCTTGGGGAACGTCGGCTGTGCCTGCGCCGAGAACGGCAGCAGCAGCAACAGCGCGAGCAGGACGCGAACGATACTCATGCGGTGATCTCGCGGATAATCGAGGTGCTGCCGGCGACAATGCCGTCAGCCATCTTTCCCTGCCGGAAGTGCGGCAGGATGTCGGTATCAATGCGCAGCTCGCCCTCGGTGGGCGCGACGATCAGCGGCACGCCGTCCTCCGCTTCCACGCACCCGACACCCCGGGCGTTGCCGAGCGCGAGGCCATAATCCTCGCCCGGCAGGACGAGCGGCGGCGCCGGGATGCAAAGCCGGAGCGCCGCCGCCATCAGGACGGGTGTGAGGATCAGCTTGCGTTCCCGAAATCGACCGGCGGCGCGACGTCCGCCCCTGCCTTCGCCTCGAACGGCGTCATCGGCTTGGCGCCATAGAAGACCTTAGCGCCGATCGCGTCGGGGAAAGTGCGGATGCGGGTGTTATACGCCTGCACCGCGCCGTTATAGTCGCGGATCGAGATCGCGATGCGGTTCTCGGTCCCTTCGAGCTGGTCCATCAGCGTCTTGAAATTGCCCTGGCTCTGGAGCTGCGGATACGCCTCCTGCAGCCGCTGGAGCGACAGCGACAGGCCGTTCTGCGCCTGGTTGAACGCCGAGACCTTGGCCGGATCGGCCAGATCTTCGCCGCTGAGCTGGACCTGGGTCGCGCGGGCGCGGGCGCTGACGACGTCGTTCAGGATCTTGCCCTCGGACGCGGACGCACCTTTCACCGTCGCGACCAGATTGGGGATCAGGTCGGCGCGGCGCTGGTAGTTGGTCTGGACATCGGCCCATTTCGCCTTGGCATTCTCCTCGGCGGTGGGGACGCTGTTGAGCCCGCAGGCGGACAGCATCGCGGCTGCGGCAAGGGCAAGGGCGGCACGGAACTTCATCACTTGGCGATCCTCCGGATCATTATTCGCTGGTGTCTTATACGGTGGCAACACTGGAGCCCGAAAGCGAAATCGGACATGGTCCCGCCGATGGGCCGCGACAAGGAGGAACAGACGGCATGTTGAAGGAATTCCGGAGCTTCATCGCGCGCGGCAACGTGCTCGACCTCGCGGTGGGGGTGATCATCGGCGCATCGTTCGGGACGATCACCAAATCGCTGACCGACGACCTGATCATGCCGGTGATCGGCGCGATATTCGGGGGCTTCGATTTTTCGAGCTATTTCATCCGGCTGGGCGACGTGCCCGCAAACTACACCGGATCGCTCAGCAACTATGCCGCGCTAAAGGCCGCGGGGGTGCCGCTGTTCGGATATGGCGAGTTCATCACGGTGGTGATCAACTTCGTGATCCTCGCCTTCATGGTGTTCCTGCTGGTCCGCTTCGTGAACCGCGCGATCGCCGTGGTCGAGAAGGAAAAGGCCGAGGGCACTGCGGCCCCTGCGCCCGATCCCGAGGACATCAAGCTGCTCCGCGAAATCCGCGACGCGCTGGTCAACCGGCCCGCAGCCTAGGCCGCGGCGAGATCTTCCGCGACGGCATCGGCGAGGCTGGTGCCGTCCAGGATGCGCGCAGTCTCGTCGCGCACGCGCGCCATCGCCTGGCGGATCGCGCACGCAGCCTCGTCCTTGCAATCATTGCACGGGCGATAGGCGGTACGGCTGACGCAGGGAACCAGCGCGAGCGGCCCTTCAATCACCCGGATGATTTCGCCCAGCGAGATCAGGTGCGATGCGCGTGCCAGACGGTATCCGCCCATCTTCCCCCGCGTCGAGAACAGGAACCCCGCCTCGCGCAGATCCGCCAGGATGAGTTCCAGGAATTTGCGCGGGACATTGGCCTCCGCCGCGATCCGGTTCATCGGGATGGGGCTTCCGCTGGCGGGCTGTTCGGCGAGGAATAGCATTGCGCGGAGCGCGTAACGGGAACGCTGCGTCAACATGATGCAGTCCTCATGCCAATTTATTGCGGCCCTGTGAAGGCATCACCGGACCTTTTCCCAGGCCTTTTCATTGCGCGGCAACGCCCCTATATGCCGAATTGCCGGTTTCGACCGGCTATGGCGATAAAGGGTGTCGTAGACTAGATGCAGCGGACCCGGGGGCAGTACCCGGCGGCTCCACCATAAACCCCGGCGACGGGGCTTCTGACGGGGCCGAACCAGGATCGACGTGTATTGAAAGGCGATGTCTTTCGCTCGGAATGGGACCACCGTGACGGCCCATACACAAGTGCCAACGATAACGAAGCACTCGCTATTGCGGCGTAACCCCAAGGCTTAACGGCCTAAGGTTATTCTAAAATGCGCGGTTGGCCCGCACCGGGCAACAGAAGCGGAGTCCAGCGGTACGGGGAGCACCGGGCAACAGAAGCTCCCCACTTCCCCCTTTTGCCCAGCACGCGCGGGTCCGGTTCAGGCCGGAAGCGTCAGTTCCGCAGTCGTGCCCTGCCCGCCGTGGAGGCGGAAGCTGCCGCCCAATTGCGTCGCCAGCATCTTGGCAATCCCCAGCCCCAGGCTGGAACTGGCCTGCATGTCGAAATCCGCGCCCAGCCCCGCGCCGTCGTCGTGGACGGTGATCCGCAGCATGCCGCCATCCTGCGCACAGGTCAGTGCGATTCGCCCGCTGTCGCGCCCCGCAAAGCCGTGCTCGATCGCGTTGGCGACCGATTCGGCAACCACCAGTGCCACCGGCACCGCCGCATCGGGCGACAGCACCAGCGCTGCGGGATCGTGGATCGCGACCTCGACGCGCTTGCCCCCCGCCTCGACGATATCGGCGACCAGCGGGCCGAGCAGGTCGCCCAGCGGGATCGCGCCGCCATCCTCGCGATAGAGCTGGCGGCTGATCCGCCCGATTACGCCGATCCGCCGCGCCGATTCGTCGAGCGCGGCGCGGGCATCGGGATCGTCGATCCGGCGCTTCTGGAGCGTGAGCAGCCCGGCTGCGACCTGAAGATTGTTCGACACGCGGTGCTGAAGCTCGCGGAACAGAAGCGCGCGAGTCGTGGCGAGCGCACGATTGCGCTCGCGGGCATGGCGGAGACGGGCATTGGCGCGCTGCATCCAGAACACGATCGCGATGTCGGTCGCCGTGACGAACGCGTAGAAGGCCAGTGCCACGGCGGAGCCCAGCGTCAGGTTCAGCGTGCGCACCGGCGGGATGAAGAAATACCAGGCGAACAGCCCGCACAGCACCGCGGCGACCGCGCCCAGTTCGGCGCCGAACAGGAAGCTGGTCAGCAGCACCGCGGGGAAAAAGGTCAGATACGGGAAGCCGGGCGGCAGTACCCCGTCCGCCGCCAGCCGCGCCAGCAACGCAAGCCCGACCATGCCCAGCGTCGCCGCGACCGCCGCAAGCGGTCGGTCGCGCCAGATCGGCAGCCTTTCGATCCATCGGGTGGGTTCGGTTGGAAGCACATTACCTCATCAAGCCGGCTGCCGGAGACGCCGCCGCGACCACATAGCCTATCGGCAACCCGTCGTCGTGCGAAGCTGCATCTTTGGACCTGCAGCGAAAAGGGGCCCGCGTTGCCGCAGGCCCCCTTTGCTGTACGTCCGGGTGCGATGCGATCAGTCGCGATCGCCGGTCAGGAACGCGGGCAGGCCGATGTCGCCACCGTCCTCGCCCTTGCCGCCTTCCGAAGATTCGCGGCGCGGGCCACGACCCTCGGGACGCGGGCCGCGGTCGCCGCCGCCTTCGCGACGCGGACCACGCTCGCCGCCACGGCCGCCTTCGCGGCGACGGTCACCGCCGCGATCGGGGCGGTCGCCACGATCGCTGCGCGGACCACGGTCGCCGCCTTCACGCGGCTCGCGTGCCGGGCGGGTATCGGCCAGTTCTTCGCCGGTTTCCTGATCGACGACGCGCATCGACAGGCGAACCTTGCCGCGCGGATCGATCTCGAGGACCTTGACCTTGACTTCCTGGCCTTCGCTCAGGACGTCGGAGACCTTGTCTACGCGCTCGTTCTTGATCTCGGAGACGTGGACGAGACCGTCCTTGCCGCCCATGAAGTTCACGAACGCACCGAAATCGACGAGGTTGACGACCTTGCCGTTATAGACCTTGCCGACTTCGGCTTCCTCGACGAGGCCCTTGATCCAGGCGATCGCCGCCTCGATCTGCGCCGGGTCGGACGAGCTGACCTTGATCACGCCCTCGTCGTCGATATCGACCTTGGCGCCGGTCGTCGCGACGATCTCGCGGATCACCTTGCCGCCGGTGCCGATGACTTCCCGAATCTTCGACTTGTCGATCGTGAAGCTCTCGATCCGCGGCGCGTGCGCCGACAGTTCGCCGCGGGTCTCGCCCAGCGCCTTGGACATTTCGCCCAGGATGTGCGCGCGGCCTTCCTTGGCCTGGCTCAGCGCGACGCGCATGATCTCTTCGGTGATGCCGGCGATCTTGATGTCCATCTGCATCGTGGTGATGCCTTCGGACGTGCCCGCAACCTTGAAGTCCATGTCGCCGAGATGATCCTCGTCACCGAGGATATCGCTGAGGACGGCGAAGTTCTTGCCCTCCAGGATCAGGCCCATCGCGATGCCCGAAACCGGGCGCTTCAGCGGCACGCCGGCATCCATCATCGACAGCGAACCGCCGCACACCGTCGCCATCGACGACGAGCCGTTGCTCTCGGTGATGTCCGACAGGACGCGGATCGTGTACGGGAATTCTTCCTTGGTCGGCAGCACGGGGTGCAGCGCGCGCCATGCCAGCTTGCCATGGCCGACTTCGCGACGGCCCGGCGCACCGAAGCGGCCGACTTCGCCGACCGAATAGGGCGGGAAGTTATAGTGCAGCATGAAATGCTCGTAATTGAGCCCGTTCAGACCGTCGATCATCTGCTCGGCGTCGCGGGTGCCGAGCGTGGTGGTGCAGATCGACTGAGTCTCGCCGCGCGTGAACAGCGCCGAGCCGTGTGCGCGGGGCAGGAAGTGCACCATCGCCTCGATCGGGCGGATCTGGGTGGTGGTGCGGCCGTCGATGCGCTTGCCGTCCTTGAGGATGGCACCGCGGACGATTTCCGCCTCCAGCTTCTTCATCAGCTTGCCGGCGGCCATCTGGTCCTGCGGCGCGGCATCGGCGAACGCAGCCTTGCCCTTGGCGCGGGCTTCGTTGAGCAGGCCCGAACGCTTGGACTTGTCGGTCACCTTATAGGCGGCGGCAATGTCCTTGCCGATCAGCTTCTTCAGCTTGTCCTTGGCCGCCGACAAATCGGCCTGCTCGGCCATTTCCCAGGGGTCCTTGGCAGCCTTTTCGGCGAGGTCGATGATCGCGTTCACGGCCTGGCGGCACGCATTGTGCGCGAACTGGACCGCGCCGAGCATGACTTCCTCCGAAAGCTCCTTGGCTTCGGATTCGACCATCATCACGGCATCGCCAGTGGCCGCGACGACGAGGTCGAGATCGCCTTCCTTCACCTGATCCAGCGTCGGGTTCAGGATGTACTCGCCATCGACATAGCCGACGCGCGCGGCGCCGATCGGGCCCATGAACGGCACGCCCGAGATGGTGAGCGCGGCAGACGCGGCGACCATCGCCAGCACGTCGGGCTCATTCTCGCCATCATAGCTGAGCACCTGGGCGATCACGTTGATTTCGTTGTAGAAACCTTCCGGGAACAGCGGGCGGATCGGACGGTCGATCAGGCGGCTGGTCAGCGTTTCCTTTTCGGTCGCCCCGCGCTCGCGCTTGAAGAAGCCGCCGGGGATGCGTCCCGCGGCCGAATATTTCTCCTGGTAATGGACGGTGAGCGGAAAGAAATCCTGCCCTTCCTTGACCGAGCGTGCCGCCGTGACGGCGCAGAGCACGACGGTTTCCCCCAACGTCGCGAGGATCGCGCCGTCGGCCTGGCGGGCAACACGGCCCGTTTCGAGCGTCAGCGTCTTGCCGCCCCACTCGATTTCCACTTTCTTGATGTCGAACATTTTATTTCCTTCACTCCCCGCGCCCGATGCGCGAGGGGCCTATGAGCCGGACGTTCCGGCGAGGTGGCGGAGGGTTCCGCCGAGCGGCCCGCGCCGAATTGCGCCGGGCCGAAATGCAGAAACGGCGCCGCGAAGGCGCCGTCCCCAGTTTACTTGCGAAGCCCGAGCTTCGCGATCAGGTCGCCGTACCGGCCGGCGTCCTTCTTCTTCAGATAATCGAGCAGCGTGCGCCGCTTATTGACCATCAGCAGCAGACCGCGGCGCGAATGATTGTCCTTGCCGTGGATCTTGAAGTGCTCGGTCAGGTTGACGATGCGCTCGGTGAGGATCGCAACCTGGACTTCGGGGCTGCCGGTGTCGCCATCGGCGCGGCCATGTTCCTTGACGAGCGCGTCCTTGCGCTCCTGCGAAATCGTCATGTTTCTTCCTACGACATCGTTCTTACAGATTGAAGCCGCGGACGACCCGGACGATCCCGTCCTGAGCCTCCACCAGCGCGACCGGAGTCTCCCCCGCGCACGCAAAATAGTGGCCCGCTTCCGCAGCAATCCCGGCCAAGACCTGCCCCCTGCGGAGCAGCCCTGCCTGGTCGGGGGTGAGGGATAGAGCCGGGATGTCGTCCAGCCCCGCCCTCAACGGCAGGAGTATGTCTTCAAGCGTGCGGGCCTTACCCGCTTCGTGCAATTTGTCCAGCGAAATCGCGGAGTCGAGCGTGAACGGCCCCGCCTTGGTCCGGCGGAGCATGGTGACATGGCCGACCGTGCCGAGCGCCAGCGCGATATCGCGCGCGAGGCTGCGGATGTACGTGCCCTTGGAGACATGCGCGGTGAGGGTGATTTCCGAGAGGGGCACGCTGACGCGATCCTCCCCCGCCAGGGGGAGGTGGCCGCCAAAGGCGGTCGGAGGGGGAGGACTCCCGTCGGTTATTGAGTCGCTTCCTCCCCCTCCGTCACGCTTCGCGTGCCACCTCCCCCTGGCGGGGGAGGATTGCGTCAGCGAATGGATCGTCACATCCCGGCTCGGCAACACCACCTGTTCGCCCGCGCGGGCGAGGTCATAGGCGCGCGCGCCATCGACCTTCAGCGCCGAATAGGCCGGGGGCACCTGTGCGATCGGACCGGTGAAGCGCGGCAGCATCGCTTCTATCTCCGCCAGTGCCGGGCGCACCTCGGACTCGGCGATGACCGTGCCCTCCAGGTCGAGCGTATCGGTCTGCACCCCGAACCCGATCGTAAACTCATACACCTTGTCGCTGTCGAGCATCCGCCCCGCCAGCTTGGTCGCCTCGCCCACCGCGATCGGCAGCACGCCCGTCGCCAGCGGATCGAGCGTCCCGCCATGGCCGACCTTGAACTTGCCATAGCCGCCTTCGCGCAGCGCACGCTTGACCGCGCTCACGCCCTGGGTCGAGCCGAGCCCGAGCGGCTTGTCGAGAAGGATCCAGCCGTGCATCGCCTAGGCGATCCCGCCGGTGCGCTGCATGAAATGGCGGCGGCACAAGGCGACATAGCGTTCGTTGCCGCCAATCTCCTTCTGCGCGCCCTTTCGCACGGCGTTACCCGCCGCATCGACCCGCAGGTTCATCGTCGCCTTGCGCCCGCATTCGCACACCGACTTTATCTCGATCAGCGAATCGGCGATCGCCAGCAGTTCGGCTGATCCGGGGAAAAGCTTGCCCTGGAAATCGGTCCGCAGCCCGTAGCACAGCACCGGGATGCCCACTTCGTCAGCGATATGCGCAAGCTGGCGGACCTGCGCCGGCGCCAGGAACTGCGCCTCGTCGACCAGCACGCATGCCAGCGGCGCGGCAAAATGCGCCGCTTCGGTCGCGACGCGCAGGTCGGTTTCGGCATCGAACGGAGTCGCGCTCGCCTGAATCCCCAGCCGCGAATCGATGACGCCCCTGCCGCCGCGATCATGCACCCCGGCAGTGAACAGCAAGGTGCGCATGCCCCGCTCGCGATAATTGAAATCGGCCTGGAGCAGCGTCGTCGATTTGCCGGCATTCATCGAGGCGTAGTAGAAATAGAGCTTGGCCATCACCGCATGACACAGAAAGGTTGAGGAATGTCCAGTTCGCCGCCGCACCTGTACCCAGTGGTCGTGCTTCAGGACCGTTACGGGGGCACTTACAGTGGTGGGGCCTGGTTGGCGATCGCCAATGCCGACGATCCGGTTGGCGATGAGGGGGCCGCTCGCATCGTTTGGGCAATGGGCGAGGAGGGCCCGTCCGGCTGTGATCTCACCGCAGGCAGTTTCTGGAGCGAACCGCCACGCTGGATACAGGCAAGAGCGACACCGGACGCGGCAGTGGCTGCGCTGGAGGAGCGCGATTCTCGGGAGAGAGCGCAGGTGCTCCTTCCCGGCGCCTGAGCTATTCTCCGTCCCTCAAATCCTGTGCCACCTTCGGATCGCGGAGCAGCTTGTCGATATGGCTGCCTTCGTCGAAGCTCTCATCCGCCAGGAATTTGAGCTTGGCGGCATATTTCATCTTCACCCGCGCGGCGACTTCGCGCTGGAGATAGGCGGTGTTGGTGCGCAGCGCCTTGAGCACCGCGGCCTCGTCCTTGCCGAGCAGCGGCTTCACGAACACCGTGGCGTGGCGCAGATCGGGCGACATACGGACTTCGGTGACCGACACCAGATGCCGCGCCAGCGTCTCGTCATGGACGTCGCCGCGCTGGAGCACTTCGCTCAGCACGTGGCGCATCTGCTCGCCCACTTTCAGCAGGCGGACGGAGCGTGTTTCGGTGGTTTCGGTTTGACGCATCTTGTGACTTAGGCCGCTTTTCGCTATGTAGAGAGCACCACGACAGTCGAAGCTCCGGTGCTTCAACTTCCTGAGCCCGGGCGTTCCAGCGCTCGGGCTCAAATCATTTTGGGCTCCCGGCGTTCCAGCACCGAGAGCCCGCGCTGGATTACTTGCGGCTCAGCTCAATGAGCTTTGCCACCAGTCCAAGCAGCGCAACGACGAACGTCGCGCCACCCAGAACCAGAACCACGGCAGTCTGTGTCTCCAATATCCTCACCTCCTCTTCGGTCGCAGATGCAACCGAAGAGGAGCGTAACACAGTCAGCCTAGCACGAAAGAACAAAAGGGGTCCGCAAGGATCGCGGACCTTACAGCGTCCGTTCGCGCAGCTCGACTTCGTAGGTTTCCAGGAAATCGCCCGACTTGATGTCGGTGAAATTCTGGGTGAACGTCACGCCGCATTCCAGGCCCGCGCGCACTTCGGGGACGTCGTCCTTGAAGCGGCGGAGCGAGGCGATCTCGCCCTGGTAGATGATGACGTCGTCGCGCGTGATGCGCGCCTTGAGCGCCTTGCGGATGACGCCTTCGACCACGAGCAGACCCGCCGCCTTGCCATGCTTGCCCGCCGAGAAGACCTCGCGGATTTCGGCGCGGCCCACCACGGTTTCGAACGCTTCCGGCCCGAGCGTCCCGGCCATGCCGGCGCGGATCTCGTCGGTCAGGTCGTAGATCACGTCATAATATTTGAGCGCGACCTTCTGGCGATCGGCGATTTCCCGCGCCTTCGCATTCGGACGGACATTGAAGCCGATGATCGGCGCGCCGCTGGCACCCGCCAGCGTGACGTCGCTCTCGGTGATGCCGCCGACGCCGGCGTGCAGGATGCGCACCTTGATGTCGTCGGTGGAGATCTTGTTGAGCGAACCCACGATCGCCTCGACCGACCCTTGCGTATCGGCCTTGACCACCAGCGGATATTCGATCGCCTGCTTCTCCTTGAGCGCGGAGAACATGCTCTCCAGGCTGGCCGGCGCGTTGGTCGTGCGCTTTTGCAGTGCGACGCCCTGGCGATATTCGGCGACTTCGCGGGCGCGCGCTTCGTTCTCGACGACCTGCAACGGATCGCCCGACATCGGCACGCCCGACAGGCCGAGCACTTCGACCGGCATCGACGGACCCGCTTCCTTGATCTGGCGACCCTTGTCGTCGATCAGTGCGCGGACCTTGCCGCTCTCGGCCCCGACGACGAACACGTCGCCGACCCGCAGCGTGCCGCGGCTGACGAGCACCGTCGCGACCGGGCCGCGACCCTTGTCGAGCTTCGCCTCGATCACGCTGCCTTCGGCGGCGCGATCGGGATTGGCCTTGAGGTCGAGCAGTTCGGCCTGGAGCTGGATCTTCTCGATCAGCGCGTCGAGCCCGATCTTCTTGAGCGCGGAGACTTCGACGTCCTGCGTCTCGCCGCCCATTTCCTCGACCTGCACGTCATGTTCGAGCAGACGCTCGCGCACCTTCTGGGCATTGGCTTCGTGCTTGTCGATCTTGTTGATCGCGACGATCATCGGCACGCCCGCGGCGCGGGTGTGGTGGATCGCCTCGATCGTCTGCGGCATCAGCCCGTCATCGGCGGCCACCACCAGCACGACGATATCGGTGACATTGGCACCGCGCGCCCGCATTTCGGTGAAGGCTTCGTGGCCCGGCGTGTCGAGGAAGGTGATCTTCGACTTGTCCTTCAGCGTGACCTGATAGGCGCCGATATGCTGGGTGATCCCGCCCGCTTCGCCGCGCACGACATCGGTGCCGCGCAGCGCGTCGAGCAGCGAGGTCTTGCCGTGATCGACATGGCCCATGATCGTGACGACGGGCGGACGCGGCTGGAGCGCTTCCTCCGAATCGCCGCCGGTATCGATCGCGAGATCGACGTCCGAATCGCTCACACGTTCGATGTTGTGGCCGAATTCGGTGACCAGCAGCTCGGCGGTGTCCTGGTCAATCGTCGCGTTGATCGTGACGGGCATGCCCATCTTGAACAGCGCCTTGACTAGGTCCGCGCCCTTTTCGGCCATGCGGTTGGCGAGTTCCTGCACGGTGATCGCCTCGGGCACCACGACGTCGCGGACCTGCTTGGCCTGCGGCTCGCGCGGGCCGCCCATGCGGCGATGTTCCTTCTCGCGCGCACGCTTCAGCGCGGCGAGGCTGCGGGCGCGGGCGCCGTCATTGTCGCCCAGCGCACGCGTGACGGTGAGCTTGCCCGACTGGCGGCGATCGTCGCCGGGACGGCCACCGCGACCGGGACGCGCAGGCGGCTCGGGCCGCTTGGGCGCGACGCCCGCAGGCTGCGGACGCGCCGATTGCGGCTGCGCGGTTGCCGAAGGCGCCGGCGTGGCAGCCGTCGCGGCTTCGCGTTCGACCGGGGCCGGCTCGGGCTTGGGCGCGGGCTTGGGGATTTCGGGACGCTGGACCGGGGTGAAGCGGCGCGGCGCGGGACGATTGGCGTCGAGCGACAGCAGCGACGGCGCGGGGGGCGCAGGCGCACGCGGCGCCGGAGCGGCGGGCGCGGGCTTGGCGACAGGCGCAGCGGCGGCAGCCGGAGCCGGAGCCGGAGCAGCCGGCGGAGCGGCGGCAGCGACCGGCGCAGGCGCAACGGGCTTTGCCGCGGGCTCGGGTGCCGGGGCAGCCGCGGCGGGCGCAGGGGCTGGAGTCGGGACAGGGGCCACAACCGGCTCGGGCGCAGGCGCGGGCGCCGGCTCCGGAACACGCGCGGCCTCGGCCTCGGCGCGGGCGCGCTCTTCTACCCGCCGACGCTCTTCCTCGATCGCTTCCTGGCGCAGGCGCTCCTCGCGGCGGCGTGCCTCTTCGAGCGCCTGCATGCGCTGTTCATCGGCTTCGCGCAGCAGCTTGGCCTGGCGCTCCTGCGGCGACAGATTCTCCATCGGCGGACGCGGCGCGGGCGCAGCCGGGCGCGGCGCCGGCGCAGCGGGCGCGGCCTGGACGGGCTCGGCAGCCTGGGGCGCGGACGCTTCCTCGTGCCCAGCACCCTGCGGCCCGAGGACGCGGCGGCGCTTCACTTCCACCACCACGGTGTTCGAACGGCCATGGCTGAAGCTCTGCTTCACCTTGCCCGTCTCGACAGTGCGCTTCAGCCCCAGCGGCGCGCGCATGCCCAGTTTCGGCTTATCGTTATCGGTGTCGCTCATGCGGCTGCCTAAAGTCCTTCAATCTGTCGTTCGTCGTGCGGCACGTCCGAAGAATGCGCCGTTGCTCCCTGCGAGCCTGTTTCGCAAGGCTTGGGAGCGGGTTCGGGTCCGATAAAGTGCAGCCACCGGTCGAGCGCGTCGCCCACCCTCGCAGCCGCTTTGGAGTCGGTCAGGCCGACATGTACCACATTTTCGCGTCCAAGCGCCAAGGACAATATGGTGCGCGAGACGGGCAATGTTAACCCCTTGAGGTTGCTGCCCTCGCGATCCGATCCGACGCGCCATGCCTGGGCGAGTTTGCCCGCGCCATCCTCGCCCGCATCGCAGGCGTGGAGGAGCAGATGGAGCTTGCCCGATCGCGCCGCCACCGCCAGCTTTTCGCCGCCGGTCAGCAGGCTTCCCGACTTGGCCTCGAGCCCCAGCCGGTCGAGCGCACCGCGCTGGAGCGCCGCCGCGATGCGTTCGCCCAGATCATCGGGGATGCGCAGCTCGCCGGTCTTGAACGCCCGCGCGAGCGCGCCCTTCAGCTTGCCCTTTTTCTGCGCGGCTTCCAGCTCGGCGCGCGTCACGCCGATCCACGCGCCACGGCCCGGAGCCTTGGCGCGCACATCGGGCAAAATCTCGCCGTCGGGCGACAGCGCGAGGCGCACGAGATGGTCGCGCGCGTCATGCTCGCCCGAAAGGATGCAGCGGCGGAGGGGACCCTCCGCCACGTCATCCGCGCGGTTTACGCGAGCGGTATCATTGTTCGGATTCCGCAACTGCGTCCTCCGAACTTGCGGCCGGGGCCGCGTCTTCGTCTTCGAACCAATGCGCGCGGGCGGCCATGATGATCTCGTTGCCCTGCTCGTCGCTCAGCCCATATTCGGCCAGGACGCCGCCCTTGTCCTCGGCGCGCTTGGGCGCGTCCTCGTTGCGGCGGCGCGGTTCCTGGCGCTTCTTCTGGACCAGCTCGTCGGTGGCGAGATCGGCCAGGTCGTCGAGCGTCTTGATCCCCGCCTTGCCGAGCGTGACCAGCATCGCCTCGGTCAGATAGGGGATGGCCGACAGATCGTCGGACACGCCGAGCGCGCGGCGCGCCTCGCGATTGGCTTCCTCGCGGCGGTCGAGCGCTTCCTGCGCGCGGCTCTGCAGCTCGTCGACCAGTTCCTCGAGACCCTCGATCGAGGCCAGCTCGTCGGCCTCGACATAGGCGACTTCCTCGAGCGCGGTGAAGCCCTCGGCGACCAGCAGCTGCGCCAGCGTCTCGTCGACGTCGAGTTCCTTCTCGAACATCGCCGAACGCTCGACGAATTCCTTCTGGCGCTTCTCGCTGGCATCGGCCTCGGTCAGGATGTCGATCGCCTTGCCGGTCAGCTGGCTGGCGAGGCGGACATTCTGGCCGCGGCGACCGATCGCCAGGCTGAGCTGGTCGTCGGGGACCACCACTTCGATGCGGTCATCCTCTTCGTCGATCACGACGCGGCTGACATTGGCGGGCTGGAGCGCGTTCACGACGAAGGTCGCGGTGTCGGGCGACCAGGGGATGATGTCGATCTTCTCGCCCTGCATTTCCTGGACGACTGCCTGGACGCGGCTGCCCTTCATGCCGACGCACGCGCCGACCGGATCGATGCCGCTGTCATGGCTGATCACGCCGATCTTCGCACGGCTGCCCGGATCGCGGGCCGCGGCCTTGATCTCGATGATGCCGTCGTAGATTTCGGGGACTTCCTGCGCGAACAGCTTCTTCATGAAGTCGGGGTGCGCGCGGCTGAGGAATATCTGCGGCCCGCGATTTTCGCGGCGGACGTTGAGGATGATCGAGCGGACGCGATCGCCGACGCGGACGACTTCGCGCGGGATCTGCTGGTCGCGGCGGATCACGCCCTCGGCGCGGCCCAGGTCGACGACGACATGGCCGAACTCGACGCGCTTGACGACACCGGTGATGATCTCACCCATGCGATCCTTGAATTCCTCGAACTGGCGATCGCGCTCGGCGTCGCGCACCTTCTGGAAGATGATCTGCTTCGATGCCTGCGCCTGGATGCGGCCGAATTCGATCGGGGGCAGCGGATCGACGATATAGTCGCCGACGACGGCGCCCTTTTGCAGCTTCTGCGCGTCCTTGACCGAGACCTGCTTGAAATAATCATCGACCGCCTCGACGACTTCGACGACGCGCCACAACCGCAGGTCGCCCGAGACGGGGTCCAGCTTTGCGCGGATGTCGTTTTCGATGCCGTAGCGATTCTTGGCGGCGCGCTGGATCGCGTCTTCCATCGCCTCGATCACGATGGCGCGGTCGATCAGCTTTTCCTTGGCGACCGAATCGGCAATCGCGATCAGTTCGGCCTTGTTCGCGGAAATGGCAGTGGCCATCCTTGTTACCCTTCTACTTGTGCGTCGTCGGACGCATCGGCGTCGTCGATTTCTTCGAATTCCTCGGCCCCATCGGCCGAAAGCGGCGCCGTCGCGGCGAGCAGCGCGTCGGTCATCAGCAGCTTGGCGTCGGCGACCTGCGCGAACGGCAGCGTCACTTCGCGATGCTTGCGGACGTCGATCATGATCTGGCCGTCGGCGGCGCCCACCAATATGCCGGTGAGCTGCTTGCGATTATCCTCGGTCGGCTCGGTCAGGTTGATCCGCGCCTCATGCCCCTTCCAGTCCTCGAAATCCTGGAGCCGCGTCAGCGGGCGGTCGATCCCCGGCGAGCTGACTTCGAGCCGATAGGCATGGTCGATCGGGTCGCGACCCTCGGCCTCCAGCGCGTCGAGCTGTTCGGAGATGCGGCGCGACAGCGCGGCGCAATCCTCGATCGTGAGCTGGCGCGTATCGGGGCGCTCGGCCATCACCTGCAACGTCGGATCGCTGACCCCGCCGAACATCTTGACGCGCACGAGCGCCAGCCCGAGCGCCTGCGCCTCGGGTTCGATCAGCCTGGTCAGTAGGGCGATGTCCGCCATGCAGTCTCCGGTACAGGGATAAGCCGCTTCCGCGACCGCACCCGGTGGGTGCGGCCTCGATCATGTTTGACGATGTCGAGAAAGCAGGTGCGATATACGCGCTTGGCCCGATGGGAGCAAGGGGTTCCGGCACGGCGGATGCGATGCGACTTGACGCGGCCCTGCGCGTTACCGAGGCTGATCCCCGAAAAGGAGCGATTCCCGATGCCGAACCTTGCCCGCCTGACGCTACCCGCCTTCGCGCTGCTCGCGGCGTGCAATCCGCAATCCGAGGCCGAGGCGCAGGAAAACGCCGCGGCGCCGACGGGACTGCCCTTCACGGTGACGCAGATCGCGGATTTCGACTCGCCCTGGGCAATGACGTTCCTGCCCGACGGGCGGATGCTGGTGACCGAGAAGGCAGGCACGTTGCTGCTCGTCTCCGCCGACGGCAAGGCGCGCAGCGCGGTTGCGGGCATACCTGCGGTCGATTCGGCGGGCCAGGGCGGGCTGATGGACGTCGTCCTCCATCCGAAATTCGCGCAGAACCGGCTGGTCTATTTCAGCTATTCGGAAGCAAACGCGCAGGGGCTGAAGGGCGTGGTGCTGGCGCGCGGGACGCTGAGCGACGGCGCATCGCCTGCGCTCGGCAACGTCCAGACGCTGTTCCGCGCGAACAGCTATGTCGAGGGCAATGGCCATTATTCGGGGCGAATCGCGTTCGCGCCCGACGGCCATTTGTTCTTCACCAATGGCGAGCGCCAGAAATTCACCCCCGCGCAGGACCCCAAGGTGACGCTGGGTAAGGTGCTGCGGCTCAACGACGACGGCACCCCCGCCAAGGGCAATCCGCTGGCGGCGAAGGGGTTCGATCCGGCAGTGTGGTCCTATGGCCATCGCAATCTGCTCGGCATCGCGTTCGATTCGGCGGGCAATTTGTGGGAGCAGGAAATGGGGCCAAAGGGCGGGGACGAGGTCAATCTGATCCTGCCGGGGCGCAATTACGGCTATCCCAATGTCTCCAACGGATCGCATTATGACGGCCGCGACATCCCCGATCACGCCCCCGGCGACGGCTATGAAGCGCCCAAGGTCTGGTGGAACCCGGTGATCAGCCCCGGCGGGCTGATGGTCTATTCGGGCACGCTGTTCCCGCAGTGGAAGGGCGATTTGTTCATCGGCGGGCTGTCGAGCCAGGCGCTGGTGCGCGTCGACGTCAGCGGCACCAATGCGACCAAGGGCGACCAATGGCCGATGGGCGCACGCATCCGCGAAGTCGAACAGGGGCCGGACGGCGCGATCTGGGTGCTGGAGGATGGCGAGCGCGGGTCGCAGGGGCGGCTGCTGAAGCTTACGCCGAAGGGGTGAGCGTTACTTTTCTTTCCCCGTCATCCTGACGAAAGTCAGGATCCATTCGGTGCTCCGTCTGCGCTTTGTCTCAAGCCGAGCCCCGAATGGATACCAGCCTTCGCTGGGATGACGAATATTTGGGGAACTGCGCGACGGCACGCGTTATCGCACGATCAGATAGTTCATCCGTGCCGCCGCAATCGGGCGGTCGGGTTCATCCTGCCACGCGACCGCCTCGACATTGGCGACGCGCTTGCCCAGCCGGGTGACGGTGCCGCGGGCGCGGGTGGGTTTGTCGCGGCCGCCGCGCATATAGTCGAGGGTCAGGTTGATCGGCTTGACCTTGCCCCCGCCCTCGCTCTCCAGCGCCTGATGCAGCGCCGCGACCGCCGCCATCTCGAGCAGCCCGCCGATCGCGCCGCCATGGAGGAAGCCGGGGCGCCCCAGCACCGCGTCGGCAAAGGGCATCACCAGAGTCGGCGCGACCTCGCCGGGCTCGACGCTGAGCCCGAGCAGTTCGGCATAGGGAATGCTCACCAATAGCCCTCCACCGCCATGAACGTGCCCGCGACATGTGCGATCGGATCGGCGGGGTCGCCGTCATGCGCCTGTCCGCGCACGAACGCGATCGAGCGCGTCAGCCGATAGCATTCGCCGCGCCCGATCACCGTCTGGCCGACGCGCGCGGGGCGCAGATAATCGATCCGCAGGTCGAGCGTCGCATGGTTGCGAAAGCCTCCCGCCTTCAGCCACACCGAGACGCTGGCCGCCATGTCCATCGTCGCGAGGATCGGGCCCGAGGCGAGCACGCCTGAATCGGGGTCGCCGATCAGGTCGGCTGCATAGGGCAGGTCGAGCTCGCACCAGTCGGCGCCGTGCCCGCGATAGCCGAGGCCCAGCCGCCCGCCATGCCCGCCGCCGCCCTGCTTGCGGAGCTGGAAGAACCATCGGGGATCGAACCCCGGCGCTGCTGGCGTGGCGCTGTCGCTCATGCTGCCGGCTCCTAGCCTGCCCCCCGGCGGTGCGCAAACCGCCAGCGTTTCAGTGGAAGTCCCGCGACTTGACGGGAATCGCGTCCTCGCCGCGCGGGCGCCATGTGGCCTTGCGCTCGCGGGGATCGATCGTCCCGCCCTGCGTCGCGCCGTCGCCGGGGGCCGTCATCCGAGGCATATCGATCTCGCCCACGTCACGCAGCCAGCCGGTCAGGTCGGTCAGCGCATCGGCGACGACATGGATCACCAGCCCCTCGCGCTGCACCCGCCCGCGAATCGCCAGCATCGTCGCCGACATCACGGTGCGGCGATGCGCCTCGAACCGGTCGGGCCACAGCACGGCATTGGCGATCCCGGTCTCGTCCTCCAGCGTTACGAACACCACTCCCTTGGCGCTGCCCGGACGCTGGCGGACGAGCACCAGCCCGGCGACTTCGACGCGCGCGCCGTCCTTCATGCGCAGCAAATCGCCGCATGGCGCGATCCGCCGCGCCGCCAGCCGCGCGCGCAGAAACGCCACCGGATGCCCGCGCAGGCTGAGCTGGGTGGCGCGGTAATCCTCCACCACTTCGCGCCCGGCGGTCAGCGGCACCAGCGCGACGGGCGCCTCGACACTCTCGGGCCGGGTGGTCCCCTGGCGCAGGTCGGCGGCGCTGAACAGGTCGAGCGGCTTGTTCGCCAGCCCCTTGATCGCCCACAGCGCCTGGCGCCGGTTGAGCCCCAGCGCCTGAAACGCATCGGCACGCGCCAGCCGCTCCAGCGCGGCGGGCTTGACGCCCGAGCGGCGCCACACTTCGTCGATCGAGGTGAAGGAGCCGTGCGTGCGCGCTTCCAGGATCGCTTGGGCATCGGCCTGCGCCAGTCCCTGCACGATTCCCATGCCGAGGCGGAGGGGGAGGCGTTTCTGGTACTCCCCGCCGTTTGAGATCGCCTCGCCCTCACCCTTCCCACCGCCTATGGCGGCGGGCCCCTTCCCTCTCCCAAAGGGAGAGGGAGTTTCGCGTCCTTTCCCTCTCCCTTTGGGAGAGGGAGGGAGCGCCGAAGGCGCGGAAGGGTGAGGGTGACAACAGTGCAACCGCGTATCCCACTCGCTGTCGTTGATGCACACCGCGCAGATCTCGACGCCGTGGTCGCGCGCGTCGCGGACGATCTGGGCGGGGGCGTAGAAGCCCATGGGCTGGGCATTGAGCAGCGCCGCGCAGAAAATGTCGGGATGGTGGCATTTCATCCAGCTCGACGCATAGGCGATCTTGGCGAAGCTGGCGGCGTGGCTTTCGGGGAAGCCATAGCTGCCGAAGCCCTCGATCTGCTTGACCAGCCGCTCGGCGAACTCCGCGCTAATCCCGCGCGCGCGCATCCCCGACACCAGCTTCTCGTGGAATTCCCCCACCCCGCCGGTCGCCTTGAACGTCGCCATCTTGCGCCGGAGCTGGTCCGCCTCGCCGGGGGTGAACCCTGCCCCGATGATCGCGACCTGCATCGCCTGTTCCTGGAACAGCGGCACGCCCAGCGTCTTTTGCAGCACCTGTTCCAGCGCGGGCGAGGGATAGTCGATCTTCGCGCGCGGATTGTTGCGCAGCAATTCGCGGCGCTTGAGGTACGGGTGGACCATGTCGCCCTGGATCGGGCCGGGCCGCACGATCGCCACCTGGATCGCGATGTCGTAGAAATTCTCCGGGCGCATCCGCGGCAGCATCGACATTTGCGCGCGGCTCTCGATCTGGAACGTGCCCAGCGTATCGGCCCTTTGGATCATCGCGAAGGTGGCGGGATCGTCGACCTGGAGCGTGTCCGACGCCATCGTCATCCGCACCCCCTTGTGCGTCTCCAGCAAGTCGAACGCGCGGCGCATACAGCCCAGCATCCCCAGCCCGAGGATGTCGACCTTCATCAGCCCCAGCTCCTCGATGTCGAGCTTTTCCCACTCGACCACGCGGCGATCGACCATCGCGGCGGGCTCGATCGGCACCAGCGAATCGAGCCGGTCGCGAGTCAGCACGAAGCCGCCGGGATGCTGCGACAAATGGCGCGGCGTGCCGATCAGCTCGCGCGCCAGCTCGAGCGTCAGCGCAAGCCGCGGGTCGCTGCGGTCCAGCCCCAGCGCATCGGCATGGGCGTCGTCGACGGTGTTCGACCAGCCCCAGACCTGGCTCGACAGCGCCGCGGTCAGATCCTCGGGCAGCCCCAGCGCCTTGCCGACTTCGCGCAGCGCCCCGCGCGAGCGGAAGCGGCTGACCACCGCGGTCAGCGCGGCATGGTCATGGCCATAGGTTTCGTAGATCCACTGGATCACTTCCTCGCGCCGCTCATGCTCGAAATCGATGTCGATATCGGGCGGCTCGCCGCGATCCTCGGAGATGAAGCGCTCGAACAGCAGCTTGTGCTTGACCGGATCGATCGACGTGATCCCCAGCACGAAGCAGATCACCGAATTGGCCGCCGATCCGCGCCCCTGACACAGGATATGCTGGCTGCGGGCAAAGCCGACGATCGAGTGGACCGTCAGGAAATAGGGGGCGTAGCGCAGCTTGTGCACCAGCCGCAGCTCGTGGCGCAGCAGCGCGCGATAGCGCCGGGGCGGGCGCGTCGGGAAGCGGGCGTTGAGCGCCCGCCACGCCATCCGCTCCAATGCCTTTTGCGGAGTGTGGCGGTGCATCACGATCTCGTCGGGATATTGATAGTCGAGGTCGCGCAGCGAAAAGCTGCACCGCTCGACGATCGCCGCCGATGCGCGCAGTGCGTCCGGGTGATCGGCGAACCGGCGCGCCATTTCTTGCGGCGGCTTCAGATGGCGATCGGCATTGCGCTCGCGGCGAAACCCCAGCGCGTCGATCGTGCAACGCTCGCGGATCGCGGTCATCACGTCCTGGAGCATGCGCGTGTCGGGATGGTGGTACAGCACGTCGCCGGTCGCCAGCGGCGTGAGCCCATAATGCGCCGCCGCCTCCGCCAGCCGGTGCAGCCGCAGCGCGTCGCCGGGGCGGCGATGCTGAGTCAGCGCGACATGGCCGCGGTCCCCGAACACATCCGCCATCCATTCGAGCGCGCGATCGTGGCGAACATCGCCCATAGCGGGCACCAGCGCGCCGACCAGCCCCTGCGCCACCTCCGCCACATCCTCCCAATGGAGGAAGCATTTGCCCTTCTCGCCATGCTGCGGATCGGCGCGCGCCTTGCCCAGCGTCAGCAGCCGGGTGAGCCGGCTCCACGCCGCGCGATCCTCGGGCCAGACCAGGATCGCGGTGCCGTCGACCAGGTCGAGCCGGCACCCGGCGACCAGCCGCACCCCCGTCGCCTCGCTCGCCACCAGCGCGCGGACCAGCCCCGCCACCGAATTGCGATCGGTCACGCCCAGCGCGGGCAGCCCCATCGCCGCAGCGGTCGCGAACAGTTCGTCGGGGGCGGAGGCGCCGCGCAGGAACGAATAATGCGTCGTCACCTGAAGCTCGGCATAGCTCATCCGAACACCCCGTGGAGATACCAGCCGAGATCGCCGGTCACTGCGCGCTCGCCATCGCCGCGGCGGAACAGCCAGTAGCGGCGCCCGGCCTCGTCCTCGACGCGGAAATAGTCGCGGACGCTGTGGGTCTCGGCACGGCTGCGCCACCATTCGCCATGGATGCGCTCGGGCCCGTCGGCGCGGACGACGCGGTGGCTCTGCCCACGCCAGGTGAAGCGGCGCGGCGGCTGATCGGGGAGCAGCGCGATGACGTCGTCCACCCGCTCGGGGCGCAGCAGCAACCGGGCGGGACGCGGCCAATCGGGGTGCCAGACGGGCGGTGGCCCCGCCTGGTCGAGCCGGCGGACATCGTCGGCGCGCAGCGGGGCGGCCGCACGCGCCGGCGGATCGAGTACCCCCGCCCGCGCCACCGAACGTTCGGGCACGTCGCTCTCCACCGGGCGGCTGCGCCACATCCGCGCCATCCCGATCCGCGTCGCCAGCGTATCGACCAAAGGCGCAAGGTCGGGCGGCGCATCCTCGTCGAGCCGCTCGACGATCGCCTGCGCCCCCAGCGGCTCGGCGCGGCGGAGGTGGAGCCGCAGCGCGTCGATGCCATAGCCGGGCTCGATCCCCTCGATCCGCCGGGTGAGCAGGCGGAGCAGATGCGCAGGATCGCGATTGGCGCGCGCGAGGCCGATGGGCACGCATTGCGGCACGCCATCGACGCGGTCGGCGATCAGCTCGATATGCCGCGCCCCCAGCCCCGCCTGCGCCAGCGCCTCGGCAAAGCGCGCGACGAGCACGCCCATCCAATGCGCGATCGCATCGGGCGTGGCGATCGGCTCGGCGAAGCGCTCGACGATCAGGATCGGTTCGTGCGGCACCAGCGGGTCGAAGGGTTCGGGCAGCGCGCCCAGCGCCTGGTCGATCCGCGCGACCAGCGTCATGCCGAACCGCCGGGCAAGCGGCGCGCGCGGCATCGCCACCAGCGCGCCGATCGTCTCGACCCCCAGCCGGTGGAGCAGCTCGACTGCGCGCGGCTCGATCCGCAGCGCGGCGATCGGCAGCCCGGCCAGCGCCTCGCCTTGCCGCCCCGGCGGGCACAGTCCGCCGGGCGTATGGCGGGCGAGTGCATGCGCCGCGCCGATCGTGTCGGCCACGGCGATCCGCGCGCTGAACCCCGCGCGCGCCAGGAAGCGCAGGATGCGCCGCGCCATCGCCCCCTCGCCGCCGAACAGATGCGCGGTGCCGGTGAGGTCGAGCAACAGCCCGTCCTCGCCATCGGCCATCACCACCGGGCACCAGCGCCGCGCGGCACGGAGCGCGAGTCGGCGCAGCGCGGCACGATCCCCCGCCAGATCGGCGGGACGGATGTCGAGCCCCGGCACCTGCGCCCGCGCCTGGGCCAGCGGCATGCCGGGACCGATCCCCAGCGCGCGGGCTTGGCGGCAGGCGGCGGCGATCTCGACGCGGTTGCCGGTGCGCAGCGTGGTGACGAGGGGGGGGAGTTGCTCGGAGGGAGGCGTAGAAGGGTGTGACGGCTTACCGCCACCGCTTTTGGCGCCGTCATCCTGACGAAAGTCAGGATCCATTCGGTGCTCCGTCGGTGCTTCTGCTTCCGGCGGAGAGGCGAATGGATCCCAGCCTTCGCTGGGATGACGGGTCTTAAGCACGAGTGATGACCCTGCCCCGCCCCCTCCACCACCCGCTGCGCGGGCGGTCCCCAATGCGGATTTTACGGGCGCACCTCCCTCGTCGGAGCGCATCGCGCGCAATGGAGGGCTTGCCGCCACGTCGCTGGAAAAGGAACCCCCGTCATGCTGAACTTGTTTCAGCATCCAGTCCTCAACTTGCCTCGCCGTAGCTTGTGGGGCCTTGGATGCTGAAACAAGTTCAGCATGACGGCGGGAAGAAGCGACGTCCCATTCGCTATGCGGCGCCCCCAGGCTTCCCGAGCCCAATGCGGGAACGACCGGCACGCCCCCCTCATCGGAACGCATCGCCCGAAACGGCGCGCGCGCCGCCTCACTACGCCGCCCGATCTCATGCTTCCCCGGTTGCCGATGCGCCGGAACCTGTCCCTCGCGGGCCCAGCGCGCGCCGGGGCGCCAGCCGCCGCCGCGGGGCACCGAACAGGCATGTTCCTGTTCGGCCGCCGCCACTTGACCAAGCGCGTCCAGCGATGCGGGGGGCCGGGCCTCAGGCGGCCTGGCGGTCCGCTCTGCCTGTCGCAGCCGTTCGATGGCCCAATGCGGCAGGTAGAGCGCAGCGACCCGTTGCATCGCACGCCTCCACTATCTGTTCGAAACCCTCCCCCCCTTTTTGCCGCGCCAGCGTCAGCCGCCAGCGCGCACGTCCCACCCCGGCCACCGGCAACGGTGCCGAGGGCGCGCAGCCCACGCGCCAGCGCGTCACGGCGGCGGAGGGCACGCGGATCGGGTCCGAACCCTCGCGCGCGTGGCGCTTCATCAGCAGCGCGATCGTGCGCCCGCCCTCCGCCGCCAGTTGCAGCCGCCGCGTCGCGGTCATGTCCGCGCGCCGCGCCTCGCCGATCACCGCGCCCAGCCCGCGATGCCGCAACCCTTCCTCCATGATCGCCAGCAGCTCGGCATCGTCGGCGGCCTCGGCATAGATCAGCCGTTTCGGGTCGAGCCCCGATTGCGCCAGCCCCGGCGCGAACAGGTCGCGCCGCCGCACCACCCACAGCACCGGTCCCCAGGCGCGCGCCGCGATCCCGCTGACGAACAGCGTGGCGGCGCAATCCTCGGCCATGTCGGGCGCGGCGGGGGCAATCTCATGCAGCGCGTCGAGCCGCAGCCCGCCATCCGCCAGCCGCGAATCGATCGGCGCCAGCCCGAAGGGCAGCACCGGGCGACGCCGGAAACCCCCGGTCTCAAGCCCGGCCAGCGTCTCGCGCAATTGCTTCAGAACGGCAGGATCGGCCATTATCGTCACGACTCGGATGCGGAGTATGTTCTTATTCTGTTCCGATTGGCGCAAGAGTCAACGCCCGCGCGATCCTATTTTTCAGGACAGCGCTACTGACCTACTCGACAGCGCTCGTGAAATTTTATAACAAGACTTTTATCGAGTCCGTGCGTTCCTCAGGCGCAACGGATCAACCTGCTGGAGAGTCCATGACCGCGCCGCGCGCCAATCTGCCGCCGCTTTCGCTGCATGTGCCGGAACCCCGCTTCCGCCCCGGCGACGAGGCGGATTTCAGCGACGTCGTGGTGCCGCCCGCGGGCAGCGGCCGCCGTCCGGACACTGCGGCCGCGGCGGACAGTTTCCACGAACTCGCTTATGGCCTGGTCCGCGTGCTCGACGATATGGGCCACGCCGTCGGCCCGTGGGACCCGCGCCTCGACGCCGATGCCAAGCGCAAAATGCTGCGCAGCATGGCGCTGACCCGCGCGTTCGACGAGCGCATGTTCCGTGCGCAGCGCCAGGGCAAGACCAGCTTCTACATGAAGTCCACCGGCGAGGAGGCGGTGTCGGTCGCCGCCACGATGGCGCTGGCCAGCGACGACATGTGCTTCCCCAGCTATCGGCAGCAGGGCATCCTGATCACCCGCGGCTATCCGCTGGTGACGATGATGAACCAGATTTATTCGAACCGCGGCGATCCGTTGCAGGGGCGCCAGTTGCCGATCATGTATTCGGCGAAGGACCATGGCTTCTTCTCGATCTCGGGCAATCTCGCGACGCAATATCCGCAGGCGGTGGGCTGGGCGATGGCGAGCGCGGCCAAGGGCGACAGCCGCATCGCCGCGACCTGGTGCGGCGAGGGCAGCACCGCGGAGGGCGACTTCCACTCGGCGCTGACCTTCGCGACGGTGTACAAGGCGCCGGTCATCCTCAACATCGTCAACAATCAATGGGCGATCAGCAGCTTTTCGGGCTTTGCCGGCGCCGAGGCGACGACCTTTGCGGCGCGGGCGATCGGCTATGGCATTGCCGGGCTGCGGGTGGACGGCAATGACGCGCTGGCGGTCTATGCGGCGACGCAGTGGGCGGCGGAGCGCGCGCGGACCAACCAGGGGCCGACGCTGATCGAGCATTTCACCTATCGCGCCGAGGGGCATTCGACGTCGGACGATCCCACCGCCTATCGCTCGGCGGGCGAGCCCAATGCCTGGCCGCTGGGCGACCCGATCCGGCGACTCAAGGATCATCTGATCGCGACCGGCGAATGGGACGATGCCCGCCAGCAGGCGATGGACCTCGACCTCGCCGAACAGGTCAAGGCGGCGCAGAAGGAAGCCGAGAAGAACGGCATCCTCGGCCATGGCATGCACCAGCCGTTCGAGACGATGTTCGAAGGCGTGTTCGAGCATATGCCCTGGCACCTCAAGGAACAGAGCGAGCAGATGATGGCCGAGCGCAAGGCGGCGGGGATATGAACGCGATCCTCACCCGCCGCGCGCTGTTGCAGGGTGCGGTCGCGCTGGGCGGGCTGGCGCTGCTGCCCCCCGGGCTGCTCCACGCGCAGACTGCGGGGCCGGAGACGATCGACCTCGCGGTATCGTCGGCGCGCAGCACCACGCTGACCCTATGGCGCCCGGCGGGGTCGCCGCGCGGCGTGCTGTTGTTCTCGACCGGCCATGGTTCGTGGCCCGAACGCTATGCGGCGATGGTGCAGGCGCTGGTCGCCGATGGCTATGCGGTGCTCGCGCCGCTGCATGTCGATTCGACGCGCCATCCCGATCGCGCGAAGTTCGATTCGCGCCAGGGCTTTTTCGAGCGGATCGCCGATATGCGCGCGACCAGCGCCCATGCCGCCAAGACATTCCCCGACCTGCCCGTCGCGGCGATGGGGCATAGCTATGGCGCGCTGATCGCCTTGGGGATGGGCGGCGCGCTCGCCAATCTGCTGCCGATGCGCGATGCGCGGGTCGGCGCGGTGCTGGCCTTTTCGTCGCCGGGCGCGATTCCGGGGCTGGTGCGGCCCGGCGCCTATGCCGCGCTGGCGGTGCCGACGATGCTGATCACCGGCACGCGCGACCTGGTCGAGGGGTTCGTGACCGATCCCGCCGACCATCTCCAGCCGATCGAACAGAGCCCGGCGGGGGACAAATATGCACTGGTGATCGCAGGCGGCGAGCATGGCCTCGTCTATGCGGCGGGCACCCCCGGCTTTGCGCGGGCGCGGGTGGCGGCGGGCGATTTCCTGGCCGCCTATGTCCCCGCCAATCCCGCCGCCAGGGCAAGGCTGGCCGAGATGCGCGTGGCGCCCGGCGACCGCTTCATCGTGCGCGAGGGCTGAAGATGACCGACACCGAAACCGCCGCGCCCGACGCCGGCACCACCAGCCGCATGACCATGATCCAGGCGATCAATTCCGCCATGGACGTGATGATGGCACGCGATCCCGACGTCGTCGTGATGGGCGAGGATGTCGGCTATTTCGGCGGCGTGTTCCGCGCGACCGCGGGCCTGCAGACCAAATATGGCAAGACTCGCGCGTTCGACACGCCGATTACCGAGATCGGCATCGTCGGCGTCGCGATCGGCATGGCCGCATATGGCCTGCGCCCGGTGCCCGAGATCCAGTTCGCCGACTATATCTACCCCGCGCTCGACCAATTGGTGAGCGAGGCGGCGCGGCTGCGCTATCGCTCGAACGGGGACTTCATTGCGCCGATCACGGTGCGCAGCCCCTATGGCGGCGGCATTTTCGGCGGGCAGACGCACAGCCAGAGCCCCGAGGGCATCTTCACCCATGTCTCGGGCATCAAGACGGTGATCCCGTCGACCCCCTATGACGCCAAGGGGCTGCTGATCGCCGCGATCGAGGATAATGATCCGGTGCTCTTCCTCGAGCCCAAGCGTATCTATAACGGCCCGTTCGACGGCCATTATGACCGCCCCTCGCGCAACTGGAGCGCGCATCCGGCGGGCGCGGTGCCCGAGGGGCATTACCGCATCGAACTGGGCAAGGCGGCGACGGTGCGCGCGGGCGAGGCGGTGACGGTCCTCTGCTATGGCACGATGGTCCATGTCGTCGAGGCGACCGTCGAGGCAATGGGCGTCGATGCCGAGATCATCGACCTGCGCACGCTCGTCCCCCTCGACATCGCGGCGATCGAGGCGTCGGTGCAGAAGACCGGGCGCTGCATGATCGTGCACGAGGCGACACGCACCAGCGGCTTTGGCGCCGAATTGTCAGCGCTCGTCCAGGAACGCTGCTTCTATCACCTGGAGGCGCCGATCGCGCGCGTCACCGGGTTCGACACGCCGTATCCCCACAGCCTCGAATGGGCCTATTTCCCCGGCCCGGTGCGCATCCGCGAGGCTTTGACCAAACTCCTGAAGGACTGACCGGCATGGCCCGTTTCACATTCCGCCTGCCCGACATCGGCGAAGGCATCGCCGAGGCCGAGATCGTCGCGTGGCACGTCAAGGTCGGCGAGCGCGTCGAGGAGGATCAGCAGGTCGCCGATATGATGACCGACAAGGCGACGGTCGAGATGGAGTCCCCGGTTTCCGGCGTGGTGGTCGCGCTGGCGGGCGAGGTCGGCGACCAGGTCGCGATCGGATCGGCGCTGATGGTGGTCGAGACCGACGACGCGGGCGAGGATACGCCGGTCGAGGCGGAGACGCCGGGGGTGGAGGAGGGGGTGGAGCCGTCTCCCCTCCCTGCAAGGGAGGGGCCGGGGGTGGGTGGCGAGCGCAGCGAGCCCCCGGCGCCCGAGGCAAAGCCGACGCCTTCGGCATCGGCACCCACCCCCGACCCCTCCCTTGCAGGGAGGGGAGAAGAGCGAATCCTCGCCTCCCCCGCCGTCCGCGCCCGCGCCGCCGACCTCGGCGTCGACCTCGCCCAGGTGAAGCCCGCCGAGGGCGATCGCATCCGCCATGCCGATCTCGACGCGTATCTGCGCTATGGCAGCGGACAGGGCTACCACGCCCCGCACGCGTCGCGCGCCCGCGACGACCAGCCCATCAAGGTCATCGGGATGCGCCGCCGCATCGCCGAGAATATGGCCGCATCGAAGCGCGCGATCCCGCATTTCACTTATGTCGACGAACTCGACGTGACTGCGCTGGAGGCGATGCGCGGCGACCTCAACGCGCATCGCGGCCAGCGGCCCAAGCTGACGATGCTGCCCTTCCTGATCGTCGCTTTGTGCCGCGCGCTGCCCGGCTTCCCGATGCTCAACGCGCGCTATGACGATGAGGCGGGAGTGGTGACGCGCCATGGCCGCGTCCATCTGGGCATGGCGACGCAGACCGATGCCGGACTGATGGTGCCGGTGATCCGCGACGCGCAGGACCGCAATGTCTGGCAGCTCGCCGCCGAGATCACCCGGCTGGCCGAGGCCGCGCGCATCGGCAAGGCGAAGTCCGAGGAGTTGAGCGGCTCGACGCTCACCGTTACGTCGCTCGGGCCGCTCGGCGGGATCGCGACGACCCCGGTGATCAACCGCCCCGAAGTCGCGATCATCGGCCCCAACAAGATCGTCGAGCGCCCGGTCTTCCGGGGCGACGAGGTCGTCCGCGCCAAGCTGATGAACCTGTCGATCAGTTGCGACCACCGCGTCGTCGATGGCTGGGACGCGGCGAGCTTTGTCCAGGCGGTGAAGAAGCTGGTCGAGACGCCGGTGCTGCTCTTCGCGGACTGACGGCGATGCGCTGGCGAGCGATGGAGCCGGGCGACCTCGACGGTGTGGCCGCGGTGGCGCGGGTGGCGTTTCCCGACCATCCGGAGGACCGCGCGTGCTTCGCCGAGCGGCTGGCGTTGTGCCCGTCGCTCTGCTGGGTGCTCGACGCGGGGGGCGTGGTAGCCGGGTATCTGATCGCCTATCCTTGGCCGCTGGGCGCGGTCCCGCCGCTGAACGCGCTGCTGGGCAGCCTGCCTGCGCACGCCGACGCCCATTATCTCCACGACCTCGCGCTGCTCCCCGCGGCGCGCGGCGGGGGCCATGCGGCGGCGGGGCTGGCGCTGCTGTTCGCGCGGGTCGCGACGCCGATCGCGCTGGTTTCGGTCAACGAATCGGCGGCGTTCTGGCGAGGACACGGCTTTGCGGTCGTCGATCGCCCGGATCTGCGCGCCAAGCTTTTCAGCTATGGTGATGCCGCGCGCTATATGGTGCGCGAGCCTGCGCGCGGCTAAAGGCCCCCCATGCATTTCGACCTCATCCAGTCGCTCAGCCTCGCCGGCAACCCCGCCACCCCCAATGACGATCGCGCCGGCACCGGCGACACCCATGGCTGGGTGATCGATGGCGCGACCGACCTTGGCCCACCGGGGCTGGTCGGGGCGCGCGGCGGCGCGGCGTGGCTCGCCGACCGGGCGCAGCGCGCCTTTACCGGCGCCGCGCCCGCCGAGTCGATCGAGGGCCTGTGCGAAGCCGTCGCCGCGCAACTCGCCGCCGACTATGCCGCCGCCCGCACCCGCGACCCGCTCGATCGCTGGGAGCTGCCGATCGCGGCGTTCCTCGCGGTGCGGATCGGCGACGGCGCGCTCGAATGCGGCTGGCTGGGCGATTGCGTCGGGCTGCACCGGCGGGGCGACAGCGTCACGCGGATCGGCCCCCCGCGCGAGGCGGGCGAGGCCGAGGCCCAGAGCGCCGCCAGCCTCGCACAGCATGGGCTCGGCAGCGTCCAGCGCAGCGCCCCGATCCTCGACGCGCTGCGCGCCTCGCGCAACCGGCCGGGCCGCACCGTGCTGGGCGTCGAGCCCGAGGTGATGACGCGGCTGCGGACGCTGCGAATCGATTGCGCGCCCGGCGATACGCTGTTGCTGATGACCGACGGATTCGCCGCGCTTATCGACTCCTATGCCGCGTTCGACGAGCCCGGGCTGATGGCCGCGCTCGACGAGCAGGGCCTCGACGCGCTCGCCACCCGGCTCCGCGCGATCGAGCGCGAGGATGCGGCGTGCGCGCGCTATCCGCGGTTCAAGCGCTCCGACGACGCGACGGCTTTGTGGCTCCGGATCGGCGGCTGATCGCTCAGGACAGAAAGATCGAGCGTTCGAGCGCGGTGCGGACCAGGTCGCGTCCTTCTTCGCGGCGGGCAGCGGCCTCGCGGGCGTCGCGCGCCATCGCGGCGGCGATCTCGATCCGCCGGGCGGTCAGCGCCTTGAATAGTGCCCCATCGGCGGCGCTTGCAAAACCGAAATAGCCGCCTGCGTTCACCCAGCCGCGCCGCGCGAGCAGCACGCACAATTCGCTGCTCGACTCGAGCATCGCGCGCTGATTGGCCAAGACGCGGTCGTCGCCGGGCGCGCCGATCGCCATCAGCGCGACTCCGCGCCGCGCGTCCTCGGACAGCGAGGCGCCGGCGATCGCCGCGCGCAATGCGGCGTCGCTGGCCTTGCGCCGCGCCGCCTGTTCCTCTGCCAGCGGGATGATCCGGGCAATCGCCGCGCAGTCGGTGATCGGGCGCGGGTCCTGCTGGAGCAGATAGGGGCTGTTGAGATTGCCCAGCGCGACTCCCGCCAGCGCCTTGCCGAAGGCTGCCGCATCGGCGCGATCGGACTGGAGCGCGTCGACATAGAGCCGCGAGAGCGGCCCGCGCCCCGCCGCTCCGGCGGGCGGCATAGGATCGCCATTGGGGCCGAACTCGGCATCGGCAAAGCTGCTCGCATCGGCGCGTGCGCGCGTCTGATACTGGCCATGCGCGACCAGCGCGGCAGCGGCGCCCGCGACGAGCAGGATGGCCAGCGACCCGATCTTCCAGCCGATCGCGGCATGGCGCACCGTCACCACCAACCCGACCAGCCACGCCGCCGCGCCGATCGCCACGCCCGCTGCCAGCAACGTCGCCAGCGGCTGTTGCGGCACCAGCCACGGCGCGGCGACGGCGACGACCACAAGGATCGCACATCCCGCCAGCGTTGCGGTTACGGGCTGTGCTTCCGGCGCATGGCCATATTCTTCGATGTCGGACATGAATTCCCCCCGCGCCAAGTCTAGCCCGAGTATTGGCGCAGGCAATAGTTGGCCCGCGCCATTTCTGTGCGTGCCGGCGCAGCGCGGCTTGCGCGCCGGCACGGGATCGGCTCAAGCGCGGGGATGAACCGTTCCACTCTTCCGGACGCAAAGGGGCTCGCGCTCGGCGTCGGCGCCTATGTCGTCTGGGGGCTGCTCCCGCTCTATTTCCACGCGCTGAAGGGCGTGCCGGCGCTCCAGGTGCTTGCGCACCGCGTGCTCTGGTCGGTCGTACTCCTCGCGATCACCGTCGTCGCGCTGCGCCGGGCGCGGACGATCCGTGCCGCCGCGCGCGGGCGGACTTTGCTCCTGCTCGCGGCGAGCGCGGCGCTGATCGCGGTCAACTGGCTGGTCTATATCTGGGCGGTCCAGCACAACCATGTGCTCGAGGCGAGCCTGGGCTATTTCATCAACCCGCTGTTCAACGTCGCGCTGGCCGTCGCGGTGCTGGGCGAGCGACTGCGGCGGTGGCAGGGAATCGCGATCGGCGTCGCAGGGCTGGGCGTCGCGATCCTCGCGGCGAGCGGCGGCGGGTCGCTGTGGATTTCGCTCATCCTCGCAGTGACGTTCGGGCTGTACGGGCTGCTGCGCAAGGTCGCGGCGATCGATGCGCTGGGCGGGCTGGCGGTCGAGACGATGATGCTGGCGCCGATCGCCCTCGGGCTGGTGTGGCAGGCATCGGCGGCGGGCACCGGCAGTTTCGGGCATTCGCTCGGCACGGACCTGCTGCTTATCGCCTCGGGCGCGGTCACCGCGGCGCCTTTGCTGATGTTCGCGGCGGCGGCGCGGCGGATGCCCTATGCGACGCTGGGGCTGATCCAGTATATCGCGCCGACGCTCCAGTTCACCGTGGCGGTGCTGCTCGGCGAGCCGGTGCGCCCGGTGCATCTGCTTACCTTCGGGCTGATCTGGGCCGGATGTGCGCTCTATGCGGCGGACAGCATCCGCGGCGCGCGGACGCCGCCGGTGATGGCGCCCGACTGAGCGAGCCGCGGACCGCTAACGCGCGCGCTGGGTCGCGGCGACCACGCGGCGCAGCACGATGCGCGGGGTAAGCCGCGTCGCGAATGCCATCGCCGCATTCGCCGCGCCGGAGACCTTCACCGCGCGGTTCGCGGCGAGCGCCGCCAGCCCGTCGCGCACCACTTTGGCCGGGTCGCCCGCCAGCTTGCTGAGCGCCGAGCTGCCCCCGACCCCCGCCGCGTTGAAAAACTCGGTCGCGGTCGGCCCCGGACACAGCGCGGTCACGCGCACCCCGTCGCGCCGCACTTCCTCGTGCAGCGCCTCGGACAGGCTCAGCACGAACGCCTTGGTCGCATAATAGACCGCCATCCCCGGCCCCGGCTGGAACGCCGCGGTCGAGGCGACATTGAGGATCGCGCCGCGCCGCATCTGGATCATCCCCGGCAGCACTGCATGGCACAGCTCGGTCAGGCTGCGGCAATTGAGCGCGATCATTCGCGCGAGCTGGCTGCGATCCTGCGCGGCAAAGGCGCCGCCCAGCCCGAACCCGGCATTGTTGACGAGCAGGTTGACCGCCAGCCCGCGCGCGGCGATTTCGGCCATCAGTGCATCGGCCGATCCCGGCGCCGCGAGGTCGAGCGCGATCGTGTCCACCGCCACGCCATGCGCCGCGCGCAGCCTCTCGGCCAGCGCGCCCAGCCGGTCGCCCCGCCGCGCGGTGAGGATCAGCGCATGGCCGTCCGCCGCCAGCGCCTCGGCAAACAACACCCCCAGCCCGGCGGATGCGCCGGTCACCAATGCCGTGCCCTTGGTCATGCGATTCGCTCCCTCACCCGCACGGCGATCATATGCCGTTTGGAAATGCGCTGATGCGCATTTCGCGGCACCGGCCCGCTCCCCCGCCCGGCCACCCCTAGAATATTATCGTTGGGTGGCCGGGCGGGGGAGCGGGCCGGTGCCGCCTTAAAATTCGCTCTTTCGCGAATTTTCAAACGGCCTGCTTACACGATCTCGAACAGCCCCGCCGCACCCATGCCGCCCGCAGTACACATCGATACCACAACATGGCGCACGCCGCGCTTGCGTCCCTCGATCAGGGCGTGGCCGACCAGCCGGCTGCCGCTCATCCCGAACGGGTGGCCGATCGCGATCGCGCCGCCATTGACGTTGAGCCGCTCGGGATCGATCCCCAGCGCGTCGCGGCAATAGAGGCACTGGCTGGCGAACGCCTCGTTGATCTCCCACAGCCCGATGTCGGCGACGCTCAGCCCGGCGCGGGCGAGCAGCTTGGGGATCGCGAAGACCGGGCCGATGCCCATTTCCTCGGGACCGCAGCCCGCGACCTGGAAGCCGCGATAGACGCCCAATATTTCCTTGCCCTCAGCCTCCGCAGTGGCGCGGTCCATCAGGATTTGCGCCGAGGCGCCGTCGGAAAGCTGGCTGGCATTGCCCGCGGTGACATATTGGCCCTCGGCCACGAACGCGCCGTCCTTCCACACCGGCTTGAGCCCCGCGAGCACTGCCTCGGTCGTGCCGGCGCGGATGCCCTCGTCCTGCGCCAACGTCACCGTCTCGGTGCCGGTGCGGTTGCCCTGCTTGTCGAACAGCGCCTTGTCGACGGTGATCGGCACGATCTCCTCGGCAAAGGCGCCCGCCTCGACGCCTGCTGCGGCGCGCTGCTGGCTGCGTGCGGCGAAGGCGTCCTGCGCGGCGCGGCTGACCTGATAGCGTTCGGCGACGATCTCGCCGGTCTCGATCATCGGGATATAGGCGGCGGGCTCGCGCGCGAGCACCGACTGGTTCACATAGCGCGGCACGTCGCGCATCGTCATGCTGATCGATTCCATGCCCCCTGCCAGCGCGACATCGACTTCGTCGGTCATGATCGATCGCGCCGCCAATGCGATGGCGGTGAGCCCCGACCCGCATTTGCGGTCGAGACTGAAGGCGGGCACGCTGTTGGGGATGCCCGCAGCGAACAGCGCCATCCGCGCCATGTTGCCGCCCTGCGTCCCCCATTGGTTGCCCATGCCGTAGAAGACATCGTCGATCCGCGCCGGATCGATCCCCGCGCGCGCGACCGCGGCGTTCATTGCGTGCGCGGCGAGCACCGGCGCCTCGGTGTCGTTGAAGGCGCCGCGTCCGGCCTTGCCGATGGGGGTGCGGGCGGTGGCGACGATCGCGGCTTCACGCATGGAAAAGTCAGTCCTTTCGAGTTTTGGGTATGGCGGAGGTAAGTCAGTCGGTGAAAGTGGGCGCGCGCTTCTGCATATTGGCCATCACCGCCTCGATCTGGTTGGGGGTGCGCAGCAGCGCAGCCTGTTCGTCGCTCTCGGCGGCGAGGATCGCGGCGGCGTCGCCATCCTGGTTGGTGAGCCGCTTGGCGGCGCGGATCGCGTGCGGGTTGCGCCCCGCAATCGCCTTCGCCAGCGCCATCGCCTCTTGATGCGGGTCGTCGGCGATGCGCGTGACGAAGCCCAGCGCCTGCGCCTCCGCCGCATCGAATTCGCGCGCGGTATAGATCAGTTCGCGCAGCACGTCGTCGCGCACGCATCGGCGCCACAGCGCATAGCCCGCCATGTCGGGGACGATCCCCCATTTGAGCTCCATCACCGAGAACCGCGTGCCCGGCGCGGCGATGCGGATATCCGCCCCGCTGGCGATCTGGAGCCCGCCGCCAAACGCCATGCCGTGCACCGCCGCGATCACCGGCACCGCCAGCATGCGCCAGCCCCAGGCGACCTGCTGATAGTCATTGGCGACGCCATGGGTCCGCACCGCCAAATCGGTGCCCGACCCGGCATTCGCCATGCTCGCCATGTCGAGCCCCGCGCAAAAGCCGCGCCCCTCGCCCGACAGCACCACGCAGCGCAGCCCCGGCGTCGCGCCCAGCTGCGCGATCGCGTCGATGATCCCGGCGAACATCGCCGGATCGAGCGCATTGAGCTTGTCCGGCCGCGCCAGCCGGACATCGGCAATGCCGTCGGTGACGGTCAGGGTTATGCGAGGTTCCATATGCTCTCTCCGCCGTCCAGCGCCTTCAGAATAGTCCGGGGAGATAGGCCAGATCGGCGCTTTCGAACATAGGGAATGGCGTCAGCCGGCCTCGACGGTCTGTTCGATCGTGCCGAAGATCGGGTGGTGCCGCTCATCCTCGGCCCAGATCCGCACCGTGTCGCCCGCCTTGAGGAAGGGTGTTTCGGGCGCACCGCGCAGGATCGTCTCGACGGTGCGGACCTCGGCGATGCAGCAATAGCCCAGCCCACCCTCGGCGATCGGCTTGCCCGGGCCGCCATCGGCGTCGCGGTTCGATACGGTCCCCGACCCGATGATCGTCCCCGCCCCCAGCGCGCGGGTCTTCGCCGCATGCGCGATCAGCGTGCCGAAGTCGAAGGTCATGTCGGCGCCGGCATCGGCGCGGCCAAAGGGCTTGCCGTTGAGGTCGACCATCAGCGTGCCGACCAGCTTGCCGTCCTGCCAGCGATCGCCCAGCGTGTCGGGCGTCACGAACACCGGCGAGAATGCGCTCGCGGGCTTGGACTGGAAGAAGCCGAAGCCCTTGGCCAGCTCGCCCGGGATCAGGTTGCGCAGCGACACATCGTTGGTCAGCCCGACCAGCCGGATCGCCGCCAGCGCCTCGTCGCGCGTCGCGCCCAGCGGCACGTCGCCGGTCACCACCACGACTTCGGCCTCAAGGTCGCATCCCCAGGCCTCGTCGCGCAGCGGGATCGCGTCGCGCGGCCCCAGGAAGCCGTCGGAGCCGCCCTGGTACATCAGCGGATCGTGCCAGAAGCTGTCGGGCATCTCCGCCCCGCGCGCCTGCCGCACCAGCGCGACATGGTTCACATAGGCCGAGCCATCGGCCCATTGATAGGCGCGCGGCAATGGCGCCGCCGCCAGCCGCTCGTGAAAGCGCATCATCGGGATCGCTTCATGCTCAAGGTCGGTGGCGAGGTTGGCGAGGTCGCCCGCGACGCGGTCCCACGCGTCGAGTGCGGCCTGGAGCGTCGGCGCGATCGCGCTCGCATCGGCGCACCAC
Source organism: Sphingomonas hengshuiensis (assembly GCF_000935025.1). Taxonomy (NCBI): domain Bacteria; kingdom Pseudomonadati; phylum Pseudomonadota; class Alphaproteobacteria; order Sphingomonadales; family Sphingomonadaceae; genus Sphingomonas; species Sphingomonas hengshuiensis. The sequence goes on from NZ_CP010836.1 coordinate 4,020,787, forward strand.
GCCAGGTCGTTCGACACCACGACGAGCTTGCCGTCGCGGCCGTGCTTCAGGCTGGCCAGTTTCATACACTCTCTCCTTCACTGGGGCGGGCATAGAACAAGTTTCGCCGCCACGGAACCATGGCGGGTCTCGCCGCAAATTGTTGACTTCGTCCGGCGGGTTACGCATCGCTGGCCGGATGGGCGCCGCGCTGAGATTCCTGGATCATGGCGGCGAGATGGCCCGGCGGATTCGCGCGCAGGACTGGGCGGCGACCCCCTTCGGCCCGATCGAGGGCTGGCCCCAGCCGCTGCGCTTCGCGCTCGGCGTCGCGCTCGGCTCCAGCTTCCCCAGCGCGATCTATTGGGGCCCGGATTTCCGCCTGCTCTACAACGACGCCTGGGCGCCGATCCCCGCCGAGCGCCACCCCTGGGCGCTCGGCCGGCCCGGCGCCGAGGTCTGGGCCGATATCTGGCATCTGGTCGGCCCCCAGATGGAGCATGTCATGGCGACCGGGGAGGGGCTTTCGCTGTTCGACCAGATGCTGCCGATCGAGCGCGACGGCAGCGCGCAGGAGACCTGGTGGAACTACAGCTTCACGCCGATCCGCGACGAGCATGGCGTGGTGGTCGGCGTGCTCAACCAGGGCAGCGAGACCACGCGCGTCGTGCTCGCCGAACGCGCGCGCGTCGCGGAGGTCGAGCGGCTGCGCGACCTGTTCCAGCAGGCGCCGGGCGCCGTGGCGTTGCTGCACGGCCCCGACCATGTCTTCGAAATCGCCAATGCGGCCTATCTCGAGCTGATCGGCCGCGACGACGTGATCGGAAAGTCGGTCGCGGAAGCCTTGCCCGAAGTGCGCGAACAGGGCTTCGTCGCCTTGCTCGACCGCGTCTTCGCCGAGGGCGAGGCCTATCGCGGCACCGGGGTCCCGATCCAGCTCGCGCGCGGCCATGGCGCGCCGCTCGAGACGCGGATGCTGGATTTCGTGTATCAGCCGATCCGCGGCGCCGGGGGCGGGACCAGCGACATCTTCGTCCAGGTCACCGACGTGACCGAGCGCGTCGCCGCCGAGGAAGCGCTCCGCCGCAGCGAGGAGCGGCTGCAACTGGCGCTCAATGCCTCGACCGGCATCGGCACCTGGGACTGGGACGCGGAGACTGGGCGGATCACCGGCGATGCACGGTTCGCGCGGCTGTTCGGAATGCGCCCCGAACGCCTTGCCCAGGGGCGATCGTTTCGCGGCGTGCTCCCGCTGATCCACCCCGACGACCGCGCGCTGCTGCGCACTGCGGTCCGCGCCGCGATCCGCGACGGCGCGCCGCTCTCGGTCGAGATCCAGGTCTTTCGCGCCGATGGCGCGGTGCGCTGGCTGCTGATGCAGGGGCGCGCGATCCACGACGCGGAGGGCAGGCCGGTGCGCTTCCCCGGCGTCAGCTTCGACATCACCGAGCGCAAGGCCGCGGAGGACGCAGCGCGCGCCACCGCCGCCGAACTGCGCGAGGCGACCGAGACCCAGGCGTTCATCTATGCCCTGGCCGAACGCCAGCGCGCGCTCGACACGCCCGACGCGGTGATGCGCCACACCGCCGAGGCGCTCGCGCGGCAACTGGGCGCGGCGCGAGTCGGCTTTTATCGCGTGATCGACGAGCGGATGATTCTGTTCGGCCCGTGCGCGGTCACCGGCGATATGCCGTTGCTCTCGGGCACGGCGGACGTCGCGGGCGTCGGCGAAGCGGCGATCGCGACCTATCGCGCGGGGCGGACGCTGGTCGTCGCCGATACCGCACAGGCGGAGGGGATCGGCGAGGACATCCCCTCCCGCGCCGCCGCCGCGATCGGCGTGCCTTTGGTCCGCGGCGGGCATTGGGTGGCGACGCTCTATGTCAACGAACCCCGCCCCCACATATGGACCGCGGAGGAAATCGCATTTGTCGAGGCGGTCGCGGAGATTTCGTGGGACGCCGTCGAACGCGCGCTCGCGCTCGTCGCGCTGCGCGACAGCGAAGAGAAATTCCGCGCGATCGCCAATTCGATCGACCAGACGATCTGGTCGACCCAGCCCGATGGCTATCACGATTATTATAATGATCGCTGGTATGAATATACCGGCGTTCCCTATGGCTCGACCGACGGCGCCGGGTGGAACGACGTGTTCCACCCCGAGGACCAGGCGCATGCCCGGAGGCTGTGGACCGCATGCCTCGCGACCGGCGACACCTATCACATCGAATATCGGCTGCGGCACCATAGCGGCGCCTATCGCTGGGTGCTGGGCCGCGCCAAGCCGGTGCGCGACGATTCGGGGCGGATCACGCGCTGGTTCGGCACCTGCACCGATATCCAGGACATCGTCGATGCCCGCGAAGTGCTGGCCCGCTCGCGCGAGGAGCTGGAGGGGCTGGTCCAGGAACGCACCGCGCAGCTGATGGCCGCCGAGGAGCAGCTCCGCCAGGCGCAGAAGATGGAGGCGGTCGGCCAGCTGACCGGCGGCATCGCGCACGACTTCAACAATATGCTCGCGGTGGTGATCGGCGGGCTCGACCTGCTCGAACGCCGGCTGGCGCAGGGCAACACCGATGTCGAACGCTACGTCACCGCCGCGCGCGACGGCGCCACTCGCGCCGCGGCGCTGACCCAGCGGCTGCTCGCCTTTTCGCGCCAGCAACCGCTGGCCCCCGCGCCGATCGACGTCAACGAGATGATCGACGGGATGGTCGAGCTGCTCGTCCGCACGATCGGCGAGGGCGTCACCGTCGAGACCCGGCTTCCCGCCGCGCTGCCGCTGGCAATGGCCGACCGCAACCAGCTCGAGAATGTCGTGCTCAATCTCTCGGTCAACGCGCGCGACGCGATGCCCGAGGGGGGCACGCTGTCGATCGCCACGGCGCAGGTGACGCTCGACGCCGGATCGGCGCGCGCGCTCGATCTTGCGCCGGGGGACTATCTTCGGATCGCGGTGACCGACACGGGCAGCGGCATGCCACCCGAGGTTGCCGCGCGCGCCTTCGACCCCTTCTTCACCACCAAGGGCGTCGGCAAGGGCACCGGGCTGGGGCTCAGCCAGGTGTTCGGCTTTGCCCGCCAGTCGGGCGGCGCCGTCGCGATCGATACCGAGGCGGGGCGCGGCACCACCGTATTGCTGTACCTGCCCCCGCATCGCGGCGCCGCGCCGCTGGTCGCGCGCGCGGACACGCCGCGCACCGCCCCGCGCGCGCGCGCGGGCGAATCGGTGATGGTGGTCGAGGACGAGGAGCGCGTCCGCAGCTATTCGATCGAAGCCCTGCGCGAGCTCGGCTATTTCGTGATCGACGCGCGCGACGGGCGCGAGGCGCTCCGCCTGATCGATCGCGGCCAGCGCGTGTCGCTGCTGTTCACCGATGTCGTGATGCCCGAGATGACCGGGCGCGAACTGGCCGCCCGCGCGCGCGCCAAGCTGCCGGGGCTGAAGGTGCTGCTCACCAGCGGCTATGCCCCCGATGTCGCGGGTGCCGAGGACGAATCGATCCTCGCCAAGCCGTTCGACATCGATACGCTCGCGGTGCGGATCCGCGCCGAACTGGATCGCTGAACGCAAGGACTTGACGCAACCGACACGGGAGGCCATTGGCCGCCGCGGCTTCAGGGCAGTGCCCGCCGCCCCCGTCCCGCCCAGCCGCCGAGTCCTGTCGAAGGGCGGCTTTGGGTATGCCCCGGCAGGCGGAGACGTGTATCCATGGCAAATGTCGCAGTAATCGGTGCCCAGTGGGGCGATGAAGGCAAGGGCAAGATCGTCGACTGGCTCGCGGAGCGCGCCGATGTCGTGGTCCGCTTCCAGGGCGGGCATAATGCCGGCCACACGCTGGTCGTGGGCGAGAAGGTGTACAAGCTCTCGCTGCTCCCCTCGGGCATCGTCCGCGGCACCCCCAGCGTGATCGGCAACGGCGTGGTGCTCGATCCCTGGGCGCTCAAGGCCGAGGTCGAGAAGCTGCGCGGCCAGGGCGTCGAGGTGACCCCCGATACGCTCAAGATCGCCGACACCTGCCCGCTGATCCTGCCGTTCCACCGCGACCTGGACGGGCTGCGCGAGGATGCGAGCGGATCGGGCAAGATCGGCACGACGCGGCGCGGCATCGGCCCGGCCTATGAGGACAAGGTCGGCCGCCGCGCGATCCGCGTGTGCGACCTCGCGCATCTCGACGATCTGGGGCCGCAGCTCGATCGCCTCGCCGCGCATCACGACGCATTGCGCGCCGGGTTCGGCGAGCCGCCGATCGATCGCGCCGCACTGGTCGAGGAGCTGCGCGAGATTGCGGGCTTCGTCCTGCCCTTTGCCGAGCCGGTGTGGCGGATGCTCCACGAAGCGCGCGGGCGCGGGCGGCGGATCCTGTTCGAGGGCGCACAGGGTGTGCTGCTCGACATCGATCACGGCACCTATCCGTTCGTGACGTCGTCGAACACCGTCGCGGGCACGGCGGCGGCGGGGACGGGCCTGGGGCCCAACGCCGTCGGCTTCGTGCTGGGCATCGCCAAGGCGTACACCACCCGCGTCGGTTCGGGTCCGTTCCCCACCGAGCAGGACAATGAAACCGGCGAGCGGCTGGGCACGCGCGGGCATGAATTCGGCACCGTCACCGGGCGCAAGCGCCGTTGCGGCTGGCTCGACGCGGTGCTGCTGCGCCAATCGGCGGCGGTATCGGGGATCACCGGCATCGCGCTGACCAAGATCGACGTGCTCGACGGATTCGAGACCGTCTCGATCTGCACCGGCTATCGCCTGCGCGGCGAGACGCTCGATTATTACCCGTCGAACGCACAGGATCAGGCGGCGGTCGAGCCGGTGTACGAGACCATGCCCGGCTGGTCCGAATCGACCGCGGGCGCGCGGAGCTGGGCCGACCTGCCGGCACAGGCGATCAAATATATCCGCCGGATCGAAGAGCTGATCCAATGCCCGGTCGCTCTGGTGTCGACCAGCCCGGAGCGCGACGACACCATCCTGGTCCGCGATCCGTTCGCGGATTGAGCAGCACGCCGAATTGAGCAGACAGCCGAACGCCCGGCCCTTCGCGTGAAGGGCCGGGCGTCGGAGTTGTCAGGCGCCGTTTAGTTCGGACGCTTGCGCTTGGGCTTGTCCGCCGGCGTGTCGGTGCTCGTCGTATCCGCGGACGGATCGGTCGGCGACGTCGTCGTCGAATCCATCGTGCCCGGAGTCGGGGTCGCATCCGGCGCGGGCGCCGTGGTCATTGGATCGGTCGGCGCCGGCTGGCCCGGATAGGGCTGGCTGGGCGTCGGCGTAGTCTGGTCCATCGGCTGGCCCGGCGTGGTCTGACCTGGGGCCGTCTGGTCCGGAGCAGTCTGCGCGAAGACAGCGGGCGCGGCCATCAGCGCAACGGCGGAAATCATTGTCTTGATAAGCATATCAGGCACTCCTTCTGTTCATGCCAACAGAAGTAATAACCACCGTCCCTGCTTTAAGTCGCATCGGGGGACTTCAGCTTGTCGTGCGAAAAGAACAAGTTGATGGCCAGCCGAGGGCTGGGTCAGCCGATCTGCGCGCGATGCAGCAGTTTCTGGTCCGCCAGCACCAGTGCCATCATCGCCTCCACCACCGGAACCCCGCGAATCCCGACGCACGGGTCGTGCCGCCCCTTGGTCAGGATCTCCGCCGCCTCGCCGTCGCGCGTGACGGTCTCGACCGGTGTCAGGATCGAGCTGGTCGGCTTGAACGCGACGCGGACCCGCACCGGCTGGCCGGTGGAGATGCCACCCGCGATCCCGCCGGCATGGTTGGCGAGGAAACGCGGCGCTCCGTCGGCGCCAGGGCGCATCGCATCGGCATTCTGCTCGCCGCTCAGCGCCGCCGCGGCGAAGCCGTCGCCGATCTCGACGCCCTTGACGGCGTTGATCGACATGCATGCCGCCGCCAGTTCGCTGTCGAGCTTGGCATAGAGCGGTGCGCCCCAGCCCGGCGGCACGCCGATCGCCTCGCACACCACCACCGCGCCGAGCGACGACCCCGCCTTGCGCGCGCTATCGACCAGCGCTTCCCAGCGTTTGGCGGCATGGGGGTCGGGGCAGAAGAACGGGTTGTTGCCGATCTCGGCGGCATGGAAATGGGCATAGTCGATCGAATCGCCGCCGATCGCCTCGACCCAGGCGAGGATCGTCACTTCGGGGATCACCGCGCGCGCCACCGCCCCTGCCGCGACCCGCGCCGCGGTCTCGCGCGCCGACGACCGCCCGCCGCCGCGATAGTCGCGAAAGCCGTATTTGGCGTCATAGGCATAATCGGCATGGCCGGGGCGATAGGCCTTGGCGACCTCCGAATAATCCTTCGACCGCTGGTCGACATTGTCGATGTGCAGCGCGATCGGCGTGCCGGTAGTGCGCCCTTCGAACACGCCGGAGAGGATGCGGACCTGGTCGGGCTCCTGCCGCTGCGTGGTGAAGCGCGAGGTGCCGGGGCGGCGCTTGTCGAGGAAAGGCTGGATGTCGGCCTCCGACAGCGTCAGCCCCGGCGGACAACCATCGACAACCGCGCCCAGCGCAGGCCCATGGCTCTCGCCCCAGGTGGTGAAGCGGAATACGCGACCGAAGGTATTGTAGCTCATAAACCCCTCTCCCCCCGAGGGAGAGGGAGGGGCCCGCGCGCCAAAGGCGCGTGGGAGGGTGAGGGTGCGAGCGCAGCGCGGATGACGGCTGCCACTCCCTCCAGATTCGTCGCTATGTCCGCATTGCTAAACCGCAGCACTCGATACCCTTCCCGTTCCAGATACGCAGTGCGTCGCGCGTCGCTTTGCCTTGCCTCTTCGCCCGCGTGGGTTTCCCCGTCGGCCTCGACGACAAGACGGGCCGCCTGGCACACAAAGTCGCCGAAAAAGGGACCAAGGCGCTGCTGGCGGCGGAATTTGTGCCCGTCAAGCGCCGAGCCGCGAAGGACGGACCACAGCACCTGCTCTGCGGGTGTCGAATCCCTGCGCAACTGCCGTGCGCGATCGATGGTCCCGTCGCCTTCGGTATAGCGCGTCCTGCTCACGGACCCTCACCCTTCCCACCGCTTCGCGGCGGGCCCCTTCCCTCTCCCCCGCCGGGGAGAGGGATTAAACCAGCGCGATATCCGGTGCGTCCTCGGCCTTCATCCCGATCACATTATACCCCGCATCGACATGGTGCGTCTCGCCGGTCACGCCGCTCGCCAGGTCGCTGAGCAAATACAGCCCGGCGCCGCCGACATCCTCGATCGTCACGTTGCGCTTCAGCGGCGAATTCAGCTCGTTCCACTTCAGGATCAGCCGGAAATCGCCGATGCCCGATGCGGCGAGCGTCTTGATCGGGCCTGCCGAGATCGCGTTGACGCGGATATTGTCGCGGCCCAGATCGACTGCGAGATACTGGACGCTGGTCTCCAGCGCGGCCTTGGCGACGCCCATCACATTGTAATGCGGGATCACCTTCTCGGCGCCATAATAGCTGAGCGTCAGCAGCGACCCGCCGTTCGGCATCATCGCGCTCGCCCGCTTCGCTACCGCGACGAACGAATAGACGCTGATGTTCATCGTCATCAGGAAATTGTCGAGGCTCGTGTCGACATAGCCGCCGCGCAGCTCGTTCTTGTCCGAAAAGCCGATCGCATGGACCACGAAATCGATCGTCGGCCAGCGCTCCGCCAGCGTCGCGAAGGTCTTGTCCAGCTCGACCATGTCCGCCACGTCGCATTCGATCAGGAAATCGCTGCCCAGCTGCTCGGCGAGCGGCCGCACCCGCTTTTCCAGCGCCTCGCCCTGGTAGCTGAACGCCAGTTCGGCGCCATGCGCGTGCAGTTGCTTTGCGATTCCCCATGCCAGCGAACGATCATTGGCTAGTCCCATGATCAGTCCGCGCTTACCTGCCATCAATTCCGTCACGTCGGCTAAACCTCCTGCTTCGCCGACTCCTCTAGACCGTCCGAAGGCGTTTCCGCCAGAGCCGCGTTGAGCTCGGCGCCGACGACCAGCCCGAGACCGACCAGAAAGAAGAAGATCAGCGCGATCATCACCCCGGCAAGGCTGCCATAGGTCAGGTCGTAGCTGCCCAGGGTGCTGAGCACCCAGGGCAGCGCCGCGGTCACCGACATCCACCAGATGGTGGTAAACAGGGCCCCCGGCCATTTCGGGCATTTGGCGCGGCGATACTTTCCGGGCGTGAGCGAATAGAACAGCATGTACAGCGCGCCGAACAGCACCACCGCCGGGGCCAGCTTGGTGAACGACACGATCGCCTGCGCATTCGATGCCCAGGGCAGCAGCCGGTACAGGAACTGCTCGATACCCGTCAGGATCACCTGGACGCTGAACGCCGCCATCGCCAGGATCACCGACGCGATGATCATCCCGATCGAGCCCAGCCGATCGCGCCAGAACGGTGTGCTCGACTGGACGCGATAGGCCTGGCGCAGGATGCCGCGCAGCGTCTCGATGAACCCCGCGGTGGTCCACAGCCCGACGATCGCGCCGAACCACAAAAGATTGCCGGTGCGCGCCTGGAGCACGTCGGTCGCGGGCTTGCGCAGCACGTCGGCGACATCGGGGGGCACCGTCTGGAGAAACGCCTCGAGCGTCCGCAGCCCCTCGGCATTGCGCCCGACCAGCTGCGCGATCGCCGCCGCGACGATCACGAACGGGAACAATGTGACCAGCGAGAGATAGGCCAGGTTCCCCGCATAGGTGAACCCCTCGTTGAACGTGCCCACCGCCACCCGGCCGATCACCGCGAAGAAACGCGGCGTCGCCCCGGCCTTGCCCAGCAGCGCGCGGATGCGCGCGCCGATTCCCGGCTTGGCCGGGGCCGCAGTGGCTTCTTCGGATTTCCCTGTGTTCACAAGGCGTCAGACGCCCATGCGGGCCCGCGGGTTCCCCTTGTCCTCCCATCCCTGCGCAAACGCGGTCAGCGCCGCGTCGTCGGCGGGCAGCTCGACCATCAGCGTCACGAGCAGGTCGCCCCGCCCCCCGGCCTTGCGATGGAACGCTCGACCCTTGAGCCGCAGCACCTTGCCCGAGCTCGATCCCTTGGGCACCGTCAGCATCACCGGGCCATCGGGGGTCGGCACGCGCACCTGGCCGCCCAGCACCGCCTCGGTCAGCGTCACCGGCAAATCGACGCGGATATCGTCGCCGACCCGCTCATAGAATCGGTGCGGCTGGACTTCGATCGTGACGATCGCGTCGCCGGGGCCGCCCGGCCCTTCCTCGCCCTTGCCGCCCAGCCGCATCTGGGTGCCGGTCTCGACCCCCGCGGGCAGCTTCAGGTCGATCGTCTTGCCGTCGCGCAGCGTGATCCGCTGCGGCGCCAGCTTGGCCGCGTCCTCGAACGCCACCGCCAGCCGATAGGCGACATTGGCGCCCTTCGGCGCCGGACGCCGCCCGAACCCGCCAAAGCCGCCGCTGAACCCGCCGCCGCCGCGCCGCCCGGCGCCGCCGAACAGCCCTTCGAAAATATCGCTCATATCGGCATCGCCACCGCCGAAGCCGCTCGGCTGGAACCCGCCCTGCTGCCCGCCGCCATAGCCGAACGGGGCCGCCGGATTGCCGTCGCCATCGATCTCGCCCCGGTCGAACCGCGCGCGCTTGTCGGCGTCGGTCAGCAGGTCATAGGCCTGGGTCACCTCGCTGAACCGCGCGGTGGCCTTGGGATTGTCCTTGTTCTTGTCGGGGTGCAGTTCCTTGGCGAGCTTGCGATAGGCCTTCTTGATCTCGGCTTCGCTCGCGCCGCGCTCGACACCCAGGATTGTGTACGGATCGGCCATTTCTTCCCCTATGCGTGCGCGCGGTATTTCGGCGCCGCAGCGCGCAAGCGCAAGTGGGGGACGCGCTTATGCAGGATCGCGACCAGCGAGCCCTGTGCCACGGCCTTCGCCGGGAGGGCTATAAGTTCTCAACCCATTGGACCGCCGCATAATTTGATTTTTCACACAAAGCCACAAAGGCACGAAGAATAGCAGTTCTTCTTTGCTTCGTGCCTTCGTGGCTTTGTGTGCATTAAATCTTCAAGAATATTTTTCGCGCAAAGACGCAAAGGCGCGAAGAGGAAGAGCCAGGGCGCAGCCTGACCTCCTTCTCTTTGCGCCTTTGCGTCTTCGCGCGAGAAAAACTTCTTTCTTCGACGCCAGCGACCACGGCGACGATCCGCACCCCGGCGTTCGCCTGAATCGCCGCTGCTACCCGCCTTCCACCAGCGGCTCGACATCCACCGACACATCCATCTCCTGCGCGCCCGAACCCAGCACGATGCCGTCGATCGGGGCGACATCGCCATAATCGCGGCCGATCGCGACGATGACATGGTCGTTCGCCATCCAGATGCCGTTGGTCGGATCGACGCCGACCCAGCCCAGATCGGGCCCGCCCCACACCAATACCCAGGCATGGGTGGCATCGGCCCCCACCAGCCGCGGCTGGCCCGGCGGCGGCAGCGTGCGCAGATAGCCCGAGGCATAGGCCGCGGGCAGCCCCGCCGCGCGCAGCCCGGACAACATGATCTGCGCGAAATCCTGGCACACCCCGCCGCGCTTCAGAAAGGCCTCGTGCGGAGGCGTGTCGACCAAAGTCGCGGTGGTATCGAATGCGAACTCGCGCTGGATACGCGTCGCCAGCGCGAATGCCGCATCGAGCACGCCGCGCGCGGGGTCGAGATCCTCGGCGCACCATGCCGCGATCTGCGCGTCGAGCGGGATCAGCGGCGAGGGGAAGAGATAGCTGGCCGGGCTCACCGGCGACGAATCGCGGCTCTCGCGCGCCCATGCGGCGACCTGCGCCAGGGTCGGGTCGCTGGCCTGCGGGATCGGGATCGGGCGGTCCACCCGCACCAGTGCCTCGCTTTCGATCGTCAGCGTCCGCGCCGGCGCCTCGACCACCAGCCGCATCACATTGGCCAGCCCCGCCTCCGCCCGCGCGGGATAGGTCCGCCCCTGCGGCTCGATCGTCAGCCGATACTCCTCGACGCTCTGCCCCGACCACAGGATCGGCCGCAGCCGCAGATTGTTGCGCGCGAAGGCGACCGGGCGCGCATATTCGAAGCGCGTCACATGACGGATGCGATACAGCATCAGGCGAGCACGAGCCCCGCGGCACGGAGCGGCTCGGCGCCCTGGAGGAAATAGCGCCGCGCGATCGATTCGGACAATTCCGCCAGCCGCGTCTCGATCCCGCTCAGCAACGCATCGTCGATCCGCTTGGCGTTCGCGGTCACCAATATCGCCGCCAACTGGCGCGCCTGTTCCTGCTGGACCTCCGCCAGCCCGTCGTCGGACAGCACCGGCAGCTTGTTGAGATGCCCCGAAATCGCCGCGACCTGGAACGCCACGCTGCGCGGATTGCCCGGATCGAGCATCACCAGGTCGATCACCGGGATACGCGCCAGCCCGGTCAGATAGCGCTGGCGATAGCTGATCTGGCTGTCGGCCAGGTCGAGCAGCGTCGACAGATCGTCGCTCGTCGCCTCGGGGCAACCGAACGCGCGGAGGAAGCGCACGCCCGCGCTCGCGCGCTCGATCCGCCGCCCGATATCGTGGAAGCGCCAGGCATCGGTGCGCGCCATATGCTCGGCTGCGAGCCCCGCCAGCGCCGAATAGCGCCGCTGGAGCGACCCCGCCTTGTCGAGCAGCACGCCGCGTTGCGGGAAGGGCGCATCGAGCAGCCGGATCATGTCGGCGGACAGCCGGTCGCGCGAGACTTCGCCGATCAGCCGCGCCTGCCGGTTGATCGCGCGCACGCTATAGCTGGTCTCGTCCTCCAGCGCGGTGCGCACCAGCCAGGTCAGGTCGGCGCGCTTCAGCGCCTTGGGCTCGGGCGCCGATCCGCCCTGCACCACCATCCGCGCCAGCCGCGCGACGGTATCGCCCGACAGCGCGGCGCCGGTATCGGCGCTGATCGAATGGCCGAGCAGCACGCGCAGTACGCCGAGCAATGCCTCGCCCCGCTCCAGATAGCGGCCCAGCCAGAACAGATTGTCGGCGACCCGGCTCGGCAGCGTCCCGGGATTGCGCCGCAGCTGCGTCGAATCGCCCGAGGGCAGCAGCGATACCGGCGCCACCGGCTCGGCGCCATGGACGCAGACATCGGCGGACCATACGCCATTGCCCATCACCGCGGCGCGCACATCGGGATGCTCGCCGATCCGCGCAAAGCCCCCGGGCAGCACCGTCCAGCGCCCATCGCCGCCGCGCGCCGCAAACACCCGCAGCGTGAACGGGCGCGACGCCAGCGCGTCGTCGGCGACCACGGGCATGGTCGACAGCCGCACGACTTCCTGCCCGACATAATCCTGCGGCCGCCGCTCCATATCGGCGAGCAACGCCGCGCGCTGCTCCGCGTCGAGCGTCGCGCCCAGCACCGGCTTGCCCTCGGGCAGTCCCAGCGGCGGCACACCGAATGCGGGGGCGATCAGCAGCGAATCGAGATTGGCGGCGACATGCGCGCGCTCGCGCTCCTGCCCGCACCACCAGGTCGCGATATTGGGCAAAGTCAGCGCCTCGCCGGTCAGCGCCTGCGCCAGTTGCGGCAGGAACGCGGCAAAGGCCGGCGCCTCCAGCGCACCTGCCCCCGGCGCATTGGCGATCACGACATTGCCCGCCGCCATCGCATCGACCAGCCCCGGCACGCCGATCGTCGAATGCGAATCGAGCGCGAGCGGGTCGAGCAGCCGCGGATCGAGCCGCCGCCACAGCGCATCGACGCGCTTGAGCCCCGCGATCGTGCGGACATAGAGCCGGTCGTCGAGCACCGCGAGATCGGCGCCCTCGACCAGCAGGAAGCCCAGATAGCGCGCGAGATGCGCCTGTTCGGCATAGCTGGCGTTGAGCCGCCCCGGCGTGAGCAGCGCCATGCGCGGCTCGGCCCGGCGGCACGATGCCGCCAGCCCCTCGCGAAACGCCGCGAAGAACGGCGCGTGCCGCTCGATATTGAGCCGCCCCTGCAACCCGTCGAGCGTCCGCGCCAGCGCCAGCCGGTTCTCCAGCGCATAGCCCGCACCCGCCGGCGCGCGCAGATCGTCGGCCAGCACCCGCCACTCGCCGCTCGGGCCGCGGCACAGATCGGCGGCGACGAACTGGAGGTGATAGCCCCCCGGCGGCACCAGATGCGTCAGCGGGCGCAGGAAGAACGGGCTGCCCGTCACCAGAGTCGCCGGGATATGGCCATCGGCGACCAGCCGCGATGGGCCATACAGGTCGCGGAGCACGGTCTCCATCAGCTCGGCGCGCTGCGCGATCCCCGCGGCGATCCCGTCCCACTCGTCCTTCTCGATCAGCAGCGGCACCGGCGACAGCGGCCAGGGCCGCTCCTCGCCTTCGCCCGCGATGCGGAAACCCGTGCCGATATCGTCGGCGTTGCGCTGGGCACGCTCGCGGATATGCTCGAGGCTGTCGCCCGCGACGCTGGCCAGTTCCTCGAACAACGCCGTCCAGGCGGGACCCGCGCCGGTATCGCACAACACGTCGCCGCCGGGCGCATGGCTGCAATAGTCGGCTATCCAGCGGCCCGCGATCGTGCCTGGATCGAACAATCCCGTCGCTGCGCGGCTGGCCAAAATATTTCTCACCTCTTTCGCCGACGATGCGGCAATCGATGATGCCATGCAACCGGCGAAGCGCGGGTGGGAAGCATCAAATGCAGCTTCCATGGTGCGCTGGCCGAGCCACATCGTTGCGTTCGCGCGGACCCTGCCCGCTTCGCCGGGCACCTATACGTCCGGCAGCGCCTGCGCCGCCTCGCCCCATCCCTGCAACGCCCGGCTTTGCGCGCGCTCGATCAGCGTCGCGGCGTCGCGGATCGAGTAGAGCTTGGCGCTGTCGATGGTGCGCAGCTCGGTCCAGGTGACGGGCGCCGCCACCGGCGCGCCTTCGCGGGCGCGGGCGACATAGGGGAGCACGGCGGTCGCGCCGCGCTGATTGCGCAGGTAATCGATGAAGATCTTCCCCGTCCGGCTGGCCTTTTTCAGGTTGGCGGTGAAGCGATCGGGCTCGGCCTGGGCCAGCGCGCGCGCGAAGCGTTCGGCGAAGCTGCGCACCTCGGGCCATTCGACACGCGGGACCAAAGGCACCACGACATGCACGCCCTTGCCCCCCGACAGCAGCGGCCAGCTCGTCAGCCCCATGTCCGCGAGATGGTCCTTGAGGTCCGCCGCCGCCTTCTTCACCGCCTCGAAATCGAGCCCCTCATCGGGGTCGAGGTCGAACACCAGCCGATCGGGCTTCTCGATATCGGCGACCAGGCTGCCCCAGCCGTGAAACTCGATCGTCCCCATCTGGACGCACGCCAGCATCCCGTCGAGGCTGTCGATATAGAGATAGGGCTCGGTCGACCCGTCCTTCTCGCGCACATCGACATGGTGGACGTCGTCGCCAAAGCTGCCGGCATCGTGCTTCTGGAAGAAACATTGCTTCGCCCGCCCCTGCGGGCAGCGGACCAGGCTGATCGGGCGATTGCCCAGCCAGCGCAGCGCGATCGGCGCGACCGCGGCGTAATAATCGGCGAGCTGCCCCTTGGTCAGCCCCGCCTCGGGATAGATCACCCGGTCGCGGCTGCTGATCTTGATGTGCGACGTCGCGACGGGCTCGGGGAGCGGCACGGGGGTTTCGGCGACCACCTCCGCCGGCTTCTTGTCGCCGCGCAGCCCGAGGAAACTCGCATGGCGCACGACCTTCTCGGCAGTGAATTCGGCAAAGGCGATCTCGGCGACCAGCTCGGGCTTCACCCAGTGCGCCCCCCGCGACTCGGCACGCGGCACGCTCAGCGGCGCCTTGTCGGTCGCAATCCCGTCCAGCGTCTCGCGCAGCGCGTGGAGCGTATCGGTGCTGAACCCGGTCCCGACCTTCCCCGCATAGACCAGCCCCTCGGGCCCGTTGACGCCGAGCAGCAGCGAGCGGAAGCCGCGCCCCTTCGCGGTGCTCGGCATCCAGCCGATAATCACGAATTCCTGGCGGCGGGTGCATTTGACCTTGAGCCAGCTCTTGGTCCGCGCGCCGCGATAGGGCGCGGCGGCGCGCTTCGACACAATCCCCTCATAGCCTTCGCGGCACATCGTCTCGAACAATTGCTCGCCCGCGCCGACGATATGCTCGGAAAACTGGATGCGCGCGTCCGCACCCGCCAGCAGCGCGCGGAGCCGCTCCTTGCGGGCGAGCTGCCCGAGCGCGGTGAGGTCCTCGCCCGCGTCCTGGAGCAGGTCGAACGCGAATAGCGTCAACCCCGCGCCTCCGTTCGAAATAGCGTCCTGGAGCGTCGAGAAATCGGGCCTGCCCTCCTTGAACGCGACAATCTCGCCATCGATCAGCGCGCCGGGGGGAAGGCCCGCCGCCGCCTCGGCGATGCCGGGAAATTTCTCGGTCCAGTCGAGGCCCGAGCGGGTGTAGACCTTCGCCGCCTTGCCCGTGGCGAGCAGCGCGCGATAGCCATCATACTTCACCTCGTGCAGCCAGTCGCTGCCGGTCGGAACGCTGTCCACCAGCGTCGCAAGCTGCACCGGCTGGAAGGGGGGCGGTTTGGCTCCCCTTCCGCTTGCGGGAGGGGTCGGGGGAGGGCCTGAGGTAGCCACGACCGCCGCGCCCTCGGCAATCTCCTGCATCGTCCGCCCGGTGGCGACGCTGGTCAGCCCGGTCTCGACCAGCGCGTCGGTCGCGCCCGCATAGCCGTCGTCGAGCTTGCGCAGCAGCCAGTTCTCGGCCTTTTCCTTGCCGCGCGGCTTCAGCCGGATCAGCAGCCACTCGCCCTTCATCCGGTGCCCGTCGAGCCGGAAGTGGAGATGCCCCTTGTCGAGGTCCTTCGCCGACTTGCCCTTGACCGGCTCCCACACGCCGTCATCCCACAGCATCACCGTGCCGCCGCCATATTGGCCCTTGGGGATCGTCCCCTCGAAATCGGCATAGGACAAAGGATGGTCCTCGGTCCGCACCGCGAGCCGTTTCTCGTCCGGATCGAGGCTCGGCCCGCGCGTCACCGCCCAGCTCTTGAGCACCCCGTCCACTTCGAGCCGGAAATCCCAGTGGAGCCGCGTCGCGTCATGCTTCTGCACGATGAAACGGTTGCCCCCAGTCGCGGCGACCAGCCCCTCAGGCTCCTCGGTCAGACCGAAATCGCGTTTGGCATTGTATCGGGCGAGGGGCGTGTCGGCCATGTCAGGCCCGCTTCCTCGCTGCCGGCGCCCTCTTGGCAGGCGCTTTCTCCGCCGGACCCGTCTTCGCCGGCGCCTTCTTGGCCGCCGCCTTGGGCTTCTCCTCCGCCGCCGCGCCCTTCGCCCCGGGCTTCTCCAGCGACTTCTTGAGCGCCGCCATCAGGTCCACCACGTTCGATCCGCGCGACGGTGCCCCCTCGGCCTCTTCCTCGATGATCTTGGCGCCCTTCGCCTTTTTCTTGCGCTCGATCAGGTCCTTCAGCGCATCGACATAGCGATCGTGAAACCCGGCGGGGTCGAATTTCGACGCCTTCTTGCCGATCAGCGTCTCGGCCAAATCGAGCAGCTCGGGATCGGGCGCATCGTCGGGGATGTCGCGGAAATAGCCCTGCGCCTTCTGCACTTCGTCGGCATAGCGCAGCGTCTCGAGGATCATGCCGCGCCCGCACGGCTTCAGGCTCACCACATATTCGCGCCCGCGCATCGCCAATTGCCCCAGCCCGACCTTGCGCGTCCGCCGCAGCGCCTCGCGCAGCACGATGAACGCCTCTTCGGCGAGGTCGTCGGCGGGGACCACGAAATAGGGCTTTTCGTAATAGAGCACGTCGATCTCGTCGGCATCGACGAACTGGGTCAGCTCGAGCGTCTTTTTCGACTCCAGCTTCACCGCATCGATCTCGTCCTGCTCGAGCAGGACATATTCGCCCTTCTCGAACTCATATCCCTTGACGATCTCGTCGACATCGACCGCCCCGATGCCCGGCGCGACTTTCTCATATTTGATCCGCTTGCCGCTCGGCTCGTGGATTTGGTGAAAGCTCACCTGCGCGCCCGATTTGGTCGCGGTATAAATTTCGACGGGGATCGAGACCAGCGCGAGCCGTATCTGTCCTTGCCAATAGGCGCGCGCGGCCATCCGGAACTCTCCTCGTTGCGAAGCCGATTCAATTCACCAAACGCACGTCTGTTCCGCCTGTCGCCACGGGGGCGACGACTCTATAAGGCCTGCACCATGTCCACCGATCCCTTTGCCCTGTTCGACGCCTGGTATGCCGAGGCGCGTACCACCGAGATCAACGATTCGAACGCGATGGCGCTGGCCACGGTCGACGCCGCCGGCCAGCCCTCGGTGCGGATGGTGCTGCTCAAGGGCCACGGCCCCGACGGCTTCGTCTTCTACACCAATCGGGAGGGGCGAAAGGCCGCCGATCTCGCCGCCATGCCCAAGGCCGCTCTGCTCTTCCACTGGAAGTCGGTCCGCCGCCAGATCCGCATCGAAGGCGCCGTGAGCCATGTCAGCGATGCCGAATCCGACGCCTATTTCGCCAGCCGCAGCCGCGATTCGCAGCTTGGCGCCTGGGCATCGGACCAGTCGCGCCCGCTCCCCGATCGCGCGACGTTCGAAGCGCGGTACGCGGAGATGCGCGCCCGCTTCGACGGTGGCCCCGTCCCGCGCCCGCCGCATTGGGGCGGCTATCGCGTCGCGCCCGAGCGCCTCGAATTCTGGCAGGACCGCGAACATCGCCTCCACGAGCGCCGCGTCTTCACCCGCGCCGGCGACGGCTGGCGCGAAGGCCTGCTCTACCCTTGAGCCCCGCGCGCCCCAATTTCGCCCGGCGCGCGGCGCTGGCCAGCGTCGCGACGGCGATTTTCCTTGGCACGCTCAAATCCTGGGCGGCCTGGGCGACGGGGTCGGTCGCGGTGCTCGCCAGCCTGGCGGACAGCCTGCTCGATCTCGTCGCGTCGCTGGTGACGTTGGGCGGGGTCCATTGGGCGGCGCAGCCCGCGGATGCCAAGCACCGTTTCGGCCATGGCAAGGCCGAGGCGCTGGCCGCGTTGTTCCAGGTCGCGATGATCGCGGTTTCGGCCTTCGCGATCCTGCTGCGCGCGGTCCAGCGGCTGGTCGTCGCGCAGGGGAGCAGCCATGCCGAGGCGGGGATCGGCGTGTCGGTGATCGCGATTCTCGCGACGCTGGCGCTGACCGCCTATCAGCGCGCCGCGATCCGCCGCACCGGCAGCATCGCGATCGGTGCCGACCATATCCATTACCAGTCGGACCTGTTCCTCAATGCCGCGGTGATCGCCGCACTCGCGCTCGACCAGTATCTCGGCTGGTCGGGGGCGGATGCGCTGTTCGGCATCGGCATCGCGCTGTGGCTGTTGTTCGGCGCGTGGCGCGCCTCGGTCGCGGCGATCGACCAGCTGATGGACAAGGAATGGCCAGAGGCGAAGCGCGCCCGCTTCGTCGAAGTCGCCGCGCGCCACCCCGAACTGATCGGCCTCCACGACCTGCGCACCCGCACCAGCGGCGCGCGCGACTTCGTCCAGTTCCATCTGTGGATGGACCCGAACATGACCGTCGCCGCCGCGCACGCCGTGCTCGACCGGCTCGAACACGCGCTCGAAGCCGAATTTCCGGGGACCGAGATTCTCATCCATGTCGACCCCGAGGGGCAGGTCGACCAGCCCGACAATCCGCTTGCCGAAACCGATTTGCTGAAGGACGCCAAATGAAGCTCGTTTTCGCCCAGATCGACGCCTTTGCCAGCCGCCCGTTCACCGGCAACCCGGCGGCGGTGATCCCGCTGCGCAGCTGGCTCGACGACGCGGTGCTCCAGGCGATCGCCGAGGAGAACAACGTCGCCGAAACCGCCTTCTTCCTCCCCGACGAAAGCGGCACGGCGGATTTCGAGCTGCGCTGGTTCACGCCCACGGTCGAAGTCGCATTGTGCGGCCATGCCACGCTGGCGAGCGGGCATCATGTGCTGAGCGCCGATCCCAGCCGCGACACCGTGACCTTCGCGACGCGCCAGTCGGGGGTGCTCGAGGTCCGCCGCGACGGCGCCGGCTATGCGGTATCGCTCCCCGCTTATGCGCCCGATCCGGTGGCGCTGCCCGATGTGCTGGCCGCGCTGGGCGTGGAAAGCGCCGTGGCAACGCTGCGCCACCCGCGCGGCTATGACCTGACCGTTCTCGACAGTGCCGAGGCGGTGCGGGCGCTCACCCCCGATTTCCGCGCGCTGGCGGCGCTGGGCGACACGCTCAACATCGTCACGGCGCCCGGCACCGATACCGACGTGATCAGCCGCGTCTTCGCCCCCGCCGCGGGGATCGACGAAGACCCGGTGACGGGATCGGCGCATGCCGTGCTGACTCCCTATTGGGCCGCCCGGCTGGGCCGCGACCGCTTCACCGCCTACCAGGCCTCGCGCCGCGGCGGGCATCTGACCTGCACGCTGGCGGGCGACCGCGCGGTGCTCGGCGGGCAGTGCGTGACGGTGATCGAGGGGGAAATGACGCTCTGAGGGCCAGCCGCCTTCGCTCCCCCTGCCTGCAAGGGAGGGGTATCGTATAGGAAGGCTGGAAGTCGTTTTCTCTATTTCCCGTCACCCTGAACTTGTTTCAGGGTCCAACGCGCCACGCGGGAATGCGGTGCGGGTTGCGCGTTGTGTTCGCGCGAGCCTGTGTTCCCCGAACACAGGCTTGGCCTGCCGGGGGCAGGCCAAAGCGCGAGCACTGAAACAAGTTCAGCATGACGAAGTAAGAATAAGTGCGCACATTCATCTACGATTCTTCCGCCTTTTACAGCAGGAGATACATCAATTTCGACAGGGCAAAAGCGCCCCGCCTCACTGATACCGCAGCGTCTTCTCAAACCCCTCATTCGCCTTGGTCATCTTCGCCACCTTGCGCAAATGGCTGCGCACATGCCGTTCGAAGCGGACATCGTCGTTGATGCCCGTCGCGCGATATTCGTCCTGCCCGATCAGCGCCTTGATCCGCGCCGCGAATGCCGCCTGCGCATCGGCATCGTCGCCGGAGGCGAGCGCACGGCACGCCCATTCCTCGGCCGCCGCGAGGTCAAACTCGTCGCGCGCTTCATATCCGCGCCGATCCGCCGCCGCCTGATCCAGCCGCGCCGCCGCGATTCGGCGCTCCAGCCACGTCCGCACCACTTTGCCATCCCACGGCTTTGCCGGATCGGTCATCACTGTCTCCAAAACTGCGACAAAAGCACTTTAAATGTAGGATTTCATCTGCTTTACGCTGGTAGATGCGCCGCCATCGCACCCCTTACGCGCCAAATCCAGCCCGCCGCAGCCCTGCGCGCGCCGGGATCGCGCGCGCGCGTGAGAACCCTAAACTTCGTAAACTTTGCCCGGGTGCGGCGCCGGCGCGCGGCGTCCTGCGCACCCCGATCAACCCTAAACTTCGTAAACTTCGCAGCGCCCGCGCCGCCTCACGCCGTCGCCATCTCGGCGCGTTCGGTCTCGGCGATCCAGCCGCCGCCCAGCACGCGGTCGCCGGCATAGAGCACGGCCGCCTGCCCCGGCGCGACGCCATATTCGGGGCTGTCGAACACCACCCGATCGCCCTCCAGCCGCGCGGGGACGGGCTTGGCGAGGCTGCGGACCTTGGCGGTGACCGCGCCGGCAAAGCCCGCGCCCAGCCAGTTGATGTTCTCGATCCGCGCTGCCTGCACCGCCAGCGCGCGGCGGGGGCCGACCACGACCTGGCGGCTCGCGGGGTCGAGCCGGATCACGTAGAGCGGCTCGGGCGTCCCGCCGATCTCGAGTCCCCGCCGCTGCCCGACCGTGAAGTGGATCAGCCCGCGGTGCATCCCCAGCACGCGCCCGGCCTCGTCGACGATCTCCCCGCCATTTTCCGCCTCGGGGCGCAGCTTCTTGACCAGCGAGGCATAATCGCCGTCGGGGACGAAGCAGATGTCCTGGCTGTCGGGCTTGCCCGCGACCCCCAGCCCCAGTTCGGCGGCGAGCGCACGCACCCGCGCCTTTTCCATCCCGCCCAGCGGGAAGCGCAGGAAATCGAGCTGGTCGCGCGTGGTCGCGAACAGGAAATAGCTCTGGTCGCGCGCCGGATCGACTGCGCGGTGCAATTCGGCGCCGGCCGCGCCCATCACGCGGCGGACATAATGGCCGGTCGCGAGGCAATCGGCGCCCAGGTCGCGCGCCAGCTTGAACAGATCGGTGAATTTGGGGCCCATATTGCACTTCACGCACGGAATGGGGGTGCGCCCGGCCAGATATTCGTCGGCGAAATCGTCGATCACGGTCTCGCGGAAGCTGCTTTCATGGTCGAACACATAATGCGCGATGCCGAGCCGGTCGCACACCGCGCGCGCGTCGCGAATGTCGCGGCCCGCGCAGCACGAACCGGCGCGGCCCACCGCCTCGCCATGGTCATAGAGCTGGAGCGTCACGCCGATCGTCTCGGCGCCGGTGGCGGCGGCAAGCGCAGCGACGACCGAGGAATCGACGCCGCCCGACATGGCGACGACGATGCGCCGCGCGGAGAGCGGAGGCTCGAGCTGGAAGTCTGCGGGGGTCATCCTGCGCGCGCCATAGGCGTATCTGCCGCCGCGATCCAGTCACCGGGCTGCGAAAGGTTTTGCAAACTCTGGTTAAGCGCCCGTTTGGACGACATTTACTGTGCCTTCATTCCACTCGGATACAATTGCCCCATGATAGAGTTGAAACGGATGGATGCGCGTGGATTTGAGCTTCGCCAGAGGGGATCGCGACGGGGCGGCCACAGCCCTGCCGACCGAGCTGGCAGTGCTGCTCGCCGGAGTCGTCGCACGGCAGGCGGCGAGCCCGACTGCGCGCGCTCAGGCGCTGTTGTCGCGTGCGATGCCGGTCGATGCCGCGCTTGCTCCGGTTCACGGGGCATTTCATCGCGTTGTGGCTGCGGCGCTAAAGCGCTGGTAACACTTGTAAAGAACGTGTTTACCGCGCCGTTTTAAGGGTTGTTCAGTGCGACGTGTAACAGTCGCACCTGTGAGTAAGGGGCCCCCGCCCCGAGAGGCATGTAGATGATTGAGAACCAGAAGATCCGTCCTGCCAAGGTGATCGGTCCGCTTGGAGAGCCGCTGACGCTCGACACGCTGCCGCCACCCGATACGACCCGCTGGGTGGTCCGTCGCAAGGCGGAGGTGGTTGCCGCCGTCAATGGCGGGCTGCTCAGCGTCGACGAAGTCTGCGAGCGCTACGGCCTCACGGTCGAGGAGTTCGCCGGCTGGCAGCGTGCAATCGATCGGTCGGGGATGCCCGGGCTGCGCGTGACGCGCATCCAGCATTATCGATCGCTGTACGAACGCCAGCAGAAATATTGAGGCGCGCCTCCCCTTTCGCGCTTCCGACGGCCCGTCCCCTTCTCTCCCGGGGGGCGGGCTGTTTCGTGAGCGGCACGAAAGAAGCGCCGTAAGGTTCCGTGCGATCGAGGAAAAATCGATACGGAACCAACATGACCGCTGTGAATTTCCCCACCATCGCCCGGCCCGTCGGGCAACAATGGAGGGACAAATCATGGGTCTTATTGTTTGGCTCGTCATCGGCGGTGTTGTCGGTTGGCTCGCGAGCATCATCATGCGTACGGATGGCCAGCAGGGCATCTTTCTGAACATCATCGTCGGCATCGTCGGCGCGTTCGTCGGCGGCCTGCTGTTCGGCGGCTCGATCAACAACAGCTCAATCACGGTATCGACGTTCCTGGTGTCGCTGGTGGGTGCAATCATCCTCCTCGCGATCGTCAACCTGGTGCGCCGCGGCTCGGTCCGCTAACCAGCGACCCGCAGCAGAAAAAGGGGCTGCCCGGCGACGGGCGGCCCCTTTTTTGCGTCACTTGAGCAGGAAGCGCACCGTCACTGCGACGGTCAGCTCATTCTCGCCCGCCGCAACCTGGGTGTCCGACGCCGCCTCCTTGGAGCGCGCCGTGAACGCGGGCATCGGCATCGGCTGAGGCGACGCGCCGGCTTCGGCGATCGACACGATCCGCGCGACCGACAGTCCCGCCGCCTTGGCATAGAGCTCGGCCCGCGCCCGCGCCGTGGCGATCGCGGCAACCCGCGCCTCGTCGAGCGCAGCCTGTGGCTTCTCGATCACCAGCGTCGGCCCCTGCAGGTTGTTCGCGCCCTGCGCCACGAGAAGGTCGAGGATGCGGCCGCTGCGGGCGATGTCGCGAAAGCGCACGCTGACCTGGTTGGTCGCCTGATACCCGGTCAGCACAGGCGGCTGGTTCTCGACATAGCGATATTGCGGGCTCAGCGCGATGCTGCTCGTCTGGATATCGCGCGCGGCGATCCCGGCGCCCTTCAGCGCCGCGAGCACCGCCCCCATCCGCGACGCATTCTCGCGCATCGCCTCGGCGGCGCTCGGCTGGAGCGTGGTCACCCCGGCCTGGATCAGCGCGAGATCGGGCACCCGCGTGCTGGTGCCCTCGGCGGAGATTTCGAGCAGCGTGCCCTCGGCAAGGATCGTGGCCGCAGCCGGCAACCCCTGCGCCGCTGCTGGCACGGCGTGAAAGGCGGCGACTGCTGCGGTCGCGATCAGGGCGGTACGAAACATAATGCTCTCCTGGAAATAACTGTCCCGCGCGCAGCCTTGCCGCACGCGGGACAAATGAAAGCTGAACGAACCGCCGCGGCGGGATCAGGTGCGGCGGACCATCACCATCCGGTACAACGCCAGCAGCACGACCGATCCCGCGGTCGCGGCGGCATAGGCCTGCCACGTGCTGTCGCGCACGTCGAGGCCGAGCAGCGGCGTCAGGTAAAAGGCCAGCAACGCGCCGGCGATGCCGAGCAGAATCGTCACGATGATGCCGCCGGGGTCCCTGCCCGGCATGAGAAGCTTACCCAACGCACCGGCGACCAGGCCGATCAGAAGCCAACCGATAATCCCCGTGGGCATATTGTCCTCCTGAAAACGGCCCATCCGCGCGAGCCTGGACAAACCTTGCGCCAAGCCCGCGCGGATGCAACCGTTTCTTCCCGGCAACGATCGGTTACCCTTGCGAAACGCCCGCGTCTGGGGCATTTCGCGGCTGCGAAGAAACGGCACTTGCGGGGAGTGCCTTATTCCAATAATACAGTGGCTGTTTCGCAAAGCATCGGGCCGATGCCCGGGGTCGCGGTGGCGCATATGAAGTACGAGGGCAGGATGTTGGGACGGCAGGAACGGCTGGAGTTCACCGGCGAAGAGACCGGGGTACGCAGCCGCCGGTGGATCTGGATCGGTGCATTGGTGGTGGTTATCCTCGCCGCCGCCGCGTTCTTCCTTCTGAACGGCAGCAGCGACGACGCGGCGAAGGGCGCCGCCGGGGCTCCCGGGCAATCGCAGATCCCGACCGTCACGGTCGCGGTCCCCGGGCGCAAGACCGTGCAGACCGTGATCACCGGCACCGGCAGCCTGGCGGCGCGGCGCGAAATGCCCGTCGGCGTCGCCGGCGAAGGCGGGATGGTGACGCGCGTGCTCGTCGAGCCCGGCAGCTGGGTCGGCGCGGGACAGGTGCTCGCAACGGTCGATCGCTCGGTCCAGGCGCAGACCGCCGAATCGCTCGCCGCATCGGTCCGCGTGGCACAGGCCGACGCCCGGCTCGCCCAGGCCGAACTCGACCGCGCGCAGAAACTGGTCGCAAACGGATTCATTTCCAAGGCCGATATCGATCGCAAGACCGCGGCGCGCGACCAGGCGCTGGCGCGGGTCCGCGTCGCGCAGGCACAGCTTTCGGAGACCGACGCGCGCAACCGCCGGCTGGATATCCGCGCCCCCGCCGCTGGACTGGTGCTGACGCGCGGCGTCGAGCCGGGCCAGATCGTCAGCTCGGGCAGCGGCGTGCTCTTCCGCCTCGCAATGGGTGGACAGATGGAATTGCGCACCCAGCTTGCCGAGATAGACCTGCAACGGCTGCGCGCCGGGGCACCGGCCGAAGTGACTCCCACCGGCACCACCCAGACGTTCAAGGGCGAAGTGTGGCAGGTGTCGCCGATCATCGATCCGCAGACGCGCCAGGGCATTGCGCGCATCGCGCTCGCTTATGATGCCGCGCTGCGCCCCGGCGGCTTCGCCAGCGCGCGGATCGTCGCCGGCGCGACCCAGGCGGTCACGCTTCCGCAATCGGCGATACAGAGCGACGCGCAGGGCAATTTCGTCTATACGCTGAACGCCAAGAATGAAGCGGTGCGCGTGCCCGTAACGCTCGGCGAGGTGTCCGAAGCCGGGGTGGCGATCGCCAGCGGGCTTGCGGGCAATGAGCGCGTCGTGCTCACTGCGGGTGCGTTCCTGAATCCCGGCCAGAAGGTGATACCGAACCTTCAGCCCCAGAAGTAAAAGAGGCGCGGCGATGAGCTTTCGCAATATCTCGGCCTGGTGCATCCGCAACCCGGTTCCGCCGATCGTGCTGTTCATCGCGCTGACCGTCGCAGGGCTGGTCAGCTTCATGCGGATGGACGTCAACAACGATCCGGATATCGATTTCCCGATCGTCTGGGTCTCGATCAGCCAGCCGGGCGCCGCGCCCAGCGAGCTGGAGACGCAGATCACCCAGAAGGTCGAAGCTGCGGTCCGCAGCCTTCAGGGGATCGACCAGATCGAATCGACGGTGAGCGAAGGCAACGCCCAGACGGTGATCCAGCTCGCGATCGGCACCCCGATCGACCGCGCCGTCACCGATGTGCGCGACGCGATCTCGCAGATTCGCGGCGACCTGCCCGAAGGCATCCTCGAGCCGCAGGTCGGCCGCGTCGACAGCGCGTCGCAGAACGAAGTCGCCAGCTTTACTGCGCTCGCCACCGACATGACGATCGAAGACCTGAGCTGGTATGTCGACAACACCGTGGCGAAGGAAATCCTGTCGATCCCCGGCACCTCCGGGGTCAGCCGCAACGGCGGGGTCAATCGCGAAATCCGGGTGATCGTCGATCCCGCCAAGCTCCAGGCGCTGGGCATCACTGCCAGCCAGGTCAACCAGCAGCTCCGCGCGGTCAACCTCAACGCCGCGGGCGGCAAGGCAGAGATTTCGGGCTCCGAACAATCGGTGCGCGTGCTCGGCAATGCGCGCAATGCCTATGACCTCGGCCAGACCCAGATCGCGCTGAGCGGTGGGCGCACCGTGCGGCTGGCGGACATCGCGCAGGTGAAGGACCTCTACGCCGAGCAGACTTCGTTCGCGCGGTTCAACGGCCAGCAGGTGCTGACCTTCGACATCAGCCGGGCCAAGGGCGCCTCCGACGTCAGCATCTATCACGCCGCCGAGGAAAAGCTCGCCGAGCTGGAGAAGCGCTACCCCAAGATCCAGTTCAAGCTGCTGTCGAACACGACCAGCAAATATGCCGAAGCGCAATATCACTCGGCGATCGAGGCGCTGCTCGAAGGGGCCGCGCTGGCGGTGCTGATCGTGTTCCTGTTCCTGCGCGACTGGCGCGCGACGATCATCTCGGCGCTGGCGATCCCGCTGTCGGCGATCCCCAGCTTCTGGTTCATGGACCTGATGGGCTTCACTCTCAACCAGATGACGCTCCTTGCGCTCAGCCTGGTCGCGGGTGTGCTGGTTGATGACGCGATCGTCGAGATCGAGAATATCGTGCGGCACATGCGGATGGGCAAATCGGCCTATCAGGCATCGATCGACGCCGCCGACGAAATCGGGCTGGCGGTGCTCGCCACCACCATGTCGATCGTCGCGGTGTTCCTGCCGGTGGGCCTGATGCCGGGCATCTCCGGCCAGTTCTTCAAGAATTTCGGCCTCACCGTCGTCGCCGCGGTGCTGATGAGCCTTGCCGTCGCGCGCATGCTGACGCCGATGATCGCCGCCTATTTCCTGAAGGCCCAGGGCCATGCGGAACATGGCGGCGGCTGGCTGATGGACGGCTATATCCGCGTGCTCAAATGGACGATGCTGCATCGCTGGTCGGCGATCGTCGGCAGCGCGGTGGCGCTGGGGCTGACGGTGTGGATGTTCATGATCCTGCCGATGACCTTCCAGCCGACGCAGGACCAGGACAGCGTCCAGGCCAATATCGAAATGGTGCCCGGCACCACGCTGGAACAGACCGATCGGGTGGTGACCCATGTCGCGCAGATCCTGCGCGAGCAGCCGATCGTGCGCGACGTCTATGCCCGCACCTTCGTCGGCAATGGTCGCGTCACCGCGCTGCTGGCCGACAAGCGCGACATGACCAGCGACCAGTTCCAGAAATCGATGGACAAGACGCTGGCGGCGATCCCCGATGCGCGCGTCACCTTCCGCTCGCAGGGCGGCTGGGGCGGCGGCGGGCGCGACATTTCGATCGTGCTGGGCGGCGAAGACCCCGAACTGCTGACCAAGACCGCCAATCAGCTGGTGGGCGAGATGGCCAAGCTCAATACGCTGGTCGCGCCGCGCGTCTCGGGCGATCTCAACCGGCCCGAAATCGTCATCAAGCCGCGGCTCGATCTTGCCGCCAGCATGGGCGTGACGACGCAGGCGCTAAGCCAGGCGATCCGCATCGCGACGCTGGGCGACATCGACCAGAACAGCGCCAAATTCTCGCTGTCCGATCGCCAGATCCCGATCCGCGTGGCGATCGACGAGGATTCGCGTGCGCGCCTGTCCACCATCCAGAACCTGGCGGTGGCCACCTCCACCGGCGGATCGGTGCCGCTGCGCGTCGTCGCCGATATCAGCTTCGGCGCCGGTCCCACCCGCATCCAGCGCCTGAACCAGCAGCGTCGCCTGGTGGTGGGCGCCGATCTGGCGGTCGACCCCAAGACCGGCAAGCCGTTCGTCTCGGGCATCGCGATGCAGCAGATCGCCGATCTGCCGCTGATGAAGAACCTGCCGATGGGCGTCAGCGAGCTGAAGGTGGGCAGCGCCAAATGGCAGGCGGAGATGATCCAGAACTTCATCATCGCAGTGATTGCAGGCGTGTTCCTGGTCTTTGCGGTGCTGGTGCTGCTCTATCGCCGCTTCGTCTCGCCGCTGGTCAACATGGGCTCGCTGATGCTGGCGCCGCTGGGCGGGCTGCTTGCGCTGTGGGCGACGGGCAACCCGGTCTCGCTGCCGGTCTATATCGGCCTGCTGATGCTGCTCGGTATCGTCGCCAAGAACTCGATCCTGCTCGTCGATTTCGCGCTGGAAGAGATGGAGAAGGGCGTGCCCAAGGTCGCGGCGATCATCGATGCCGGGCACAAGCGCGCGCAGCCGATCGTGATGACCACGGTGGCGATGGTCGCGGGCATGGTGCCCACTGCGATGGGCGCGGGCGACGCTTCGTGGCGCTCGCCGATGGGGATCACCGTGATCGGCGGGCTGATCCTGTCGACCGTGCTGACGCTGCTGATCGTCCCCGCCGCGTTCAGCCTGGCGCTGGGGGTGGAGCAGTGGCTGGGGCCGAAGCTGTCGCGCCGGCTGCTCACCTATCGCCCCGGCGACGACGGGCGACTGGTCGCCCCCGTTGCCGGAACGATCGAGCACAAGCCGGGAAGCGACGCACCGCACCCCGCGGAGTGAACTTCCCGCGTTTTGGAGTATTGGGGAGCGCGTGACCCTAGCGCGCGCTCCCCGCCCCATCGAACCCGTCGCCCCCGGGCTGCGCCGCATGCGGCTGGTCGCGACCGGGCTGCTCGTCGCGATGGCGGCGACCTTCCTCGCCGCGCGCCACTTCGCGCCGCTCCACCCCGCGATCGGCTTTGTCCGCGCCTTTGCCGAGGCGGCGATGGTCGGCGGGCTCGCCGACTGGTTCGCGGTGACCGCGCTGTTCCGCCATCCGCTCGGGCTGCCGATCCCGCACACGGCGATCATCCCGCGCAACAAGGATCGCATCGCCGGCACGCTCGCGGCGTTCCTGCGCGACAATTTCCTCACCGCGCATGTCGTCGCGCGGCGGATGCGCGGCGTCGATGTCGCGCGCGCCGCGGGCCGCTGGCTCGCCAACCCGCCCGAGGCGAATGGCCGCATCGGCAGCGGCGCGGCGCGGCTCGCGGCCGACATGCTGGAGGCGCTCGACCAGGAGCGGCTGGGCGGCATGGCCAAGGGCGCGATCGCCGCGCGGCTGCGCGCGATCGAAATCGCGCCGCTGCTGGGCCAGGCGCTGACTGCGGCGATGGCGAACGACCGCCATCTGCCGCTGCTCGACGGCATGATCCGCTGGGCATCGCGCACGCTCGCCGCCAACGAGCATCTGATCCGCGACATCGTCCATTCGCGCGCGGGTTCGGTGATGCGCTGGACCGGGCTCGACGAGACGCTCGCGAACAAGATCATCGAGGGGCTGCACAAGCTGATCACCGAAATGGCGGACGATCCCGCCCACCCCCTGCGCATCCGCGCCGAGGAAGGGCTGGCCCAGTTCGCGCAGGACCTCCAGGCCAAGCCCGAGCTGCGCGCCAAGGTCGAGGGCTTCAAGGTCGAGATGCTCGAGAACCAGGCGTTCCAGCATTGGATCGACGGCCTGTGGGAATCGAGCCGCGCCGCGCTGCTCCGGCTGGCGCGCGATCCCGAGCGCGCGCTTGGCGGCAAGCTTGGCGAGGCACTGCGCCAGTTCGGCGCGACGTTGCAGGACGATGCCCGGCTCGCCGATACGATCAACCGCTTCGCCCGGCGCGCCGCGGTCGGCGCAGCGTCGGATTATGGCGACGGCATCGTCCGGCTGGTGTCGGACACGATCCGCGGCTGGGATGCGCGGACCGTGACCGGGCGGCTGGAGAATGCAGTCGGCCGCGACCTGCAATATATCCGAGTCAACGGCACCTTGGTCGGCGGGCTCGTCGGCGTGGCGATCCACGCCGTCGACACCCTGCTCTGATCGGCGCTCAGCCGGTCGCCGTCGCCACCGTGTCGGGGTTCGCACCCGCCAGCACCAGGTCGCCCTGATCCTCGCCATCCCAATAATGCGCGCGGTCGCCATGGACATGGATGAGCGTCAGCCCCGGCGTGTCGACGCCCTGTTCGAACCACCGCTCCAGGTCGGGATTCCAATGCGCCTCGAACTGCGCCTTGTCGCGGATCAGCTCGGCATGACCCTCGATCGACACGAACACCGGCTTCATCCCCAGCAGCCCGGCCTTGCCCTGAAAGCCCAGCCCGACGACCGGATTGGCTTCGATATCGGCGACCAGCCTGGTGTCGGCGCTGGTGAAGAACCAATTGTCGCCGTCATAGGCGACGTCGCGGTTGTTGCTCATCGGGCGCGCGGCGATCGTGCCGCCCTCGCTGTGCGTGGAGAGCATCGCGAAATCGATGTCCTTCATCATTTCGGCGATATCGACGAGAGTCTTGGGCATCGGATGTCTCCTGTTGGCGAGCCACCCCAACGAACCCCGCGCCGCTTGGCTCCGTCAGCGCCAGTCGAGCACCGGCCACCCCCGCACGGCGGCCATCGCCAGCAGCGGTCCGTGCGCGTTCACTGCGAACGGCTCGTCGGCCCATTCGAGCAGCGGCGCGTCCGAGACATGGTCCGAATAGGCGCGGATATGCTGGCCCGCCCGGTCGATGTCGAATTCCGACATCCAATCCTCGATCATGCGGAGCTTTACGGGGCCGTAACAGTTATGCCCGTCGATGAGAGACAAAATCCTGCCCTGCCCGTCGCGCCGCGCCCGGGTCGCGATCACGTCGTCAAACCCCAGCCGACGCGCGATCGCGCCAGCATAATAGCCATGCGAGGCCGTCGCCATCACCAGCCGGTATCCCGCGGCACGATCGGCAGCGATCCGGTCGCGCGCGCCCTGCAGCACGCCCGTCCCGGCCTCGGCCTCGGCAAAGCTCTCGGCCAGCCGCTCGAGCGCGGCGGGGGTGAGCGCGCTCCCCAGCAACAGCCGCTGCGCGATCTGCTTGAGCCGCGCGCGGTCGATCAGCCGCGCCGCATAGCCGATCCCCGCCAACCCGACGACAGGCAGCAGTGCCAGCCGCCACGCCGCATGCATCCGCGCGGCGTGCAGCAGGAACCGCGTCCAGGTCGGCGCCGCGGTGATCGTCTTGTCCATGTCGTAAATCGCGAGGTGCTGCATTGCGACATTTAGGACCAGCGCACGCCACGGGACCAGAGCGAATCCTTGCCGTGGCGCGCGGAATCGCGGAAAGGTGCCGCGCATGAAGGGAAGCGCCGACTTCGAGAAGATCGATTCCGACGGAAGCGCCACGCTGCGCTTCACCGGAAACCTGTCGCTGGCGTGCCTGCACGACCTGCCCCAGCGGCTCAACGCCGTCGAGGGCAAGATCGACCGGCTCGACATGCGCGATGTCGAGCGGATCGACACGGTCGGCGCCTGGCTGATCCACCGTTTCGCGCGCGACCATGAGTCGCAGATCGAAGGGCTTCAGCCCGACGAACAGAATCTGGTCGAACAGGTCGCGGCCGCTGAACGCCCGATTGAGTTGCCTCGCCGCCCAGTCTCGCCGTTCACGCGCGTGCTGGGCGAAGTGGGCGCCGCCGTGGCGACTGCCGGGCATACCATGTACGGGCTGCTGGGGTTTCTCGGCGCGACGCTAATCGCCTTCTGGAACGTCGCCACCCATCCGCGCCGCTTCCGCTTCAACGCGACCGTCCAGCGCTTCGAAGTCGTCGGAGTCTCGGCGCTCGGCATTATCGGGCTGATGAGTTTCCTGATCGGCATCGTCATCGCGCAGCAGGGCGCGGTGCAGCTTCGCCAGTTCGGGGCGGAGGTCTATACGATCAACCTGGTCGGGCGGCTGACGCTGCGCGAACTGGGTGTGCTGATGACCGCGATCATGGTTGCCGGGCGCTCGGGCTCGGCCTTTGCCGCGCAGATCGGCACGATGAAGCTGACCGAGGAAATCGATGCGATGCGCACGATCGGCGTCTCCCCGATGGAGGCGCTGGTCGTACCGCGCACGCTGGCGGTGGTGCTGATGATGCCGCTGCTGGGCTTTTACGCGTCGCTGATTTCGATTCTGGGGGGCTGTCTGCTGTGCTGGATCAGCCTCGACATTCCGCCGGTTACCTTCATCCAGCGTATCCGCGAAGTCGTGCCCCTGACCGATTTGTGGGTGGGGTTGGTCAAGGCGCCGGTGTTCGGGCTGATCATCGCGATCTCGGGTTGTTTCCAGGGGATGCAGGTCGAAGCCGATGCCGAGCAGGTCGGCCACCGCACCACCGTCGCGGTGGTGCAGGCGATCTTCCTCGTCATCGTGCTCGACGCCTTTTTCGCGGTGTTTTTCAGCGAAGTGGGCTGGATATGATGGCGCGCCGCGAACGCGAGGAAATTGTCATTTCGGTGCGCGGGCTGCGCAACGGATTCGGCGACCAGATTGTCCATGACGGCCTCGACCTCGACGTGCGCCGGGGCGAAATCCTGGGCGTGGTCGGCGGATCGGGCACCGGCAAGTCGGTGCTGATGCGATCGATCGTGGGCTTGCAGACTCCGCTGGCGGGCGAAATCCAGGTGTTCGGCGAGAACACGATCGGGCGCGAGGAGACCGAGGCGATTGCGATCCGCAAGCGCTGGGGCGTGTTGTTCCAGGGCGGGGCGCTGTTCTCGACGCTGACCGTGTCGGAGAATGTCCAGGTCCCGATCAAGGAATTCTATCCCAGGATCGACGCCGCGCTGCTCCAGGAGATCGCGGCGTATAAGGTCGTGATGAGCGGGCTTTCGCCCGATGCTGGCCCCAAATATCCGGCCGAGCTTTCGGGCGGCATGAAGAAGCGCGCCGGGCTCGCCCGTGCGCTCGCGCTCGATCCCGAGTTGCTGTTCCTCGATGAGCCCACTGCGGGGCTCGATCCGATCGGGGCGGCGGCGTTCGACGAGCTGACGGCCTCGCTCCAGAAGACGCTGGGGCTGACCGTGTTCTTGATCACCCATGATCTGGATACGCTCTACGCGATCTGCGATCGGGTCGCGGTGCTCGCCGACAAACGCGTGATTGCCGTGGGAACCATCGACGAGTTGCTCGCGCTGGACCATCCGTGGATCCAGGAATATTTCAACGGACCGCGCGGACGCGCCGCGGTTGCCAGCGCCGAGCGGGCGCAACCAAGGACATGAGGCCCTGATGGAAACGCGATCGAACCATGTCCTCGTGGGCGCCGTGGTGCTCATCCTCCTGGCGGTGCTGGCGCTGTTCATCGTCTGGCTGGCGCAGCTGAGCGGCGGCAACGACCGCGAATATGATATTTTCTACAAGCAATCGGTCGACGGGCTGAGCGCAGGATCGCAGGTGACCTTCTCCGGCGTGCCCTCGGGGCAGGTCAAGGAAATCGCGTTCTGGCAACCCGATCCCAGCCTTGTCCGGGTGCGGATCAGCGTGAAGCCCGAGGTGCCGATCCTGGAGGGTACGACGGCGTCGATCCAGGGCAGCTTCACCGGGCCGAGCTCGGTTCAGCTTGACGGCGCGACCAAGGGTGCCCCGCCGATCGAGTGCCCGCGCGAACGTCCCCGCGCGGCGTGTCCGCTGGGGGTGCCGGTGATCCCGACCAAGACCGGCGGACTGGGCGCGCTGCTCAGCTCGGCGCCGCGCCTGCTGGAGCGGATTTCGACGCTGACCGAGCGTCTCGGCACGTTGCTCGATGACAAGAACCAGGCGTCGATCTCTGGAATATTGTCCAATACCAACAGGTTGACTAAATCTCTCGCCGATCGCGGGCCGGAGATTGCGGCAACGCTGGCGGAAACGCGCACCGCGATTCAGCAGTTCGGCAACGCGACCGAACAGATCGGCACGCTGGCGGCGACGACCAACGGCGTCCTGTCCGACGACGTGCGGCCCACGATCGCCAACCTCAACCGCACGATCGCATCGGCGCGCAAGAGTATGGAAACGCTCGACGCGACGATCGGCGACGCGCGACCGGGCGTCCAGATGCTGAGCAAGAAGACGATCCCCGAGATCGGCCAGCTGGTCCAGGACCTGCGCGTGATGTCGACATCGCTCGCGTCGGTCGCCGAGAAGCTCGATCAGGGCGGCGCATCCAGCCTGGTCGGGTCGCCCAAGCTGCCCGACTATAAGCCCAGCAAAAAGTGAGGATATCGATGAAGACGCTCGCCCTCCTCCTCGCCATCCCGCTGGCCGGATGCATCTCGATCGGCGCGAAGGCGCCCGAGGCGCTGCTGACGCTGTCGCCGGACACCCCTGTAGCGGTCGGCGAATCGCAACGGTCGAACGTTGCGGCGACGATCACGATCGCCGTGCCGTCGGTGCCGCAGGAATTGTCGTCGTCGCGCATCCCGGTCCATGCCAATGGCACCGCAATCGCCTTTGTGAAGGACGCCCAATGGGTCGAGCGCCCGTCGCAGCTCTTCGCGCGGCTGCTGTCCGACACCGTCACGTCGCGCACGGGGCGGCTGGTGTTGAGCAGCCGCCAGTCGATGCTCGATCCCGGCGCCTATCTTATGGGCGACCTTCGTCACTTTGGCGTCGAGGAATCGACGCGCGAGGCGGTCGTAACCTATGACGCTGCGCTGATCCGCGGCTCGGAAAAGGTGATCGAGAAGCGTCGTTTCGAGGCGCGCGTCCCCGTCGCGGCGATCGAGGCCGCCCCGGTCAGCATCGCGCTCAACCAGGCGGCGAACCAGGTCGCGACGCAGGTCGCCGACTGGGTCGGTCGATAGGCCTTGCCGCCACGCCCCGCCGCCTGCGCGATGGCGTGGCGCGCGACAATCTGTTAGCGCGAAGGACATGGCCCTGACCGCCGCCGCCTCCGCCCGCGAAATCCTGACACGTCTGCATGACGTGATGGCCAAACGCCTGCCTGCTCAGGCTAAATTGAATGCAGTCGTCGAGATCATCGGCACTGTGCTCAACAGCGAAGTCTGTTCGATCTACTTGCTGCGCGAAGGCGTGCTCGAACTGTTCGCGACGCGCGGGCTGAAGCAGGAGGCGGTCCACGTCACCAAACTTGCGCTCGGCGAAGGTCTGGTCGGCACGATCGCCGCCAATGTCGAGACGCTCAACCTCGACGAGGCGACCAGCCACCCGAACTTCGTCCATAATCCCGAAACCGGCGAAGAGCGGTTCCACAGCTTTGCCGGGGTGCCGATCATCCGGCGCGAACGCTCGGTGGGCGTCCTCTCGGTCCAGCATACCGACCAGCGGCGCTATGCCGATGTCGAGATCGAGGCATTGCAGACCGTGGCGATGGTGCTGTCCGAGCTTATCGCCAATGCCGAGCTGATCGACCCGACCGGCGGCGCCTCGACGCGCCCGCAACCCACCACCGCGACCCGCGCGGGCGGGTTCAAGCTGGTCGAGGGCATGGCGCAGGGCGTGGCGGTGTTCCACCAGCCGCGCATCACGATCGAGCACACCGTCGCCGAGGATACCGAGGCCGAGCGCCACCGCGTCTATGCCGCGTTCGACAAGATGCGTGCACAGATCGAGCGCATGGCGAGCCAGGCCGAATTCGGCGTCGGCGGCGAGCATGACGAGGTCCTCGCGACCTACAAGATGTTCGCCTATGACGAAGGCTGGAGCCGGCGGATCAACGAGGCGATCGACAGCGGGCTGACCGCCGAGGCGGCGATCGAGCGCGTCCAGCAGCGCACCCGGATGCGGATGCGCGAGATCGACGACGCGTTGCTGCGCGATCGCATGCACGACCTCGAGGATCTGTCGAACCGGCTGCTGCGGATCGTGTCGGGCCAGCTCGGGACGGCGGCGCAGATGGGGTTGCGGCAGGATTCGATCCTGATCGCGCGCAACCTGGGGCCCGCCGAGCTTCTCGAATATGACCGGCGCCGGCTGAAGGGCGTGGTGCTCGAGGAAGGGTCGCTGACCGCGCATGTTACGATCGTCGCGCGCGCGATGGGCGTGCCGGTGCTGGGCCGCGTCCGCGACGTCCGACGGCTGATCGCCGAGGGCGACATGCTGCTGCTCGACGTCGGCGAAGAGAGCCTGTTCATCCGCCCGACCTCGGCGATGGTCGAGGTGTTCGAGGCCAAGCTCGCGCTCAGCCAGAAGCGCCGCGCCGCCTTTGCCCAGCTGCGCAACGAAATCCCTATCACGCGCGACGGCCACCGCGTCCAGGTGATGGTCAATGCCGGGCTGCGCGACGATCTCGCCGCGCTCGACCTGACCGGCGCCGACGGGATCGGGCTGTTCCGCACCGAATTCCAGTTCCTCGTGTCCGCGACCCTGCCCCAGCGCGAGGCGCAGCGGCGGCTGTACAAGGATGTGCTCGACGCTGCCGGGGACCGCGCAGTGACGTTCCGCACCGTCGACATCGGCGGCGACAAGGCGCTGCCCTATCTCAACCATGACGAGGAGGGCGAGGAGGAGAATCCCGCAATGGGATGGCGCGCGCTGCGGCTGGCGCTCGATCGCAACGGCCTGATGAAGGCACAGGCGCGCGCGCTGATCGAGGCGGGGGCCGGGCGAACGCTGAACGTGATGTTCCCGATGGTCTCCGAACCCTGGGAATTCGACCAGGCACGCGCCTTGTTCGAAACGCAGCGGGCGTGGCTCGCCGCGCGCGGGCGCAAGATGCCGAGCGAGATCCGCTATGGCGCGATGCTCGAAGTGCCGGCGCTGGCCGAAGTGCTCGACATCCTCCTGCCGCGCGTCGATTTCCTGTCGATTGGGACCAACGACCTCACCCAGTTCCTGTTCGCCGCCGATCGCGCCCACCCCAAGCTCGCGCTGCGCTACGACTGGCTCAGCCCGTCGATCCTCCGTTTCCTGAAGCGGGTGATCGATCAGGCTTCGGCAGCGGGCGTTCCGGTGGCGGTGTGCGGCGAGATGGGCGGGCGCCCGCTGGAGGCGATGGCGTTGATCGGGCTGGGGATCGACCGGCTGTCGATCACCCCGGCGGCGGTCGGCCCGATCAAGGCGATGGTGCGCTCGCTCGACCGCGCACCGCTTGTCGAGGCGATGGCGGGCCTGCTCGCCAACCCGCATGGACCGCTGCGCGATGCCCTGACCGAGTGGGCCGTGCGACATTCGGTCGAACTGGCCTGATCCATCGGCAGATTCCGGGCCATCGCCGTTGACAGGCGGTGCCGCGTGAGGGACACCCCGGCGCGAGAGGCGGAAGTTAAGAAGGGCGCAACCCTTCCGCCGGAGGTACTTGATGGAAGGCGATCCCGCCGAGACTCCCACTCTGTTTCCCGCGACGGTGGGCGAGAAGCTGCGCGCCGCGCGTGAGGCACAGGGGCTCGACGTCGTCGAGATCGCCAGCCGCACCCGGATTCCGCAGCGCCACCTCGAGGCGATCGAGCGATCGGACTATACCGGGCTCCCGTCGATCACCTATGCGATCGGATTCGCCAAATCCTATGCGCGCGCCGTCGGCAGCGACGAAGTTGCGATCGCGCGCGAGTTGCGGGTGGAACTGGGCAACAACCCCGAACGCGCCGCGCCTACGCCCTCGTACGAAACCGACGATCCGGCACGCGTACCGCCGCGCGGCCTTGCCTGGGCCGGGCTGATCGTCGCGATACTGGCGCTGATCGGCGTCGGGCTGTGGTACGGCACCGGGCTGTTCCGCGGCAGCGTTCCCCCGCCCGAGACGCTGGTCAGCAGCGATGCGGGCTCCGCCGGCGACCCCGGCAATGCAGTTGCCACCGTACAGCCGACCGCGCCGACCGAGGGCCATGTCACGCTGGTCGCGCTTGATTCGGTGTGGCTGCGCGTCAGCGACGGAAACGGCACGCGACTGTTCGAGAAGGAAATGGCGCCGGGCGAGCGCTACGAAGTGCCCGCCGACGCCGATCGCCCGCGCGTCCGCACCGGTCGCCCGGACAAGGTGCAGGTGCTGATCAACGGATCGGTCGTTCCCCCGCTGGGCACCGGCGTGACCACCGTCGAAGTCGATGTTTCGGCAGAGGCGCTGCAAAACCGGGGGCAGCCCGGCGCAACGCCGGTCGCCAGCGCGCCCGCCGCGGGCGATGCACGCCCGCGCCGCGCTGCGTCGCGCGCCGTTGCTCCCGCCCCGACGGCTCCCGTGGAAGCCACGGCTGCCAATGCCTCGGCGGCGCCCTGATCGTGGCGTGCGCGCGGTGCGCACTGCCCTGCAATTCCTGTCACCCATGTCCTATTCAACTGCACCGGGGGGTGTGAAAACCATGCGTATATTCTTGGCAGCCCTGCTCGCGACCGCGGCATTCGGCGCGTCGGGCGCCGCGCAGGCGCAAACCACCGCGATCGAGGGGCGCGTCGACCGGCTCGAGCGCGAGATGCGCGCGGTGCAGCGCAAGGTGTTTCCCGGCGGCGCTGGCCAGACCATCGAGCCACAGATCACCCCGGAGGCCGATACCCGCATTCCCGGTGCGCCCTCGACCAGCCTGATGACCGACCTGACCCAGCGCGTCGCCGCGGTCGAAAGCCAGCTGACCTCGCTGACCGGCCAGATCGAGCAGAACCAGTATCGCCTGCGCCAGCTCGAGGATGCGTTCAACGCCTATAAGCGTTCGACCGACGCGCGGCTGAAAGCGCTGGAGGAGACCGCGAGCGCCGTCCCCGCCGGGCGTCCCCCGGTGATCGACGCAGTGCCGATCATCGACGTCCCGACCCGCCCCGGCACCCGCCCCCCGGCCCCGGCGGCAGAGGTGAACACCCCCAAGCCGACGGGCACGCGCGCGCAGCAGGTCGCCGCGATCGAGAAGCCGGCAAGCGGCGACGCGGCGGAGGACGGCTATCTCTATGGCTATCGGCTGTGGTCGGCGAAGCTTTATCCGGAGGCGCGCCGCGAGCTTGAGGTCGTCGCCACCAAATATCCCAGCCATCGCCGCGCGAGCTATGCGCAGAATCTGCTCGGGCGTGCCTATCTCGATGCCGGGGCCCCCAGCCTGGCCGCGGTCGCATTTTACGAGAATTACAAGAAAAACCCGAATGGCGAGCGCGCCGCCGACAGTCTCTATTATCTGGCGCAGGCGCTGACCAAGCTCAAAAAGCCTGCCCCCGAAATCTGCAAGGTCTATACCGAGCTGACCCAGCTCTATGGCGAACGCCTGTCGGCCGAGATGAAGACCGGCGTCGAACAGGGCCGTGCCGCACAAAAGTGCAAATGAGCTGACGCCCCCGGCGGACATGGTCGCGCGGTTCCGGCGCGACCTGGAGGCGATTACCGGCGAGTCTCCACGGCCCGACAAGCAGCTCGGAGTCGCGGTGTCGGGCGGGCCCGACAGCCTCGCGCTGCTGCTGCTTGCCCATGCCGGCTATCCCGGCTGCGTCGTCGCGGCGACCGTCGATCACGGCCTGCGCGCCGAAGCTGCTGAAGAGGCCGCTGTGGTCTCCGCGCTTTGCGCGCGGCTGGGCATAGCGCATGCGGTGTTGGCGCCGACAACGGCGTTGGCCGGGCCGGGCAATCTGCAGGACCGCGCCCGGGCGTTGCGCTATCGCCTGCTGGAGGCATGGGCGCGAGGCGGCGGCGATGCGGCGCATGCGCCGTGGATCGCCGTGGCGCACCAGCAGGACGATCTCGCCGAGACCTTCCTGATGCGCGCCCGGCGCGGCGCGGGCGTCGGGGGGCTGGCGGCGATGGCGCGGGCGCGGGCTTTGGGCGAGGACGGGCCGCTGCTCGTCCGCCCGCTGCTCGGCTGGCGCCGTGACACGCTGGCCGCGATCGTCGCCGATGCCGGGCTGGTCGCAGCGGAGGACCCGTCGAATCGCCATCCGCGCTTCGATCGGAGCCGCGTGCGTGCGCTGCTCTCGGCGACCGGCGAATTGCCCCCGCACCGGCTCGCGCTTGCCGCCGCGAACCTGCGCGATGCCGAGGAGGCGCTGGCATGGGTGGCCGAACGCGAATGGGCGGCGCGCGTGCGAGTCGATTCCGAAGGCGCGGTTCGAATCGACAGTGCCGGGCTTCCCTATGAACTCCGCCGCCGCCTCGCGATTCGCGCGATCGCCACGCTGCGCGGCGGGGAGCGAAGCGGCGCAGGCGGCGGAACGGGGATCGATCGGCTGGTTGCGGCCCTCGATTCGGGCCGGAGCGCGACGCTGGCAGGGGTCGCCGCCGCCCCCATGGGCGCGGAATGGCGATTCCGGATGGCACCGCCGCGCCGATCACACTGATCGGCGTTGTTCCATTGCCATTAACCTGGCGTCGCCTATCTTAGGAGATGAAAGGTATCGTGCGCACATGAACGACAACGACAAGCAGCCGGGCCCGGAAAATGGCGGCGGCAATCCCTGGATGAAGAGCCTGCTGATCTGGGTCGGCATCCTGGCGGCGCTGGCGCTGTTCGTTCAGCTGTTCAACAGCCCCGCAAGCCAGACCGCGGGCGACGCGATGTCCTATTCGAGCTTCCTCGACAAGGTGCAGGCCGGCGAGGTCAAGTCGGTCAACGTCGCCGCAGGCTCTGCCGGCACAAGCATCGTGACCGGCGCGCTGTCGAGCGACGCGAAGTTCCGCACCAATGCGCCCAATGACCCCCAGCTCATCCCGACGCTGCGCGAGAAGGGCGTAACGATCAACGCACGCCCCGAGGAAGGCGCGTCGATCTGGCAATATATCCTCGTCCAGTCGCTGCCGTTCCTGCTGTTCATGGGCATCGCGTTCTTCGTGGTGCGCCAGATGCAGAAGAATTCGGGCTCGGGCGCGATGGGCTTTGGCAAATCGCGCGCGAAGCTGCTGACGCAGAAGGAAGGCAAGGTCACCTTCGACGACGTCGCGGGCATCGACGAGGCGCGCGAAGAGCTTCAGGAAATCGTCGAGTTCCTCAAGGACCCGACCAAGTTCGCGCGGCTGGGCGGCAAGATTCCCAAGGGCGCGCTGCTCGTGGGCTCGCCTGGCACCGGCAAGACTTTGCTCGCCCGCGCGATCGCGGGTGAGGCGGGCGTGCCGTTCTTCACCATTTCGGGCTCGGACTTCGTCGAGATGTTCGTCGGCGTCGGCGCGAGCCGCGTGCGCGACATGTTCGAACAGGCCAAGAAGTCGGCGCCGTGCATCGTCTTCATCGACGAAATCGACGCGGTGGGCCGTTCGCGCGGCGCGGGTCTGGGCAACCAGAATGACGAGCGCGAACAGACGCTGAACCAGCTGCTGGTCGAAATGGACGGCTTCGAGGCGAACGAAGGCATCATCATCATCGCGGCGACCAACCGTCCCGATGTGCTCGATCCCGCACTGCTGCGTCCGGGCCGCTTCGACCGCCAGGTCGTGGTGCCCCGGCCGGATATCGAGGGTCGGGTGAAGATCCTCCAGGTCCATATGAAGAAGGTGCCGCTGGCCCCCGACGTCGATCCGCGCACGATCGCGCGCGGCACGCCGGGCTTCTCGGGCGCCGACCTGGCGAACCTGGTCAACGAAGCCGCCCTGCTCGCCGCGCGTCGCGGCAAGCGGCTGGTCGCGATGAGCGAGTTCGAGGACGCCAAGGACAAGGTCATGATGGGCGCCGAGCGCCGCTCGATGCTGATGACCGAGGATGAGAAGCGGATGACCGCCTATCATGAGGCGGGGCACGCGATCGTCGCGCTGCACCACCCGGCGTCGGACCCGATCCACAAGGCGACGATCATCCCGCGCGGCCGCGCGCTGGGCATGGTGATGAGCCTGCCCGAACGCGACCAGCTCTCGATGCACCGCGATCAGATGTACGCCAATCTGGCGATGTCGATGGGCGGCCGCGTCGCGGAGGAACTGATCTTCGGCTATGACCGGGTCAGCTCGGGCGCATCAGGCGACATCCAGCAGGCGACGCGTCTGGCGCGCGCCATGGTGACGCGCTGGGGCATGTCGGAGGCGGTGGGCCCGCTCGAATATGCCGATAGCGAGGAAAATTACCTCGGCTATGGCATGTCGCGCCCCGCGCATATGTCGAACGAGACTGCGCTGCTGATCGACGCCGAGATCAAGAAGCTGGTCGAAGGCGGGCTGAGCAAGGCCAAGCAGGTGCTGAGCGAGCATATCGACCAGCTCCATGCGCTGGCGCAGGCGCTGCTCGAATATGAGACGCTGACCGGCGACGAGATCAAGCGGCTGATCGCGGGCGAGGAGATTGGTCGCGAGGATCCGGGTTCGAAGGCGCCGCCGCTGTCGGCGGGGGGCACTTCGATCCCCAAGATCCGCCGGCCCAAGGGCCCCTTCGGTACCCCGGCCCCGCAAGGTGCCTGATCAGCCTTGACGTTAACTGCGAAACGAATAGCCCTTCCTCGAGCGATCGAGGGAGGGCTTTTCACATGAAGCGATTGACGCTGGCCGCCTTCGCGCTGTGCCTTGTCGCAGGCAGTGCGCAGGCGATGACCGTCGCGCAATTCCTCGCCAAGGCCAACGCGCTCAAGGCGCAGGGCATGACGGCGATGTTCTCGCCCGATGTTGCGTTGCTCAAGAATGAGGTCGCAGGGAT
The DNA here is from genome assembly GCF_000935025.1 of Sphingomonas hengshuiensis. Lineage (NCBI taxonomy): Bacteria > Pseudomonadati > Pseudomonadota > Alphaproteobacteria > Sphingomonadales > Sphingomonadaceae > Sphingomonas > Sphingomonas hengshuiensis. The sequence goes on from NZ_CP010836.1 coordinate 4,062,903, forward strand.
TTCGAACGCCTATCGCGCCGACCTGGAGGCCGCGCGCATCGCCGGGCGCAAACCGCATAGCTGCCCGCCACCCAAGGGGCAGGTAAAGATGGGGAGCAGCGACCTGATCGCGGAACTCGAAAAAATTCCGCCCGCCCAGCGTGGAATGAGCATGAAGCGCGCCTTCTACGCGATCATGCAGCGCCGCTATCCCTGCCGCTGACAGCGATTCGGCACGCTCAGCCGGTGATGCCGAGCAGCAACAGGATCGCAAGGAACAGCATCAGCACGATTTCGATGCACACGGTCAGAAGTACCGCCCGCACGATCGCCGAGCGCCAGCGCAGCCGATAGGCCTGTTTGAGCTGTCGGGTGATGTGGACAAAGGGTATCCCCAGCGCGGCAAATGTCAGCCATCCCGGCGACAGCCCGATCGATGCGCCGATCGTGATGGCGATGAACAGCAGCGACATGAACGCGATCGAATAGGTAATGAAAACCGTGTGATCGTACAGCTTATACTCGCGCTTCCAGAAGAACAGCAGCCACACGAACGGCAGCGAAAGCGGGATCAGCAGCCACGAGAATTTATACCCCGATGACTGCAGCTTGTAGATCATTAGCGACGGATTTTTCTTCCACTTCTCCAGCCCGTGATCCAGCGTCTCGATCCCAGTATGCGCGGTCGTGACATGGGCCGTCTCTTCCTTCAGCTCCGCCGCCGCAGCATCAAGCCCGCTCAGCTTCGCATCCAGTTCGCGAATGGCGTCCTGCAACTCGACCTTCTCTGCCGGGTCGGCGGCCGGAAGCGCGGCCACGGCCTTGTCGCGTTCCTCGCTCGCCTTTTCGCGTTCGGCGCGGATTGCCGCGATGGGATAGCCGTCCTCGCCGCGCAGGTCGACCGGGGGCCCGATCCCGGCCCAGGAAAAGGCCGCGAACATCGCGAATATCGAGAACAGGAACAGCGCCATCGGCGAGACGAAGCGCGATCGCTCGCCCGCGATATAGCGCCGGGTAAGCTCGCCCGGCCGCCAGGCGAGCAGCGGCAGCGTGCGCCAGATCTTGCCCTCGAAATGCGCGACGCCGTGCAATATCTCGTGCCCGATCGCCCCCAGCGAGCGATGGACATGCCCCGATTGGCCACAGGCATGGCAATGCGCGCCGATCAGCGCAGTCCCGCAATTGAGGCACATCGCGTCGGGCGCATGCCATTCCCCGGTGCGCGGCTCGACCGCCCGGCCGAGAAGCGCGCCCGTCATCAATTCGCCCGCTGCGTCGAATTCCCCCATGTTTTGCCGCCTACCAGCTTGCGCAGACTCGTGCTAGCGGACGCAGCATGGCTGACTCCGATATTTCCATGCTGATGGCCGACATGACCGCGCGCGCGCGGGCTGCGGCCACGCGCCTCGCTGCGATGACCAGCGACCAGAAAAGCGGCGCTCTCATCGCCGCAGCCGACGCTATTCGTGCCGCGAGCGACACGATCATCGCCGCCAATGCACTCGACATGGAAGCGGGCGCCGCCTCGGGCCTGTCGGGCGCGATGCTCGATCGCTTGCGGCTCGATGCCGGTCGCGTCGCGGCGATGGCGGCGGGCGTCGAGGCCGTCGCGCGGCTCGACGACCCGGTCGGCGACACGATCAGCCGTTCCGAGCGTGCCAACGGGCTGGTACTTGCCCGCGTGCGCGTGCCGATCGGCGTCATCGGCATCATCTATGAAAGCCGCCCCAACGTCACCGCCGATGCCGGCGCCTTGTGCGCGATGGCGGGCAATGCCGCGATCCTGCGCGGCGGTTCGGAAGCGATCCGCAGCAACCGCGCGATCCATGCGGCGCTCGCGGCGGGACTCGAGGCGGGGGGAATGCCCGCCGATGCGGTGCAACTCGTCCCCGTCACCGATCGCGCGGCGGTCGGGGCGATGCTGACCGCCGAGGGCGCAATCGACATGGTCGTGCCGCGCGGCGGCAAGGGGCTGGTCGCGCGCGTCCAGGCCGAGGCACGGGTGCCCGTGCTCGCGCATCTCGACGGGCTGTGCCACACCTATATCGATCGCGCCGCCGATCCCGAAATGGCGCGCGCGCTGGCGGTGAACGCCAAGATGCGCCGCACCGGCATTTGCGGCTCGACCGAGACGCTGCTGATCGATCGCGGCTTCGCCGATCCCGCGCCGGTGCTCGCCGCGCTGGCCGATGCCGGGTGCGAGCTGCGCGGCGATGCCGATGTGCAGGCGATCGAGCCGCGCGCGCTTCCCGCTGCGGACGCCGATTGGGACACCGAATATCTCGACGCGATCCTGTCGGTAAAGCTGGTCGACGGCGTCGATGTGGCGATGGCACACATCGCCCGCCACGGATCGCACCACACCGACGCAATCATCACCGACGATGCCGACACCGCCGAACGCTTCCTGAACGGCGTCGATAGCGCGATCGTAATGTGGAACGCCTCGACGCAGTTCGCCGATGGCGGCGAGTTCGGGCTGGGCGCCGAGATCGGGATTTCCACGGGCCGGCTGCACGCACGCGGGCCGGTCGCGCTGGAGGGGCTTACGACGTATAAATGGGTGGTGCGCGGGACCGGTCAGGCGCGGCCTTGAGCGAGACCGTAACGCTCTGGCGTCCCGTCGGCCCCGCCGAACTCGCCTTGATCGAGGCCAGCGGCATGACTGCCTTTCCGCCGCGCCTTCCTGAGCAGCCGATCTTCTACCCGGTCACGACCGAGGAATATGCGGTGAAGATCGCCCGCGACTGGAACGTGCCGGAAAGCGGTGCAGGCTTCGTGACCCGGTTCGCGGTCAGCGCGCAATTCCTTTCCAGTTACCGCCGAGAGGAGGCTGGTGGCCGCGCGCACCGCGAATATTGGATCCCCGCCGAAGCGCTCGAGGCATTCAACGCTGCCATTGTCGGGCCGATTGAGGTGGTGCGACGCTTTCCTGAGTGAGCGAGGTGCCTTTCGTCCCCCCTTGAAGCGCGTTTCCGCGAGGCTTAGGTTCCTGGCATGACCACGCTTGCCAAGATCGCCGTCGAACTCGATACCGGGACACCGGCCATGGTTGAGCAGATCGCAACGTGCAGCGTCGCCGCGTTATCGGCAGAGGCGGTTAGGCAGGTGAAAGAAAGCGAGGCGGACTATCGCGCTTTCCTACATGCAGGTATTGAGGCGATCAAACGGGGCGACGTCGCGCCGAATGCGGAAGTGATGGCCGAACTCGACGCGATGATCGAGCAGCATCAGCAACGATGCCGGAGTTGATCCGATCCCCTCCCGCGCGCCTCGATTTGCGGGCAATCAACATATGGTTTCGCAAGCATACCCCTTGAAGCGCATCGGTCTCCTCGGCGGCTCGTTCAATCCCGCGCATCGCGGCCATCGCCGGCTCTCGCTCCACGCGATCCGCGCGCTGGGGCTCGACGAAGTGTGGTGGCTGGTGTCGCCCGGCAATCCGCTCAAGCCGGTCAAGGGCATGGCGCCCTTCCCCGCGCGCATGGCCTCGGCACGCGCGATGGCGCGGCGCGCGCCGATCCGCCCCAGCGCCATCGAGCAGCGTCTCAAGACCCGCTACACCGCCGATACGCTGGCAAAACTGCCGCGGCTTTACCCCAAACACCGCTTCATCTGGCTGATGGGCGCCGACAATCTGGCCCAGTTCCATCGCTGGGAACGGTGGCGCGACATCGCTCGACAGGTTCCGATTGCGGTTATCGCGCGTCCGGGCTATGACGGTAACGCTCGCGCAAGTCCTGCGATGAGTTGGCTGCGGCGCGCTGTGCGGCCCGCAGGCCAGGCAAAGAATTGGACGTGTTGGAGATTGCCGGCCCTCGTGATGCTGCGCTTTCGCCCCGATCCGACTTCGGCGACGCGCCTTCGGGCCGCAGACCCTTCCTGGCATCGACAGTTTTCGTCGTCCCCACAAACCAGCACTTCGTCTGTTAAACCCTAGGAGGCTCCTTGGCCACATCGCCCACCGTCCAGCGTTCGACCGATCCGCAAGGGATCGATGCGCTGCACAAGCTCGTGCTGACTTCGCTCGACGACGATCAGGCGGTGGAAACCGTCTCGATCCCGCTCGCGGGCAAGAGCAGCATTGCCGATTACATGGTCGTCGCCTCGGGCCGCTCGACGCGGCAGGTCGCGTCGATGGCGATGAAGCTTGCCGAGAAGATCAAGGCCGAATGCGGCCGCAGCCCGCGTATCGAGGGGTTGCCGACCGCCGATTGGGTGCTGATCGATGCGGGCGACGTGATCGTCCACCTCTTCCGCCCCGAAGTGCGCAGCTTCTACAATCTCGAACGCATGTGGTCGTTCGGCGAAGCCAGCCCGGCATGAGCCCTTCGCGGCGATAGCGGCGCGATGCTGCTGCACATCGTCGCGCGCGGGCGGATCGGGCGCAGCCCCGAGGCCGAGCTTGTCGAGCGCTATCTCAAGCGCGTGACCTGGCCGACTCGCGTTACCGAGCTGCCCGATACCGGCGGGCGCGTCCCCGACAAGGCGCCGGGCACAAAGACCGTCGTACTCGATGAAACCGGCGATAACCTGCCCTCGCGCGTTCTCGCCGAGCGGCTGGGCGCGTGGCGCGATGACGGCGTGCGCGAAGTGCGCTTCCTGATCGGTGCGGCGGATGGATTCGGCGACGCCGAGCGCGCGGGTGCCGACCTGTTGCTGTCGTTCGGGCGCGCGACCTGGCCGCACATGATGGCGCGCGCGATGCTGGCCGAACAGCTGTGGCGCGCCGCGTCGATCCTCGCCAACCACCCCTATCACCGCGAAGGCTGACACCATGGGGCCGGGGCGGAGCATCGCGCTGACGCTTGCGCTGGCCGGGATGCTCGCGGCGGGGACGCTGGCCCGGGCGCAGGCACCGTCGCTGGGCGAGCAAAAGGCGCGCCTCGATTCCGCCGCTGCCGCGTCGCAGGCCGCACAGGCACGATCGCGTGCGCTAGAACAGGCCGCGGCAGGCGAGCGCGACCTCGCGGCGCAGGCCCGCGCGCAGGAGGCCGCCGCTGCCGAGCGGATCAAGGCGGCGGAGGCAGACATCGCCGCGGCCTTTGCCCGGATCGCGATCGTCGATCGCGCGCTGACAACTCAGCGGACCCGGCTCGCCGAGCGCCAGGGGCCAATTCTGCGGCTCGTCGCGGCGCTCCAGTCGATGGCCCGACGCCCCGCGGTGCTCGGGCTGGTCCAGCCCGGGTCGACCGCCGACATGGTCCATATCCGGGCAGTGCTCGGCACCACCCTGCCCGTCGTTGCCGCGCGCACCGCGAATGTCCGCGCCGAACTGGCGCGCGTCCGCCAGCTTCGCGCCGATGCCCAGGCCGCACTCGCCAGCCTTCGCGACGGCCGCGCGCGGCTGGAGGGCGAACGCACCGCGCTCGTCAAGCTGGAGGCCGGGCACCGGCTGCGCTCGCAGACGCTGGGGCGCAGCGCGCTGGTCGAATCCGACCGCGCACTGGCGCTAGGGGAGCGCGCGCGCGAGATCGTCGACCAGATGGCGACCGCAGGCGATGCGCGCGAGATTCAGGCGGCGCTGGCCACGCTGCCAGGCCCGCTGCCGCGACCGACCACCCCCGGCGAACCGCCCGCGACGCGTGCAACCACCCTCACCGCCTACCGGCTTCCAGTGGCCGGGCGCGTCGTCAGCGGGCTCGGCGAACTGTCGGCGACGGGCGTGCGCGCGCGCGGGCTGACGCTGGCCTGCGCGCCCAATGCCGCGGCGGTTGCTCCGGCGGCGGGGCGCATCGTCTATGCCGGACCGTTTCGCGCCTATGGCGGGGTCGTGATCGTCGATCATGGCAAGGGCTGGACCTCGCTCGTCACCGGACTGGCCTCGGTTGGGGTGCGCGTAGGCGACACCGTAGCGCAGGGCGCTCCGATCGGGCGCGCGGGTGCCGGCGATGCGCCGCAGCTGACCGTCGAACTCCGCCGTCGCGGCCGCCCGATGGACCTCGCACAGCTCCTCGGCTGACGCTGCGCGGCGCTTTGCTACGCCGTGGAAAAGCCGCTATCGATCCCCATATTGCGCGCACCGCGCTTCCGGAAAGTCGTTTGATGCTTCGCTCGTTTCTTCAGGTCACTGCAGCCGTCAGCGCACTGGCCCTTGTGCCCATCGCCTCGGGCGCCATGGCGGGGGTCGATACCAACAGCTACCGCGAACTCGACACCTTCATGGAAGTTTATAACCAGGTGAAGGCGAACTATGTCGAAAAGGTCGACGACAAGACGCTGGTCGAAGGCGCGATCCAGGGGATGCTCGCGGCGCTCGATCCGCACAGCAGCTTTGCCGACGGACTCGAATTCGACAATCTGAAAATCCAGACCGATGGCAATTATGGCGGGCTGGGGCTGACCGTCACGCAGCAGGACGGCGCGGTGAAGGTCATCGCCCCGACCGAGGATACCCCGGCGGCGCGCGCGGGGATCAAATCGGGCGACTTCATCACCCATCTCGACGGCAAGTTCATCGTCGGCGGCAGCCTCGACGAAGCGATCGAGCAGATGCGCGGCCAGCCGGGGACCAAGATCACGCTCACCGTCGTCCGCCCCGGCGCCGACAAACCGCTGCAGTTCACCCTGACCCGCGAAGTGATCGTGCAGAAGCCGGTGAAGTGGGACGTCAAGAACGGCGTCGGCATCATCAACATCAACACCTTCACGGCGCAAACCGGCGCCGACACGATCGCCGCGATCCAGTCGATCGACAAGAAGCTGGGGCACAAGCCGCTCGGCTATGTCGTCGATCTCCGCCAGAATGGCGGCGGGTTGCTGAGCGAGGCGATCGCGGTGTCCGACGTGTTCCTGGGGCATGGCGAGATCGTGTCGCAGCGCGGACGCGAGAAGGACGATATTTCCCGCTATTACGCCGAATCGATGGTGCCGGGGGATCTGGCGCGCGGGCTGCCGGTGGTGGTGCTGGTCGATTCGGGCACTGCCTCGGCGTCGGAGATCGTCGCGGGGGCGCTCCAGGATCATCACCGCGGGCTGGTGATGGGGGTGCGCAGCTTCGGCAAGGGATCGGTCCAGACGATCCTGCCGATGGGGCCGCGCGCCGCGCTGCGCCTCACGACCGCGCGCTATTACACACCGTCGGGCCATTCGGTGCAGGAAGGCGGGATCAAGCCCGACCTGATGGTGCCGCAGATTTCGGACCCCGATTACAAGGATCGCCCGGTGCTGCGCGAAGCCGATCTGCGCCGTCACCTGATCAATTCGGAAAAGGTCGACGACGGCGTGCTCGAAGAGGACGCCAAGACGGATCCGCGCTTTGCCGCCACGGCGGAACAGCTCAAGAAGCAGGGAATCGACGATTTCCAGCTCCATTACGCGCTCCAGACGATCGCGCGGGTCGGGCCGAACAGCCCGCTCGTCGCGACCAAGGGGCGCTGAGCCATGCCGGTTGACGGACTTCGTATCGCACGGCTGATCGCGCTGCTGCTGCCCGCAGCTTTGGTCGGCGGTGCGCTACTTTCGCAAAGTTTCGGACTGGTCCCGTGCGAGATGTGCATGTGGCAGCGCTGGCCGCATTATGCCGCGATCGCAGTGGCGGCGCTGTCGTTCGTGGCCCCCGGTCGCCCGCTGCGGATGACGCTGGTGTTGTTCGCGGGCGCGCTGATCGCGCTCAGCGGCGCGATCGGCATTTTCCACGCGGGAGTCGAATATCATTGGTGGCAGGGCATCACCGCCTGCACCGCCGCAGCCACCCCCGGCGATCCGATGGCGATGCTCGACGAAGCGCTCCGCCGCCCGCTGATCCGCTGCGACACGGCGCAATGGACGCTGCTCGGGATCAGCCTCGCAGGGTTCAACGCGATCTTCTCGCTCGCGGGCGCGGTGGCGATCTTTGGCCTGTCGGTTCGGAGGGCAAGGCGATGAGCTGGAAACCGGGTGACGCGCGTGAGGCCATGCGGACAATGGTGCGCGTCGACCAGGCGGGCGAATATGGCGCGACGCGAATCTATGCCGGCCAGCTGGCGGTGATGGGGGATCGCACGCCCGCCGCGCGCCAGATCGCGGGCATGGCGATCCAGGAGGAGCGCCATCGCCGCTTTTTCGACGCGATGCTGGTGCGCCGCGGCGTTCGACCGACCGCGCTCCAGCCCTTTTGGGATGTGGCAGGCTTTGCGCTGGGCGCGGTCACTGCGGCGATGGGGCCTTCCGCCGCCATGGCCTGCACGGCTGCGGTCGAGACCGAGATCGACCGCCATTATAGCCAGCAGCTCGCCGAACTGGGGGCTGCCGATCCCGAGCTGAGCGAGGCCGTTGCAGAGTTTCGTGCCGAAGAGCTTGAGCATCTCGACACCGCGATTGCCTCTGGCGCGGAGCAGGCGCCGGGCTATCCGGTGCTCGCCGGGCTGATTCGCATGGGGTGCCGCGCCGCGATTGCGCTGTCCAAGCGGATATGACAGGCCGGGTTCAGCGTTAGGGGTGTAGGAAATGTCCCGGTGGGTGAAGGAGCAGGCGTGATGATCAAGCAGGTTGTATTCGGCGCGGCGCTCGCCGTGGCACCGCTCCTCGTCCCAGCGGCGCAGGCGCAGAATGCCGCCCAGAACGGCGTGCTGCTGATTTACGGCAACGACAAATGCCCGACCAACGACAATGGCGAAGAGATCGTCGTGTGCCAGCGCCTCGACGAGACCGAACGGTTTCGCATCCCCAAGACGCTGCGCGACCAGGCCGGGCGCCCGCAAGCGACCGAAAGCTGGGCAGTCCGCTCGCAGGATGCGCTGACCTCGGGGCAGACCGGCACCGGAAGCTGCTCGACGGTGGGGGCAGGCGGGCAGACCGGCTGTTTCGTGCGCAACGCAACGCGTGCCAAGGCCGATGCCAAGGCGCGGAAGAAGGCCGAGACCGACCTGCCGCTTCCCTGATGCTCAGCGCGGGGCGGTCACCCACTCCGGTGGCGGGCGCCGCACGCAATCGACGATGAGCCAGAGCATCACGGCTCCCCGAAACCCGGCGGCGACCGCAATATCGGTTACGGTGGTTGCGGGCCACGCATTCTCCATCCCGGCAAACCACCAGAACTCGGCGAAATACGCCGCGATGTCGCCGACCACGAACAGCGCGACCAGCCGCAACCGCGGCGCCAGCATCACCAGCATCGGATAGAGCCACAGGTCGAACTGCGGCGAATAGACCTTGTTGGTCAGCATGAACCACGCCAGCACCGGCGCAAACAGCGTCCACAGATGCGCGTGGTGCTGGCGCCATCCGAATGCGAGCATCGCACCCGCGCCGCCAACGAACAGCAGCGGCGCAAAGAGATTGCGATCCTCGGTCCAGGTGAACAGCCATCCCAGATTGGCAAGCACGTCCCAGGTCGCGGCGGCGGTGCCCGAGCGCTCCTGCGAGAAGCGATAGAATTCGCTCCAATTCTCCGGCGCCAGCAGCGCGACCGGCAGGTTCACCGCCAGCCACGCCCCGATCGCCGCCGCCGAGAGCGCCGTCGCGCGCATCAGCCGCGCCCGCCAGGGCCGGGCGTCGCCGAACAATGCGCCAAGCCCGAGCAACGGCAGCAGCAGCACCGGGAAGAGCTTTGCCGCCGTGCCCAGCGCCGCGGCAGCGGCGGCCTGCACCAGCCGCCCGCGCTGCGCTAGTACCAGCGCGCAGACCGCAAGCGTCGCGGCGGCAAGGTCCCAGTTATGCGCCAGATACAGCACGAGCGGCGGCGCCGCCGCCCAGGCCCATAGCCGCCGCCGATCGACTCCCGCCCGCATCATCATCGCCAGGATCGCCGCCGCCAGAAGCGCATTGACCAGCGCAACCACGCCCAGGAAATGCGCGTCCCGCGCGCCGGCGCCGAACAGGAGGCGCGTTACGCTCCCCTCCAGCCAGATCTGCGCGCCGGTGAGGACCGGATATTCCATCCGCGCCTGCAGATACGGGATCTGCCCGCTGGCCACCCCACGCCCGAACCAGAAGGGCAGCACATCGGAATAGCAGCCGGTGGTATATTGTATCGACCCGACCCAGCCGCCGGACATGCAATGCCCCTTGAACAGCCAGCCCAGGCTGCACGTCACCGCCAGCGCCAGCCAAAGCACGCGCGCCTTCGCGTTCCAGATCGTCGCCCACCCCATGCGGCGTGCCTTACCGGCCCGGCTGCATCGCGTCCATCGCCACTGGACACGCAAGCGATTGGAACATATAAAGAACAAATGGCGCAACTGGACCTTCGCGAGAAACTCGCCATCCTTGCCGACGCGGCAAAATATGACGCATCCTGCGCGTCATCCGGCACGAGCAAGCGTAATTCGGCGGACGGCAAGGGACTGGGCTCGACCGAGGGCATGGGCATTTGCCACGCCTATGCGCCCGATGGCCGCTGCATCAGCCTGCTCAAGATCCTGCTGACCAACGCGTGCGTGTTCGATTGCCATTATTGCATCAACCGCAAGAGTTCGAACGTCCGCCGCGCGCGCTTCACGCCCGAGGAAATTGTCGACCTCACGCTGCGCTTCTATCGCCGCAATTATATCGAGGGGCTGTTTCTCTCCTCGGGGATCATCCGGTCGCCGGATTATACGATGGAGCAGATCGTCCGCGTCGCGCAGAGCCTGCGCGAGGATCATGGGTTTCGCGGATATATCCATTTGAAGACGATCCCCGACGCCGACCCCGAGTTGGTCCGGCAGGCGGGGCTCCACGCCGATCGGCTGTCGATCAATGTCGAGTTGCCGACCGTCGCCGGGCTGACTCGATTGGCCCCGGAGAAATCGGCGCCGCGGATCGAAGGCGCGATGCGCGACGTGCGGGCGTCGATCGATGATCGCGCCGATGCAGGCAAACGCTACAAGTCCGCACCCCGCTTCGCGCCTGCGGGCCAGTCGACCCAGATGATCGTCGGCGCCGATGCGGCGACGGATGGCGACATCATCACCCGCGCCGCCGGACTGTACGATCGCTTCAAGCTCCGCCGCGTCTATTATTCGGCGTTCAGCCCGATCCCGGACGCGAGCGCAGTGCTGCCGCTCCAGCGCCCGCCGCTGATGCGCGAACATCGGCTGTACCAGTCCGACTGGCTGATGCGCTTCTACGACTATCAGCCGCGCGAAGTCGCCGCGGCGGCGGACTCCGCGACCGGCATGCTCCCGCTCGACATCGATCCCAAGCTCGCCTGGGCGCTCAAATTCCGCGATCGCTTCCCGGTGGACGTCAACCGCGCGCCGCGCGAGGCGCTGTTGCGCGTGCCGGGGCTGGGGGTGAAGGCCGTGACGGCGATCCTCGCCACGCGGCGCTGGCGGCGGCTGCGGCTCGCCGATGTCGCGCGGCTGACGGTCTCGATCGCCAAGCTCCGCCCTTTCCTGATCGCAGAGGACTGGCGCCCGGTCGCGCTGGCCGAAAAGGCCGATCTCCGCGCGCTCGTCGCACCAAAGCGCGAGCAACTGGAGCTTTTCGCCGCGTGAAACGGTTGTGCCCCCGAAACAGGAGGGCTCCCATGAGCGACGCACGCATTTTCGAGGATTTGAAGGCCGATCACGACCGCCAGCGCGGGCTGCTCAAGCGCGTCGGCGACCATCCCGGCACCGACGCGCCGCGCCGCGAGGCGTTCGAGACGCTGCAGCTCGAGCTCCAGGCGCATGCCGCCGCCGAGGAGGAGTCGCTTTATGCGACGATGCTCGGCGACCCCGAACTGCGCGAGGATGCGCGCCATTCGGTGTCCGAGCACAAGGAAGTCGACGATCTGCTCGGCGAGCTTCTCGACCTCGAATTCGGCACCGCCGAATGGGACGAAACGTTCGGCGAGATGCGCCATCGCTACGAGCATCACATCGACGAGGAGGAGGAAGACATGTTCCCCGCCGCCGCCGAAGGGCTGAGCGATGCCGAGCAGGAACGGCTCGCGACGATATTCGAAGCCCGCAAGCCCGCCGAACTGGAGCGGGCCGAGGACCATGCCCCCGGCGACGAACGCGAATAAGGCGGCCCGATGCGGCGAGTGACCCTCGCCGCCGAGGACGACTTCGCCGGATGGCGCGACGCTGCGCGGGCGCTGGCCCAGGCGGGCGTCGCGCCGTCTGACGTGGTCTGGCAGGTGGGCGAACAGCCGGGCGATCTTTTCAGCGCGCCCGAATTGCCCGGCGGCGGAACGAAAGGCTTCACCGTCCAGCGCGGGTTTCTGGAGCTTGCCCAGTCGGCGCTGCTGCACGCCGATCCGCAGCGCTTCGCATGGCTCTACTCGCTGCTCGTCGGCCTGATCGACCAGCCGCGCCGCATCGACGATCGCGCCGATCCGCTGGTGCGCCGCATCGAGGACATGGCCAAGGCGGTCCGCCGCGACATCCACAAGATGCGCGCGTTCGTCCGCTTTCGTGAAGTCGATGACGGCGGCACCCCGCGCTATGTCGCCTGGTTCGAGCCCGAGCATCATATCGTCCGCGCCAATGCCCGCTTCTTCGTCGATCGCTTCGCGGCGATGCGCTGGTCGATCCTTACCCCCGAACTGTCGCTGCACTGGGACGGCGCGACGCTGCGCGAGGGCCCGCCCGCGCGGCGCGAGGACGCGCCCGGCGACGATCCGGTCGAGGCGATGTGGAAGACCTATTACGCCTCCACCTTCAATCCCGCGCGGCTCAAGGTGGGCGCGATGCGGAAGGAGATGCCGCGCAAATACTGGCACAACATGCCCGAAACCGCGTTGGTCAAGGAACTGGTGGCGGGCGCGCGCCAGCGGGAAACGGCGATGGTGGCGAACGCACGCGATGCACTCGGCGGCAACAGCGGCGACGCATGGGAAGCGCTGCGCGAAGAGGCGCGCGGCTGTACCCGCTGCCATTTGCACGCCCATGCGACGCAGACGGTGTTCGGCGAAGGCCCGGTCGATGCGCGGATGATGGTGATCGGCGAGCAGCCCGGCGACCAGGAGGACCTGGCCGGGCACCCCTTTGTCGGCCCGGCGGGGCAGATGTTCGACCGCGCCATCGCGGCGGCAGGGATCGACCGCGCGACGCTCTACGTCACCAATGCGGTCAAGCACTTCAAGTTCGAGCCGCGCGGCAAGCGCCGCATCCATGCGAAGCCCGACGCGGGCGAGATCAGCGCGTGTCGCTGGTGGTACGAGCAGGAGCGGCTGCTCGTCCGGCCCGCGGTCACGCTCGCGCTGGGCGCCACCGCGGCGCGGCAGATGCTGGGCAAGGTCGTGACGATCGGTCGCGAACGTGGCCGCGCGATCGAGCTGGCCGAGGGCGGGATCGGCTGGGTGACGATCCATCCGAGCTTCCTGCTGCGGATGCCCGACAAGGCGCGCGTGGAGGACGAGTTCGCCGCGTTCGTCCAGGATTTGCGCGGCGCGGCGGCGCTCGCGGGTTAGGCGGAGCGCGCCGCGATCGCGCGTACCTTCTCCGCCCGGTCCGGCGCGAACCGCGACACCATGTCGCGGTAGCGCGCGAGTGTCGCCGGGTCGGCCCGCTCGGGCGAACCCGAATCGAAGGGGGGTGCGGGGTCGTATTCGAGGCTGAGCTGGACGAAGCGGGCATGCGCTTCCCCGCGGATGCGCGCGGTCAGCGCCAGCGCGAAATCGATCCCCGCGGTGACGCCGCCACCGGTCACGCGGTTGCGATCGAACACCACGCGCTCGGCGACCGGCTCCGCGCCGAACCAGGCGAGCTGGTCGCGCGACGCCCAATGGCTCGTCGCCCGATAGCCGCGCAGCAGCCCGGCGGCGGCGAGCAACAGCGATCCGGTGCAGACGCTCGTAACCCATTGCGCGCCCTCGGCAACCTGGCGGACCCAGGCGAGCGTCTCGGCATCCTCCATCGCCGCGACGGTGCCGAAGCCGCCGGGGACGCACAGGATATCGGTGCGCGGCACGTCGGCGAAGGTCGCGCCGGGCAGCAGCGGAAACTGTGCGTCGGTGGGCACCGGATCGCGCGTCTTGGCGACCAGAACGAGGCGAACATTGCCCAGACGCGACAATATCTGCGCCGGCCCGGTCAGGTCGAGCTGGGTCACATCGGGGTAGAGCAGGAACGCGATGTGCAGCGGGGCGGGTTCGGCCATGCGGGGGCTCCGGCTGAGGGGCGTTCAGGCTAGCGGCGCCGGCGCTCCGGTCAATCCTGACAAAGCGGCCGGCAGCGCGGGGTGCGCCGCCGGCCCATGCTGGGAGGCGAAAGCGGGATCAGAACCGCGCGCGCACCCCGACACGATAGGTGCGGCCCAGCGTGTCGTAGAGCGCGGGATTGACGTCGAGCCCGGTATTGGTTTGCGGCATCGCCTCCGGGTCGTGGTCGAAGAGATTGTCGACTTTGAAGAAGCTACTGATTTCATTGGTGAAATTCACCGAACCACCGATATCGACATAGAAGGCGCCCTTCATCCTATTACGGTCGATCGTCGGGTGGTTGCCGGTCGAGACGGGGCAGGCCGAAGTGCAGACGACATATTGGTTGCCGAACACCCCGTCCGAGAACCAGCGCTCCTGGACGTTGAAGCTGAAGCTGTCGTTGCTGTAGCTCTGGACCGCCAGCCATTTCCAACTGGGCGTGTTGCCCGAATTGGCACCCGCCTGGTCGACCTTGTCGACCCCGGCGATTCCCGCGTCGACGATGAACTCGCGGACATGCGTGCCGAGCGCGCGGAGCGTGAAGCTGCCCGGCAGGCCCAGCGGACGCTGCCACCGATAGCTCGCCTCGATGTCGAACCCGCTGGTCTTCCACGAGGCGAGGTTGAACGGCTGGACGTTGATGTAATTGCCGCCCTGCACCGGGCTGTTGAGCACGAAGCCGCCGCAGAACGCCTGGTTCCCCTCATAGCAGAAGCGCACGATCTGGTCCGCCGACAGCGTCGAAATCACGCCGTCCAGCTTGATGCTGTAATAGTCGAAAGACAGGCTGAGCCCCGGCAGCCACGAAGGCTTTGAATAGACGATGCCCAATTCGGTGTTGCGCGCGATTTCGGGCTTCAGATTGGGGTTGCCGACGGTGTTCTGGAATGCCTGGACTGCGACGTTGTTGAAAGGATCGTTGAAGCTGGGGAGCGTCGTGACGGTCGGCGCGGCGAACAGTTCGGACAGATTCGGCGCGCGGACGTCGCGCGACGTGACTGCGCGCAGCCGGATGCCGTCGACCGGCGTGTCCCAGGTGCCGCCGACCTTCCACGCCCAGACGGTGCCCGACGTGCTGTAATGCGTCACCCGGCCCGCGCCGTTCAAATTGGCACGACCGATCGCGTCGCTGTTGAACAGGGGCAGGTTAAGCTCCAGGAATCCTTCGTAAACATCGTATTTTCCGGTGCCGTTCTTGTAATTGCCCGCCGCCCAATTGCTGCCCAAAGGTGCGTTGAGCAGCGGATCGGCCGGATAGGCCGCGCTGTTGGGGCTGACGCTCGTCACCCCGGCGCCATAGGGGTCGCCGGTCACGCGGTAATATTCCTTGCGATACTCGCCGCCGAACGCGACCGACAGCGGCCCCGCCCACAGATTGAGCGGCTCGCCCGAGAAGTTGAGGCTGGCGACGTCCTGAGTCAGCTTGGTGTGCTGGAACGGGCCGTTTTCGGGCGTGACATAGGCGAGCGCCGCCGCCGAGGGCGCCATCCCGCCGAAGATGTTGATCGGCTGACACCCCGCCGCGCGCGCCGCGGCATCGGCGCATACGATCGCGCCGTTCAGCGTGATCGCATTGGTCGCGGCGACATAGCGGTTCTGCAGGACGATCGTGTCGACGTCGATATCGGCGATCGTCGTGCCATGCGCATAATAGGCGTCGTAACGCCAATCCGATCCGCCCACGCCGAACTTGCCCTTCACGCCGCCGACGAAGCGATACTGACGGCGATCGGTACTGACCTTGGGATCGGGGAAATTGCCGTTGCTCGACCCGAAGTTGAACGACGTGATCCCCGCCGATGCGCAGCGATCGCGCACCAGCTGCGGCAGGAACGGGTTGGCGCACTGCACCGTCAGGTTCGGGCGATTATAGCCGGGGCTCGGCTGGTTGCTCGTCTTCACCTGCGCGATGTTCGCAGTGAAATAGACTTCATTGTCGTCGGCGAAATCATAGCCGATCCGCCCGAAGCCGTTGATCCGCTCCAGCGCCGATTTGAGCGACGCGCCCGAACCCGGCGCGCCCGAAAGGTCGCCGCCGACGCAGAAGCTGTTGCCCGGATAGCAATTGCTCACCCGGCCATTGCCCTGCGGCACGCCGCCCGAGCCATAGTTGAAATTATAGGGCGTGCCGTTGACGTCGAAGGCAATGCCCTGGAGCGGGCCGTTGTTGATCAGGCCGTAGCGCGCATATTGATAGGGCTGGGCGTAATCGCCGACGACGAATTGCGGCAGGCCGTTGTTGGTCTGGCCGGTGTTGAACAAGGTGGTGGCGCGATACCAGTCGCGCTTGCCCGCCAGATCGGTGCCGAAATCGCCGGGGCCGACGCCGTCCTCATGATCATATTCGGCGCTGGCGATCAGGTGCAGCCGATCGTCGAACAGCGCCTTGCCCACCGCCGCCTGGACGAGCGCCTGGGCATCGTCGCCATAGGTGGTGATGCCGCCCTGGACATTGGCCTTGAAGCCCGTGAAGCGCGTATCGGTGATGAAGTTGACCACGCCGCCGACCGCGTCCGAGCCATAGGAGGCGGAGGCGCCGCCGGTGACGACGTCGACGCGCTTGACCAGCAATTGCGGGAACATGCTGATATCGGGAACGCCGGTCACGTTCGCGCCGACGACGCGCTGGCCGTCGAGCAGCGTCAGCGTGCGGATCGTGCCGAGGCCACGCAGCGAGAAGGAGCTGAGCCCCTGCGTCCCGCTCGACGTGCTGAACGTGCCGGTCGAGGCACCGGTCGAGCCCTGGAGCGACGGCAGCTGGATCACTGCGTTGAAGATATTGGGCTGTGCGTTGCGGGCGATTTCCTCTTCGCCGATGATCGTCGTCGGCGTGGGCGCGGTGAACCCGCTCGACAGGATACGCGTGCCGGTGACGATGATCTCACCCGCGTCGTCCTGGGCCTCGGGCGCATCGGGGACGGTCTGGGCGACCGGATCGGGCGCGGTCTGGGCAAGGGCCGGGGTGCAGGCGAGCGCGGCGGCGAGCGCGGCCACGCTGGTAGCGCTATCACGCAGATGCGCCAGCGATCGACGGTCGAATGAAAATGTCCCGATCATGATATCCCCCTCTGAAGGTTCTGGCGCGTGGGACCGAAGCGGCTCCGCGCCTTGTGGGGATGGTCTTACCGGATCGCGGGGCGACCGGCATCTACGACCATGGTCGCAAGCCGGTCGCCCCGCCGGGAGGTCAGGGGGTGGCGGCGTAGACCGCGTGGTGGGTGAGGATGAACAGCGTGCGCCCGTCGCGACCGCCGAACAGCAGGTGCAGCGGGCGTTCGGGCACATCGATTCGGCCCAGTTCCGCGCCGTCCGCTGCGTGGACGAAGACCTGACCATTGGCGATGTACACGCGCCTGTCCGGCCCGGCGACGACGCTCTCGCCGCCGCGCGCCGCGAATGGCCTGAGATCGGTCAGGGCGCCGCCGACCCCGAGCAGCGCCGAATAGCTGCGGTTCTCCGAGGCATTGGCGACGTACACCCGCGCGCCGACGGTGCCGCCGGTCCAGCCATAGGTGTCGAGCGTGTCGGAGAAACGCCAGCCGAGATGATTGTCGGGCCCCTGTTGCCACACGCGATACGCCGGGAGGACCAGGCTGCCGTCGGGGGAGACATATTCGCGGGGCTTTGGCGCCGCCGCGTCGCGCGCGAACATCTCCGCCAGGGTCGTGAATTGGTCGGTCGCGGAGTCATATTGGTCGCGGAACTCGCCATTGACCCAGAAGCTGCCGGGGAGCGCGACGCGGGCATTGCGGCGTTCCGACACGGGAGTCGGCGCGATCACCCGCACGGCGTTCGGCTTGTCCGGCGCGATGCTGTACACGCTGCCCTCTGGCCCGTCCGACGACAGCACGAGCAGGTCGCCCGAGCGATCGACCGCCAGGTTGACCGGATCGAGCGGGGCATCGGCGATGGTGGTCAGCCCGCCGGCTTCGGTCCAGCCATGAATGCGGTGCGACAGGCGATCGACGAAATAGAGCCGCCCCGCCGCATCCACCGCACCCCCGCCCAGCGCCGCGAAGCCGTCCGCCAGCTTGCGCACCGGCGCCAGCGTCGGCGCGGCGGCGGGCGGGGGCGCGTCGGTCACGTCGAGCACCGCGAACTCACGCTCGCGCACTTCGCCGCCGCGCGTCACGTCGCGGATCGCATTCGAATAGGGATATTTGCTCGCGCGCAAATAGGTGCCGCAGCCATTGGCGTCGCAGGTCGAAAAGCCGCTTTCGGCATTCACATGGACATTGCGGAAGCGGATGTCGGTCGAGCCCTCGATCTGCACTGCGACCGGCGCGGGCTGGAGCGTGCGGGTGACGCGATAGGCGTGGAGATTGGCGAACAGGATGTTGCGCGAATTGCGGATGTCGAACGCGATCGTGCTGCGCCCCTCGCCCGCTTCCTCCTCGGTCTGCGGCGCTAGGAATTCCCAGTTGCGGACGCGATCCAGCACGATCTCGGCGCGGACATGATGCTCCGCCGACATCTGATAGACGATCCCCGGCGTATCGGTATCCGACACCAGCAGCCCCGCCGAGGCATAGGTGTTGGGCGTCCACAGTCCGTTGAAGGTGCCGCCGCCGCCGTCGGTCACCCACAGCGAGGGATATTGGCCGTCCCAGCGCTTCTTCGGATCGGCGTCGCTCGTGTGGTTGGCGTTGTACGGATCGAAGCGAGTGCCGTCGTAGAGATTGGTGCCGTGCCCGCCCTGGAACTTGACGTCGTCGACCAGCGAGCGCGCCCCCGCCCTCCACAACAGCGCCGTCGCGCGCGGATTGACTCCGCCGGTGGCGAGGCCGAGGCCGGAGACGATCGCATCGCCCCCCTTCGCGCTTTCGATCAGCGCGCGTGCCGAGCCGATCCCGCGAAAGCCAGGGCTGTCGTCGGCCAGCACGATCTGGGTCCGGCTGGGGTGGAGGCCGATCAGGACGCTGTCGGGGCGCAGCTTCAGCGTGTCGGTGACGCGGTAGAAGCCGCTGGGGAAATAGACCACGCGGTGGCTGTCGATCGCGCGCTGGATCGCGGCGGTATCGTCGGTGGCATTGTCGCCCTTGGCACCGAGCGTGCGGACATTGCTCCAGCCGGCCACCGCAGGGAGCGCGCGGAGTGCGGCGTCGCGGCGTCGGGGCAGCGCCTTGAGCGGGGCGATCGCCATGCGCGTCGCAGTGCTGCCGGGCTGACCGAGGCCGGGCAGGGTCAGGCCATAGGTGAATTCCTTGACGCGATAGGGCGCCTCCGACCCCGGCACCGCCTTGCCGCTGTCGCGGAAGCGCGCGAAGACCGGGGTGCCCCGCGCGGTGGCATTGTCGAACCCGATCTGGGTATAGGCATTGCCTTCGTTGCTGATGACGATCCCCGCCTTCGACACATTCTCGAAGCGGACATCCTTGCCCCACAGCCAGTCGCCATAGCCCTTGTCGATCTCGATCCCGACCGGCACGTTGCGCAGCACGGTGTTGACCAGGGTCAGCCCCGCCTCATGCTCACGGATCGCGGCATCGCGCTGGCCGTCGAATTCGGAATCGAGCAGCGTATATTGCCAGGCGGGCGAGGTTTTCTCGGTCAGGATGCCATAGCGTCCGCCGTGGAAGCGCAGGTCGAAGCCGAGATTGCCGACCTGGTAAATGCCCGCCAGCGCCGACCCCAGCCGGAAATCGATATGGCTGAGATAGCTGTGCTGGCCGGTGTGGAAACGCACCGCGGTCGCCGCCGGATTGCCTTCGCCGATCTCGAAATCGAGATTGCTCATCGCCGAATAGAAAGTGCCCGAATTGGCGTCGGCAATGTCGGGGTTGAACGGCACGCTGGTCGGCGGGGGGACCGGCACCGGGCCGCGCATCGGCGCGCCGTGGGTGCCGGGGGGCGAGGCGCCGGGCTGGTTGCCGGTGAAGAACACCATGCTGCCGACGCCGCGCTGAAACCCCGGAGTCGAGGGCGCGAGCAGCAGCACCGGGCGCGTCCGCCCGACGCCGAACAGCCGCACGCCCGGCCACATATACAGCGTGCGGGTGATGCGGTGGCGCCCGGCGGGCAGGAACACGATGCCGCCGCCGGGCCGGGCCGCCGCGGCGTCGATCGCCGCCTGGATCGCGGCGCTGTCGTCGGCGATGCCGTCGCCGCGCGCCTGCACCGTCACGGCAGCGGGATCGTCGGGGGCGGTCGCGAAGGCGGACACCGACTGCCCCGTCTGCGCAAGCGCGCTGCCCAGCGGCAACCCCGCCACGATCAAGGCACTCGCTACTGCGCGCACTATGCTGGCCATGTTGCTCTCCACAAGATCCTAACCGCTTCAATTGACGTGGATAGCATGGCCGATAGCCAGCCGCAGCCGGCGCGGCGACCGCGACAAAGGTCGCAATGGCCAAGCCCCGCGCGGCCCCCGATACCGTTGTCGGAATGCGCGGCGCGACCGTGCGGGGTACAAGAAGGACCGGCAGTGGAGTCACTAGCGAATATCGCCGGATTGCCGTCCTGCGCCATCGTCGCCATGGGGGTGAGCGGGTGCGGCAAGTCGACGTTGGTCGCGCATCTGGCCGAGCGGCTGGGCTGTCCTGCGTTCGAGGGCGATTCCTATCATTCGGAGGCGAGCGTCGCGAAGATGCGCGCGGGCCAGCCGCTCGAGGACGGCGATCGCTGGCCGTGGCTCGATCGGCTGGGCGCTGCGATCGGGGATGCGGTGCGCGAGCGGGGGATCGCGGTCGCTGCCTGCTCGGCGCTGAAGCGCAGCTATCGCGCGCGGCTGGAGGCTGCGGCGGGGGTGCCGGTGCGCTTCGTGCTGCTCGACGGCGACCGCGATGCAATCGGCGAGCAGATGCGGCGGCGGACGGCGCATTACATGCCGCCGAGCCTGCTCGACAGCCAGTTCGCGGCGCTGGAGCGGCCGGGTGCGGATGAGAATGCGCTGGTGCTGCATTGCTATCGCCCGATCGAGGTGCTGGGCGATGCGGCGCTGGCGTGGGTACAGGCGGGGATGGTCGCCGCCCGCTAAGACTGTTTGGAAATGCGCTGTCGCGCATTTGGCGGCGCCGGCCCGCTCCCCCGCCCGGCCACCCGACGGCAGTATTCTAGGGGTGGCCGGGCGGGGGAGCGGGCCGGCGCCGCCTTAAAATTCGCTCTTTCGCGAATTTTCAAACGCGCCCCCTTACGGCATCAGCCGCTTGCGCCCCTGCGACAAATGCCAGCGCATCGCGAGCGCGGCGCCATCGGCGTCGCGCGCGCGGATCGCGTCGACGATCGCGTCATGCTCGTCCATCATCGCGCCGATGACCTCGGGCGGGCGCGAGCGCGAAATGTCGACGCCCGCGCGCAGGATGCGGATGACTTCCTCATGCAGCCGGTCGAACAGCATCACGAACGCAGTGTTGCCGGTCGCCTCGGCGATCGCGCGGTGGAGCACCCAATCCTCGTCGTGCGCGGGCGCGCTGGAGAGGAGCGCGGCGCGCAGCGCGGCGAGCGCGGCCTCGATCGCCTCCATCTGGGCATGCGAGCGGCGATGCGCGGCCAGCCGCGCCGCCTCGGCCTCGAGCACGAAGCGCACTTCATAGGTGCCGAGCGTCGCCGCGAGTCCCTGCATCGGCACGTGCGAGCCGAGCCGTTCGGAGGGGCGGCGCTTGACGTAAGAGCCCGCGCCGCGCCGCGCTTCGGTGATGCCATCGGCGGCGAGCCTTACCAGCGCCTCGCGGACGATGCTGCGCGACATGCCGAAGGTCTCGGCCAGCCGCGCCTCGGACGGGAGCCGGTCGCCGGTGGTCAGCCCGTCCTCGTTGATGATCTGGACGATCGCAGTATAGGCGCGATCCGCCAGCCTGCCTTCCTGCACGACGCCCCTCCCGACCGTCATACGATGTAGCTAAGCGCCACGACCATGGCGAGCCCGGCGACCGAGATCACCGTCTCGAGCATCGACCAGGTCCGGAACGTGTCGGCGGTTGTAGTGCCGACATAGCCCTTGACCAGCCAGAAGCCGGGGTCGTTGACATGGCTGAAGAACACCGATCCCGCGCCGATCGCGAGCACGACCAGCTCGGGCGAGGCGCCCGATGCCGCGACCACGCCGGGCATCACCCCGACCGCGGTGATCGTCGCGACCGTCGCCGATCCGGCGGCAAGGCGGATGCCCACTGCGACCAGCCAGCCGAGCAGCAAGGGCGAGATCGAATAGAGCATCACCACCCGCGCGAGCAGGTCCGACAGCCCGGCGCTGACCAGCACCTGCTTCAGCGCGCCGCCCGCGCCGATCGCGAGCAGGATCGCGCCCGCCGCGCCCATCGTCTCGAACCACACGGCGTCCTGGATCGCCGCCTCGCTCAGCCGCCGCCCGAACAGCAGCGGCAGCGCGACGAGATTGGTGATGAGCAGCGCCAGCACCGGGTTGCTGGCCGCCGCCAGCCACGGCGCCTCGGCCAGCCCCGGCACCAGCTTGCCCAGCTCGCCCGCCGCGATCAGCACGATCGGCAGCAGCACGATGAACAGCGACACCGGGCGCGGTGGCGGCAACAGGTCGAGCGCATGGTCGCTCAGCACCGGCTCGGTCAGCTTCACCCCGGGCGTCACGAACCGCGCCAGCACCGGCCCGGCGAGGATCGCGACCGGAATCGCGATCAATATGCCGTACAGCATCGTCAGCCCCAGGCTGGCGTTCAGCGCCTCGACCGCGAGCAGCGGGCCGGGATGCGGCGGGACCAGCGCATGGACCACGCCGAGCCCGGCCAGCGCGGGCATGATCAGCCGCAGCTTGGCGGCGTCGCGGTCGCCGTCGTCGGGCAGCGCCTTGGCAGCGGCGACGACGATCGGCAGCAGCAGCACCAGCCCGGTTTCGAAGAACAGCGGCAGCCCGATGACGATCGCAATGCCCAGGGTGGCCCAGGGCGCGGCCTTTGGCCCGGTCAGCCGCAGCGCGCCGGTGGCGAGCGAGGCGGCGGCGCCCGACAGATGGAGCATCGCGCCCAGCGACAGCCCCAGCGCGACGACCAGCCCGGTGCCGCCGACAATGTCGCCGACGCCCTTCTGCACCGCCTTCGACGTCTCGCCGAGCGGCAGGCCCGCAAAGATGCCGACCGCGAAGGCGCCGCACAACAGCCCGAGAAAGGGGTGGAGCCGCCCGCGGACGATCAACAGGATCGCCAGCGCGATTCCCGCGACTGCGGCGATCACCAGCCGGATGTCGTCGCCCGTCATCGCCGGTCGCCCCGCCGCACTCCGCGGCCCGTCGTCATCATAGCCATTCGCGCCTCCCCCAAGCACCCGCGCAATCGCGTGGCGGCCCCCATGTTTACTGCGTCCGGAGAAAAGCGATGCCCCTCAATCGGCACCCTTGTTCCGGCTCGGCGGCGTCTTCGCCTTGTCTTTATCTGTAGGACAGGTTTTTGCAGTTCTGCAATAAAAAAGGCTTGATTCAATGTTTGGTTGGGGAACATAACAAAAGCTGTCCAACCGAATCCGGAATAACCGGCCATGGACGCAAGGGTGCCGGCAGGGCGATGCCAGGCGCCGCAGGCCACGCGCCAGGGAGTCAGGATATGAAAGGGACCTTCCACGAATCCCGCCAGCCAGAGGCGCCGCGCATCGCGACCGATGCCTCGGGCGCCGCGGTCCAGCTGACCCCGACCCAGCTCAAGGTGATGCGCGGGGTGGGATCGGGACAGCTCAACAAGCAGATCGCGTTCGACCTGGGCATCGCCGAGGCGACGGTGAAGGCGCACATGACCGCGCTGATGCGCAAGCTCAATGTGCGCAACCGGACGCAGGTGGCGATCGCGGCACAGTCGCTCTCGCGCCACGCATCCTGAACGCCCCGCGCGGGTGCGCGGACCGCTTGCAGCCCGATCCGGGAGACGGACGATGACGACGCGCGCGCTATTCTCGGTGGGGCTGCTCTGGCTGGCCGTGTTGCTGGTGCCTCTCCCCGCCTTTGCCGGCTCGACCTCGGTCTATCGTACCGCCCCCGCCGATCCCCGCGCGATCACGGTGCACGGCGTCGGCGATGGCCGCGCGGACGACAGCGCGGCGATCCAGGCGGCGATCGATGCCGCCGCAGCCGGGGGCAAGGGCGGCGTCGTCTTCCTGCCCCAGGGACGCTATCGGATCAGCCGCACAATCTTCGTGCGCTCCGCAGTGCGGGTGTTCGGGATCGGTGCGACGCGCCCGGTGATCGTGCTGGGCGACGATACCCCGGGCTATGGCGCGGGGATCGCGGCGATGATCGCCTTTACCGGCGAGGACCAGTATCGCGTCGGCAGGGCGCCGGTGCCGCCGCCCACCAGCGTCCCCGCCGATCCGGCGATCTTCGACGCGACCTCGAGCACTTTCTACTCGGCGCTGTCGAATGTCGATTTCGAGATCGGCCGCGGCAATGCCGGCGCCGTCGCGGTGCGCTTCCGCGTCGCGCAGCATGGGTTCCTGCGCCATATCGATTTCCATCTGGGGTCGGGGCTCGCCGGCATCTATCAGGCGGGCAACGCGTGCGAAGATCTGCGCTTCTATGGCGGGCGCTACGGCATCCTGACCGAAAAGACCTCACCCGCCTGGCAATTCACGCTGATCGATTCGGAGTTTGACGGCCAGCGCGACGCCGCGATCCGCGAGCATGAAGTCGACCTGACGCTCATCAACGTCGCGATCCGCAACACCCCGATCGGGATCGAGATCGATCGCGGCTATTCGGATTCGCTATGGGGCAAGCAGGTCCGGTTCGAGAATGTGTCGAGCGCGGGGGTGGTGATCTCCGAAGAGACCAGCGCCTTTACCCAGATCGGCTTCGACAATGCGGTCGCGACCAACACCCCCGTCTTCGCGCGCTTCCGCGACAGCGGCAGGACCGTGGCGGGCGCGGGCCGCCACTATCGCGTCACCGATTTCTCGCACGGGCTCACGCTGCCCGGGCTGGGCGCGACCGGCACGATTGCGACCGACATGGCGATGGCGCCGCTCGCGCGGATGCCCGCCCGCCCCCGCCCCGCGATCCGCGCGCTGCCGCCGGTGGCCGAATGGGCGGACGTCCGCGATCTGGGCGTCAAGGGCGATGACGAGACCGACGATACCGCCGCGCTCCAGCGCGCGATCGACACCCGCCGTGTCGTCTATCTGCCGATGGGCCGCTATCGCCTGACCGACACGCTCAAGCTGCGGCCCGACAGCGTGCTGATCGCGCTGCACCCCAGCCTGACGCACCTCTACCTGGTCGATGACACCCCCGCCTATCGCGGCGTCGGCGGCGCAAAGGCGCTGCTGGAGAGCGCGCGCGGCGGCGATGCGATCGTCTCGGGCATCGGGCTGTGGACCGGCGGCATCAATCCGCGCGCCACTGCGCTGTTGTGGCGCGCGGGCGAGGCGTCGATGGTCAACGACGTCAAGATACAGGGCGGCGGCGGCACCGTGCTGACCAAGGGCAGCCCGGTCGGCTTTGGCGACCCGCGCGCGCGCTTCGACGGGCAATATCCGAGCATTTGGGTGACGGACGGCGGCGGCGGGACCTTTGCCGCGATCTGGTCACCCAATACGCTGGCGTCGGCGGGCTTCCACGTCTCGAACACCAGGACGCCGGGGCATGTCTATGAACTGTCCGCCGAGCATCATTACCGCGCCGAAATCGTGCTGGACGGCGTCGAGAATTGGGAGTTCCTCGCGCCGCAGACCGAGCAGGAGGTCCGCGACGGCGTGAACGCGATCTCGACCGAATTCCGCAATTCGCGCAACATCCTGTTTGCGAACTATCATGGCTATCGCGTCACGCGCTCGATCAAGCCGATGGATGCGGCGGTGAAGCTGTTCAATTCCAGCGACATCCGCTTCCGCAATGTCCATGTGAACGCCGAGAGCGGCTTTGCGAGCTGCGATACGAAGGGCTGCGGCACCTATCTGCGCGCGAGCAAGTTCCCGTTCGAGAATGCGATAAAGGACGTGACGCGCGGGCAGGAAGTGCGCGAGCGCGAGTTCGCCCGGCTCGACATTCCCGCCATGCCCGCGTCCGCATCGCCGGTGCCGGTGTCGCCGGGGGTGACGCAGCTGGCCGACGGATTCTATTCGATCGCGGGTGGCGCAGTGGATGCCAAGGGCAAGCTCTATTTCATCGACCGCTTCTTCCAGCGCATCCATGGCTGGGCGGCGGGCGAGGGACTGACGATCGTGGCGGACGCACCGCTCGACCCGGTCAACCTCGCGGTCGATCGCTCGGGGCGGCTGATGGTGCTGTCGTCGGCGGGGCGCGACGCGACGGTGTACAGCATCGATCCCGCCGAGCCCGACGATGTCCGCGTGATCGCGCCGACGCCCGTGAAGCCGCGCGCGCGGGCGCTGACCGCGCTGCCGGTCAATGTCTGGGCCAATGGCGAATTCGCCGACCGGATCGATCCGGTGACCTATCAGTACCCACCGCTGGCAGATTTCTTCGCGCGCGCGATGGCGACGCCGAAGCCGCAGGAATATGTGTCACCCGACGGCTCGCTGGTGCTGCCGGCGTTCCGTGTGTGGAACCAGGGGCCGGACGATCACCAGGGCTGGCGCTGGTCGCACAGCCTCGACGCCTATGGGCTGGTCACCGCGCGACCGGGCGAGCGGCTGTGGCTGACCAACGCGTCGGAGAACCGCAGCTATAGCGGGCTGCTGGGTCCGGACGGCACGCTGACCGACCTCAGGATCGCCGCCGATCGCGGGGGCGAGAGCGTCGCGCGCGATGCCGCCGGCACCCTCTATGTCGCGAACGGGCAGGTGTTCGTCTATGCCGCCGACGGCACGCCGATCCGCCGGATCGACATGCCCGAACGCCCGCTTCAGCTCATCATCGGCGGGGCCGATGGGCGGACATTGTTCATCCTCGCGCATCATGCGCTGTACGCGGTAGGTATCTAGCCGCGCGCCCGCGGAGGCAGGCGCCCAGGGCCAAGGGCGGTGCGCTTGGGGCTCTGGACCCCCGCTTTCGCGGGGAACCGGCTTCAGCCGACGACTTCCTCCGGCCAGTAGAGCCGCATCGGATTGGCGACGAGCAGCTTGTGCTGGAGCGCCGCCGTAGGCGCGATCCTTGGGATCACGTCGACCAGCCCGCCATCGTCGGGGATGCGCGTCTCCATATTGGGGTGCGGCCAGTCGGTGCCCCATAGCACGCGATCCTGATACGCCTCGACCAAAGGCGCGACGGCGGCCACGAAATCGTCATAGGGCTCGCCCTGCGCCGAGAGCCGGTCGGGGCAGGTCGTCTTGACCCAGATGTCGTCGCGCGAATCGAGCAATACGCGGAACGCCTGCATATCGGCGCCGTCCGGGCCCTGCGCCACATCGGGGCGGCCCATATGGTCGATCACCACCGGCACCGGGATCGCGTCGAGAAAGGGGCGGAGTTCGGCGAGGATGTCGGCCTCGAAATAGACCACCACGTGCCAGCCCGCGGGCAGCCGCGCGGCAAGTTCGAGGAACTTGTCCTTGGGCGCGTCGTCGACCAACCGCTTGAGGAAATTGAACCGCACCCCGCGAATCCCGCCCTCGTGCAGCGCCGCCAGTGCCTCCGCCGAGATCGCCGGATCGACCACCGCGACGCCGCGCGCGCGGCCTTCGGAGCGGCCAATGGCGTTAAGCGTCGCGGCATTGTCGGTGCCGTGGCAGCTCGCCTGGACGATCACGTTGCGCGCAAAGCCGAGCTGGTCGCGCAGCGCGAACAGCATTTCGGGGCCGGCATCCTGCGGCAGATACTTGGCCTTGGGGCTGAACGGGAAGTCCGCCATCGGCCCGAAGACATGACAATGCGCGTCCACCGCGCCCGCAGGCGGGACATAGCGCGGCGTGGAGGGGGTCAGCGTCCAGCTGCGGATCCGGCCATTCTCGTCGGTGCTCACGCGAAAACCTCTCCATCCATCAGCTTGCGCGCGGTGCGCAGCATTCCCGCCTCGACCGGGCGGCCCTCGCTATCGATCGTCACGACGCATTCGGTGACGCCGGTCGGATGCTCGACGCCCAGCGTCTTGGTATCGCCCTCGGGCACCAGCGCCAGCGCCTGTGCGGGCGAGCCGGGGATCAGGCAGGCGGTGGCGACGCTGACTGCGCCCAGCACCCCGATCGAGGCATGAACACGGTGCGGGATCAGCGAGCGGACCGCGATCGCGCCGCCTTCGCGCGGGGCGGCGACCAGCATCATCTTGGGCACCGATTTGCTCGCAACATCGCCCAGATTCATCAGCGGCCCGGCCTGGAGCCGGATCGCCTCGACCTTCGCCTTCATCGCGGCATCGGCGTCGAGCGTCTCGCGATCCTCATAGCCGGTGATGCCCATGTCGGTGGCGGCGATCACGACGCACGGCATGCCGTTGTCGATCATCGTCACCGCGACGCCGTCGATCGTGTCGACGCCGTTGCCGGTGGGGAGCAAAGCCCCGCACGACGATCCGGCGGTGTCGCGAAACGCCAGCGGGATCGGCGCGGCGGTGCCGGGCACGCCGCTGATCGTCGCATCGCCGGCATAGGTCACGCGGCCGCCCGGCGTCTGGACGGTGGCGACGGCGACCTGGCCGGTATTCTCCATGAAGATCGCCACGCGCGTCGCATCGCCCTGTGCCGCGATCAGCCCGCGCTCGATCGCGAAGGGGCCGACTCCGGCGAGCATATTGCCGCAATTCTGGCTGTCGGTGACGATCGGCTGGTCGACGAACACCTGGAGGAACAGATAGTCGATGTCGACGCCGTCGCGCGTGGATTTCGACACGACCGCGACCTTCGACGTCAGCGGATCGGCGCCGCCCATGCCGTCGATCTGGCGAGGGTCGGGCGATCCCATCACCCGCAGCAGCAAGGCGTCGCGCGCCGCGGTGTCGGCGGGCAGGTCTTCGGCCACGAAGAACGCGCCCTTCGACGTGCCGCCGCGCATCCACATGCAGCGCACGCCGTCACTCATAGGTGAGCCCCAGCGCCGCCAGCTTGCCGCGCATGTCATAAATGTCGAGCCCCAGCTCGCCCGCCGCCAGCCGCTTGCGCTTCGATTCCTCGGCGGCCTCGCGCGCCTGTGCCTTGGCGAGCACCGCCTCGGCATCGGCGCGGGGGACGACGCAGACGCCGTCGTCATCGGCGATGATCACGTCGCCCGGCTGGATCGCGGCGCCTGCGCACACGATCGGCACGTTGACCGACCCGAGCGTCGCCTTGACCGTCCCTTGCGCGAACACCGCCTTCGACCAGACGGGGAAGCCCATCTGGGTCAGGTCGCGCACGTCGCGGACGCCCGCATCGATCACCAGCCCGCGACACCCGCGCGCCATCGCCGAGGTGGCGAGCAGGTCGCCGAAATAGCCGTCCTCGCACGGGCTGGTCGGGGCCAGCACCAATATGTCGCCCGCGCCAAGCTGCTCGATCGCGACATGGACCATCCAATTGTCGCCGGGAGGGGCGGAGATCGTCACCGCCGACCCGGCGATGCGCGCACCCGGATAGATCGGGCGCATATGGCTGGCGAGCAGCCCGGTGCGGCCCTGCGCCTCATGCACCGTCGCGACGCCGGCGGCGGCGAGCCCGTCGATAACCAAAGCCTCGGCGCGCTGAATGTTGCGGACGACACGACCTGCCATGCTGCTCTCCTTTTGCGTGGGCCTTGACCGCTCGGGCCTGACCCGCCCAATCCATATTGCGGAGTAGCGATAAGATTTTGCTATGGATAGGACAAGATGACCGCCCCCTTCGACCTCAATCTGCGCCATCTGCGCGCGCTGTCCGCCGTGGTCGAACAGGGCAGCCTGAGCGCGGCGGCACAGGCGGTCAGCCTGTCGCAGCCCGCGCTGACGCAGGGGCTGCGCAAGCTGGAGCGGCAATTGGGCACCGCGCTGTTCGATCGCCGCTCGGACGGCGTCGCGCCCACCCCCGCGGGGCTGTGCATGGCGCAGCGCAGCGCCAGCGCCTTTGCGCATCTGGCGCACGCCACGCGCGGCGGCGGGCGGGGCACGCGGGGGTTTGCCCGGCCCGAGCAACTGATGACCGCGACGCAGCTCGATGCTTTTCTAAGGCTCGCCGATGCGGGCAGCTTTGCCGCGGCGGCGGCGGCGAGCGGATTGTCGCAGCCCGCGCTCCACCGCGCGGTGCGCGACCTCGAGCAGATTTGCGCGACTCCGCTGGCCGAGCGGCGCGGGCGCGGCGTCATGCTGACGGCGGCGGGGCGCAAGGTCGCGCGCGGCATCCGGCTGGCGGCGGGCGAGATCGCGGCGGGGATCGTCGAGGCGGGCGACGGCGCCGATAGCGGGCGGATCGCGATCGGCGCGATGCCGCTGTCGCGCGCGCTGATCCTGCCCCGCGCGATCGCGGCGTTCAGCAGGGGCACGCCGCGCGCGGTGCTCGACGTGGTCGAGGGGTCGTGGCGCGAACTGGTCGAGCCGCTGTACGACGGCGTTATCGACCTGATGATCGGCGCGTTGCGCGACGAGGCGCCGCCGGGGCTGGAGCAGCGCGCGCTGTTCGACGATCGGCTGACGGTGATCGGGCGCAGCGGGCATCCGCTTGCCGGCGTCGCGGACCCGGGGCTCGATGCGCTGGCGCAGCATGGCTGGATCGTCGGTTCGGCGGGCACGCCGCTGCGCGCGCAATGGGAGGCGATGTTCGCGAGGCAACCGCTGCCGCCGGCGCCGATCGAATGCGGATCGGTGATGGTGATTCGCGGCGTGCTGCGCGACAGCGACCTGCTGACGCTCTTGTCGCCCGATCAGGTTTCGCTGGAAATCGACAGCGGGATGCTGGCGGCGATCGGGCGTCCGCTGGCGCATGGCGTGCGCACGATCGGCATCACCACGCGCGCCGGATGGCGCCCCACGGCGGCGGCGGCACGGCTCATCGCGCTGATCGAGGCGGCAGCGGACAGAGGCAGAGTTCAGGAAATCCAATAGGGTTCACAGCAATTGGATTGGCGGCGCGAGGGCGGCGCGGCCTAGTCCCGCTGCCAATGAGAAGCGAAAACGCCTTCATCGGATTCGGAGAGGCCGGCATGGCATTCGCGGCAGCCGCCGCGCGTGGCTATGACCGCAAGGCCGATGCCGCCAAGCGCGCCGATTTCGAAACCCATGACGTCCGCGCCGAGGACAGCGCCGAAGCCGCGATCACCGGCGCCGCCGCGATCTTCTGCCTCGTCACCGCCGACCAGGCGCTGGAGGCCGCGCGCAGCGGCGCCGCCTATCTGGCCCCCGGCGCGTGCTGGCTCGACATGAACAGCGTGGCCCCCGATACCAAGCGCGCCGCGCGCGACGCGATCGAGGCGGCGGGCGCGCGCTATATCGACGTTGCGGTAATGGCGCCGGTCGATCCCGCCGGGCTGGCGGTGCCCCTGTTGGTCAGCGGCCCGCATGCCGAAGCGGGCGCGGCGATCCTCAGCGAAGCCGGTTTCACCCGCGTCCGCATCGTCGCGGGCGATGTCGGCGCGGCCTCGTCGATCAAGATGATCCGATCGGTGATGGTCAAGGGGATCGAGGCGCTGTCCGCCGAATGCGCGCTCGCCGCGCACGCCGCCGGGGTGGAGGCCGAAGTCATCGCCTCGCTCGACGCGAGCTGGCCGGGCGCCGATTGGGCGCGGCGGTTCGACTATAATCTCGACCGCATGATCGTCCACGGCACGCGCCGCGCCGCCGAAATGGACGAAGTGACCAAGACCCTCGACGCGCTCGGCACCGGCAGCGCGATGACGCGCGGCACCGTCGCGCGCCAGCGGGCGATCGGCGCGCTGGGCGTCGCTCCGCCCGACGGCCTCGCCGCCAAGGTCGACACCATCCTGAACCGGAAGGCGAAAGCCGCATGACGATGATCATCGATTGCCACGGCCATTATACGACTGCCCCGCCCCAGCACGACGCCTGGCGCGAGGCACAAAAGGCGGCGTTCAAGAGCGGCGAGACGCCCCCGCCGTATCCGGCCATTTCGGACGACGAGATCCGCGAGACGATCGAGAAGAACCAGCTCAAGCTCCTCAAGGAGCGCGGCGCGGACATGACGATCTTCTCGCCGCGCGCCTCCACCATGGGGCCGCATATCGGCGACGAGAGCGTGGCGACCGCATGGGCGCGCGCGTCGAACGACCTGATCGCGCGCGTCGTCGATCTCTATCCCGAGACCTTTGTCGGCGTGTGCATGTTGCCGCAAAGCCCCAAGGCGGACCTGCAAGGGTCGATCGCCGAGCTGGAGCGCTGTGTCCTCGAACGCGGCTTTATCGGGTGCAACCTCAATCCCGATCCGGGCGGCGGCCATTTCGCGCATCCGCCGCTGACCGATCGCTTCTGGTACCCCTTTTACGAGAAGATGGTCGAGCTGGACGTGCCGGCGATGATCCATGTCTCGGGTAGCTGCAACCCGGCGATGCACGCGACCGGCGCCTATTATATCGCCGCCGACACGATCGCGTTCATGCAGCTGCTCCAGGGCGACCTGTTCCGCGATTTTCCCACGCTGCGCATGATCATCCCGCATGGCGGCGGCGCGGTGCCCTATCATTGGGGCCGGTATCGCGGGCTGGCGGACATGCTCAAGCAGCCCGACCTGTCGACGCATCTGATGAACAACGTCTATTTCGATACCTGCGTCTATCACCAGCCGGGCATCAACCTGCTCACCGACGTGATCGATACCAAGAACATCCTGTTCGGCAGCGAGATGGTCGGCGCGGTGCGCGGTATCGATCCGACCACGGGTTTCTATTTCGACGACACCAAACGCTATGTCGACGCGCTCGACATCGCGGACGGCGACAAGCACGCGATCTTCGAGGGCAATGCCCGCCGCGTGTTCCCCCGGCTCGACGCCAAGTTGAAGGCGCGCGGGCTGTGACGCGGCTGCACATCCTCCCGTGCCGCCCAACCAGCGAGGCCATTGCATGACCAGCACCACCGACATCCACGCCTATCTGGCGGAATTCGACGATATTCCGGGCACCCGCGTCTTCACCGCGAAGCGCGCGCGCCAGGGCTATCACCTCAACCAGTTCGCGATGAGCCTGATGAAGGCCGAGAATCGCGAGCGGTGGAAGGCCGACGAGGCCGCCTATCTCGACGAGTGGAAGCTGACGCCGGAACAGCGCGCGGCGGTGCTGGCGCGCGATTATAACCGGCTGCTCGATCTGGGCGGCAATATCTATTTCCTGGCCAAGGTCTTCTCGACCGACGGCCTCAGCTTCGTGCAGGCGGTCTCGACGATGTCGGGGATGAGCCTGCAAGACTATCAGGCGATGATGATCGCCGGCGGGCGCTCGCCCGAGGGACTTCGCTCGATCAAGGACAAGCACTGATGGCCCGCATCACCGCAGGCGTGGCGTCGAGCCACATTCCGGCGCTTGGCGTCGCCTCCGATCTCAACAAGACCGAAGAGGCCTATTGGGCCCCCGCCTTCGCCGGCTATGACTGGACGAAGCGCTGGGAAGCCGAACAGAAGCCCGACGTCGTGATCCTGGTCTATAACGACCATGCATCGGCGTTCGACATGAAGATCATCCCGACCTTCGCGATCGGCTGCGGCGAGAGCTACCAGCCCGCCGACGAAGGCTGGGGCCCGCGCAAGGTGCCCGTGGTCGAGGGGCATCCCGACCTGGCGTGGCACATCGCGCAAAGCTGTATCCTCGACGAATTCGACATGACGATCATCAACGAGATGGACGTCGACCACGGCCTCACCGTCCCGCTGACGATGATGTTCGGCAAGCCCGAAGCCTGGCCGTGCAAGGTGATCCCGCTGGCGGTCAACGTCGTCACCTATCCGCCGCCCTCGGGCAATCGCTGCTGGGCGCTGGGCGAGGCGATTGCGCGCGCCGTGGCGAGCTTCCCCGAGGATCTGAACGTCCAGATCTGGGGCACCGGCGGCATGAGCCACCAGCTTCAGGGGCCGCGCGCCGGCCTTATCAACGCCGAATGGGACAATCGCTTCCTCGATGGGCTTGAGGGCGACAGCGACGCGCTGCGCCACATCCCGCACATCGAATATCTGCGCGAGACGGGCAGCGAGGGCATCGAGATGGTGATGTGGCTCGTGATGCGCGGCGCGCTGGGCAAGGCCACGCGCACACTCCACCGGCATTATCATGTGCCCGCGAGCAACACCGCGGTGGGGCACATCGTCCTCGAACCCGTCTGAGCCCATTCCCTCACCCAAACCCTCCCGATTCGCGGGAGGGAGGAGACCTAGTATGAAGATCGCCCTCGCCGGTGCCGGCGCCTTTGGTGAAAAGCACCTCGACGCGCTCAAGCAGATCGACGGTGTCGAAGTCGTGTCGGTGGTCGGCCGCCGGCTGGAGCCGACTCAGGCGGTCGCCGCCAAATATGGGGTGCCGCACGCCTGCACCGAACTCGCCGAGGCACTGGCGCAGCCGGGGCTCGACGCCGTGATCCTGGCAACCCCGACTCAGATGCACGCCGCGCAGACGATCCAGTGCCTGGAGGCCGGCAAGCACGTCCAAGTCGAGATCCCGCTCGCCGACACGCTGGCGGATGCCGAGGCGGTGCTCGCCAAGCAGCAGCAGACCGGGCTGGTCGCGATGGTCGGCCATACCCGCCGCTTCAACCCCAGCCATCAATATCTGCACCGGCGCATCGCATCGGGCGCGCTGGCGGTGCAGCAGATGGACGTCCAGACCTATTTCTTCCGCCGCAAGAACATGAATGCCAAGGGCGAGGCGCGGTCGTGGACCGATCATCTCCTGTGGCACCATGCCGCGCACACCGTCGATCTGTTCGCCTATCAGGCGGGGCCGATCGTCCAGGCGAATGCGGTGCAGGGGCCGCTCCACCCCGAACTCGGCATCGCGATGGACATGTCGATCCAGCTCAAGGCGGAGAGCGGCGCGATCTGCACGCTGTCGCTGAGCTTCAACAATGACGGGCCGCTGGGCACCTTCTTCCGGTATATCTGCGACAACGGCACGTATATCGCCCGCTATGACGACCTCGTCACGGGCAAGGAAGAGCCGGTCGACCTGAGCGGGGTCGCGGTGTCGTCGAACGGCATCGAGTTGCAGGACCGCGAATTCGTCGCCGCGATCCGCGAGGGGCGCGAGCCCAACAGCTCGGTGGCGCAGGTTCTGCCCTGCTACCGCGTGCTCGACGCGCTCGAGAAGCAGCTACAGGCATGAAGACCCAGGTCGCGATCATCGGCGCCGGCCCCTCGGGGCTGTTGCTCGGGCATCTGCTGCGGCGCCAGGGCATCGGCTGCGTCGTGATCGAGCGCCAGTCGCCCGACTATGTGCTGTCGCGCATCCGCGCCGGGGTGTTGGAGACGGTCACCACCGACCTGATGGAGCAGCTCGGCATCGATGCGCGGATGCACGCCGAGGGGCTGATCGAGGAGGGGTTCAACCTCGCCGATGGCGACCGGCTGATCCGGATCGACATCACCGCACTGACCGGCAAACACGTCACCGTCTATGGCCAGACCGAGCTGACGCGCGACCTGATGGCCGCAGCGCCCGAGCGCGGGCTGGAGATCGTGTACGAGGCAAAGGATGTCGCGATCCACGGCGTCGAGGGCGACAGCCCCAGCGTGACCTATGCGATCGACGGCGTCGAGCATCGGATCGAGGCCGATTTCATCGCCGGGTGCGACGGCTTTCACGGCCCCTCGCGCAAGGCGATCCCGGCGCCGCTGGTTCGCGAATTCGAGCGAGTCTATCCGTTCGGCTGGCTCGGCATCCTGGCCGATGTGCCGCCATGCCACCACGAGCTGATCTACGCCAACGGCCCGCGCGGCTTTGCGCTGGCGTCGATGCGGTCGAACACGCGCAGCCGCTATTATATCCAGGTGCCGCTGACCGACACGCTCGACCAATGGCCCGAGGAACGGTTGTGGGACGAACTGGCGCTGCGGTTCGATCCGATCTCGGAAAAGGGCGTGACGCGCGGGCCCGCGCTCGAAATGTCGATCGCGCCGCTGCGCTCGTTCGTGTTCGAAACGATGCGCCATGGGCGGCTGTTCCTGGCGGGGGACTCGGCGCATATCGTGCCGCCGACAGGCGCCAAGGGGCTCAACCTCGCCGCATCCGACGTCGCCTATCTGGCGGAGGCACTGGCGGGTCACTACCGCGACGGCAGCGAAGCGGGGCTGGCGGGCTATGAGGCGCGCGCGTTGGCGCGGATCTGGAAGGCCGAACGGTTCAGCTGGTACCTCACCAAGCTGATGCACCGCTTTCCCGAGGATGGCAGCTTCGAGCATCGGATGCAGAGCGCCGAGATCGACTATGTCGCGTCGTCGACCGCGATGCAGAAGGTCATCGCCGAGAATTACGTCGGGTTGCCGCTTTAGGCCGGGGGATCGGCGGGGCGATAGCGCAGCGTAACGCGCAGCCCCCCCGCCACCCCGGTCTCGAACACCAGCGTCGCGCGGTCGCGATCGGCCAGCGCGCGGACGATCGCCAGCCCCAGTCCCGCGCCGCCGGTATCGCGGCTGCGCGACGGGTCGAGGCGGTGAAAGGGCTGACCCAGTGTCGCCAGCAGCTCGGGCGGCACCCCCGGCCCGTCATCCTCGACCGCGATGTCGATCCATCCCGCGCCCGCAACCACCGTCACCGCCACCTGCTCGCCGTGGCGCAATCCGTTCCCGATCAGATTGTCGAGCATCCGCCGCAGCGCCAGCGGAGTCGCCGCGATCGCCAGCGTGTCCGGCACCGGGCCGAGCGCGACCGCGCCCCCCAGCTCGACATGCGCACCGACGATATCGGCCAGCATCGGCGCCAGCGCCACCCGCTCGGGCCGGGGCGTGGGGGCGGCATCGCGATCGGCCAGGACAAGCGTGTCGTTGACCAGCGCGGTCATCTCGTCGAGGTCGCGCACTGCGCGGGCGCGCTGGCCGGGATCGTCGATATACTCGGCGCGCAGCCGCAGCCGCGTCAGATAGGTGCGCAGGTCGTGCGCGATCGCGCCCAGCACGCGCGTCCGCTCGGCCATCAGCGCGCGGATTTCGCGCTTCATCGCGTTGAACGCAGCGGCAAGCGCGCGCACTTCGCGCGGCCCGGTCTCGGGCAAATCGGGCGCGTCCAGATCCTCCGCCAGCCCGCGCACGCCGCTCGACAGCGCCGCCAGCGGGCGGGTCGTCTGGCGCACTGCGAACAACAGCGCGATCAGCAGCACCAGCCCGCCCAGCGCGCCCACGACCGCCCGCCCCTGAAGATAGGCGCGGGCACGGTCGGAGGGGCGGCTGGTGACCAGCAGCACACCGCCGCTGCGCAAGGCGATCCCGACGCGGATCGGTGCGAAAAAGCGCGCCGCGCGCGGCGTCGCGCCGAACCGCCCGCCAAAGCGGGGGCGGCGGCCCTCGACGCTGATGCCGCGTCCGGGCAGGACGCTGCGATAGGCGCCGGCAATATCCTCCAGCTCCGCCGATGCCTTCCAGCGGTCGGGAAGTCTCGGCACGAGACGCAACGAATAAAGCGCGCCATCCAGCGTGCGGGCAAGCGCGACGCGCTCGCCCGGCGGCGCGCGGTCGATCGCGCCGACGATCGCCGCCGCTTCTTCGGGTAGCGGCAGATTATGCGCGCGGCGCGGATTGTCGGTCGCGGGCAGCGATACGGCGGCGATCAGCAATTGCAGCGCGATAAAACCGGCCAGCAGGATCGCCGCCAGCCGGAACGACAGGTTGGACGCGATCGTCACGCGCGTTCGACCGGCAGCGTGAATTGATAGCCACCGCCGCGCACGGTCTTCAGCAATGCCTCGCCCCCGGCGCCGGCCAGCTTGCGGCGCAATCGTCCGAGCTGGACGTCGACGGCGCGGTCGAACGGCCCCGCGCTGCGCCCGCGCGTCCAGTCGAGCAGCTGGTCGCGGTTCAGCACGCGCTGCGGATGGGTGACGAAGCAATGGAGCATGTCGAATTCGCCGGCGGTGAGATCGACTTCCCGGCCATCGGGCGCCGTAATCGACCGCGCGCCGACATCCAGCGTCCAGCCGCCGAAGCGATAGCGTTCGACAGGCGTCGGCGCCGCCACCCGATGCTGGCCGCGCGTCCGCCGCAGGATCGCCCGCACCCGCGCGACCAGCTCGCGCGGGTTGAACGGCTTGGGCAGATAATCGTCGGCACCGATCTCCAGCCCGACGATCCGGTCGATATCGTCGCCCTTCGCCGTCACCATCAGCACCGGCACGTCGCCCGCCGCGCGCAGCCGCCGGCACAGCGATAGCCCGTCCTCGCCCGGCAGCATCACGTCGAGCACCGCGAGGTCGACGCGGCGGCGTGCGTTGAGCTGGTCGAACTCGGCGGTGGTGCGACAGCCGACCGCCTCGAACCCCTCGCGGCTGAGCAGGTCGACGACCAGCGCGCGGATTTCGCGATCATCCTCCACCACGGCGATGCAACTGGTTTCCATAGGCGTATCGATAGCGCGGCTTCGGGACGGCGGGAACGGCGCGGCGCCGCGCGTTACACTCTGTTACGCTTCGTCACCACAGCGTCGTCGGGCACTTACCGCGAGGCCGCATAAACCCCTCAGCAATGGCGCGACCGTTGCGGGTAAAGGAGTTTAGCCATGTACAAGACCCTATTGAGCCTCGCCGCGCTCGCCGCCGGGCTTGCCGCCACAGCGATCCCCGCCGAGGCGCAGGTCCGCCGCGGCCATGTCGTCAGCGTCCAGGGCGCACGCGGCCACGGCGGCACCCAATGGCGCTCGGCATCGCGCCAGCGCGGATCGGCGACGATCACGCGCGGCGCCCAGACCAATAGCGGTCGGGGCTATCAGGCATCGCGCAGCCGCAGCTACGGCCCCGGCCATTATGAAGCGGACCGCAGCGTCCAGGCCAATAACGGTCGCGGCGCCGCCACGTCGCGCGACGCAAGCTGGGGCAATGGCGCCTATAACGGCGCGCGCACCACGACGCTGAACAACGGCAAGAGCGTCGCCCGCACCACCAGCGCCGTCAACAATGGCGACGGCACCGCCAGCTATTCGAGCAGCGTGACCGGCCCCAAGGGCGGCACGCGGACGGTCAGCGGCACCGTTCCCCGCCCCTGATCGCCCCCGCGCGGGCGCGCCTTGCCCCCCGGCGCGCCCGCATTCTCGCACCCAAAGGACCCATTGATGCGCAACTTCCTGATCGCCGCAGCCCTGCTGACCGCCACCCCGGCGCTTGCCCAGATGCAGCGCGACCCCGGCGCGATGCTCGCGGGCGCCGACGGCAATGGCGACGGCATGATCACCCGCGCCGAATTCGTGCAATCGCGCGCGGCCCGGTTCGAAAAGGCCGATCGCAACAAGGACGGCGCCCTCAGCCGCGACGATTTCAAGCGGCTGGCGCGCTTTCGCCCCGAAGCAGCCGAACGGCTCAACGCGCTGATCGACGAGCTGGACACCAATGGCGACGGGCGCGTCACCCGCGACGAGATGGCCCGCGCACCGACGCCGATCTTCGACCGCGCCGACACCAATGGCGACGGCACGATCGACCGCGCCGAACTCGCGGCGTTCAAGGCGCAGGCCGCCGCGCGCAAGCAGCAGCGCTGAGGACGCGATGGCGCTCTTCCGAGCCGCGCTGGCGCTCGCCTGCCTCGCGGTCTGGCCCGCCTCCGCGCAGACGATCTGCGAGGCGAAGTGGCGCGACACGGCGCGCGACCGGATCGTGCCCGTCCGCATCCGGATGCCCGCCGGCACCGCCCGTGTCCCGCTGATCCTGTTCAGCCACGGCCTTGGCGGCAGCCTTGATGCCGGGACGCTCTGGGCGCGGGCATGGGCGGAGGATGGCAATGCGGTGATCCATCTCCAGCACCCCGGCAGCGACAGCGGCATACTGGGCGGCGGGCGGCTGCGCCAGGCAATGTCCGCCGAACAGCTCCGCGCCCGTGCGCTCGACGTGTCGTTCGTGCTCAACCAGGTCGCGCGGCAGCCGCGCGAGGGCGCCTGCGACCTCACGCGGCTCGACCTGCGCCGCATCGGCATG
Organism: Sphingomonas hengshuiensis; assembly: GCF_000935025.1. Taxonomy (NCBI): domain Bacteria; kingdom Pseudomonadati; phylum Pseudomonadota; class Alphaproteobacteria; order Sphingomonadales; family Sphingomonadaceae; genus Sphingomonas; species Sphingomonas hengshuiensis. The sequence continues at coordinate 4,102,749 of NZ_CP010836.1, forward strand.
GCCGGGCACAGCTTCGGCGCGCAGACCAGCCTTGTGGTCGCCGGGCAGGCCACGCCGTTTGCACAGGAGACGCTCGCCGACCGCCGGGTGACCGCCGCGGTCGCGCTCAGCCCGCAACCCTCGATGGCGCTGCCCGACGCGGCGGCGTTTGGCGGTATCAATATCCCCTTCCTGTCGATCACCGGCACCGAGGATGCGCTGCCCTGGCTCAACCGGGTGACACCGAAGGACCGCGAACGCCCGTTCCGCGCGATGGCACCGGGCGACAAATATCTGCTCGTGCTGGCGGGCGCCAATCACGGCGTGTTCAGCGGCCAGGACCGGCCCGGCGTCGCCGCGACGCCGCATATGCGCGACGCGGTGGTACGCGCCACCATTTTGTTCTGGCGCGCGACGCTGCGCGGCGATGCCGCTGCCCGCGCCAAGCTCGCGCAGTTCGGAGACACCCTGCCCGCAGAGGATCGTTTCGAGCGTCGCTGAAGGTTCGCGCCCGCCGCACGCCATGCTAGGGGGGCCGCCTTCCGCGACTGACACGAAGGACCCTCGCTTTGACTCCCATGGCTGAACGCACGCTTGGCACCCTTCCGGTTTCGGCGATCGGGCTGGGCTGCATGAACCTGAGCCACGCCTATGGCGAAACCCCGGCCCCCGAAGATGCGGCGCGGCTGCTCAACCGCGCGCTCGACCTGGGGGTGACCCTGCTCGATACCGCCGCGCTCTATGGCGGCGGCGCGAACGAGCGGTTGCTGGGCGAGGCGGTGAGGCATCGTCGAGACAGCTTCGTGCTGGCGAGCAAATGCGTGCTCGACCTGGCCGATGGCAAGCGGATCCTCGACGGATCCCCGGCGGCGATCGCGCGCTCGCTGGACGGCGCGCTGGCGCGGCTGCGGACCGACCATATCGACCTTTATTATCTCCACCGGCTCGACCCGAACGTGCCGATCGAGGAGTCGGTCGGCGCGCTGGCGCGGGCGCGCGAGGCGGGCAAGATCGGCGCGATCGGGCTCAGCGAAATGTCCGCCGCGACGATCGAGCGCGCGCATGCCGTCCACCCGATCGCAGCGGTGCAGAGCGAATATTCGCCGATGGTGCGCAACCCGGAGGTCGCGGTGCTCGACACCTGCCGCCGGCTCGGTATCGGCTTCGTCGCGTTTTCGCCGGTCGCGCGCGGGATGCTGGCGGGGGCAGTGCGCGCGGCGGACTATGTCGCGGGCGACATAAGGCTGGCGATGCCGCGCTTCGTCGAGCCCAATCTCGCGCACAATCTGCGCGCAGTCGCGGCGTTCGAGGCGCTGGCGGACGAGATCGGCTGCACCCCGGGGCAGTTGTCGCTCGGCTGGGTGCTGGCGCAGGGCGATACGGTCGTGCCGATCCCCGGCACGCGCAGCATCGCGCATCTGGAGGAGAATCTGGGTGCCGCCGGGCTGGTGCTCGATCCCGATATGATCACGCGGATAAACGCGATCTTCGCCCCCGGCGCGATTCGCGGCGCGCGCTATCCGGCGGGCGCGCAGGCGCAGGTCGGCACCGAATTGCTGCCCGATGAGGAGCTTGCGGCGGGGTAAACCGCCGCGAGCAACCGATCAGCGCGCCCGGTAGAAGTGGATCCGCACCGCCGGGCCGCCATCGGGCGCGGTGGCGCCCTCCAGCGTGCCGATGAACGCGGCCTGCGAGAGCCAGCCATATTTGCCGATCGGCGCCTCGAACCGCGGCTGGGTCCGCGCGGAAAACGGCTTGCCGGGTGCGGGGGGACAGAGCGCGCCGGTGTTGACGACGTTGATGATCACCCCGTCATCGGTCTTGAGCATATAGTCCGCCTTGACGTCGGTGCAGCCATCGGCGCGCTTGAGCTGCCAGTCCCAGCCACCGGGCAGGATCACGCCCTTGATCCCCGGCCCTTCGAAGGTGCCGCCGGTGATCGGGATGATGTTGCGTTCGCCATAGGGCGTCGCCCCCGGCGCGACGGAGGCGCCCAGCGTCACCAGTTCGGAAAAGACATGCTCCAGCACGGGCGCCGGCGGCGGCGCGGGTGCCTGAGCCTGAGCGTGCGCCGCCCCTGCCCAGAGCAGCGCAGCCACCGCCGGCGCGCGCATTACAGCGAACCCCAGACCTGTTCGGCAACCTCGACCACCAGCCGCATCTTGGCCGATTGCTGCTCGAGTTCGATGTCGTTGCCATGCACCGTCGACGAGAAACCGCATTGCGGCGACAGCGCCGCCTGTTCGAGCGGGAGATATTCGGCGGCGGCATCGATCCGGCGCTTGACGTCGTCGACGCTCTCCAGCTCGCCCAGCTTGGTGGTGACGAGGCCGAGCACGACGGTCTTGCCCTTCGGCACATGCCGCAGCGGCGCGAAATCGCCCGAGCGGGGATCGTCATATTCGAGGAAATAGGCGTCGACCGCGAGTTCGTTGAACAACACTTCGGCGACGGGCTCGTACCCGCCCTCCGCCGCCCAGGACGAGCGGAAATTGCCGCGGCACAGATGCACGGCGGTCACCATGTCCTCGGGCGCGTCGCGGATCGCATCGTTGATGATCCGGGCATAGAGCTTGGGCAGCGCATCGGGGTCCATGCCGCGGCGGCGGGCATTCTCGCGCTGGGTCTCGTCGCAGAGATAGGCGAGGTTGGTATCGTCGAGCTGGAGATAGCGGCAGCCGGCATCGGCCAGGCTCGCGATTTCGGCGCGATAGGCGGCCGAGATATCCTCATAGAACTGGTCGAGATCGGGATAGGCCGCCTCGTCGATCGCCTCGCGCCCGCCGCGGAAATGGAGCATCGTCGGCGAGGGGATGGTGACCTTCGGCGTGCGATCGGTGCAGGAGGCGAGGAATTCGTAATCGCGCCGCTGGATGTCCTGCGCGTGGCTGACGCGCCCGCTGACCTTCATCACCGGGGGCGCATATTCCAGCTCGCGCCCGCCATGCTGGTGGAACTTGACCTGGGTGCCGCCGGCCTCCTCGATCCCGTCGAGCTGGAGCAGGAAGTCGGTGTGGAAATAGGTGCGGCGGAATTCGCCGTCGGTAATGCCCTGGAGCCCCAGCGATTCCTGCAGCGCCACGACGTCGCGAATCGCGACATCCTCGGCTTCGCGCAGCGCGGCGGCGTCGATCCGCCCCGCCTTGAACTCCGCGCGCGCCGCGATGAGCGCGGCGGGACGCAGGAAGCTGCCGACATGGTCGGCGCGGAAGGGTGGCTTGTGCATGGTAACGAAGTCTCCGGCTAATTCGTATGCGGCGCATGCATTTCAAACCGCGAACTGGCAAGCCCCGCGACGCGCGTCCGTCGGCGCGCGCGCATCATCACTGTTGCGTGGCATAACCATTTGGCGCACGATAATTCGCAAAAGCGGGAGAGGTTCATGCACAGCGACGATCCACAGGCAATATTGGACCGCGAACCGATGTCGCGGATGCAATGGGGCGTCGTGGCGGTGATGGTCGGGCTCAATGCGCTCGACGGGTTCGACGTCCTCTCGATCAGCTTCGCCTCGCCGGGAATCGCCAAGGATTGGGGAATCGATCGCGCCGCGCTCGGGCTGGTGCTGTCGATGGAACTGGTCGGCATGGCGCTGGGGTCGCTCGTGCTGGGCGGCGTCGCCGACCGGATCGGGCGGCGCGCGACGATTCTCGCATGCCTGGGGATCATGACGCTGGGGATGCTGGCGGCGGCGACGTCGCCGAACGTGTACCTCCTCTCGATGTGGCGGTTGCTGACCGGGCTCGGGATCGGCGGGATGCTGGCGGCGACCAATGCCGCCGTGGCCGAGGCGGCGAACAGCCGGCGCCGGGCGCTGTGCGTCGTGCTGATGGCGGCGGGCTATCCGGTCGGCACGATCGTCGGCGGATCGATCGCGGCGGTGCTGCTCGCGCATTTCGGCTGGCCTTCGGTATTCGTGTTCGGCGCGATCGCCAGCGCCTGCTTCGTCCCGCTGGTGCTGCTCTTCGCCCCCGAATCGGTCGCGTTCCTGCTCCACAAGCGACCCAAGGACGCGCTGGTCCGGATCAACCGGGTGCTCACCCGGATGGGGCGCACGACGATCGACGCGCTGCCCGCGCCCGAAACCGGCGCGGCGGCGCGCAAGGCATCGGTGGCGGAGCTGTTCTCGCGCGGATTGTCGCGCTCCACGATTTTGCTGACCGGCGCCTATCTCGCGCACATCATGACCTTTTACTTCATCCTGAAATGGATTCCCAAGATCGTCGTCGACATGGGCCATGCCCCATCCTCGGCAGCGGGGGTATTGGTATGGGCGAGCGCAGGCGGCGCGGCGGGATCGCTGCTGCTCGGGCTGCTCACGGCGCGGGTGCGGCTGATCCCGCTGACCATCGCGGCGATGATCGCGTCGGTCGCGCTGGTGGTGCTGTTCGGGCGCGGGGGAAGCGACCTTGCCACGCTGTCGCAACTGGCCGCGGCGGCGGGATTTGCGACCAATGCCGGCGTCGTCGGCCTGTATGCGATCGTCGCGCGCAGCTTCCCCACGCGGCTGCGCGCCACCGCGACCGGGTTCGTCATCGGGATCGGCCGCGGCGGCTCGGCGCTGGCGCCGGCGCTCGCCGGGCTGTTGTTCGCAGCGGGCTATCCGCTGGCGACGGTCGCGATCCTGATGGGGCTGGGCTCGGCGGTCGCCGCGCTGGCGCTGTTCGGGATGGTGCGGCGTGACGGCGAGGTGGGTTGAGCATGCGCTGGGCGATTGCATCGCCGCACGAATCAAGTTATGCAGCATAACAATAACTGGAGAGGTTCATGGCTAGTTCGACTGACGCGCCCCGGGTTTTCGAGCGGCGCAACCCGGTGACCGGCGAGGTTGCCACCACTACGCCGGCGGCCAGCGTCGCCGACGCCAACGCCGCCTGCGACGCGGCAGCCGCAGCGTTCCCGGCCTGGTCCGCAATGGGCCCCAATGCCCGCCGCGCGCTGCTGATGAAGGCGGCGACTGCGCTGGAGGGCCGCGCCGCCGACTTCGTCCAGGCGATGATGACCGAAATCGGCGCGACCGAGGGCTGGGCTCGCTTCAACCTGGCGCTCGCCGCCGGGATGGTGCGCGAAGCCGCCGCGCTGACCACACAGATCACCGGCGAGGTGATCCCCTCCGACAAGCCCGGCTGCGTTGCCATGGCACTGCGCGAACCAGTCGGCGTGATGCTCGGCATCGCGCCGTGGAATGCGCCGATCATCCTGGGCGTCCGCGCGCTGGCGGTGCCGCTCGCCTGCGGCAACACCGTGGTGCTCAAGGCGAGCGAGCAATGCCCGCGCACGCACTCGATCATCGTCGAGGCTTTTGCCGAAGCGGGCCTGCCCGAGGGCGCCGTCAGCCTCGTCACCAACGCGCCCGAGGACGCAGCCGAGATCGTCGGCGCGCTGATCGACAACCGCCATGTCCGCCGCATCAACTTCACCGGATCGACCCATGTCGGCCGGATCATCGCCCAGCGCGCCGCCGGGCACCTCAAGCCCGTCCTTCTCGAACTGGGGGGCAAGGCGCCGCTGATCATCCTCGACGACGCCGATCTCGACGAAGCGGTGAAGGCCGCGGCGTTCGGCGCGTTCATGAACCAGGGCCAGATCTGCATGTCGACCGAGCGGATCATCGTGGTCGAGAGCGTCGCCGACGCCTTTGCCGCGAAGTTCAAGGAGAAGGTGTCGTCGATGGCCGTCGGCGATCCGCGCGAGGGCAAGACCCCGCTCGGCGCGGTGGTCGACCAGAAGACCGTCGATTGCGTCCGCGGCCTGATCGACGATGCGCTGGCCCATGGCGCGGAACAGCTGGTCGGCGGCGATGCCAATGGCGTGCTGATGCCCGCGCATGTGATCGATCGGGTGACCCCCGAAATGCGGCTGTTCCGCGACGAAAGCTTCGGCCCGGTCGTCGGCGTGATCCGCGCGCGCGACGAGGCCCATGCGATCGAACTCGCCAACGACACCGAATATGGCCTGTCGGCCTCGGTGTTCACCCGCGACACCGCGCGCGGCCTGCGCGTCGCACGCCAGGTCCAGTCGGGCATCTGCCACATCAACGGCCCGACCGTGCATGACGAGGCCCAGATGCCCTTCGGCGGCATGAAGGCGTCGGGCTATGGCCGCTTCGGCGGCAAGGCGGGGATCGACGCCTTTACCGAATTGCGCTGGATCACGATCGAGACCCAACCTGGTCATTTCCCGATCTGATTCGCCGCCAAGCCATTAAGAGATAGAAGGACAACCCCTTTCCATGACTGAACTGAGCAGCAACGGCGTCGTCGCCTATGACGTCGAAGACGGCATCGCCTGGGTGCGCTTCAACCGTCCGGACAAGCGCAACTGCATGAGCCCGACGCTCAACCGCGACATGCTGGCGGTGCTGGAATCGCTAGAATTCCGCGACGATTTCGGCGTGCTGGTACTGAGCGGCGAAGGCACCGCCTGGTCCGCGGGCATGGACCTCAAGGAGTATTTCCGCGAGAACGAAGCCAAGGGGCTCGGCGCCACCCGCGCCGCGCAGCGCGAGGCCTATGGCTGGTGGGACCGGCTGCGCTGGTATCAGAAGCCGACGATCGCGATGGTCAATGGCTGGTGCTTCGGCGGCGGCTATGGCCCGTTGTTCAGCTGCGACCTCGCCTTCGCCGCGAACGAGGCGCAGTTCGGCCTGTCGGAGATCAACTGGGGCATCCTGCCCGGCGGCGGCGCATCGAAGGTCGCGGCCGAGCTGCTGCCGTTCCGCAAGGCGATGTACCATGCGATGATGGGCGAGAACCTGACCGGCGTGCAGGCCGCCGAATGGGGCCTGGTCAACGAAGCACTGCCGCTCGACCAGCTCAAGGCGCGCGTCACCGAAGTGGCCAAGGTGCTGCTCGCCAAGAACCCGGTGGCGCTCAAGGCGACCAAGGACGCGGTCCGCCGCGTGCGCGAGATGACCTATGACAATGCCGAGGACTATCTGATCCGCGCGCAGGAAGCGGCCAACAGCTTCGATTCCGAAGGCCGCAAGGAAGCGACCCGGCAGTTCATCGACGAGAAGAGCTACAAGCCGGGCCTGGGCGCCTATGACCGGACTAAGACCGGCGCCTGACACTCGACTGGCGGCGGGCATCGGTGCCCGCCGCGCCTTCCCTCGCCATGCCCGCGCCCGGCGCGGGACCAGGATGCCATGATGCCCGATCTTTCCCGCCTGCTCACCCCCCGCTCGGTCGCGATCGTGGGGGCGTCACCCACGCCCGGATCGCTCGGCGCATCGGTGCTCGCCAATCTCGAGCGTTACGGCTTTGCCGGCGACATCCACCTGATCAACCCGAAGCGCGACACGATCGGCGACCGGCCCTGCCTGAAGTCGATTGCCGACCTGCCCGAGGGCGTCGACGCGGCGGTGCTGGCGATTCCCGGCGGCGGCGCGGTCGAGGCGCTGCGCGCACTGGCGGCGCGCGGCGTCGGCGCGGCGGTGATCTTCGCCGCGGGCTTTGCCGAGGGCGGCGAGGAAGGGCTGGCGGCGCAGGCCGAAGTCGGGCGGATCGCCGCCGAGCACGGCATGGTGATCGAGGGGCCGAACTGCCTCGGGCTGGTCAATTATGTCGATGGCATCCCCCTGACCTTTGTCGAGACTCCGGCGATGCAGCTCGAAGGCGGGCCGGGCATCGGCATCGTCTCGCAATCGGGCGCGATGGCGGTGGTGCTGGGCACGATGCTGATGGGCAAGGACCTGCCGGTCTCGGTCACCATCTCCACCGGCAACGAAGCCGCGACCGGGGTGGAGGATTATGTCGAATATCTGATCGGGGCCGACCATACCCGCGTCATCGCGATGATCGTCGAGCAGTTCCGCGATCCCGCGCGCTTCCTCGCGCTCGTCGCGAAGGCGGAAGCGGCGGGCAAGACGATCGTGCTGCTCCACCCGGGCAAATCGAGCGCCGCGCGCGAATCGGCGGCGACGCATACCGGCGCGATGGCGGGCGACTGGGACGTGATGCGCGCCAAGGTCGAGCGCGCGGGCGTCGTGCTGGCCGACAGCCTGGAGGAATTGGGCGACATCACCGACATCGCCGCGCGCGCGCAGCCGCTAGGCGCGGGCGGCACCGCGGTCCTCGCCGAATCGGGGGCGTTCAAGGCATTGACGCTCGACCTGTGCGAATCGATCGCGCTTGCACTGCCCGCGCTGGGCGGCGCGACGCACGAGCGGCTGCGCGCGGTGCTTCCCGATTTCATCCCGGTCTCGAACCCGATGGACCTGACTGCGCAGGCGCTGGTCGATCCCGAACTGTACCGCCGCACGCTCGAGCCTTTGCTCGACGACCCGGCGATCGCCGCGGTCGTGCTGGCGATCATCCAGACCGATCCGGCGACATCGGCGCGCAAGTTCCTGCCGATCATCGAGGCGCTGGGCGCATTGCAGCCGGAAAAGCCGGTGTTGTTCGCCGGGCTCGACGAAGGCGCCGGGGTGCCGCCCGACTATGTCGCGCAGCTGCGCGCACTGGGCGTCCCCTATTTCCCGACCGCAGACCGCGCCTTCCGCGCGCTGCGTCAGCTCACCCGCCGCGCCGATCGCGACCTGGCGGCCCCGGCCACCCCGCCGGTCGCGCTCCAGGACCTGCCGCTCGGCATCGTCCCCGAATATCGCGCGAAGCAAATGCTTGCCCAGGCCGATATCGCCTTTCCCGCCGGCGGGTTCGCCGCGTCGATCGAACAGGCGCGCGAGGTTGCGGCGCGGATCGGCTATCCGGTGGTGCTCAAGGCACAGTCGGCGGCGCTGTCGCACAAGAGTGACGCGGGCGGCGTGATCCTGAACCTCGCCGACGACGATGCGCTGGCGGCGGGATGGGAGCGGCTCTACGCCAACGTCGCCGCCTATGCGCCCGGCATGGTGCTGGACGGCGTGCTGGTCGAGGCGATGGGCGCGCGCGGGACCGAATTGATCGTCGGCGCGCGCAACGATCCCGATTGGGGTCCGGTCATCCTGATCGGCATGGGCGGCGTCCAGGCCGAACTGCTCAAGGACGTGCGCCTGATCACCCCCGATCTGTCGCAATCCGCGATCGTGGCCGAACTGCGCAAGCTCAAGAGCGCCGCGCTGTTCGACGGCTTCCGCGGCTCGCCGCCGCTCGATCTCGACGCCGTGGCGGCACTGGTCGCGCGGCTGGGCGCAGTGCTGACCGGCACGCCCGGTATCCGCGAAGTCGATCTCAACCCGGTGATCGTCTATCCGCAGGGCATGGGCGCGATCGCGCTCGACGCACTGATGCAGACCGACGGCGCCTGACCCCAGTCAGGGCCGGCGCGTCAGGCCGGGCGCGGCCCGATCCGCGAGAGCAGGTCGACCAGCAATTGCTGCTCCAGCGCGGTCAGCCGCCAGAGCAGCCTTTGTTCATGCTCCGCGATGCGCGCGAGGCAGTCGGCCAGCAAGGCCTCGCCCTCCTCGGTAAGCTTCAGCGCGAAGGCGCGGCGATCCTGCGGCGTCTCGGTGCGGCCGATCGCGCCGCGCTGGACCAGCTCGTTGATCAGCGACACCATATTGGCGCGCTTGATCCCCAGCGCCTTGCCGACGCCGCCCTGGTTGATCCCCGGATTGGCCTGGACGATCGCCAGGATGCCGACGAGCACCTGGCGCATCCCCGTCCCCTCCAGCGAGGTGCGAAAGTCGAGCGCGAACTCGCCCGAGGCCCAGCGAAGATGAAAGCCGACCAGCGAGGAAAGGCCGCCGAAGCTAATCGATTTGCGCGACATATCCGATGTGAAAGCGGGGTTTGGCGGTCGCGTCAACTGCGGCTGTTCGGGAAGCACGCCGGTGCTGCACTGCACCCGCCGCTGGACGCGGCGCCGCTTATCCCTAAAGGTGCCCGAATGGCGGCACCGGACGGGCCGCCGCGACGGAGACGGGCTTGACGCGAACCGACGAAGAGACACCGATCGACGACAGCGGCGTGGGGCCGATCAGCGACATTGTCGGCTTCCACATCCGCCTGGCGCATGGCGCGGTCTATCGGCATTTCATGGAGACCTTTGCCGATCTCGGGCTGACGCAGAAGCAGGTGTCGGTGCTGTGGCTGGTCAGCGATCATCCGGGCATCGCCCAGACCGACCTGGCGCAGCGGCTCCAGATGGATCGCGCGACGGTGATGGGGATCATCAACCGGCTCCAGGCGCGCGACTATCTCGTGCGCGGCGCGTCGGAAACCGACCGACGGCGCCAGACGCTGATGCTGCGCCCGGCGGGGCGGCAGGCGCTGGAGGAAGCGCTCAAGGCAATTCGCGAGCATGAGAAATGGCTCACCTCGCGCTTCACCAAGCGCGAAGTGCAGCAGCTCGTCCGGCTGCTGGCGCGGATTCACGAATAGCGCCGCCCGCAACGGCCTCGCCCACCAGGATCAGCATCGGCTTGCCCGCCGCCATCGACCGGGCCGCGAGCGGCAACAGGTCGAGCCGGGTGCGCAGCAATTGCTCGCCCGGAAGGCTGATGTCGCAGGCCAGCAGCACCGGCGTTTTCGAATCAAGCCCCGCCGCGATCAGCTGGCGGCTGATCTCACCCGCCGCCGCGCGCCCCATATAGATTGCCGTCGTACAGCCCGGATCGGCCAGCGCGGGCCAATCCACCGCGAGCGGCGCCCCCGCCTGGACATGCGCGGTGACAAACTGCACCCGCCGCGCCAGACCGCGCAGCGAAAGCGAGATGCCGGCGGATGCGGCGGCGGCGCTGGCCGCGGTGATCCCCGGGCATATCCGCGTCGCGATCCCCGCCGCCGCCAGCGCCGCGACTTCTTCCATCGACCGTCCGAACACCGACGGGTCGCCGCCCTTGAGCCGCACCACGCGCTCGCCCGCACGCGCGGCTGCGACCAGCAGATCGTTGATGCTGCCCTGATCCTTCGAATGCCGCCCCGAACGCTTGCCGACGGGCACGCGACGGACCTGCGCCGGGATCAGCTCGAGGACGCCGGGCCCCACCAGCGCGTCGTAGAAGACGACGCTTGCCTGCTTGAGCAGCCCTTCCGCCTTGCGCGTCAGCAGGTCGGGATCGCCGGGCCCGGCGCCGACCAGCCAGACTTCGCCCGCCACCATTGCTTCAGCCATTCACGACCTCCTGTGCGTTTGTGATGAGCCGCTGGATCGCGGGGCGGCACGAGCCGCAATTGGTGCCGGCGGACAGCGCCGCGCCGACCGCCTCGACGCTTGCCAGCTTCCGGTCGGCGATCGCGGCGAGGATCGTCTTGATCCCCACGTCGAAGCAGACACAGACGATCGGGCCGCAATCGGGGGCCGGCGCCGCCGAACGCCCTGCCAGCAATTCGACCGGCGTCGGACCCGCTGCTTCCGAAAGTTGCGCGATCAGCCAGTCGCGCGGCGGCAGGCTGTGGTCGCGCGACAGATAGAGTGCCGCGACCAGCCGCCCGTCCGAAAGAACCGCATGGCGCATCTGCCCGCGCGCGCTGTCGATGGTCTCGATCCGCTCGCCCCTGGGCAACAGCTCGCGAACCAGCCTTGCGGGGTCGCCGTCGCCCGCGAGCTCGACGAGCCAGCCCTGCGCCACCCGGACGCGCGTCGCCCATAGCGCGTCGATCGCGCCGGGTTCGTCGCGCGCGATCAGGAAGCCGCGCCATTCGACGGCGACGCGCGTGACGCTGGCGGGCGTCGCCTTGAACCCCGGCTGCCCCGAATGCGGATCGACCAGCGCACGCGGCAGCAATCCGGTGCGGCCCCCGCTCGACTGGCGATCGGTCCAGTGGATCGGCGTGAACAGCTCGCCGCGCCGCTGCCCCTCGCTCAGCGTCGCGCGAAAGATGCTCTCGCCCTGCGGCGTCGCGACCCGCGCCAGATCACCCTCGGCGATCCCGAGCCCCGTGGCGTCCAGGGGATGAACCTCGACCATCGGTTCGCGGCGATGGCTGCTCAGCCGGGGCGACAGCCCGGTGCGCGTCATCGTATGCCATTGGTCGCGATAGCGGCCGGTGTTGAGCGTCATCGGCCAGCGCGCCAGCGGCGCCTGAAGCGGCGCCTGCGCCACCGGCACCAACCGGGCACGTCCGTTCGGCGTGGAGAAGCGGCCATCGGCAAAGCCCTCGCCACCCCAGCGCCACGGCGCCATATCCGCATAGTCCGCGTTCGAAATCGCGGCATGGCGCCCGATGTCAAAGCGCCGCGCGCCCGCATTCTGATAGGTCGAGAGCCGGGCATGCTCGCGGTAGATGTCGGCGGGACGGCTATAGGCGAACTCGCCGACCCACCCCATGCGGCGACCGACTTCCTTTATAATCCACCAATCGGGCATCGCCTCGCCGGGCAGGTCGAACAGGCGTCGCTGACGGCTGATCACGCGCTCCGAATTGGTGACGGTGCCGTCCTTCTCGCCCCAGCCGGCGGCAGGGAGCGTCACATGGGCAAGCCGCGTGGTGTCGGTGTCGGCGATGCAATCCGAAACCACGACAAAGGGGCATGCGGCCAGCGCCTCGCGCACCGCGCCCGCGTCGGGCATCGACACGGCGGGGTTGGTCGCCATGATCCACAAAGCCTTGATCCGCCCCTCGCCGATGCTGCGGAACAGGTCGACAGCCTTGAGGCCGGGCTTCGCAGCGACGTTCGGGGTTCCCCAGAAGCGACCGACCCGCGCGACATTCTCAGGCGCGAAATCCATGTGCGCGGCGAGGGTCGTCGCCAACCCGCCGACTTCGCGCCCGCCCATCGCATTGGGTTGCCCGGTGATCGAGAAGGGCGCAGCGCCGGGCTTGCCGATGCGGCCGGTGGCGAGGTGAACATTGAGGATGGCGTTGACCTGGTCGGTGCCGCGCAGCGACTGGTTCACGCCCTGGCTGAACAGCGTCACGGTGCGCGGATGCGCGGCGAACAGCTCGAAGAAGCGCCTGAGGTCGGCGGGCGGGACATCGCAGTCCCGCGCCACCGACCACAGGTCGCTTCCCTCGCCTTGCCTGGCCCAGAAATCGTCGGGGACGTCGACGCTTCGGGACAGGTAAGCTTCATCGAGGAGGCCCGCGTCGCGGCAATGCGCGAGCAGGCCGTTGAACAGGGCCACATCGCTGCCCGGACGAATCGCCAGATGCAGGTCGGCGTCTTCGCAGGTCTCGGTGCGGCGCGGATCGATCACGACGATCCGCGTCCCGCGCGCGGCGCGGGCGGCAAGGATGCGCTGATAGACCACCGGATGGCACCAGGCGGTATTCGACCCGACGAGGATGACGAGGTCCGCTTGGTCGAGATCGGAATAGCTGGCGGGGACCACGTCCTCGCCGAACGCGCGCAGGTGCCCGGCGACCGCGCTCGACATGCACAGCCGCGAATTGGTGTCGATATTTGCGGAGCCGATAAAACCCTTCATCAGTTTGTTGGCGACGTAATAATCCTCGGTAAGTAACTGACCTGAAACGTAAAAGGCGACGCTGTTGGGGCCATGTTCGGCGATGGTGTCGCGGAAGCGCTTCGCGACGAGGTCGAGCGCCTTGTCCCAGCCTGCGCGTTTCGTCCCGATCATGGGGTGCAACAGCCGCCCTTCCAGGCTGGTGGTCTCGCCCAGATGCGTGCCCTTCGAACACAGCCGACCGTGATTGGCGGGGTGATCGGCGTCGCCGCGAATCTCGACCGAACGCGCGCCGGTGACGGTGGCGGAAATCCCGCAACCGACGCCGCAATAGGCACAGGTCGTGCGGATACCGCTCAAAGCCCTCTCCCCTCGGGGGAGAGGGTTGGGAGAGGGGCAGTGCCGCATGGGCTGGATGTGCGGCACCGCCCCTCTCCCCGCGCGCGGGGATAGGGAGAAGAAATGGCGCTGCTCACGCCGCCGCCCGCAATGCCGAGGCGCGGCAGAGCAGCACGCGCCCGCTCACCACCTTCACCGGCACCGTCGGCGTACAGCCCTTGTCCGCGCCCTGCGCAGTGCCGGTGGCGAGCGCGATGCTCCAATTGTGCAGCGGGCACGCGACGCTATGGCCATGGACGATCCCCTGGCTCAGCGGCCCGCCCTTGTGCGGGCAGCGATTGACCAAGGCGAACACCTGGTTGTCGCCGGTGCGGAACACCGCGATCTCGTCGCCCCCGGTGACGGGAACGGTACGCGATCCGCGCACCGGGATCTGGTCGAGCCAGCCGATATCGAGCCAGTCCGCGGTCATGCCATTGCTCCTTCGGGGCGGAATTCGGCCATGTGCGCGTGCTGGCGCGCGTCATCGGCGACGCGCTCGGACCAGGGATCGTCCTGGCTGAAGCTCTGCGAGAACAGGAACCGCGCCGCCAGCGCATCGCGCCCTTCGACATCCTCGGCGATGCGTTCGCGAATATAGGCGATGCCGACGCGCTCTATCCACGGCGCGGTCCGCTCCAGATAGCGCGCTTCCTCGCGATAGAGCTGCACGAAGGCGGCGCAATGGTGCATCGCCTCGGCCTCGGTCGCGACCTTGCACAGGAAATCGGTGGCGCGGACCTTCATCCCGCCATTGCCGCCGACCGAGAGTTCATAGCCGCTGTCGACGCAGACCACGCCGAAATCCTTGATCGTCGCCTCGGCGCAGTTGCGCGGGCAGCCGGACACCGCGATCTTGAACTTGTGCGGCATCCACGACCCCCAGGTCATCCGCTCGATCTTGATCCCCAGCCCGGTCGAATCCTGCGTGCCGAAGCGGCACCATTCGGACCCGACACAGGTCTTCACGGTGCGCAGCGACTTGCCATAGGCATGGCCCGAGACCATCCCCGCAGCGTTGAGGTCGGCCCAGACCGCGGGCAAATCCTCCTTCCGGATCCCGAAGATATCGAGCCGCTGCCCGCCGGTGACCTTGACCATCGGCGCGTCGAACTTCTCGACGACATCGGCGATCGCCCGCAGTTCGCGTGGGGAGGTGATCCCGCCCCACATCCGCGGCACCACCGAATAGGTGCCGTCCTTCTGGATGTTGGCATGCATCCGCTCGTTGACGAAGCGGCTCTGCTGGTCGTCGACATAGTCGCCCGGCAGCGCGCAGAGCAGATAGTAGTTGAGCGCGGGACGGCACGACGAGCAGCCATCGGGCGTGCTCCAATGGAGCTTTTGCATCACCTCAGGGATCGAACGCATGCCCTGCGCGACGATCTCGCGGCGGACGTCGTCATGCCCGAAGCTGGTGCATTTGCACATCGTCTTCGCCCCCGCCTCGACCTGGTCGCCGAGCGTGAGCGCGAGCAGGCTCTCGACCAGCCCCGTGCACGAGCCGCACGACGCCGATGCCTTGCAGCCCGCGCGGACCGCGTCGAGCGACCTCGCCCCCTTGGCGATGCAGGACACGACCTGCCCCTTGGAAACGCCGTTGCAGCCGCAAATCTCGGCCGTGTCCGAGAGCGCCGCAACGGCCGCCTTAGGGTCCGCCTGCCCCCCTCCGGAGGCGAAGGCCTGGCCGAAGATCAGCACGTCGCGCAGGTTTGCGATGTCCTCCTGCCGCTTGAGCAAGTCGAAATACCAGCCGCCATCGGCGGTGTCGCCATAGAGGACCGCGCCGACGATGCGGTCGTTCTTGACCACGACGCGCTTGTAGATGCCGCGCGCGGCGTCGCGCAGCACGATATCCTCGGCGCCGTCCCCGCCCGAGAAATCGCCCGCGGAGAACACGTCGAGCCCCGCGACCTTGAGCTTGGTCGAGGTGACCGATCCGCGATAGCCGCTATGCTGCTCCACCAGCCCATCGGCCAACGCGCGGCACATGTCCCACAAAGGCGCGACGAGGCCATAGACAATGCTCTGATGCTCGACGCACTCGCCGACTGCGAGCACCGCAGGGTCCGACGTGACCATATGATCGTCGACATGGATGCCGCGCCCGATCGCCAATCCGGCCTCGCGCGCCAGCCGGACATTGGGGCGGATGCCCACCGCCATCACCACCAGGCTTGCCGGGATCAGCGTCCCGTCCTTCAGCCGCACGCCCTCGACATGGCTCTCGCCGACGATCTCGGCGGTGTCGGCGCCGGTCAGGATCGTCTGCCCCCGCGCCTCCAGCGCGGTCTTGAGCAGCCACCCCGCGGCTTCGTCGAGCTGCCGCTCCATCAGCGTGGGCATGATGTGGAGCACGGTGACCTTCATGCCCCGCAGCGTCAGCCCGTGCGCCGCCTCCAGCCCGAGCAGCCCGCCGCCGATCACCACGGCATCGCCCCCCGCATCGGCCGCCGCGAGCATGCGGTCGACATCGGCCATGTCGCGAAAGCTGATCACGCCGTCCAGCATGTGCCCCGGCACCGGGATGATGAACGGGTCCGAGCCGGTGGCGATCAGCAGCCGGTCATAATCGACCGCGCGCCCCGATGCCGACACGACCCGCCGCGCCTGACGGTCGATCGATACCACCGGGTCGCCCGCGACCAGTTCGATCGCGTTGTCGCGATACCAGTCCTGGCCGTTGAGGATGATGTCCTCGAACGTCTTCTCGCCGGCCAGCACCGGGGAGAGCATGATCCGGTTATAGTTCACATGCGGCTCGGCGCCGAAAATCGTGACGCGATACCGCGCCGGATCGCGCGCCAGCAGTTCCTCGACTGCGCGGCATCCGGCCATGCCGTTGCCGATCACGACGAGATGCGCGCGCTGCGGCGGGACGTCGGGCGATCCGCCCGTGTCTTCGCCGCCCCAATCGTTTCCTGAAAGCTCCATTTCGCCTGCTCCGAAACGCAAAAAAGCCGCCATGCGGGACCTCTCCGAAGAGAGGATCGCATGGCGGCTTTGCCAATCACCCTGACCGGGGCCTTGCGGCGTCCGGTCGATGTACCCCTGTTTCCCGTCCCTGGGAGCAGCGGCTATGTCCTGTCCGGGCAGCATTGCCCGATGAGTCGCATGATGCGGGCTTGCGCCGCATCAATCAAGCGTAATTTTGCACCGCAGCAAGACTTTACAGTGCCCAGTCGAATTGCAGCCATGCCTTGCGAGTGTCGGTCGCGAAACGATCGGCATCATATTGGGCATAGCGGACCGAAATCATCGTCTTGCCGAGCCTGCCGCTGGCGAGCAGATTCACTTCGTCGCCATAATGCCGCACCAGCCGATCGCTCTCGAAGCGGTGATAGGCGGCGTGGAGCGATACGCCCGTGAACGGCCCGAGCCGCTTCGCGTTGTACCCCAGATTCGCATAGAGATCGCGCACCCCGTCCGCCGGCGTCGTCAGGAACTTGTCGGCCCAGCCCTGGAACTTGAAGCCCGTCGCGAGCGGCGTCTGGAAGGACGTGAGCGCAACCCCCTTGTCGGCGCCCAGCACTTCATATCCGCCGCCCAGCCTGACGCCCGACACCTCGAGTCCGGCATCGACCAGCCTATAGTCCGCACGATAGTGGCTGGGGTTGCGGCGATAGTCGGATTGGGTGGCGTAGCTCGCCTGGTACGAAAGCTTCACCACCTTGGACAGCGCGTGCGTCCCCGCGAACCGCGCGCCATAGCTCTGGCTCGACAGGCGATAGCCCTGCACCGCGGCCTCGTCCTGATCGACCAGATAGGCGAACCCCGCGAGGGTGCCGATCGGGGTGGCATAGCTCAGAGTCGCGAAGAAATTCTTGCCGCCGACGTCCTGCTGCCGCGCCCCCACCCCGTCGACGCCCCAGATGGTGCGAACGTCCCAGGCATAGGTCAGGTCGGCCTTCAGCCCCTTGAGCGGCGTGATCTCCGCGCGCACCGCGTCGAAGGTCTGGGCATTGTCGCGAAAGGCGACATTGCCGACGAACCGCTCGTCGTCGAGGGCGATCTTCTGGCGCCCGGCGGTGATCGTCACGGCGCTCCGCCTATACTGAAGCTGCGCGAGATACAGCGCGACATTCTGCGGGTC
This sequence comes from Sphingomonas hengshuiensis, assembly GCF_000935025.1. Classification (NCBI taxonomy): domain Bacteria; kingdom Pseudomonadati; phylum Pseudomonadota; class Alphaproteobacteria; order Sphingomonadales; family Sphingomonadaceae; genus Sphingomonas; species Sphingomonas hengshuiensis. The sequence goes on from NZ_CP010836.1 coordinate 4,120,490, forward strand.
GGCGATCAGCGGCCGCGTCGCCGCGCCGTTCAGCCCGTCATAATAACCGTCCACCGCGGCGAGCGTCCCCTGCGCCTGCACCAGCGCGCTCCAGGGACCGGTGGTGGCCAAAACCCCCGCACGGACGCGGATCGTCGCGGCATCGCTGGCATCGTTCGTCAGCCCGTCCTGCTCGGCACGCTCGTACCGGAGGCGCGCTTCGGCGACCGGCTTGACCGTCACCTGCTGGGCATAGGCGGGCCCCGCGACGACCAGAACGGTCGCCGCCCAAACTGTAATTCTCATGCGATTCCCCCCCTTTTGGGGGCGGGCGGCGCGATTGGCCGCCCGCCCGCGATCAGATGCGCGCGCCCGTGCTCCAGGCGGCACGCCACCGCGGTTTGACGACCATCAGCCCGGCCAGCGCCAGCACCGACAGCCCCGCGAAGATCAGGAACCCTGGTGAGAAGCTGCCCGTGAGTTGCTTCGCGAAGCCCAGCGAGGACGCGAGGTAAAAGCCGCCGATACCCCCGGCCATGCCGACCAGCCCGGTCATCACGCCGATCTCGGCCTGGAAGCGCTGGGGCACCAGCTGGAACACCGCCCCGTTGCCGGTGCCGAGCGCCAGCATCGCCACGACGAAGGTGGCGAGCGCGAACGCCACCGTCGGCGCCGCACTGACTGCGACCAGCGCCAGCGCTGCCACCACGAACACCATCGACAGCGCCCTGATCCCGCCGATCCTGTCCGCGAGCGCGCCCCCCATCGGCCGCACCAGCGACCCCGCGAACACGCATGCCGCCGTGCAATAGCCCGCCATGATCGGGGTCAGCCCGAAGCGGTCGGTGAAGTAGATCGGCAGCGATGCCGCGAGCCCTACGAACCCGCCAAAGGTGACGGCGTAGAACCCCATCAGCCACCAGGCGTCGGTCGATGCCAGCGGGTGGAAATACTCGACGAGCTTCTTGGGCGCCGGCGCGTCGGGCGCGTCCTTCGCCATCAGCATATAGGCGACGAACACGATCGCCAGCGGAATGCACGCCAGCCCGAGCACGGCGTTCCATCCAAAGATCTTGGCCAGCGTCGGCGCGAACAGCGCGGCAAACACCGTGCCCGAATTGCCCATTCCGGCAAGCCCCATCGCCTTGCCCTGATGCTCGGGCGGATACCAGCGGCTGGCGAGCGGCAAGGCGATCGCGAAGCTGGCGCCGGCAAAGCCCAGGATCACGCCCAGCGCCAGCGTGCCGCCAAAGCTGTTCACGCCCAGCAGATAGGCCGACATCAGCCCGGCGATGACGATGATCTGGCTGATCGCGCCCGAACGCTTCGGGCCGATCCGGTCGACCAACAGCCCGTTAACCACCCGGAGCAGCGCCCCCGCCAGCGTCGGGGTCGCGACCATCAGCCCCTTTTCGGCTGCGCTGAGGTGCAGCGTCTTCGCAATTTCGGGCGCGAGCGGCCCGAGCAGCACCCACACCATGAAGGCGAGATCGAAATAGAGAAAGGCGGCGACCAGCGTCGGCACATGCCCGCTGCTCCAAAAGCCTTTTTCACCCGGGACTCGCGGCGCTTCCGCCCGCGTATCGCGCGCCCCAAGGGCGGTTTGAACACTTGCTGCCATCGTCATTGGCCTTGCTCCCCCATGCCGCGCAGGCACGAAAAAAGCCGCTTCCGACCCGCCGCCCTTGCAGGCGGCGATCGGACAGCGGCTTTGCTGTCTCATGGTGGAATGCCCCGCCTCCATCGGCGCGACATTCCGGTGACGTCTCCCCGTCCCTGGGCGACCCCTATAGGGTGCGCGGGTTGGGCGTTGTTCGCAAGTGCAAAAATTCAGCCGCGCGAAACCGGTGGTTCGAGCGCGCGCAGATAGTCCGAAATCGCATCGGGATCGAACACCCGACCGTCAAAAAACCTATCCGGCGCAAGCGTTAAGCTGCCCCGGTGACTCCCCGCGCGCAGCGGTTCGCTAAGCGCGCCTTCCACCTTCATGCTCGCGCCCGGCATCGGGGTGCCCTCGCTCGCCAGCGCGCGCCGATACAGGTCCGAACGGAACACGCCCGCCGCCACGCGCTCCGAGTCGCGGCTCGCGGGCAGCATCCCCCAGCGGACGAATTGCGAGTAGATCCACAGCGCCTGGCTCCGCCACGGAAAGTTCGCCGCGCCGCGGTGGAAGACCATGAAATCGGGTATCTCGACCGGCTCGGTCCCCTGGCGCAGCGGCATCCGACCCGACAGCGCCTGCGCGATCAGCGGCGCCGGCTGGCCGACATATTCCGGGCGCGCCAGCAATGCCGCCAGCGCATCGCGATGGGCCGGATCGTCGCACCAGGCCGCCGCCCTGGCCAGCGCACGGATCAGGCGATCGAGCGTCTCCGGATTGGCCTCGGCCCAGTCGGCGCGAGTCGCCAGCACCTTCTCGACCCCCCGCTTCCAGATCGTGGCGCCCGCCGCCGCGATCTCGCCGATCCCCGCATCGACGGCGACGCTGCTCCACGGCTCGCCCGCGATGAAGCCGTCAATCTCGCCGGTGCGCAGCGCCTCGGTCATCAGCGAGGGCGGCAGCACGCGCAGCGTCACGTCGCGATCCGGATTGACCCCCGCAAAGCCCAGCCAATAGCGCAGCATCAGCGCGTGGCTGGAGAAACGGTGGACGATGCCGATGATCGGCTTGCGATGGTGCAGCCCGATCGCCGCCGCGAAATCATGCGCCGTCGCCTCGGGATCGTCGATGCGCCGGCGCGGCACGGGATCGAGCGCGGCTGCGAACGCCGCCGAGAGCGTGAGCGCGTTGCCATTGTCGTTGAGCTTGAACGGCGCGGCGATCGCGCACGGCGCCTGGCGCATCCCCAGCGATACCGCCACCGCCAGCGGCGCCAGCAGATGCGCCGCCTGGACCTGGCCATAGACCAGCCGGTCGCGCACCGTCGCCCAGCTCGTGTCGCGCACCAGGCTGAGCGCCAGCCCTTCGGCTTCGGCAAAGCCCAGCTCGGCGGCCACCACGATCGGCGCGCTGTCGGTCAGCGGCAGGAAGGCGATCGAAAGCGGCGTCATTCCTTGCCTCCCAGCAATCCGGCGGCAGTGATCAGCGCGTCGGCGACCTCCGCGATTCTGCGCCCCTGGTTCATCGCGGTCGAGCGGAGCAGGGCATAGGCCTCGGCTTCGCCCAGCTTGCGGCTCTGCATCAGGATCGCCTTGGCGCGATCGATCGTCTTGCGCTCGGCGAGTTCGGTGCGCGCTTCGGCAAGGTCCGCCTGCAGCTTCGAAAAAGCATGGAAGCGCCGGATCGCCAGGTCGAGGATCGGCTTCACGCGCTCCTTGCGCAGCCCGTCGACGACATAGGCCGAGACGCCGGCATCGATCGCCGCGCCGATCATCGCATCGTCGGACTGGTCGACGAACATCGCGATCGGCCGGGCCAGCGCGCGGCTGACCGCCAGCATTTCCTCCAGCGAATCGCGGCTCGGATTGCCGAGGTTCATCAGCACGACATCAGGCGCCATCCGCTCCAGCCGCGCGACGAACGCCCCCTGCGCCAGCACCACTTCGATATCGTCGAAACCAGCCTCGCGCAGACCTTCCTCCAGGATGGTCGCGCGCAGCCCGCTTTCATCGATGATCGCGATCCGCAATTTTCTCTTTCTCGCCCAGTCGTCTGGCACGTCATGCTGCACCTGCGAGTATTCGACAAGGTTTTCGGACGCGTTCTGTGGCGCCGTGTGCCGGGGCGCACGCCCTGACGGCCTCGCGCGGGTTGCGCCCGGCGTCGCGACCGATCATCAGGCGACGATGCCTGCCCCAGATCAGCCCAGTTTCACGGTGGACGGCAACCGCCTCACGATGTTGACCGACGGGCCCGAGCGCATGGCGCAGCTTCTCGCGCTGATCGACGGTGCGACGCGCTCGCTGCGCGTGCTATACTATATCTATGTCGACGATGCCGCGGGCGCCGCGGTGCGCGCGGCGCTGATCGCGGCGGCGCGGCGCGGAGTGGCGGTCCAGCTGATCGTCGACGGGCTGGGGAGCGAGCCCGCCGCGAGCCGCAATTTCTTCGATCCGCTCGAGGAAGCGGGCGTCAGCGTGTGCCGGTTCGTGCCGCGCTGGGGGCGGCGCTATCTGTTGCGCAACCACCAGAAGCTGGCGCTCGCCGACGAAGCGCGCGTCATCATCGGCGGTTTCAACATCGAGGACAGCTATTTCGGCACCGCGGAGCAGGCCGCCTGGCGCGATCTGGGGCTGCTGGTCGAAGGGCCGGCGGCGGGGCGGCTCGTCGGCTATTTCGACGCGCTCATGCGATGGTCCGAACGCGAACGTCCGCCGATCCGCGCGCTCACGCGGACGCTCCGGAGCTGGAGCGAGCCCGAGGGCACCGCCCGCTGGCTGCTCGGCGGCCCGACCCGGCGGCTGTCGCCCTGGGCGCGCACGGTCAAGCGGGACATGGACCGCGCGCGTCGATTCGACCTGATCGCCGCCTATTTCGCCCCCAGCCCCGCGATGCTGCGCCGGCTCGACCGCATCGGGCGCCGCGGGCGCGTGCGGGTGGTGCTGCCGTCGAAGATGGATCATGGCGCGGCGATCTGGGCGGCGCGCTTCACCTATGCCGGGCTGTTGCGCAACAAGGTCCGGATCTTCGAATATCAGCCGACCAAGCTGCACACCAAATTGTTCGTGATCGACGATATCGTCCATATCGGCTCGGCCAATTTCGACATCCGCTCGATGTACCTCAACGTCGAACTGATGCTGCGGATCGAGGATGCCGCCTTCGCCGCGCATGTCCGCGCCTATGTCGAGGGCGAGATCGCACAATCGGAACGCATCACCCGCGAAGTCTACCGCGAACGAACCGGTCCCTGGACGCGGATCAAGCAGTTCGCCGCCTATTTCGTGATGGCAGTGCTCGATTATAACGTGACGCGACGGCTAAATTTTGGCCCGGAGCGCCGGAGCTAACCGCCCACCGCCTCCAGCGCGAACGCAAACCCCTCGCGCTCCAGATGCGCGCGCAGCGGCGGTTGCAGCTCGGGATCGGCGAGCTCGAACTCCACTGCGACCTGCGTCGTCTTGGCGTCGATGCTCATCAGCGTGCGGTCATGGACGACGGTGTTGATATTGCCCCCCATTTCCCCAATCGCGCTGCACAGCCGGCCCAGGCTGCCGCTGGTATCGGGCAGCTGCGCGACCAGCCGCAGGATCGTGCCCTCGCGCAGTTGCTGGCGGCGCAGGATCGCCGAGAGCAGCCGGTTGTCGATATTGCCGCCGCACAGGATCAGCCCGACGCGGCGCCCGCGGAACCGCGCCGGATCGGCGAGCACCGCCGCCAGCCCCGCCGCGCCGGCGCCCTCGGCCAGCGTCTTCTCGATCTGGAGGAGCAGCGTGATCGCCGTCTCGATCCGCGCCTCGTCGACCACGGCGATGTCGTCGACCAGCGCGTCGACATGCGCGCGGGTGCGGGTCCCCGGCACTGCGACGGCGATCCCTTCCGCGATCGTCGCGCCGCCGGGCACGCCCTGCCCCCAGCGCCCGGTCGCTGCCGCCATCGAGGGGAAGAGCGCGCTTTGCACGCCGATCAGCTCGGGCCGCCGCGCGCTGCCGTGCACCACCGCACCCACTCCCGAGATCAGCCCGCCGCCGCCCACCGCGATGACCATCGCGTCGAGATCGGGCTGGTCGCGCAGCATTTCCAGCGCCACCGTCCCCTGCCCCGCAATCACCCGGTCGTCGTCGAACGGGTGGATCAGCGTCGCGCCGCGCTCCGCCATCAGCGCGGGCAGCGCCGCCGACGCCTCGGCGAAATCGCGCCCGGCCAGGATCACCTCGGCGCCCAGCGCGCGGGTGCGCGACGCCTTCACCGCCGGGGTGCCCACCGGCATCACGATCGTCGCGGGGACGCCCAGCCGCCCGGCATGATAGGCGACGCCCTGCGCATGATTGCCCGCGGAGACCGCGATCACCCCCGCCGCGCGCTGCTCCGGGGTGAGCAGCAGCAGCGTGTTGAGCGCGCCGCGCTGCTTGAAGCTGCCGGTATATTGGAGGTTCTCGAACTTGAGCCAGATCTCCGCGCCCGTAAGCTGCGACAGCGTCTGCGAGGGGAGAAAGGGGGTGTCGGCGACCTGGCCGGAAAGCCGCGCGGCGGCGGCCTGGACGTCATCGATGGTAACAAGTGGGGCAGTCATGGCGGTTCCTCGACAGAAGACCGCAGGACGTGCCCGAACGCCGGGTTTGCCATGACGGCCACATCCCTTCGCGACTGGAAGGCGCCACCTTGCCCGGAGCAGGTTGGCGTCGGGCGGGTGCCCGACTCTTGATGCAGCGTCCTGTTGGCCGATCCGGGGGCGTGTCGTCAACCGTCCGCCACCTCGCGGACGATAGCTAGAGTCTTTTGCAAAATCACATCCGCGACTCTGCAAAGGGCTTTACCCCATGGCTCCGGCGAGCATCCGGCGCGATCGATCGGCGGCGCCCGCGATCACCGCCAGCGCCTCCGCGACCTCGGCGGGGTCGACGCTGTCGCGCGCGCACCACCGGATCGCGGCGGCGGTCGCCATCACGATGCTCTGCAGCTGGTCGCGAAACCCGTCGGGAAGCATCGGGTCGCAGGGCGGATACCGCCCCGCCGGGCCGTTCGCCTGGGCGATGATCGCCACGATCGCGGGGTCGGCGCTCCATTCGCTACTGGAACAAGGCGCCGCCCCCGGCGCCGGGCACTCCATCCTTTGGTCGATCATGTCGATGCTTTCCCACCTGAGTCGTGCCGCATCATCGGCGCAACCGGGCGCGACGCTAAGCCCCGATCGGGGGGATGCCACTCACCTGAAAGGGTCTAGGCGAATGCCACTCCGGGGTGCGAAGAAGGCGCACTATCCTTTGACCCGGGCCCCGTAATGCATCCGATCGACCTGCCCGCCCCGCCTCCCGCCGATCCCGGCGCAGGCGCGCCCATTCGGATCCTGATCGCCGACGACCATCCGATGCTGCGCGAAGGCGTGTCGGCGGTGATCGAGATGCAGCCCGACATGGCGATCGTCGGCGAGGCGCGCGACGGCGAGGAGGCGATCGAGCGGTTCGAAGCGCTGCGCCCCGACGTCACGCTGATGGACCTGCGGATGCCGGGCACCAGCGGCGTGACCGCGATCGAGGCGATCCGCAAAAGCCATCCCGAGGCGCGGATCATCGTGCTGACGACCTTCACCGGCGACGCGCAGGCGCTCCATGCGCTCCGCGCCGGCGCGGCGGGCTATCTGCTCAAGAGCAGCCTGCGCCGCGACTTGCTCGATGCGATACGCAGCGTCCATTCGGGCCGCCGCCACCTCCAGCCCGAAATCGCCGCCGATATCGCGTTCCACGCCATCGACGACCCGCTCTCGCCGCGCGAGATCGAGATCCTCCAGCTGATCGCCAATGGCAACGCCAACAAGGAGATCGGCCGCACGCTGCAATTGTCGGAAGACACGATCAAGTCGCACATCAAGAACATCTTCGCCAAGCTGTACGTCAGCGACCGGACGCATGCCGTGACCGTGGCGGCACGGCGGGGCATCATCGACCTTTGACGCTGCGCGCAGCCCTTGCGGCGCTCGCGGCGGGGCTGGCCGGGCTGTTGCTGGCCGGGGCGGCGCGTGCGGGCTCGGTGCCGCTCGTCGAGTATAAGCATGTCGGCTGGTCGATGGAGGACGGCGCCCCGAACCGCATCAATTCGATTGCCCAGACGACCAATGGCTATCTCTGGCTGGGCGGGGTCGAGGGGCTGTTCCGGTTCGATGGCGTGACGTTCGAGCCGATCCGCCAGACCGGGCCGGATGGCGAGCGGATGGTGGTGTCCGCGGTGCTCGGCGCGCGGAACGGCGATCTGTGGGTCGGGCTGGCGCGCGGCGCGGGGGTGCTGGTGTATCGCGGCGGGCGGCTGCTCGATCCGCGCATGCCCGATCCGTCGCGCGAGGTCACCGATCTGGCGGAGGATCGCGACGGCGCGCTGTGGGTCGCGCGCGGGGGGCGCAGCCGCAACACGCTGGCGCGCTATTGGCGCGGGCATTGGGAAGAGATCGGCGCCGATTGGGGGCTGCCCGAACAACCGGTGTGGCAGATGCTGTTCGGGCGCGACGGCACGATGTGGGTCGTGCTTAACGACACGGTCGTCCGCCGCCGCCCCGGCGCGCGCCGCTTCGAGCCGACCGGCGAGCGGGTCCTGCGCCGCGCCGCGCTGGCCGAGGATGCGCAGGGGCGGATCTGGGTCTCGGACGGCAGCGGCACGCGCACGCTGCGCAGCGGGCCAGATGCGCGCTGGCTGACGCGCCGCTACGACCATGACGCCGAAGTCGGCGGCAGCAGGATGGTGTTCGACCGCCGCGGCGATTTGTGGAGCACCACCTGGACCGACGGCATCTTCCAGATCGCCGCGCCGGGGTCCGCGCCGGGCGATGGCGGGCGGATCGCGACGTTCCGCGCGTCCGATGGGCTCAGCTCGGACCAGACGCATGCCGTGTTCGAGGATCGCGAAGGCAATATGTGGATCGGCACCGAGCTGGGCCTCGACATGCTGCGTCCGGCCAGCGTGATCGTCGAGACCGGAATCCCCGCCAACTCGGCGCGCGGCTATCGCATCGCCTCGACTGCGGACGGCAGCGTCTATGTGTCCGATACCGGCAATCTGTACCGCATCGCGCCGGGCGGGCGCCCGCAGCGCATCTTGCGCACCGCGCCCAACACGCCGGGAACGCTCTGCGCGGCGCAGGACGGCGGCGTCTGGCTATCGCTCCGCGACGAAGTCATCCGCGTCGGCCCGGACGGTCGGCGGACGCGCACCCTTCCCAAGCCGGGCGGTGCGAGCGGCTATGGCTGTGCCGAGGACCGGCTCGGGCGGCTGTGGTTCACTGGGCTCGACAAGGGGCTGTTCTGGCATGCGGGGGGCGGCTGGCATCGCTGGCCGGGGCTGTCGTCGGCGGACGGGCTCCCCGCCAACGCCGCGATCGATGCCAGCGGCGTCGCAGCGATCCTGTTCCGCGCGCCCGCGCCGATGCCGGTGCAGACCCCGTTCATGCCCCTGATGCGCGAACGCTTCGGCATTGGTGGGCTGGAGGGCGTGCTGCCCGGCCAGGCCGCGCTGTATGTCGGCGCGGCGCAGGGCATGGCGCGGATCGCCAATGGTCGCGTGCAACTGGTGCGCGCCGATCGCTACCCGCTGCTCGCCTCGATCAACGGGCTGGTCCAGACGCCGGCGGGCGAGACCTGGACGATCGGCGATTCGGGCATCCTGCGCATCGCCACGGCGACGCTGGATCGCGCCTTTGCTACGCCCGGCGCGCCGCTTCCGCTCCAGCGCTTCGATTTCCGCGACGGGATGAACAGCTTCGTCCAGAAATCCTCGGTGGGGCAGGCGGCGGGGGGCGGCGACGGGCGGCTGTGGTTCCTTGCCCGGCGCAACGTGCTGCGGATCGATCCCTCGCGGCTGGCGCGCAACACGCTGCCCCCGCCCGTGGCGATCCGCGCGGTGACGGTCGGCGCGACGCGCTATCGCGATCCGACCGCGATCACGGTTCCGGCCGGGACGACCAGCCTGACCATCGCCTATACCGCGCTCAGCCTGTCAGTGCCCAGCCGGGTGGCGTTCCGCTATCGGCTGGAGGGGATCGACAAAGGCTGGATCGATCCGGGAGCGCGACGCGAGGCGGTGTATAGCGGGATGGGGCCCGGCAGCTTCCGGTTCCAGGTGATCGCCGCCAATGATGACGGGGTGTGGAACCCGACCGGCGCGACCGTCACGGTCACGATCCCGCCGACCTTCTTCCAGACCTGGCTGTTCCGCGCCGCCTGCCTTATCGGGTTCGCGCTGATCCTCTGGGCGCTCTACTCGCTGCGGCTGCGGCACCTCGCCGACCAGATCCGTGGCAAGCTCGAGGTGCGCGTCGCCGAGCGCGAGCGTATCGCCCGCGAATTGCACGATACGCTGCTGCAAAGCGTCCAGGGATTGATGCTGCGCTTCCAGTCGGTCGCCGACCACATCGCCGACGAACATCCGGCCAAGCCGGTCATCGACCGCGCGCTGGAACGCGCCGACCAGATGCTGGTCGAAGGCCGCGACCGCGTGCGCGACCTGCGCGCCGCCGACCGCCGCAGCCTGGAAGTCATCCTCGATGAGGTTGCGCGCGAACAGCCCTTCTCGTCCGCGACAACGGTGGCGATCACGAGCGAGGGCACGCCGCGCCCGATCCAGCCGCTGATCCTCGACGAGATCGTGCGGATCGCGGGCGAAGCGCTGTTCAACGCCGCGCTCCATGCGCGCGCCAATCACGTCCAGGTCGGCATCGCCTATGGCCGCACCCGGCTGTCCGTAAGCTTCCGCGACGATGGCGTCGGGATCGACGCCGAGCGGCTGGTCCGCGCCGGTCGCGAGGGGCATTTCGGGCTGATCGGGATGCACGAGCGCGCGCGCAAGGTGGGCGCGACGCTGACGCTGGACAGCACTGCCGAATTCGGAACCACGGTGACGTTCAGCCTGCCCGCGGCAGTCGCCTATCTACCCGCGCCGCGCCGGTCCTGGACGGCGCGGTTCTGGCGCCGGCGCCCGAACGGCGCGACGACGGGCTGAGCCCTTGCCCCGCTCGCGGCACAGGCGTAGCTCGCCGCGATGACCGACTCCACGCTTGCAGCACCCACCACCGACTCCGCGCTCGCTTATGCCGAGGCGCATCTCGACGACAGTCTGGAGCGGCTGTTCGCACTGATGCGCGTGCCCTCGGTATCGACCGACCCCGCCTATGCCGAAGCCTGTGCAAAGGCGGCGGCGCTGCTGTCCGAGGAACTCAACGGCCTCGGGTTCCAGGCGCGCGTGGCGGCGACGCCCGGACACCCGATGGTCGTCGCGCATCACGAAGGGCCGGGGCCGCATGTGCTGTTCTACGGGCATTACGACGTCCAGCCGGTCGACCCGATCGACCTGTGGCGGCGCGACCCGTTCGATCCGGTGATCGAAACCCGCGCCGATGGCTCGAAGACGATCGTCGGGCGCGGCGCCTCCGACGACAAGGGCCAGCTCCGCACCTTTATCGAGGCGTGCCGCGCGTGGAAGGCGACGGCGGGGCATTTGCCGTGCCGCGTCACGATCCTGCTGGAGGGCGAGGAGGAATCGGGTTCGACCAGCCTCGAGCCGTTCCTCCACGACAATGCCGAGGAGCTGAAAGCCGATTTCGCGCTGATCTGCGACACGCTGATGTGGGATACCGAAACGCCGGGGATCACCATCGGGCTGCGCGGGATGACGGGCGGGCAAGTGACCGTGCGGGGTCCGTCGCGCGACCTGCATTCGGGGCTGTATGGCGGCCCCGCGCGCAACCCGATCCAGCTGCTCGCGACGATGCTGGGCGAATTGAAGGATGGCGAGGGCCGGGTGACGCTGCCCGGTTTCTATGACGGCGTGCCCGCGGTCAGCCCCGACGTGCGCGCAAGCTGGGACGCGCTGGGCTTCGATGCCGGCGCGTTCCTGCGCGAAGTCGGCTTACGCATTCCGGCGGGCGAGGCGGGCTATGACGTGCTCGAACAAAGCTGGGCGCGCCCGACCGCGGAGATCAACGGCATCTGGGGCGGCTATACCGGCGAGGGGTTCAAGACCGTGATCCCCGCCGAGGCGCATGCCAAGATCAGCTTCCGGCTGGCCGGCACGCAGGACCCCGACGCGGTCTGGGCATCGTTCGAGAACCATGTCCGCGAACGGCTGCCCGCCGATTGCAGCGTGGAGTTCCTGACGCGCGGCCCCGGCAGCCAGGCAATCACGCTGGCGAGCGACAGCGGCCCGCTAAGTGCTGCGCGCGGCGCGCTCGACGCCGAATGGGGGCGCTCGGCGCTGCTCGGATGCGGCGGATCGATCCCGGTGGTCAATTCGATCCGGTCGATCCTGGGAATGGACACGGTGATGGTCGGCTTCGCGCTGCCCGACGACAATATCCATTCGCCCAACGAGAAATACGAACTGAAAAGCTTCGCCAAGGGCATCCGGTCCTGGGTGCGCATCCTGGGCGCGCTCGGCACGGCGGGCGAGGGTGCAGCGTAGCGCTACCGCAACGCACAAAAATCGGCTATCGTCGCGACCATGGATCGGGGGATCATCGGGACGCGGGCGATAGGCCTGATGGTGCTGGCGCTGGCGGGCTGTTCGCCTGACGCGCCCGCGCCTGCGAACACCAGCGTCGCCAACGACGCCGCGCCGTCGCCGACTCCCGACGCGATCGTCGTGCCAGCAGCCGCCACCGCGTCGCCGCTGCGCGACTGGGTCATCGGCAGCTGGTCGTTCGACACGAGCTGCGCGACCGACTTCATCATCCATTACGAAGCCGACGGCGCACTCGACAATGCCGGCGAAGTCGGCACCTGGATGCTCGACGGCGACATGCTCACCGAAACCGTGGTCGAGCGCTTCGAAAATGGCGGCGAGGCGCCGGTGAAGCTCGATCCGCCGGTGATACGCACCTATCGCATCGCCCAGCGCGACGGCAACCACGGCACGATCCGCATCGAAAACCGCGTCGTCCCGATCCTGCGCTGTTGACAGCGGCGGGGCACTGGCCGGATAGCGGGGCCATGGTTCCCCTTTCGTTCGCCGGTCACGATCTGATGGCGCTCGCCGATGGCGCGCTCTACTGGCCCGCGCGCGCGGCGCTGCTCGTCGCCGACCTCCATTTCGAGAAAGCGAGTTGGTTCGCCAGCCGCGGGCAGATGCTGCCGCCCTATGATTCGATCGCGACGTTGCGCGCGCTGGAACTGCTGGCCGCGCGCACCGGCGCGCGTGAACTCTGGTGCCTGGGGGACAGCTTCCACGATTCGGGCGGGTGCGATCGCCTGCCCGCCGACGCGCGCGCGGCGCTGACCGGGCTGACCGCGCGGCTCGACTGGCGCTGGGTCACGGGCAATCACGACAGCCTGCTGGCCGATCCTTGCGGCGGGACGATCGTCGAGGAGGCCGAAGTCGACGGGCTGGTGCTGCGCCATGAAGCCGATCCGCGCGACCCGCGACCCGAATTGTCGGGCCATTTCCACCCCAAGCTGCGCGTCACCGTGCGCGGGCGGCAGGTCGCGCGGCGCTGCTTCGTCGCGACCGCGACCAAGCTGATCCTGCCGGCGTTCGGCGCGCTCACCGGCGGGCTCGACGCGCACCATCCCGAAATCCTCCGCGCCATGGGCCCGGGCACGCGGGCGCAGGCGCTGGTAGCACTGGAGGACCGGCTGCTGCGCTTTCCGATCGCGGCCTAGCGCGGCAGGGGCGGCGCTACGTTAGCTGCAATGCGCCTCGCCCGATCCCACTGCGCTGACGCTGCACTGCGCGCCGCCGGTGAGCGTCGCGTCGCCCGATCCGACCAGCGATACCGCAGCCGCACCCTTCACCGTGGCGGCGACATTGCCCGACCCCGCAATCGACACTTGGGCGCCCGAAGCGACCAGCCCGGCCGCCTCGATGTCCCCCGACCCGGCGACATTCGCCTTGAGCTTCGCCGCGGTGCCCGCAATCTTGAGCGTGCCCGAGCCGGCGACCGACAGATCGGCCGCGCCGCCGTCCAGCCGACGGACGTCGAGATCGCCCGATCCCGATACCGCGCCGGTGAAATCGCCCTGCGCGCGCTCGACGACCAGGTCGCCCGATCCGCCGACGCTCGCCGATTGCAGCCGCGGCATCACGACATGGATGCGCGCGCCCTTGTCGCTGCCCCAGGCCCAGTTGGTCGCGCTGCGCTTGCGCCCGACGCGCAGCGTATCGCCGACGACTATGATCTCGAGCAGGTCGAGCACCTTGGGATCGCCTTCGGCAACCACCGAAAAGGCCGCGCCCGGCTTGACGTCGACGCTGTCCGAACCGCGCAGATCGACCCCGGTGAACCCCGTCGCGGCATAGCTGCGCGTCGCGCCCGGTCCGCTCGGCGACGCCGCCTCGGCCTTTTCCGCGTTCGACTGGCATGCGGCCAGCGGCAGCAAGGCGACGATCAACAGCTTGTGCATGCGCATTCTCCGGGTGTGTGTTGCCATAACAATACACTGCCACCTGGCAAAAGAAAAGGGGCCGACCGCTAGGCCAACCCCTTTCCTTTGCCGAATCCCGGATCAGGCCGGGAGCTTGTCCTTGTTGTGGATCGCCGCCGCAACCTTGAGGATCTCGACGATCTTCACCAGTGCCGCCGGCTCGTCGATCTGCTCCATCGCCGCGAGTTCGCGCGCCAGGCGCGATGCCGCGGCTTCGAAGATCTGCCGCTCGGAATAGCTCTGCTCGGGCTGGTCCTCGGCGCGGAACAGGTCGCGGACCACTTCGGCGATCGACACGAGGTCGCCCGAATTGATCTTCGCTTCATATTCCTGCGCGCGGCGCGACCACATGGTGCGCTTGACGCGGGGCTTGCCCTTGAGCGTCTCGAGCGCCTCGCGCAGCGTCTTGTCCGACGACAGCTTGCGCATGCCGACGCTTTCCGCCTTGTTGGTCGGAACGCGGAGAGTCATCTTCTCCTTTTCGAACCGCAATACGTAGAGTTCGAGCTGCATGCCCGCAATTTCCTGTTTCTGCAGCTCGATGACACGGCCAACGCCGTGCTTGGGGTAAACGACATAATCGCCGACGTCGAAGGACAGCGCCTTTGCAGCCATGTGCGAGAAACCTTTCCGTGAATGATCGGCCCCGACGATTGCGGCGTCGGCCCACACGCGCTACGCGAGGGGGGCCGGCGATCGGGGCAACTTCTCTAGCATCTCCGGGCGAAGGCGATTCTTTGCCTTCGTCGCCGCCCTTTTAACACGCTCGTAATAAAATTACCAGCCAAACGTCACTGCGCGACCGCACAAAGTTGTGCGTCGCGGCAGTTTCTCGGTGCCCGGTGCGCTGGCACGGGCTTGCGTCGGCGTAACGAGTCGCCCGGGCCGCGATCAGCTACCGGTGCCGGGCTCCGGCGAGAATTCGGCTTCCTTGCCCTCGACGCCCTTGAACGAATCCGCGTCGTCGGGGACGTCGCCCTTCTGGGTGATGTTGGGCCATTGCTCCGAATAGGTGCGGTTGAGCTCGAGCCACTTCTCCAACCCGTTCTCGGTATCCGGGAAAATCGCCTCGGCGGGGCATTCGGGCTCGCACACGCCGCAATCGATGCACTCGCTGGGATTGATGACGAGCATGTTCTCGCCTTCATAGAAGCAATCGACCGGACAGACTTCGACGCAGTCCATGTACTTGCACCGGATGCACGCGTCGGTGACGACATAGGTCATGGTAGGTCGGCTCCCCAGAAGGCCAAGTTCGAAACAGGCGCCCCTGCTATGCCGAGGCCCCAGCGGCGTCAACGCTCTTGGACGACTGGATTTCGAGGGGCGTGTAAAGCGCAGCTGCTTCGGTCGGCGGCCCGCGACGCCGGGGCAACGCCTCGACGCGGAGCGCATGGACGGTGCCGCGCAGCGCGAAAACGATCACCGAACCGACCCGCACCGCCGCCGCCGAACGCTCGATCCGCCGGCCGTCGAGCCGCAACGTGCCCTTCTCGCACATCGCCTGCGCATCGCTGCGCGACCGCGCGAGCCGCGCGAACCACAGGAAGCGATCGAGGCGGATGCTGTCCTCAGCCATTGCGCAGGCTCGCCAGCGCGGCAAAGGCATTGTCCACCGGCGGCGGCTTGACCGGCGCGGGCGGCGTCAGCCCCTGCCAGATCCAGCGCTGCGGCTGCCCGGGCTGGGCGCGCGCGGTGCGGAAGCCGAGCTGCGCCATCAGCCTGGCCAGCGTATCGGGCGCGATCCCCATCGATGTCGCCAGCGCGGGATCGGGCGCGAACGGCGCGCGGCCTTTTCGAGCATCATGCGCGGCGCGCGCGATGCGTTCGACCAGATCGACCCGCACCGCCTGCGCGCCCAGCGGGCGGAAGCCCTGCGCGAGATCGGCGCCGGGGGCGTTGCGCGGCAAGACAGTGGCGCCCTCGGGCGGGCCGTCGGGCAGCGCCATCAGCTCGCGGCGCCAGCGCGCGGCCCCCGGCTTGAGCAGCGCAGGCGCGAACAGGTCGAGCGTCCCGATCGTCACGCCCATCGCCCGCAACCGCTTGCGCGCCTCGGGCTCCAGCGCCTCGACCAGCGCGGCGGCGGCGCGGCGCGGCAGCAGCCCACCGGCATCGAGCAGCGCGGTGGCCAGCGCGCGGAGCGGCGCCCCGGCGGCGGGATCGCGCGTCGCGGCGTCCAGCTTGCCGAGAACGGGCAAATGCCGCGCGATCCGCGCCGCGAACCAAGCCTCGAGCCGGGCCTGCACCGCCGCCTTCGCCTGCCCATCCAGGATGTCGAGCGCGCGATCCAGCACGATCCGTGGCCGCGCCAGTGTGATCCCGGGGCGCAGCTCGGCGACGACGTGCCCGTCCCACGCGATCCCCGACCCGACCAGCCCCAGCGCGGCATCCTCGGCCTCCGCCAGCGCCTTGCCCCGCTTGCGCAACTCGCCGCCCAGCCGCTTCTCCGCCGCGGCGAGCAGCATCCGCTTGTCGGCGGCGCGCGCATCGGGCGAAACCGTGAAGCGAAACCCGTCGAGCCGCCCGAGCGGATGGTCCTCGACGCTGACCGCGCCGTCCGGACCGATCGTCACGGGCAGATCGGCGGGGTTCGCGCCGATCTGGCGGAGCAACACGGTGGTCCGCCGATCGACGAAGCGCTGGGTCAGGCTGGCGTGGAGCGCGTCGGACAGCTTCTCCTCGATCGCGCGGGTGCGCTCGGCCCAATGCGCCGGGTCCTGGAGCCAGTCGGCGCGGTGCGCGATATAGGCCCAGCTCCGCGCCGCCGCGATCCGCCCGGCCAGCGTCTCGACATCGCCGCCCATATTGTCGAGCCGCTGGATCTCGTCGGCAAACCATTGGTGCGGGACATGGCCATTGGCCTCGGACAGATGCCCGAACAATTTGCCGACGAAGCGTGCATGCGGATCGGCGCCGAGCTTGCGGAAATCGGGCAGCCCACACGCCGCCCAGAGCCGCTGCACCATTCGCGGCGAACGGACGCGGGCGCGCACCCAATCCTCCTCCGCCAGCCGCTTGAGCACCGCGAGGTCGACCGCCTCGGGCGCCGCGCGCAAAACCTCGTGGCGGGGGCGCAGTTCCAGGCTGGCGACCAGCGCGTCGATACTGTCGAAATCGGGTTCGCCGTTGCGCCAATAGAGATGCTCGAGCCGCGGCACCTGATGCGCCTCGATCGCCAGCACTTCCTCGGGCGTGAAGGCATTGGGGCCCTGTTCGTGGAGCGCGCCGAAGCTGCCGTCGCGCTGGTGGCGCCCGGCGCGGCCCGCAATCTGCGCCATTTCGGCGACGGTCAGCCGCCGCTGGCGCCGCCCGTCGAACTTGTTGAGCGAGGCAAAGGCAACATGCGCCACGTCCATGTTGAGCCCCATGCCGATCGCGTCGGTGGCGACGAGATAATCGACTTCGCCCGCCTGGAACATCGCGACCTGGGCGTTGCGGGTACGCGGGGACAGCGCCCCCATCACCACCGCCGCCCCGCCGCGCAGCCGCCGCAGCGCTTCCGCCACGGCATAGACTTCCTCGGCGGAGAAGGCGACGATCGCCGAGCGGCGCGGCAGCCGCGAGAGCTTTTTCGCGCCCGCATAGCTGAGCGTCGAGAAGCGCGGACGCCCGACGATCTCCGCCTCGGGAACCAGCGCCTTGAGCATCGGGCGCAGCGAATCCGATCCCAGGATCATCGTCTCCTCACGCCCCCGCGCGCGCAACAGCCGGTCGGTGAAGACATGGCCGCGCTCGGGGTCGGCGCCCAGTTGCGCCTCGTCCAGCGCGACGAATGCGAAGTCGCGTGGCATGCCCGCAACGGCGGTCGCGCCACTGTCGAGCGGCATGCTTTCGGCGGTGCACAGGAACCAGCGCGCATTGGGGGGCACGATCCGTTCCTCGCCGGTGACGAGCGCCACCTGTGCCGCGCCCTTGATCGCGACCACCCGGTCATAGACCTCGCGCGCGAGCAGCCGCAGCGGAAAGCCGATCATCCCGCTGGCGTGCCCGCACATCCGCTCGACCGCGAGATGGGTCTTGCCGGTGTTGGTCGGACCCAGGACCGCAGTGACGGGGGGACGCTCGAACAGGCTCATTATCTTCCAAGATCGTCGTGAGTCGGCGCTTAGGCAACTCCCGATCCCGGAAATATGCATTAACCTAGTTGCTTTTCCGGGGGTTTCCGCCGCGAGAATCTCTTTATCTCGGCGCCGGCACCACTCGCCGCAGCCCGCGGCCGCATTAGGCCTGCTTAATTTGACTTTAAGTCTCCCCACCCACAACCCTCTGCGTCGGGCCGGGGGACGCGGCGCCATCGTCAACGAGCTTTTCAGGGGGCAGCGCGCCTTGTTCCTGCGGAACGATCATGGACTGGAACTGGGGGGAGCACCCGCGATCCCCGCCGTCCCTGCGCGCGCGCCGCTGCTTTCGTCCAAATCGCCTGTCAGCCGCCTCGCCGACTTCGAACTGGCGCCGGACCTTGGATCGCAGATCGGATCGCTCACCTGGTTCCGGGGCGCGGCGACGTGCCTGGGGCTGTGCGCGGTGACGCTGCTGCTCGCGCCGGGGTTCGAGACGCCGATCTACGGCACCATCGCCGCGCCGCTCCAGGGCAGCGACTGGGATGCGGCACGGGCACAGGCGATCGCACCGCTCGGCAAGGGAGCGACGACCGGATACCGCGTTGCCGCCACCCGCCTGGTCGCGCCACTAACCGACACGCCCGAACGGCCGATCATCGAATCCGCAGTGAAGCTGGGCTCGGGGGCCGCGCTGGTGGGGGTGCTCCAGCGCTCGGGCGTGGGCAAGGGCGATGCCGGACAGGTCGGCGCGCTGATCGGCGACGCCGTGGCGCTGGGCGATATCCAGCCCGGCACGATGCTGGAGATGACGCTGGGCCGCCGCAGCGACAAGTCGCAGCCCCGCCCATTGGAAAAGCTGGCGTTCCGGGCCAAGTTCGACCTCAAGCTCGAAGTGTCGCGCAACGGCGATGCGCTGGCGCTGAAGCAGATTCCGATCGCGATCGATCGCACGCCGCTGCGCATCCAGGGGACGATCGGCCCCAGCCTCTATCGCTCGGCGCGCGCCGCCGGGGCGCCGGCGAAGGCCGTCGAGGCCTTCATCAAGACGCTGGCCAGCCGCGTGCCGGTGTCGCGGCTGGGCTCGGGCTGCACCTTCGACATGATCGTGGGACAGGCGCGGGCGGAAACCGGCGAGGTCCAGCTCGGCAAGCTGATGTATGCCGGGGTCACGGGCTGTGCGAACAAGGTCCAGCTTCTCCCCTGGGAAAGCGACGGCAAGACCGAATGGTTCGACGGCGCCGGCCGCGGCAACAAGACCGGCATGATGGCGATGCCCGCCAATGGCCGCTTCTCCTCGGGCTTCGGGATGCGGCGCCATCCGCTGCTGGGCTTCACCCGGATGCACAAGGGCATCGACATCGCCGCCCCCTGGGGATCGCCGGTGTTCGCCGCGACCGACGGCGTCGTCCAGTTCGCCGGGCGCAGCGCAGGCTATGGCAATTTCATCAAGCTCAGCCATGGCGGCGCGTTCGGCACCGGCTATGGCCATCTCAGCCGCATCCTGGTGCGCAGCGGCCAGCGCGTGCGCAAGGGGCAACAGATCGGCGCGATCGGCAATACCGGCCTGTCGACCGGGCCGCACCTTCATTACGAACTGTACCGCAGCGGCGTGGCAGTGAACCCGCGATCGGTATCGTTCACTTCGGTCCGCCAGTTGACCGGCGGCGACCTCAGCCATTTCAAGGCGAAGCTGGGCGCGATGCTCGCGGTGCCGGTGGGGCACGGCGCGGTGAAGGACAACGACTGAGAAGGATAACGCCTGAGTCTGGCGGCTACTTCCCCTGCGCCCGCCAGCGCTTGATCGTGCGCTGAAGCATCTCCTCCTCGCCGCCGCTGTGCCGCCACAGTTCGGAGAAGAGCGGATCTTCGGATGCCGGGCGCTTGTTCTCCTCCAGCGAATCGAACAACAGCCGGATCGGCGTCGCGACGCCCTCGCCCACCGCGATACACTCGCGGTTGCGCAGCGCGGGGATCGCGTCGAGGAAGCCGCGTGCGCCCTCGGGCATTGCGGCGCGGACGAAGGCCTGGTCGCGCTCGTTATTGAGCCGCATCGACAATATCGTGCCGCATTGCGACAGCACGCCCTCGGCCAGGTCCGACGGGCGCTGGGTGATCAGCCCCAGCGATACGCCATATTTGCGCCCCTCCTTCGCGATCCGGCTGAGGATGCGCCCGACCGAGGAGCCGTCGGCGTTGCGCTCGTTAGGGACATAGCGGTGCGCCTCCTCGCATACGAGCAGCACCGGGCGCCGCGTCTCGCCGCGCGACCAGATTGCGAAGTCGAACACCATGCGGCTGAGCACCGCCACGACCACTGACGTGATCTCGCTCGGTACCCCCGACACGTCGATGATCGAGATCGGCTTGCCCTCGCCCGGCAGCCGGAACACCCGCGCCAGGAACGCCGCCATCGTGTCCGCCACCAGCAGTCCCGAGAACATGAAGGCATAGCGCGGATCGGTCTTGATCTCGTCGATCTTGCCGCGCAGCCGCAGATAGGGTGCGGTGTCGGTCGCCTTGTCCATCTTGCCCATCTCGAGCTGGAGGATCTGGTTCAGGTCCGACAGCAGATAGGGGATCGGCGCGTCGACGGTCAGCTTGGCGATGTCCTGCGCCAGCCGGTTCTTGCCCTTGGCGAGCAACAGGCAGCGCGCGAGGATGTCGGCATCGACCTGGCGATCCGAACCCTGGCTGGTCAGCAGGACTTCGCAATGCTCCTCGAAGTTCATCAGCCAATAGGGCATCTGCAGGTTCGAGACGTCGTACAGCGCCCCGATCGTCTTGAACGCGCTGGCATATTCGCCATGCGGATCGATCATCACGATATGGCCCTGCGGCGCCATCTCGCAGATCCGGTGGAGGATCAGCGCTGCTGCGGTGGACTTGCCGGTGCCGGTGGAGCCCAGCAGCGCGAAATGCTTGCCGAGCATCGCATCGACATACAGCGCCGCGCGGATATCGCGGGTCGGGTAGACATGGCCGATCTCGATATGCGCGCGATCCTCGGCGGCGTGGATCTGGACGAGGTCGGCGGTGGAGACCGGAAATACCGGGCAGCCGGGAATCGGATAGCGCGTCACCCCGCGGCGAAAGCGGAACAGCTTGCCGGTCAGCTTTTCCTCGTCCCCCTCGCCCAGGAAATCGACCTGCGCGTCGATCCGCCCGCCCGAATCCAGCCGCAGCGCGCGGACATTGGCGAGCAGCCAGCTGCTGCCGACGCGCATCTTGACCTGGCTGCCGACCTGGCCGGCATGCGCGATCGCGGTGTCGGCGCTGTCCGCCAGCGCCTCGATCTCGGCGGGGTCGAGCACCACCCGGCTCGACGCGCCGGCGATCTCGAGCACGGCGCCGATCGCACGCGCCGGACCCTGAATCGGCGCGCCGTCACTGATCGCACCGCGCGCGCACTGCCCTTCCATCGCTAACTCCCCGCGTTCGAAGGCGAAACCATGCACCCGGGGAGTAAAGATTGCGTGTTCAGAACCGCCGCCAGAGCGCCCCCGCGCCCCAGCCGAACAGCACCGACAATGCGACCGCGACCAGGCCATAGGCCACCGAATGGCGATCGGCGCTGCTCGCCACGAAGCGCTCGAACCCCGATTTGCGGATGTCGATCGTGCGCACCGCGGCCGCCAATACGCGCCCGTCCTTGATCAGGAAGGTCTCCGCCGTGAAACGCCCCACCGGGACGCGCGCCGGGATGTTGAGCCGCGCGCGATACAGCACGCCGTCGGTAATCTCGACCGCGCCCTGCGCCTCATAATAGAGCCCGCCGCGGCGGCGCAGGTCGACCAGCCCGTGATCGAACTGCGCCTGGACCTCGGGCGGCGCACTCGATGCAGGGGAAAGCTGGAGGCTGTCGACGCCCAGTTCATAGATGGCGCGGGTGCGCTCGTCGACAAGCTGGCGGATCGGCCGGGACGAGGCGATCGCGTAGAAGCTGGGGGCGGAGCGATAGCGCATGCGATCGGCGTTGACCCAGATGCCCGCGACCTTCTCCTTCTCGCGCACCTGGACCGATTCGGTCGGGCCCTTGATCACCACGACGATATCCGCGGGCGCGGTGCTGCGATCGGGGGCCCCGCCCGCGGGATAGAGGATCGCGCCGAACAGCAGCAGCTCGGCGCCGGTGAACGAATAGGCGATCTCGATCGCGCGCTGCGACACGTCGGGAACCAGCACCGGCTTGGCCTGCGCCATCAGCAGCGGTGCCAGCAGGACCAGCAGCGCGCGCCTCACCCGACGATCTCGACCGAATAGAGTTCGTCGGGGCGCCATGCGAGCCCGAGCAGCATCCGCGCCGCGACCAGCAACACCATCACCGCCAGCGCGAGGCGGAGATATTCGGGCTTCACCTTCTGCGCGAACCGCGCGCCGAGCTGGGCGCCGGTAACCGATCCGAGCAGCAGCAGGACCGCGAGGACGATGTCGACCGCCTTGGTCGTGGTGGCATGGACCATCGTCGCCGCGGCAGTGACGAACAGGATCTGGAACAGCGACGTGCCGACCACGACCTGCGTCCCCATGCCGAGCAGGTACAGCATCGCCGGCACCAGGATGAACCCGCCGCCGACGCCGAGCAACACGGTCAGGATGCCGGTGAAAAACCCCAGCAGCAGCGGGGCGAGCGGGGAAATATACAGCCCCGAGCGATAGAAGCGCCAGCGCAGCGGCAGCATCGCGACCAGCGGATGGTGGCGGCGCTTGCGCGGGCGGGGCGGGCGCGCGCCGCGCTCGACGCGGACCGCAGTGATCGATTCCTGCAGCATCAGCCCGCCAATGGAGCCGAGCATCAGCACATAGAGGATGCCGATCACGGTATCGATCTGTCCCGTCGCCTGGAGCAGGCGGAATACGCCCGCGCCGGCGATGCTGCCGAGCACGCCCCCCGCGACGAGCACGCCCCCCATCGTCACATCGACGCCGCCGCGCCGGAAATGCGCGAACACCCCCGACACGCTGGCGCCGGTCACCTGGCTGGCCGCGGAAGCGGCGGCAACCGTGGGCGGGATGCCATAGAAGATCAGCAGCGGCGTGGTGAGGAACCCGCCACCCACGCCGAACATCCCAGAGAGCAGCCCGACGCCGAGCCCGAGGGCCACGATCACCAGCGCGTTGACCGAGAGATTCGCGATCGGGAGGTAAAGATCCATGGCTGCAAGGCGATACCGTGTTTGGCGTCGAAGGCAAAAGCCCAGCGTTCAGAAATCGCCGCCGAGCGTCAGCGCGAGCCCCGATCCCGGGCGCGCCTGACCCGCGACGCGCTGGCGCCAGTCCAGCGTGACGCGGAGCATCCGCTGCGCGACGGGCACCGAGACGATCGCCGTCGGGCCGAGATCGAGCCGCGCCACACCCCGCTGCGCCGCCCCCCACGCCCCCGCGCCGAATGCCAGCCGCGCACCGCCAGTGTCGCCCGCGGTGCGCAATCCGCGAACCGCGCCATCGGCATAGGGCTCCCATCGGGTGCGATGCACCGCGCCCGCCTGAATATAGGATTCGAGCCGGAACCCGCCTGCGATCCGCGTGTCGCCGCCGCCCACCATCCCGATTCCCGCGCCGCCCGCCACGCCGTCGAGCCCGAAGCGCCGCTCGACTGCGATCCGCAGCGGAAGCCGCGCGGCGGGCTGCCACTCGACTCCCAGCGCCGCCTCGCGCCCTGCACCGGCGAGCGGCGCTGTCAGCCGCGCCACCGCCGCAACGCGCGCGCGCGGCACTGCCAGCCATGCGACGCGCAGCCCCGCCTGCCCGCCGCCGAGCTGCCCCGCCCCCGGCGCGGCGCCGATACCGGTGCCGGCGCGCGCGACGATCCACAGGCTGGTGGACCAGCGATCGGGCAACGGGGTCAGCCGGTCGGGAATGGAGGGTGCAACCGCGATGGCGACCGCGGGAGGCATGGCCTCGGCGGACGCGTCCAGCCCCACCGCGAACAGCCCCACTCGCGGCTGCAGGTCGCGCGCCGAAGCGGCGACCCGCTCCACCCCGGGCGGCGGACGTCGTGCGGGCAGCAGTTCTGCCGGCGGTTGCGCGCTACCTGCCGCCGGCCAAGGCCCGACCGCGCGGCGATTTGCGCGGTCGGGCGGCACGCGCGCGGGCGCGGAGACTGGCGCCGCAACCTCGAGCGCAACCGCGCTCTCGCCCGCCGGCCAGAGCAGCAGCACGCGCGCCCCGATCCACGTCGCCGCCACCAGCCCCACGAAGCGCAGCGGGCGTCCCCGCCCGGCCTTCGTCACGGGCTCCGCTCGCGCGGGGCCTCGTCCGGGAATTCATGCGCGGTCTTTTCCCAGGTCGGCGCACCGCCGGCGAGGATGCGGGCATACAGCATCATTGCCCGTCGCGCGGCGAGCAACCCGATATAATTGCCCACTGCCATCCGCGGCGCCGACCATAAAGCCTCGCGCCAGCCATAGGCGCGCAGGACGAACGCCGCCCGCACGACCAGCCGCCAGCCAAGCAGCAGGAGGTTCGCGAGAAGCAGCGCCTGCACCCCGGGCGTGATGGGAGGCGCTACGCTGTCCAGCGCCCAATGCAGCCCCAGCGACACCCCCCAGGCGACGAGCGCGCAATAGCCGATTGCAAGCACCGGCATCGCGAGCGCTACCCGGCGATCGCGCATCCGCATCCAGTGATCGCCGACATGGAGCGGCGCGCTCCACCCGGTACGATCCCAGCCGGCAAGCGCGATCCCCGTCAGCCAGCGCGCCTTCTGGCGCACCGCCGCGTCGATCGTGCCGGGAAAATAGGCGCGGACCGCAACCGGAGGCCCGCCCGGCGCCTCGGCGATGCGGAGCAGCCTGGCGATGCCGCCCATCGCGCCGATGGTGAGGCCCAGCTCGTAATCCTCGGTCAGGCTGGTCGCATCGAACGGGGCGCCGCCACGCAGCGCGGCGATCCGCGCGAGCATCTCGCGGCGGATCGCACAGCCGACTCCGGCCAGCGGCAGCCCCGCCCCCAATGCCTGGCGCACCAGCAGTTGCTTGCCATGCGCCTCCGCGATTTGATCTTTAGCAGCGCATCGCGCTCCGGCATGTGAACGCCGCGCAACTATTCCATGAGTTCGTTGTGTTGCTGAGGCGCAACACAATATTGCCATCTTTGCTACTCAGCGTTCACCATCTTGTTTCGGCCCCGACATTTCCATCGCAATCTACTCGGCGGCAGCGCCGCAGCTCTGATCCCTTGTTTGCCTGCGGCCCCTGCTAACCATAGTGTCGGCCCATGGGGGACGATCCACGCGCACTACTCACCGAGTCGCAGCTCGCGTGCCTTCGCCTGGTTCATGTCGGATCATCCAAGCGGATCGCCCAGGTTCGGGGCGGTTCGCATCACACGATCGATCACCACATCAAGGGGGCGCTCTCGCGACTGGGCCTCGAGGATCGAGACACAGCCGCCGCGTTGATTCGCGACTGGGACCGGCGGGATAGCCAAGACTTGGCTACCCCGTCGCCGCCCATTGTCTACACTCCCCCAGAGCCCGCAGAAGCTGCCTTGGCAGATGCCGAAAACACAGGCTCGATCAATCAGGTGGCGGACGTGACAGTTCCGTATGTCATACAACTTCCACCCGAAAGGCAGACCCTGCTGGACATGTTGGGAGAGTTCGAACCCGCAAAATTGAATGCCGCCAGCCGAATGGCCCTGGCCACAGCCATCGCGCTAGCCATGACCATGCTGATGGGCGGTCTTAGCCTGTTTCTCGCAGGCATCCTGACGGCGGGTCGGGCACTTCTGAACTAGACGCATCTCCGTTCCAGGAACCATGCCAGCGCATTTCTGCGCGGGAAGGGAGTGTATGCCCGATCAGACCACTATCGACGCCGTCTGCGACGTCGCGAACGCCACGCTTGCCTCCGAACGAGGCTCAAATGAAACGATCCGATCGATCGCGGATTTGGTCCTCCGCGCGACAACCCAGGAAGCTGCGCTGGAGCTGCCGCCCTATTCCACCCAGCCGATATTCCACCATCTTCAGACGGCGATGGACCGCGCATTCGACACCCGGCGCGCCGTGGTGGATGCGCACCTGGAACTCGGCAAGCTGGCCGACAGGCTTGGCGCCAGCCGCGCCCTGCTGGGCGACGTGTTCCCTTGCCCATCCTTCCCAAAGGGCGAACTCGAAGCAAGCAACGTTCGACCGCTGGCGAGAGCTTCCCGCGGTTGACGCATAGGCATGTCGGCACCACCACTGCCGACATGTCCCATGTTCTTCTGTTCGTCGCCCTCCTCGCCCTCACGACCGTTTACGCGGTCTGGCGAGGGGGCGCCCCAGAGCGCATCGGCGCCGCTATCCTTCTCGTTGGCGTCATTGCCACTCCGATCGCCGCATCGGCGTCTCACGTCCGATGGCAGCAGGTGGAAGTCGGGGTGATGCTAACGGATGGCGCTGCGCTCGCCGCTTTCTTGGTGCTGATGATATGGGCAAATCGCCTATGGCCGATCGCGATGACCAGCCTGCTGATACTCCAGTTGGCCGGCCACCTTCTCAAGCTGCTGGACCCCACGCTGTATCCGTTCCTGTATTGGGTGACGGCGACGGTCTGGGGCTATCTCATGCTCGCGGTTCTCGCGTCCGGCACATGGTTGCACCGCCGACGTTTACGGAGTCACGGATACGACAATGCCTGGAGCAAGTCCTGGCACCGTACACCGCCGAGCGATCCCGGGAGCTAGCGGATCAACTGTTGCGCTATCACGGATCGCTTAGTGCCCTGCTGGCGGCGGATATAACACTCTTGGCTGAACAACTGGGCAATCCTGCCGCCGCCGAGCACCTCGCGGCGATCCGACGTATTCAAACCCTTGCCGCCAGCGAGGCGGTCAAGCCTGGTCAGATTATCAAGCATTCGGACACTCTGTTCGAGTACCTTAGAATCACCTTGGCGCACGAACGGGCGGAGCAGGTACGCTGCCTCCACCTGAACTGTCGTAACGAATTGCTGGCCGACGAATTAGTCACCAGCGGGTCGCTTGAGAGCGCTCCGTTCTACGTCCGCGAGATCGTCCGGCGCGCGATACAACTTGGGGCTGCGGGGCTGTTCGTTGTGCATAATCACCCGTCAGGCGATCCCACACCGAGCCGGCAAGACATCTCCGCGACACGGAGCCTGGCCGAAGTGGCCAAGCATTTCCAAATCGTGATCCACGACCACCTAATCGTCGCCCGCGACGGGATCATCAGTATGCGGGCCGAGGGGAAGATATGACCAGGGTGTAACAGGCGAGCGAACCCTGTTGGCATTGTCCAGCATATCCAGACCGTGTTGCACATGCGCGGCAACCTGCGTCTCCCCAAGCCTCTCGGACAGCGCAATCGCCCGCTCCAGATGAAGCCGCAGGTCTTCTCTTCCTTCATAGCTTTGCATTCGCGGACACTGGAGAAATCCGCGCGGGGTCACAAGGCCGGATTGGGCCGGTGTGGACGCTACGGGTTCAGGACCATTTGGCGAACGGTGGCAGCGCTATATTATGCGCCCGAAAAGAGCATTCGAATGAAATTAGAGGCTGTCGACGGTGATGACGCTCCGATCCGCAGACGGTTGGATGTCGTCCCGGCAAGCGTGCCGGTCCCAGTTACTAGCTTACCGCCGTTGACCTGCACGGCACTTGAGCCATTCGCGAATATGCTGCGGAGAACAATCCACAATTTGGCCGTGAGCGTAATTGCGGGTTCCAAGGGAAAGCGAGCGATTCTGGCTCAGTAGCGGGCGCCGTCGACGGCTTCGGGATGCCCAAATAGAGCCGCTCGTTCATGAGTCCCGCTTGATCGCTCACACCCAGTTGCAGCCATCGGAATTGTTCCCGGGCCCCGGCGGACGAAAGCAAGCCAGCCACAGGGTCAGCGCCGATCAGCAGAACACCAGCTCGACCTTGGCCCATCGTTGGGGCGACGCGGTACAGCCCCGCGCCGGCGCCCGGCGCGGGGAACCTCGGATCAGAAGAAACCCAGCTTTTTCGGGCTGTAGCTGACCAGCATGTTCTTGGTCTGCTGATAGTGATCGAGCATCATCTTGTGGTTCTCGCGACCGATGCCCGACTGCTTGTACCCACCGAACGCGGCGTGCGCCGGATAGGCGTGGTAGCAGTTGGTCCACACCCGCCCGGCCTTGATCGCGCGGCCGAAGCGGTAGCAGGTATTGGCATCGCGGCTCCACACACCGGCCCCAAGGCCATAGGGCGTGTCGTTGGCGATCTGCAGCGCCTCGTCCTCATCCTTGAAGGTGGTGACGGACAGGACCGGGCCAAAAATCTCCTCCTGGAAGATCCGCATCTTGTTGTGGCCACGGAACACGGTCGGCTGGACATAGAAGCCGCCCGAAAGATCGCCGCCCAGATCGGCCGCGCCGCCGCCGATCAGCAACTCCGCGCCTTCGTTCCGACCGATATCGATATAGGACAGGATCTTCTGCTGCTGCTCCGACGACGCCTGCGCGCCGATCATCGTGGCGGGATCGAGCGGGCTGCCCTGCACGATCGCCTTCACCCGGGCGAGCGCACGCTCCATGAAGCGATCATAGATCTTCTCATGCACCAGCGCCCGGCTGGGGCAGGTGCAGACCTCGCCCTGGTTTAGCGCAAACATCACAAAGCCTTCGACCGCCTTGTCGAGGAAATCATCGTCCTCGCGGGTCACGTCCTCGAAGAAGATGTTGGGCGATTTGCCGCCCAGTTCCAGCGTGACCGGGATCAGATTTTCGCTGGCATATTGCATGATAAGCCGACCGGTGCCGGTCTCGCCGGTAAACGCGATCTTGGCGATGCGGCGCGACGAGGCGAGCGGCTTGCCGGCTTCCAGCCCAAAGCCGTTGACGATGTTGAGCACGCCCGGCGGCAACAAATCGCCGATCAGCTCGGCCCAGACCAGAATCGAAGCCGGGGTCTGCTCGGCGGGCTTCAGCACCACGCAATTGCCCGCCGCGAGTGCCGGCGCCAGCTTCCACGCCGCCATCAGCAGCGGGAAATTCCACGGGATGATCTGCCCCACCACGCCCAGCGGTTCGTGGAAATGATAGGCGATGGTGTCGTTGTCGATCTCGCCGATCGAACCTTCCTGCGCACGCACCACACCGGCGAAATAGCGGAAATGGTCGATCGCCAGCGGCACGTCCGCCGCCATGGTCTCGCGGATCGGCTTGCCATTGTCCCAGGTTTCTGCGGTGGCCAGCTTTTCGAGATTGGCCTCCATCCGGTCGGCGATACGGTTGAGCATGCGCGCGCGCTCGCCAACCGGCGTGCGCCCCCAGGCATCGGCAGCGGCATGGGCGGCATCCAGCGCCAGTTCGACGTCGGCGGCATCCGAACGGGCGATCTCGCACACCACTTGGCCGGTGATCGGCGAGACATTCTGGAAATAGCGGCCCGCCGTCGGCGCGACGAAGCGGCCACCGATGAAATTGTCATAGCGTGCGGCGAACGGCGCCTTCAGCGCGCTCGCGCGGTTCTCAACCAGCATGTCCATATGCCCGGATCCTCTTGCCTAGATGTGCAGCGCCGTGATCAGCGTCGGGCGAGGAGGATGCCCCTCGGCGGAGCGGACGGAAAGAGACGGCAGCGAGGCGATCGTCGGTCCTGTCTCAGTACTGAGACAGGTGGTCAGTCCTGGAACCGCGCCCGGGCAAGCCGCCGGTAAAAGGTCGCCCGGCCGATGCCGAGCAGCCGCGCCGCCGCACTGGCATTACCGCCCGCACAAGCGAGCGCCTGGCGCAACACGGTGCGATCGGCGTCGTCGAACGACGGCGCGGCTCCCTCGCCCAGCAGCGATTCGAGCGGCCGTGGATCGAGCCGCGGCCCGGCGCCCAGCCCCAATCGCAGCCGCGCGGCCCGGCTGGCGCCGACCACCAGATCGTCGCGGTCGACCGAGAGCAACGCCGTGCCGCTCGCCGCATCATCGGCCAGAAACAGGATGCGGCGATCGGCGAAATGGCGGCAGAAATAATCGCGTTCGATCCGTCGCGCCGCGTCCCGCACCAGCGAGGCGATCATCTCCGCCATCGCGGGGCCATGGTCCGCCCGGCAACTCGACACATCGAGCGCGGCGACGAGCCGTCCCTCGGGATCGTGCACCGGCGCGTCCATGCAACTGATACCGATATTACGGCTGGCGAAATGCTGATCGCGTTGGATGATCACCGGCTTGTCCTCGAACAGGCAGGTGCCAATGCCATTGGTGCCCTCCTCCGCTTCGCCCCAGCGCGCGCCCTCTACCAGGCCCGTTCGGCCAAAGGCTTCCGCATCTCCGGGGGCGGAGCGTGTTTCGAGGATTACGCCCTCTGCGTCGCTGAGTACGACGCCGCAGCCGCTGCGGCCAACCGCACGGAACATCTCGTCCAGTACCGGCGCGGCGACCGCCAGCAGCGGCTGGTGCAACGTCCGCCGCTCGGTGAGCGCAACCGCACCGATCCTCTCGCGCGTACCCGCCTCCGGATCAAGTTTGTGATGGATCGCCGAACGGCACCAGGACGCAGCCAGCGGCGACACAGCAGCGCTACTCGGCGAGCGCACGGCATCGAGCACGAGATCTGCATGGCGCGACGAGTGGGCGGGCATCGGGAACTCCGTTATGCGGCAATGCTGCGCGCTATGCTCCGTGCCCGTCAAGCCGGGCTTATCCCCTATGAAGCGCCAGTGACCGCCGCATCGACCTGGCTTCTAGACTAGTGAACTAGCACTGCGAAGGCAGAGGCCACAGGTTCGAATCCTGTCGGTTTCACCATCTTTTCAATATCTTAGCACCGGAAGCGCGTCCGCCACTTTTCCACTCTCACCAGATTCTCACAGATTACGAGACTGGCCCCTAAGACGCGCACCCAAGCTATTGGTCCTCCGCCGGTTTGAATCGCGCGTCTTGGGTCCGAGTCGGCGCATGTCGTAGGGTTGGTGAGGCTAAGGTCGCCGTGCAAACACCGTTCGCGTCTCCCCTGGCGAGAGATCGACTGCCGAAGGCTCATTCCGAATAATTATTTCGAGATAAACTTGGTTTTGCCTAAAGCGAGGCCTAGTCGAATTGCCCGCCCATTTTGACAACGCGATGTTTTTGCTAGAATATTCGGATAGCAGATTCGCTCTGGCGGCTACCTTGAGAAGTTGTCCGGCCACGGGCCCTAGTAAGGCGTTCTATGGAGTATGCGGGTTGAGGTCCGCAGTCCGAGACGGCCAGGGTGCGTATGCCACGTTTGGCGATTGCGGAGTTGTTCGTTCAGAATGCGAAGGTCGCGACGACGGCCGATGCCCTGCGGACTTCCCTCCTGCAAAGTTGCGAAGCAATGGGAGTGCGATATTTTGCTCTCACACATCACATCAATTTCGGGCGCGACGGTGTTCCGGCCATACGGCTGCACAACTACCCCTCGAGATGGGAAGAATGGTTTGACCAGAACGAACTAGGTCGATCTGATCCAATCCATCGCGCTTGCCACAAAGCCAGCTTCGGATTTCCATGGGCCGCTGTCCCTGACATGATTAAGCTGACACCCGACGACCGGTACGTGCTTGATCGAGCCTATTTGGTCGGCATCGGCGAGGGCTTCACGATCCCGGCAAGCGTTCCAGGTGAGATCCTGGGCTCTTGCTCATTCGCGGTCGATGCAGGCAAACCCTTCCCGGAGGAATTTCACGGTGTTTGCCAGTTGGTCGGCGGGTTCGCGTTCGAAGCGGCTCGCCGTCTTTCCGGTGTTCGAGATATGTCCATCGACCACGCCGCCATTCTGACCGATCGTCAGCGCGATTGCGTGCTTTGGGCGGCGCGCGGAAAGACCGATTGGGAAATCGCGGTCATCCTCGGCGTCAGCCACGAGACCGTCATTCAGCATTTGAAGCATGCGCGCGAACGCTATGGGGTCCAAAAGCGTGCCATGCTCGCGGTTCGCGCCCTTTTCGACGGTTTGATCAGCTTTTCCGACATTTTGAAGCACTGACGCTACCCCCATTTCTGGGAATATCGCGCCCTATCTCCGACGCGGATGCTGGCCCCCTCATCAATCCGAGGGGGTACGCTCCATGGTTCTTCTCATCGATTCCGAAAGCGGCGGCATCAGCGACGTTGCGTTCCGCTCAATGCTCGCGGCGCGCAAACGCGTGTTCATTGATCTCCTCAAATGGGATCTCCCGGTCCTGGGCGGGCGTTACGAGATCGACCGGTTTGACGACACACAAG
This sequence comes from Sphingomonas hengshuiensis, assembly GCF_000935025.1. Lineage (NCBI taxonomy): Bacteria > Pseudomonadati > Pseudomonadota > Alphaproteobacteria > Sphingomonadales > Sphingomonadaceae > Sphingomonas > Sphingomonas hengshuiensis. The sequence goes on from NZ_CP010836.1 coordinate 4,152,677, forward strand.
CGCGCTATCTGATCCTCACCGACTTCGATCATCATCACCTTGCCTCCGCACGCCTGCTGCCGACGACACGGCCGCATATCCTGGACTCGATTTTTCCCGCGCTGTGCGCAGGCGAGCCACCGCGTGGTCCGGCGGTCTGGGAAGTTACGCGGTTCTGCCTGGATCGCCGGCTACGGTCCGCCAAGCGTCGCCAGGTGCGCGACCAGCTTGTCACTGCCCTGGCCGTGTACGCGCTCGAAACCGGTATCGACAGATACACTGGCGTTGCCGAGATGCGATGGCTCCAGCAGATCCTGAGTTTTGGATGGGATTGTCGTGCCATCGGCGAACCGCTGCGAAGCGGCGGAAGCCTGCTTGGCGCGCTCGAGATCGCAATCACCCCGAATACGCCGGCGGAGCTGGCGGCCGGTGGAGTCTGGTCACCCCTCCCCATTCACCAAGCGCCGGCCCGCCGCGCCGTAAACGCGTGAGAACCGCCATGGCAAACGCGCAAGATGCAAAGCCTGCCGGCATCGGCACCGCCACTGACTTGCTGAAGACGCAGGGTTGGTGCGTCATTCCGAACGCCCTGCCCATTGAGACCATCGCAGCGCTCGTCGCAGATCTCGATCCGATCTACGAAGCTACGCCGTTTTGCGAAGGCGACTTTTATGGCGGGCGTACCAAGCGGTTCGGCAGCTTGCTGAAGCGTTCGCATCACGCTGCCGACCTGGCGCTTGAGGAACGCATCCTTAGCGTGGCGACCGGACTGCTCGCACCTTGGTGCGATACAATCCAACTCAACCTGATGCAGGCGATTGCCTTACATCCAGGCGCCCCCGCGCAATTCCCGCACCGCGACCAGGACATGTGGCAGGGTGCCAAGGGAGAGGTCGAGTATCTTGTCAACGTGATGTGGCCGCTAACGCCCTTCACTGTCGAGAACGGCGCCACGATCCTTTATCCGGGCAGCCATGGGCGCGCAGCGCTGACCGAGACCTTCCCAGAGCGTTCCACCGTCGCAGTGTTCAATCCAGGCGATGCGTTCCTGTTCCTCGGCTCCACCCTCCATGGTGCGGGCGCCAACCTGAGCGACGAGGTTCGCAAGGCCGTGGTCGTGAGTTACTGCCTCGGCTGGCTCAAGCCCTACGAGAACCAGTGGCTATCCTATCCGCCGGAGGTTGCGCGCGCCTTCTCGCCCGAGCTCGCCGGTCTGATCGGCTATCGCCAGCACCGGCCCAACCTCGGCAATTACGAGGGCGTGTGTCCCTCACTCCTCCTTACCGGCAATCTCCCCGAGCATATCGGCGCGGTCGATGCGCTTCGGCCAGACCAGGCCGAAGCCGTGGCCGCTCACCGGATGGCACAGGAAGCTTTGGCATGAGCCCGATCCAGGCGATGGAGAGAAGCTATTCAACCCTCAAGCAAATGCTGCGGGAGGGGCGCTATGCTCCAGGCGCTCGCCTTGAAGCAAATCGCCTGGCAGAAGCGCTTGGCGTGAGCATGACGCCGGTGCGCGATGTCCTTCACCGGCTGGTCGGCGAGCGCCTGGTCGAGGCGACCAGCGGCGAAGGCTTTCACGTTCCGCGCCTGACGGAGGGTGAACTCCGGGACCTCTACGAGTGGAACTCGGCACTGCTACTCATCGCAGTGAGAACCACCCGCGAAGAGCCGCAAACCCTGTCGCTGGAGGACTTGCTGGGAACGGGAGCGGACCAGACGGCTTTGGTTTTCGAACGCATGGCGTCTGCGGCCCCCAACCAGGAGATACGCGCGTCCATCGCAAGCGCGAGCGACCGCCTTCACGCGTTTCGAATGCTTGAGGACATAATCCTGGGGCCGATGATCGGGGAACTCGATGAACTCATGATTCGTAATCATGGTCAGCCGCAGTCTATCCGGCGATATCATTTGCGTCGGATGCGCGCCGTCTCTCTTTTGCTGCGCGAACGCGACAAAGTTTGAAAGATCAGCGAACGATTATAATCGGATTATAAACTTCTTATAAGCAATCCGCCGTTCGATCTTCTTCTCGTCGCATTCAGCGACACGGAGAATGACCATGGACCGCGAAACCATCGAACCCATCGATCTCATCGACCTCGGCGCAGCCAGCGCTGAAACCCAGGGCGCCCTCGACGGCCAGTATGACGTCGTCGGGCTGATCCCGCGCGAAGGCCTGTCGGACGACTGATCAGAGCGTGCCGGTCCGGCTCGGTGCCGGGCCGGCGCAATCAGCGCACCCGCTTTCCGACGCAATACGGAGATTTCCCATGAAGAACGAAGAGGCGCAGGCTGTCGACCCGATCGGCCTGGGCGCCGAGACCCTGGGCAGCTGTACCGGCATGTTCGAGGTGGTCGGATTCGTCCTGCCGCAAGGCCTGTCGGATTACTGATCGTTCGCGGCGGCCAGCGCAGCAGCAGCTTGCGCCGCCCGACCCAAAGGAGCCGGCACCCGGCATGTTCTGGCGCATATTGCCACATGCGACCGCATGCGTCGCATCCGACTCGCTGTTCGTCCTGGATGTCCGGCAGGACCGGTACTTTCGGGTTCCGGCCGCAGCATCAAGCGAGATGCTTGCCTGGCTCGACCGCAACTATTCCGCGGTTACCCCCAAGGCCGTGATCGACACGCTGATCCGAGCGCGCGTCCTGAAGGAAGGCGATCCGGAGCCAACCAACGTGCTCAAGGAGCGCGTGACGATCCCTGCCGGGCTCGGCCGAGCCGATGCGTCGGAACGCGGCAACGGGCTCCCTTTCCGAGTCGCGATGAGCGTCGCCAGCATGCGGCTGTCACTGCGCGCCTTCTCGCTGAACCACATTCTGACCGGGATATTCACCCGGGGCCCTATGCTCCCACGGAGCAATGTGCAGGCCGCACTCGCCGAAGCGCAAGCGTTCGAGCGTGCCCGACGAATGGTGCCTATCGCCCGCAACTGCCTGCTCGATTCGCTCGCGCTTGAGCGCTGGCTCGCCCGACGGGGCCTTGGATCGCAGCTCGTATTCGGTATCACCCCCGAGCCTTTCGCCGCCCATTGCTGGCTACAGACCCCGGACGTGATCCTCAACGACAGCTTCGATCACGTGTCGGGCTTCACTCCGATTCTCGCGATATGAACAAGGCTTTCTACTTGGCGGTCGTCGCCCGTCCAGGGCCCGAGGCCGCCGAGCGGATGCACCGGCTCACCGAGAAACTGCAGGCGCCAGGCATGGCCGATTTGGTCGCGGTGCCAGAGCTTCGGGTTGTCGGCGACCCGGCGGCAGCGCAACTCACGCTGCCAAACGGCCGAGGCATTATCTTGGGGCATCTGTTCCGACGCGTGGACAGCAAGCGCGTGACCGCGATGTCAGGAGAGGAGGCGCTTTCCTCCCGCGACTTCGTGAAAGCCTATTGGGGCGGCTATGTTGCAATCCGCGCCTTCGAGGACCGAGTCGAGATTCTGCGCGACCCCTCGGGCATGGTGCCTTGCTACCACGCCGAGATCGACGGCGTGCATGTCCTGACTTCGCGGCCTGACTTGCTGTTCGGCACCGGCCTGCTCGACCCCATCATCGACTGGACGATCGTGGCGCAGTCGCTTGTCTATCGCGATTTCCGACCGGCGCGCACCTGTCTTCGGGGGGTGAGCGAGTTGCTCCCCGGCGCAGTGCTCGACCTGAGTGAGCGCGGCGCTTCCACGCATTGCGCCTGGTCGCCCTGGCAGTTTGCGCAGCCCGCAGCCCGGATCACCGACCCTGCGGAAGCGATTACGACCCTGCGCGATGTCATGATCGTGACGCTGGGCGCATGGGCCGGTTGCTTCGAGCGCCCGATGATCGAGATCTCCGGCGGTCTCGATTCTTCGATCGTCGCCGCCGGGATGCGCGCTCCGGGGCCGGCGATTCACTGCCTCACCTTCGGTCCGGCGGCCGGAGATGCCAGCGAGCTGCCATGGGCGCGAGCGGTCGCCGAGCATCTGGGATATCCGCTCGCCGAGCTGGTCGCGGACGCCGCAACGGTCGATATCGGCCACAGCGATGCGCAGGATTTGCCGAGACCCTGCGCGCGCGCCTTTTCCCAGGCGCTCGATCGTCCGATCCAGAAGGTGGCGGCCAAGCTTTGCATCGACGCGTTCTTTGGCGGCGGCGGCGGGGACAGCATGTTCTGCCTCACCCATTCGGCGCTGCCGTTGATCGATCGCCTGACGGCCGAGGGACTCGGCAGGGGCATCTTCGAAAGCGCTGGCGACATCGCTCAGCTGACGCGAACCAATATCTGGAAGGTGCTTGCAGCCGCTGCCCGGCGCTTGCCTCGGGCGCATTCTTCAATGCCAAGGCCGATGACCAACGCCTTCCTCGCGCGGCATGTCCCCGAGACCCTGCCCTGGCCGGAGGGCAATTCCTGGCTCGCTGCCCCTCCGGGAGTCCCGCCTGGAAAACGCAATCACGTCTGGTCGATCATCGGGATCCAGAACCAGCTCGAAGGCTATGGCCGCGAGGCCATGGCTCCCCTGCTGGCACCGCTTTTGTCCCAGCCGATCGCCGAGACCTGCATCGCCATTCCGACTTGGTATTGGTGCATTGGCGGCAATAACCGCGCGGTGGCGCGTGAGGCATTCCGGGATCGCCTCCCCGCGTCGGTCATCGACCGCCGCACCAAGGTCTCGTTCAGCAGCCTCGCCTATCGGGTGATCCGGGCGAACATGACGATTTTGCGCGAGATGCTCCTGGACGGCGCGCTCGCGCGGCAAGGACTGCTAGACCGGGAGCGCATTGCCGGCTTTCTGGACGGCACGATGGCGGACGGCGAGGCGCTCCCGGAACTCATGGCGCTCGTCGAGGTCGAGGCGTGGGTGCGGCATTGGGAAGCCCGGTCACTTCGGTGACGCCGCTCGCATGACCTTCCAACGCGCGATCTCGGCAGCCAGCGCGGGATCGTTCGATTCGAGCCCGAGGAGCCAGAAATCAAACCAGGCGATGTTGCGGTCGTAGATGGCCAAACGGTGCGCCGGATGATGCTTGGTGTGCCATTCGTCGGAATAGACATACATCTCGACCGGGGCGTCATGCGCTTTGAGCGCGGCAAAGGCCTCCTGCGCCATCCGAAACTCGCCGTCGGCCAGGTTCATCAGCAGCGGCACCCGGAGATGGTCGGCATTCAAAGCGATCGACTGGCCTCGCCAGAACTCCCGGCCATCCGCGCCCGCGGGCGGGTAGCCCACGCCTTGCACGACATTGTTGCCGTAGCCCGGCCCCGCATTGAAGGCCGCATTGGGGTCGTCGCAGCAGGACGAAATGATCGCAGCCTTGAAGCGAGTCGAATTGTTGAGCGCGAACTGGACGGTGCTTGCGCCGTCGCTCAAGCCGGTGATTCCGATCAACCGCGAATCGGCCACCCCCTTGGCGATCACGGTATCGATTCCGGCCTCGAGCGCAGTGAAGATGCGTCGCCGCCCCGACCAGTTCCTGACCTTGACGCGCTGCGCGGCCTCGGCGCTGGCTTTCGCGGCAGCCTCCGGGGCTTCAGCGGGCCACTGGAAGTTGAGCACGGCATAGCCCCGCGCGGCGAGCAGCTGGATCGGGTATTCGTCGCCCTGCCCGCCGCGCTGAAAACCCCGCGAGACATATTGGACGATGATGAGGGGATGGCGCTCGCCTGGTTTGTGAGTCGGCGGGAGCGTCAGGTCACCATAGGTGCGCACGCCGTCCCGGTCGGTCCAGGTCAGCCGCTCTACCTTGCCCAGCGGAAAGCCCGCAAACTCCGGATTGGGATCGAAGACCGTCGTACTGCTGCCGGTCGCCGGATCGATGCGCTCGAGGACTCGGGGGTGCGTGGCCGTCTCTCGCGCGCAGATCAGCGATGCACCCGTCAGCGCGCATCCTGGGAGGAAATCCTTGGTCTCGAGCACGAGGCGCGGACCCGGCTCGGCGCTCGGGCGCCACCGGTACAGCGCACTGCGTCCGCCATTGTCGGCATTGCCGTTGCGCAGAATGTAGAGGACGTCAGACCCGCTCCACCAGAGAGCAGCGATCGGCTCGCGGCAGGCCCGGCTCGTGCAAGGCACGCTCTGACCGTCCACTTCCACCCACAGCAAAGTGGGACCACGGGGGAGATCGGCACGCTCGCTCGCCACCCAGGCGCGGTTACCGGTTGGCGAGGCCGCTGTGGCGCCTGCGTCCGCAGGAAATACGACCGCAGCGTCACCCTTCATCGCGGCGGCCTGTTCCACCGAGACCACACGGCTTTCCCCGGTCGCGAGGTCGAGCGCATTGATCTCGGTCGGCAGCGGCAGCTTGGGCGTAGGTCTCGCATAGGCGATCGACCAGAAGCGTTCGTCATAGAGATAGCCCGACCGCCCCTCGCGCTCGATTTCGGCGACCCCGGCATCGAACAGCCTGCGCGTCGTGAACAGCAAGGTCCGGCCGTCCTTGCTCCAGGCAAGGCTGCGCGGCTCGGTGGTGAGGTTGGTCACCTGCTCCGCAGGGGCGCCTTCGAGACCGACCCGCCAAATCTGGGTTTGGCCCCTGTCGCGGCGAAGATAGGCAAGCGAGGTCCCGCCGGGCGACCATAGTGGCGGCTCGGTGACTGGCAGCCCCGAGGGCACGCCCGTGACGCCGTAAGGGTCGGTCATCGCCTGGATGAACTCGCCGCCGACATCGAGCAGGCGAAACGCGATGCGTCCGTCCAACGACACCAGCATCACTCCGAAGCAATAGCTATCAGTGTCGGGATCGGCTCGCCGCAGGATCAGCGCCGCATACCTGCCGTCCGGAGACAGGCTGAAGGCGGGCCTTTTGGCGCTGTCGAACATCATCCCAAAGTCGCGCAGCTCGATCAGATCGCGCGCGGCGATCGCCCGTTGACCTGTTGCCGCCCTGGAGGAGGGCGGCAACAGGCGCTCCCCACATGCCGCGGGCGTTGCGTGCGCCACCCCGGTCATGCAGGCGAGCAAGGGGATGGTAGCGCGGATCAGGTGCCTCACCATGATTTGGAGACCTGCAGCGCAACAAAGCGGCCCATCGGGTTCGCATTCTCGCCATCGAAGCCGACCGCGAGCGTACCGACGACATAGCTCACATAAGGCGGATCGGAATCGAACAGGTTGCTCGCGTTGAGCGCGACACGGAGCCCCTTGAACGGTCCTGAGGACTGCTGGAAACTGTAACCCAGATTGAGGTCGAACGTCGTCCAGGACGAGACGCGCTGCGCCGGGGTGACGGTCCTGTTCTGATAGCCGTCGGCATAATTGGCGAACAACGCGACCCCAACGCCGCCCTTGTTCCAGGTCGCGCGCCCGCGAACACGCAGGTCTATCGGATTGCCGACGGTATCGACCACATCGACCGGCGCCGAGGTCGCGGTCAGCTGCTGCTTGATCTCGAAGATATAGGTCCCGGTCGCGCCGATCGTGGCATTCCCGCCGCCCAGCCCGAAATCATATTGTAGGTCGAGATCGAGCCCGGACTGCTTGACGACCGACAGATTGCGGGTCCGGGCATCTGCGATCGCGATGATCGGCGCGGTGCTGGGGATGCCCGCCAGGTCCAGATAATATGGCGAGGCGAACAACTCGGCGATACGCGCTGCCGACGGATTGAAGGTCAGGATCGGTGCATAGATGTCGCGATTGATCAGATAGGTGGTGACGCTTGAGGCGACCGAGGCGATCCTGTCACGGTACTTGACGTCGAACCAGGTGACGCCAAGCCGCAGCCCGGACAGCATTGCGGGTTTCAAATCCGCTCCCAGCGTCCAGGTCGTGGCGCGCTCGGGCCCCAGATCCGGGTCGTTGCCGCGGATAACCATGATGTTCGACATGCCGGTCGGGGACTGGGGATCGACCACCGGATAGGCGAACTGCCCGAACGTGTCGGGATCCTGGCGAAGCTCGGTAACGCCGGGCGCGCGGAACGACTTGCCGTAGCTTCCGCGCAGCGTAATGCCGCCAAGCGGTTCCCAGGCAAAGCTGACTTTCGGGTTCGTGGTGCTGCCGAAGTCGCTGTAATGTTCCGAACGAAGCGCCGCCGACAGATCGAGGCGGCGGAACAGCGGCACCGCCGTCGCCTCGTTGAACACGGGAATTCGCACCTCCGCATAGGCGCCCTTGACCGTGCGCGGCCCGGGCAACGGGGTCAGCGCGTTGGCGCGCGGTGCCAGCATGGATGTGTAGGAGATATTCTCGCGGTCCCGGTAACGGTCCTCGCGATATTCCCCGCCGACCGCGATGCGGACGTCACCCGCCGGCAATGCGAACAGCGGACCATCTGCGCGCAGCGAAGCCGACCAGACCAAGGCGTCCCAGCGCCTCTTGCTGTAACCGCGGATGGACTCGATCGTGGCGGGATTGGTCGAAGGCCCGTCGCCCAGAAGATTATAGGCGGTGGCGGGGTTTGTGTCGGCCAGCGCCAGCGCGAGGCGCGCCGAGTTGACGCGGTTCAGATAGTCATAGCGCTCGTCCTGCTTGCCCCAGGTGCCGTGCGCATCGACAGACCAGCCGCCCAGCGTCAGGTCTAGGCCCGCCGTGCCGCCATAAGCCCGGACGTCGCCTCGATAGCGCTCGTTTCCGAGGTCGCGCACGAAGCTGTAATTCACTCCGATCGGCAGGTGTGTGCCGATCGGATCGACATAATAGGGATTGGTGACCGGGACCGTGCGACGTGTATCTGCGCCGCTGCGGACCGCGACGTCGAACTTTCGCCAGGTCCCCAGGCCGCGGGCGTAGAAGCGCAGATTGCCGGTCAGGTCCTGGCTGAACGAGACGAACAGCGAATGGCGCTGCTGCTCGGGCAGGATATCGGTGCCGCCCCAGCCATCCCCACGATTGATCGCCCCGCGCGTCAATTTCGCGGCCGTCAGCCCGTTGCCGAACTGTCCGCGGGGGATAGCGAAGTTGATCCCTCCCGCGACGATCGTGCCTGGGCTCGCATAATTGCCACGATAGTCACCGCCGCCAAAGGCGCGAAGGTCGTCGGTGATATAGGGCCTATCGTCGGCGGAGAGATTGTCGCGGTGGTAGAACTCATAGGCCGCGACCAGATTACCGCCGGACCATTTTGCCCCGAGAACCTGGCTGAACTGATATTCCTGGGCGTCGCCATCGGCTGTGCCGATGCGGAAGCTTGACTCGGCGCCGCTGAAGTTATTGCGGGTCACCACGTTCACCACGCCCGCGACGGCATCCGAACCATAGATGGCGGAGGAACCGTCGGGTACGATCTCGACGCGTTCTATCGCCGAAGCGGGAATGACGGAAAGGTCTGAGAAGGTGCCCGAAAATCCCCCAAGCGGTGGCCGGTCTCCGTTAATGAGGACCAAGGTCGAGCCTTGGCCAAGGCCACGCAGATTCACGCCGACCCCGCGGCTGACATTGCCGTTGCCGGCGCCGGTGATCAGCCCGCTCATCCCCTCGATCGCGCCGCCGCTGTAATTCTGCGGGATTGATTGCACGATCTGCTGGGTCGTGGCGAAGCCGGCTTCGGCCATGTCGTTGCGGTCGATGCTGATGACCGGCACGCCGACGGGTCCGCTACCGCGTATGCGGGTTCCGGTGACCAGTATTTCGCGCTCGCCTTCTGCGATCTGGTTTCCCTCCGGGGCGGGATCGTCGCGCTGCACGACCAGCGTTGCCCCGACGGTTACGACACGCAAATGGCTGCCTCGCAGCAACTGGGCCACGGCTGCCGAAGGAAGATAGCGGCCCTTGAGTGCCGGTGCGGTAAGGCCATCGACAAGGTCGGTCGGAGCGATAACCGGCGTGCCCGATTGCTGCGCGACCTGACGCAATGCAGCTCCCAGGTCCTGGCTCGGCACGTCGTACTTGCGCGCGCCATCGGTCCGCTGCGCGATCGCGACCGGCACCGTCATTACAATCGCCGTGCTTGCTAGTGCCAGCACGCCCCTCTTCCCCAACCGCATATTCTGCTCCCAATTTCGTCATCGAAATGACCGTCTGGGAGGAGAGACAATGCGGCACGGAAAACCCGCCCGAATTTCTTTCGTTGGTTCGGTGCCTAGCGCTTGAGGACGAAATCGCCCTGTGTGGTGCGCTCGACCCGCAGCGAAAATGCCGAAGCGAGACTTGCGGCAAGTTGCTCGACCGGGACAGGTCGGAACGCGCCGGTGACCCGCAGCGAGGCAAGCGCCGGATCGCCTAGCCGGACCTTCTTTGCCGAATAGCGATTGGTCTGCTGGAGCACATCGCCGAGCGGGACGGCGTCGAAGTCGAGCATGCCAGACACCCATTGCTGCGCGCCGATGCTTGCCTTGGCAACCCGCGGATGCGCGGGAACGTCGGTAAAGCACTCACCCGGCGCGAGCCGCGTCACGGCGGCGACACCGCCGGCCGGCGTCAGGCCGCGAACATCGACCGCGCCGCGCAAGAGGGTCACCCTCACGCCTCCCGGCTCGAACCCTATATCGAACAGCGTCCCGCGCGCGGTTACCGTCCGGCCGGCCGCCTCCACCAGGAAGGGGCGCGAAGCGTCATGGATTACGTCGAACCGCGCCCGGCCCCTTGTCAGGCGGACAACCCGCGCTTCGCCAGAGAACCGCACATCGATCGCGCTGTCTGTGTCGAGCGTGACGGTCGTGCCGTCGGCGAGCTTGAAGGCGCGGATTTCGCCGATCCGGCTCGCCTGAAGATCCTCGGCGGCCACAAGCGCTGGCAAAGGCTGCCCGACTGGCACGCGATGCAGCCACAAGCCGGCCAGCAAGGCCAGAACCATCGCCAGCGCAAAGCCAGCGCGCGCAACGGGCAGTTGCCAGAGTGGCAGACGCCGCTCGGGAAGCCGTCTTGCCCGTCCCATCGCGGTGCCGGCCAGGCCCGCCGTTGTCTGCCATTGCCGCTCCGCCTCCGCATAGGCTGCGCGATGCGCTGGGTCAGCAGCGCGCCAGCGCTCGAACGCAAGGAGCGCCGCGGCGCGGTCAGGTCCCTGCATCCGCGCAAACCACTGGGCTGCCTGATGGTCGGCTCCGTCCGTGCGGCCGCCTTCGCCACGCGCCATCAGTCCCGGCCTGCATTCTTCAACAGCATCGCCATCGCCTGTGCCATCTGCTTCTCGACGCCCGAGACTGTCATACCCGTGCGCTCCGCAATTTCGGCGTAACTCATCCCATCGAGGCGAACTGCCATGAATATTTCCCGAGTCTTGGGCTTCATCCGGCGCATTACCGCTTCGGCCCGCGCGAGGCCATCGCGCGCTTCGAGACGGGCGACCTCATTCCTATCTGAAACCGCCTCGTCGTCATAGACGACGTGAAGGCGCTCGCCGCGTGCCGCCGCGCTCTTGGCCTGGTTGCGCATCAGATTGCGCGCGATCTGCCAGAGAAACGCGCGAGGCCGAAGGATTGCGTCGGAACGACCCTGCTCGCTTTGCGCCAACCTCAAAAAGGCTTCCTGCGCGACGTCGCCGGCATCCTCGGGATTAGAACGATGCCGCGTGATGAACCGCACCAGGGCCTGGCGCTCGTTGCGATAGATCATCTCGATGCCTGGCGCCGCGTTCGCAGGCACCTCGGCGTCCTCCAGGGCCGGTGCGATCGAAGGCAATGGGGGCGACATTCAGGCCGCTCCCGTTGCCGGACACGGAACAAGCCTCGCCCTGATCGTCAAGCGCATCGTAATGCCTCCCATGGCGAGGCATCCGGCTGGAAGCCGGGTGTTGAGAACAAGTTTGAGGACTTGCGCCGACGCCTTTAGTCGCGAACGACCTGAACATGCGCGTCGGCCACCCGGCCGCTAGAGCCTGGATTGGGGAGCTCAAACGAGGTTCTCAAGCCTCGGCGCCGTGCTTTGGACGACGCATTCCAAGACTTGGATTGGAACAGATCTAAATGCAAGGCAATCGATAAACCAAGGAATCGTAGTCACTTCGGACCGATTCCGACCGCAACCGGTGCAAACGTGCAACACACACCGCCTGGCTATTCGACTTGCGGGCGCGGCTCGGTGAAACCAGCGGCCCTGGAGGTGGTGCGAGCGACGGGCTTGGGTAGCATAGAGGCGAAGCAATAGAACCGGCTTCGCACCCCCATTTCTTAGAATGGCGGCTCGGCTACTTGACGGTGATGGTACAGCTATCGTGATCGCCGGCTTAACCACCGGCCACGCAACTCGGCAGAGAGGCTGGGATGATCGAGGTTCATTTGCTGCGCTACGCGCTTGCGGCAGCCGACACCGGCAGCTTCAGCAAGGCAGCCGACCGGTTCGGGGTCAAGCAATCGACGCTGAGCAAGCAGGTCCACTACCTCGAAGACCGGATCGGCCTCGCGCTGTTCCGACGCTCGACCCAGGGGGTGATTCCGACCAGCCCCGGTGAAGGTTTCCTGCGCAAGGCACGAAATATCGTCGCTGATATCGACGCGCTCGACCAGGAATGCGCCGCGATGGCACGCGGGACAGCCGGGCTGCTGCGGTTCGGCTTTCACGGCTCGCTCGGCAGCGGCGACCTGTCGGCAGTTGTGCGCGAGTTCCGAGCCGCCTGTCCCGATGTGGAGTTGTCGGCAAAGGAGCGGAGCCGCACACGGCTGCTGCGAGGTCTGGAGCGTGACCAGCTCGATTTCGCGGTGATGTGCGGACAGGCGGAACGTCCCGGCATCACCTCGCTATCCTTTTGGAGCGAAAAAGTGATGATCGGCTTCGCGCATGGCGATCCGCTGTGCGCTCGCGCGCCACTATACTGGACAGATCTCAGGGGAATGACCTTCGTCATCTCCCAGGTCGATCCCGGACCGTACCTCAACGATCTCGTAACCTCTCGCCTTTCCGGTCCAGGGTTTGGCCCGAGCGTGCGCATCCAGGATGTGCGGCGTGAGAACCTGCTGCCTTTCGCGGGCAACGGACATGTCGTCGTGACGACAGGGATAGCACGCGACGGCGATGACTGCGTGCTCTGCCCGGTCCATGATCCGTTCGGTCCCACCTATCTCGAGCAGGCGATCCACTGGCGACGCGACAATCAGAGTGCCGTTCTCCGGCGCTTCCTGACGATGCTCGCGAAGCGGTACGGTCGAACGCTGCCCTGCCTTTGAAACTGCGCGCGCGGGTCGAAGGACGCGCTTTCGATTCCGGGCGCGGCCTGATCGTCGCCGGCGGCGTCACGAAACCACCGATCCGCCGTCGGCGAAGCGCGCCAAAGCGCCGATCCAAACGCAAATAGCTGTTTACGATGTTGGCGACTGCGCCCGGCCCGCACGTCGCGCGCTATCACAGTCGGCAGATCGTGATGCTCGGGCGGGACGACTGGGGCCGCTGGCTTGATTCGACTGTCCCTGCCGGAGAGGTCCTGCTCCCGGCGCCAGCGGGCACGCTCGAGGTGACCCAGATCCGCTGACCGACACCGAGCTTCGACTTTTCCGTCTAGCGCAATTCAATCCTCTGACTGCGCGTCGGCACCGCAGAAATTGCAATGATTATTGACTTGTTGACTTAGAATACGAGGCAACCCTAACTCGTGCGCTCTAGGGGGAGGCAATATGAAATCGGTATTTTCCGGCGTCGCAATGGCGCTGGCTTTCATCACGACTGCAAACGCTCAAACTGTGACAGCGCCACCAGCTGAGACCGCAAGTTCCGAGAACGCCGCCATTCTACGCGCAGGAACGTCTGTGCCGCTGCGCACGCTCACCGAGCTGACCACGGAAGGCAAGAAGTTGAAGGTGGGCTACCGCTTCAATTTGGAAGTCTCGGAGCCTGTCACTGTCAACAACAAGATCGTGATTCCCGTTGGCAGCCCCGCGATGGGCGAGGTCGTCAGCGTCCGCAACAAGGGCATGTGGGGGAAGTCGGGGAAGATCGAAGTGCGGATCCTCTATGTCCGCGCGAATGACCTCCAGATCCGGCTTTCGGGCTCGATGGACGACAAGGGCGTCACCGGCACGGCGGGCGTCGTGGGCGCAGCTGTCCTGCTCCCGGTCGCAGGATTTTTCCTTACGGGCACCAGTGCGCGCATTCCGGCCGGCAGCAATATGACCGGATTTGTGGAAGAGGACGTCCCGATCACCTTTGCGCCCGGCGCGCCTGTCGGCATGACCGTCCCAACGTCTGACCCAGCAAAGTAGACTATTCGGGGGAGGTTGCCGAATGCCCGCACTCTTCGACGCGCCTTCCCCGATACTGCCCGTTCAACCTTGGGGATGAAGCCTTGGCCGCACCCGAGTGATCTTCCTGCCGATGGCAGGCTGATGCGGGGATGTGTGGCTGCCATCGTCATTGCTGGCGCGTTGGTCGCGCTGTACGGCCTCATAGCCTCGTTCGCCTGAAATCGAGCATCCCGCCGCCGCGCGCCATAGCGCGACTGCACTGCACCTGCTGCATCAATCCACATCTTAAATCTCGCACCCTCCGCCGCGCCGCCGCGCCGCCGCGCCGCCGCGCGCGCAAGCGGGGACAATGCATCGAACGTCATTCATAAAACGGGCGGGCGAAGCGGAAGAAAATCGGGCATTCCCGGCGGCAGTGGCACACGGACCGCTGCCCGTTGCGGGAGGTCCCGACGACCTCCCGCAACATATCATTTCAGTTCTTGTCCCACTTCGTGCTCCGGTCCTCATTGCCCTCGCTTGTCTGCTATCGAGCATCCGCGCATACTGGAATGATGATTCAACGGGCCGTCGATACCGCAGCGCTGCATCGCAAACTCGACACCCAAATCGAGACGGCGATCATGATCGCCGAGCATCTCGGAGCGACACTAGTTACCTGCCACCTGCAAATGGCGCGCGACATGCTCGGCGTCCCGCTTTCAGCTGTGGGCGGCCCCAATCATGACTCAACCGCCCCGGATCCGGAATGATGGCGGCAGCTGGCCCGTTCATGCCCGCTTGTGTGGCGCCCCTGGGCAAGCCGGAAAAGGGAAAGGCGGCGAGTCGAGTGCACCGCCTAACGACCCGGCAGAAGGATTGCCTGCGGCTTGTTGCAAAGGGCTACACGTCAAAGGAGATCGGGCGGCAGCTCGGCATATCCTATTCCACGGTCGACAATCACCTGCTGGCCGCTGTCCAGCTACTCGAGGTGCCAGGACGGGCAGAAGCCGCCCGCAAACTTGCAGACCATGAGCAAGCGATCAGGCAAGAGCAGCTACCAAGCAGGCCGGACGCCAGCGAGAGGCACGCGCCTCCACCCGCCGGGACTGTCGATGGGCACTCCGAAATGGTTGGGCAGGAACTGCCTAGGCAGCCGCTGCCGGTTGCCCAAACCCCCAGCCCGGCGGATGAAAGATCCCAGGTTGCAGGTGCCCCGTCGGAAAGCCGCCCGGGCAGATTGCTTCCGCCGATCGGGGGACGGGAAAATGTTCTATCTGGATCACGACGGATCTACGCGATTGCAAGGATCTCACTGTTCTCGACCCTCATGTTTGTCGCTTGCGTAATCGTAATTCGAACGTGCTTCGACGCGCTGCGCTGAAGCGCTGAAGAATCTCCACAATCTAGAAATTTAAGCGCCGTACGGCGCAAGGAGGAGTCATGACTAAGCTTACCGAGGGCGCCGCCCGGGTGATCGCTGGCGACATCACCGATGTCTTCAACGCCGCCGACACCGCACTTCTTGCCAGTGCGCGTGTTGCGGGATCGGTGCTGGAGGGCACTGCCGGTTCGGGAATGCATCCCCGCACAAAGCAAAAGCTGCTGGAGACACTGAACGACGGGTATGGCAAGATCCTCGCGGGGCGCAAGGAGATGGTTCAGGCGCAAGTCCAGATGGTCGTTATTCAGCGTCAGAGCAATCTCGACACGGTCGACTTCGGCTGCTGGGGCGCTCCCGCGACTTTCTTCACGACCGCCGAAGCCAAGATCGACGAATCTGCGGTCGTTTGATCCATCACCATCCGCTCCGGGCCGACCTTGCCTTGACGCCCAGCACATCTGTGTGATGGAGTCAGTGCAATGGTCGGCACTCTGTTCTCAATTTTGTTGTCCGCAAGCTGCGCATATGCCTGGTTCGCTGGGGGAACTGAAGGCCGATGTATTGTCGTAATGCTCATTGCTGCCGCTTTGCTAAGTGTGCCAGCCTCGTGGTTGGATTACGGATGGCATCACACACAAATTCCCGTATTCGGGATAGACGTACTGCTGCTCGGAGGCCTCGTCCTTATGGCGCTGCGAAGTCGGTCATATTGGCCGCTCTGGATGGCGGCGTTTCACCTTATCAGCGTGACCACGCACGCCGCAACAATTGCCCAGCCCGCGCTGAAACCAATCATTTATTTCGCTCTCCAGTCGTTCTGGAGTCTGCCGCTACTGCTCGCGATGGTTGCGGGCATTATGCTGGATCGACGTGCGGGCATATTGCCCCCGAGCAGGCCAGAGCCGATCGATGAACGAACCCAGGTCAAAGACCGGCTCCGGGCCGACTGAGGATGAATTCGCGGTGCTCGCGAGGGAATGCCGCACGATCGCCGACCAGCTTGCAGAGCTGTCTCGTCAGAAGGAGCCTGATAGCCGGCTAGCCCGGGGACCACGCCTGTCTGAGGTCGCTCAGATCCGTCGCTACCTGGCCTCTCGTCGTTTACGAGAAAATTTGCTCCCCGCGGAGCTTTTCGCAGACCCGGCATGGGATATATTGCTTGATCTCTTCGCGTGTGAGCTGGAAGGAACGCGCGTATCGGTGTCGAGCGCATGCATTGCTTCCTGCGTTCCGGCAACCACAGGTCTGCGGTGGTTGAGCCACCTCGAAAAGCTGGGGATGATCAGTCGTGAGTCCGACGCGATCGACGCCCGGCGAACCTATATTCGTCTCACTGACGCCGCACGCGATCCGATCCGAACATGGCTGGAACGCGTGCCTTGGATGGCTCTGCCGGGCGCAGGTCGCTAGCATTAAAATTCGTGCGCCACAGTCCGAGGCCGAGCGCAAAAGGCGCCCACAGCAAGCAGCGTCACTGCTGCTGGCTGGCTATACGGCAAGGCTTCCAGCGCCATCCTCAACATCGCGCTGCCGCCGAGACCGATGCAGCAGCCATGCACCTGATGCGAGGCTTCGGCTTTCGCGAGGCTGAACGCGAACAGCCACTTCCACAGATATAATCCGGTCATCACCATACCGCATTGCAAGCGCCAATCCGAGGTTGGTACCCATTGGCATATGCTGCATGGGTCACTGTCGCCTGACCTTCGCAAAACCACGGTCGGTCGCCATGAACTGGGCGAGCATGGGGACAATCAGTTTCGCCGGACCTTGCGACGCCTGACCGGTAGCGCTCGCATGGGCTTCTGCATAGGCAGTCAGGTCCCGATAGACTTCTGCGGGAACGTCGATCGACACCCTGACCGGCTTGTCATCGGCGATGGGGCCAAGCTTGAGCGTCATTTCGTCCCTCCATCGGTCGCTGCCATCACGATGTCTCGGGTGACAATCACGCGAAGCTGAAAGCCTGGCCGTATCGTGAGCGTGGGCCGCACATTCATCTGTCGACGGACGAGATCCTGACCGGTGCGTCCGATCGATTCCGAAGTCCCTTGACGCAGCGCTCTGAGGAGACCGTCATCGTCGCTGTTCCCGAGCTGCGTGCCGACACTTAGAAGCGTCGAGATCAACGCGGCGCGCAACATGCTGCCCCAATGGTGTTTCACCTGGTCCTGCAGGCCGGAATAGCCCGACGCATCCGCGCCTGGCAGCCGGTCGAGCTCCATCGAGCGCCCGTCAGGAAGGATGAGCCGGTCCCAGGCGAGCAGAACCCGGCTCTGGCCGATTGATATCTCTGAATCATATTCGCCGATCAGCCGGCTCCCTTGCGGGATCAACAGGTACTTTCCGGTCACGCTGTCATAGACATTTTGCGTGACCTGAGCAGTGATCGTGCCGGGCAGGTCCGAGCGGATGCCCGTGATCAACGCGGCAGGAATGATGCTTCCCGCCTGCACGACATAGGGGGAAGTAGAAGACTTTAGCCGATAACCGCTCTCGATTTGGCCATTTCCGGAAGAACGCATAAAGTCCCGCTTCGCGGCTTGGCCTGATCCTCCGCCTGGGCTGAAGGGGGTCGCTGGCGCGGCCCTCGCATTAGCAAGCCCAAGGCTTTGTGCCGCTGATCCAGACGCCGCAACTGCAGGTCCGGCGGCGCCGCCACCGTCAACGAAAACCTTGCTCGTGCGCGCGGCGTCGCGCTCCTGACGCGCCCGCTCGCGTGCCGCCTGGGCGGCATTGGCGGCCGGAGCTGCGGAAGGGGCGCCCATCGGCGGTCGCGGAACATCGACCCCACGTTGTTGCGCAGACAGGATCGGCCTGCCCAGATCGCCCGGAAGTGGCGGACCCAGCCTGGGCACCTGCGAATAGTCCTTGGCCGCGGCGGCAAGGTTGTCGGACGTCGCACGATTGTCGGTCGCGTATAGCTCGGTTTGACTCTTCGGCGTCGACGGCTGGAGGCCATAGATCAGCGCGCCGCCGATGCCGGCAGTCGTGACCAATCCGACGGCAACCAGGGCCTTACGCGAAAGACGCATCACGTGAGGCGGATCGCCGCGCAGGCGCAGATCGGCAACACCAACGGGCTCGGGTTCAGCAGCGGCATTCATTTCGCCTTCTCCACCGGCATCGCACCGTCACGCAGAACGCGCACTCGCTTCTCGGACCTTCCTGACCCGAGCCGCAGCTCGGCGCCGGCGAACAGGCGATCGACCACAAGATAGCGCCCGCGAACACGGTAGTTGACCAGTTCGCCTTCGCCCTTGGAAGCGACGACGAACAACGGAGGAAGATCGCTCTGGCCGATGTTCGCCGGAAGCTCGATGAACACCTGCCGCCCGTCATCGAATGCGCGCAGCGGTCGCCACGACGGGCGATCGCCCTCAATCCTGTAGCGGAAGTTCAGCGCATCAATCTCGATGTTGCGCACGACCGGGGCGGCTGCCGCCGCTTCGCGACTCCGGGCGGTGAGCGCGATCAACGCGTCCTGCGGATAGGTCCAGGACACCGAGGCCATGTATGTCTCGGGCGTCGAGCGCAGCTCCAGATGATAGGTCCGCCGGTCAGTGTTGATCACCAGATTGGTGACGAGACCGGTCCTTGTGGGCTTGATCAGGATATGGACGCGCTGCCCCGCCCCCGATCCGCTGACAGTGTCGCCGATGATCCAGCGAACGGTATCGCCCGCAGCAACGGGACCTGGCCCGACCAACTGCTCGCCTTCCTGCAGCGCAATGTCGGTGACCTGACCGGGCGCGGAATAGAGTTGATAGAGCGCGCCTTCTGCCCAGGGGTAAAGCTGGATCGCGTTGAGAAACCCGTCGCGCACGGGTTGCATGCGTGCGGCAGCATTGGCGGTGCCGATCCGGGTCTTCGGGTCTGAGCGTTCTGGCGCTGATGCGGTCGAGACCGGCTTCAACTGCCCCGGCAAGGGGAGCGGCTCGGGAATGCGGACGATCTCGACAGTCTTGGGCTGTTCCGGCTCCGGTGCCGCTGCAGGAGCGGCGTCGAAGGTCAGCGGTACAGTCTGCGCGTGGGATGCGCTGCATGCAGCAAGCGGCAAGGCAGCGAGCGTCGCCAGGGCCGGCAGAATTGCCATAGGGATGGGGGTCATTGCGTGAGTTCCTTTGACCAGCTGAGGGCGCTGACGAATACGCCGAGGGGATTCTTGCGGAGCGCCTCGGGGGTACGCGGAGTCTGGATCACGATCGTCGCGATCGCCGACCAGCGCTCGGTCGCGGCGAGGCTGCCGTCCTGGTAACGCCGTTCGATCCACGAGATGCGGAAGCTGCTATCGGAGGCGCGGATCACGCTGGAGATATCGACCGCGACCTGGAATTTGCCGACCTGCGCGAAGGGGTCGTTGTTGCGGGCATAGTCGTTGAGTGCGAGGGCACCCTTGGCGGTCGTGAAGTCATAGGCCCGCAGCCAGTTTTGGCGCAGCACGACCGGGTCGGCCGGAATGCCCCGGAAATTCTCGATGAAGCGCGCCAGGTGATACGCGATTTGCGGATCGCTCGGATGATAGTCCGCGTCGGCGGGTGCTACGGCCTGCGCTTCGCCCATCTTATCGACCTGGACGATCCAGGGGGTGATCGAGCCGCGCATCGCCATGCCGATCAGGCCGGCGGTGGACAGTGCCAGCAGGGCGAGTGCGGCGAAGCAGGCGAGGCGCCAGTTGCGGGCCTGCACCCGGCCGGAGCCGATGCGGTCGTCCCAGGCCTGCCCGGCCCGCTGATAGGGCGTCTCGGGTTCTGGGGTAGCGCCGTAGCGCACTGTCGATCGTCGAAACATATATTCACTCCTTGTCGGTGACGCTGACGGAGGCGCCGGGGCCGCTGCTGTCGCCGCCGCGCAATGTGTGTGTGGCAACACTGGCGCCGTGGACGATCGCCTGGTGTCGGCGCATCGACTTGGCCCAGGCGGGTGGTTCGCTACGGGGGGCATCGGGTGCAGGCGGAGCCGCGTCCGACGACGCCTCCGGGGCAGCTGGCGACGGCGTTCCCGCTTCGGCCTGGGGAAGCGGTGCCCCTCCGCTATCGCGCTCAACCGGGCCGGGGCGGGTCTGGGGCTTAGGAACGCCACCAGAGTCCCGCTCGACTCCTGCGGGAACCGGTGCAGGTCCGGTATTGCTGCCGCCGCTATCGCCAGAACCGCCGCCGGTTGCCGCAGAGCCACTGGAGGAACCGCCGGTTGTACGCCGGAGCGGCGACAGGGCGCTGCTGGCGGCGGTGCGCCCGACATTGCCAAGACCCGATGCGACACCGGACATGCCCGACTTACCTGCCGCTCCAGAACGATAAGCGCTGGTCGCGGTGCTGACGGTTCGTCCTGCACCCGCGAGCGCACCGCCGGTAGTACCGAGCGCGGCGCCCCCGGCAGCCGCGCCGGCTGCGATCACGCCGCCCGCGGCGAGTGTGGTGCCGGCCGCCGCGCCTGCGCCGAGCTGCGGGCCTCCGGAGACGATGCCGCTGGCGATGCCGGGGCCGAATGTTCCCAGGCCAAGAAGGCATAGCGCGCCCAGCACGATCGCCATGGCGTCCTCGATCGTCGGCTGCGCGTTGCCGATCGCGTCGGTGAATTCTGAGAAGAGCGTCGAGCCGATGCCGACGATCACTGCGATTACCAGAACCTTTATGCCCGAGGAGACGACGTTGCCGAGCACGCGTTCGGCCATGAACGCGGTCTTCCCGAACAGACCAAACGGGATCAGCACGAACCCGCACAGCACGGTCAGCTTGAACTCGATAAGCGTCACGAACAGCTGCACGGCCAGCACGAAGAAGGCGAGCAGCACGATCGCCCAAGCGAACAGCAGGACGACGATCTGGATGAAGTTCTCGAAGAAGCTGATGTAGCCCATCAGCCCGGAGATCGAGTCGAGGATGGGACGACCGGCGTCGAGACCCACCTGGGCGACGCGCCCCGGCTGGAGCAGTTCGGCGGTGGTGAATCCCGTGCCGGAAGCCTTGAGGCCAAGGCCGGCGAAGCTCTCGAAGACGATCCTCGCGAGCATGTTCCAGTTGCCGATGATGTAGGCGAAGATGCCGACGAACAGCGTCTTCTTGACCAGCCGGGCGATAATGTCGTCGCCCTCACCGAAGGTCCAGAACAGCGCCGCGAGCGTCACGTCGATGACGATCAGCGTGGTTGCTAGAAACGCCACCTCGCCCTGCAGCAGGCCGAATCCTGAATCGATATAGGAGGTGAATACCTCGAGAAACCGGTCGACGACGCCTGTGCCGCCCATGTCACTGCTCCTGCTGTGTGTTGGCGATGGCCTCGTTCACGAGAATCGCCGGCTCGGAGGATTTGCCTGGCGCATCGTCCCCAGCCGGTTCGACGGGCGGCGATCGCTCCCCCAGGAACCGTCGGCGGTTCTCGGCCCAGGCTGCGAGGCAGCCCGGGTCCGAGCCCGCCGCCTGCCCGGCCAACTGGCAGCTCCGGAGCTTTGCCTGGAGCGGGTCTGTGGGCAGGTCGGTCGAGAGCGGCGGAAGCGGTGATGCCAGCTTCGGCTCGTCGCGCAGGGCGAGCAGACCCATGGCGGACGCAACGCCGAGACACGCAAATGCACCGATGCGAGCCGGAAGCCGGATGTTCATCACCCAAGCCTCAGCGGTGGAACATCTGAACCGGGGTCGGCTGATAGCCGATCCCGGGAGCGAGAAACCGGCGTAGCTGCTCGCGTCCCTGGTCCTGCGCGGCAGCACGCTGCGAGGCTTCGAGCGCCTGGGCCCGGCCCTGGGCTGCCACCACCGCGGTCAGGTCTGCCAGCTGTCGGGCTTGCAGCGCGAGAAGCTGGTTTCCGGCCTGGGCCGCCTGCAGAGCGCCCGATGCCGACTGGCTGGAGGCGACGATGCGGCTCATCGCGTCGCGCGATCCCTCGATATTGCCGACAACGCCGGCCTGGACCTTGAGCGCATCCTCGAACCCGGCGACCGTGTCCTCCCAGCGGGCACGAGCATTGTCGACCAGCGCCTTGTCGGTCGCCGACATGGGCGCTCCGCGGTATCGGCTGGTGAAGGCCTCATCGATCGACTGGACCGAATAGGCGATCCGCTGGGCGTTTCCGAGCAACTGCTGGGTCTGCCGCACCTGCGACTGGAGCTCGGGCAGCGCGGAGGTCGGCAGCGACGCCAGATTCTTCGCGTCGTTGATCAGCGACTCCGCTTCGTTCTGAAGCGATTTGATCTGGTTGTTGATCTGCTCGAGCGTGCGGGCCGCCGTCAGTACGTTCTGCGAATAATTGGTCGGGTCGTAGACGATCCCGCCGAACTGGGCGTGGGCTGGCGCCGCGGTGCAGGCGATCAGCAGGGCGGAGCCGCATGAAAGCGCGTAGCGGCGAAGCGAAGAGGAACACATCATAGTTACTCCTGGGCCGTGAGGGGGAGAAGATCCGCGGCCCAATCGAGGCCGCGGGCGCGCAGCCACGCGGCGGCGAAACCGGCGCGGCCATGGGCTTCGAGAAGTTCGGCGATGCGGCGCTGGTCGGTGCGTGACGAGGCGGCCGTGAAGGCGAGCGCGACCTCACCCAGTCCAAGATCGAACAAGCGGTTGCCGCGACGCGACTGGCAATAATAGTCGCGCTTGGGGATCGCCCGGGCGAGGATCTCGATTTGCCGTTCGTTCAGCCCGAAGCGACGATAGATGGCGGCAATCTGTGGCTCGAACGCACGCTCGTTGGGGAGGAAGATGCGGGTCGGGCAGCTCTCGACGATCGCAGGCGCGATCGCCGAGGTCTCGATATCGGCGAGGCTCTGGGTCGCGAACACAACGCTCGCATTCTTCTTGCGCAGCGTCTTGAGCCACTCGCGCAACTGCGCAGCGAACGCCGGGCTGTCTAGGACGAGCCAGCCCTCGTCGATAATGATCATCGTCGGGGCGCCGTCGAGATTCGCCTCGATCCGGTGGAAGAGGTAGGAGAGCACTGCTGGCGCCGCAGCACTGCCGACCAGGCCCTCGGTTTCGAAGGCCTGGACGCGCGCTTCACCAAGGTGCTCGGACTCGGCGTCGAGAAGCTGACCATGCGGCCCCCCGACGCAATAGGGACCAAGCGCCTGCTTGAGCTGCTGCGATTGGAGCAGCACTGCGAGACCGGTCAGCGTCCGCTCCGACACCGGCGCGGATGCCAGCGAATTCAGCGCGGCCCAAAGATGCTCCTTGCCCTGCGGGTCGAGCACTACGCCTTCCGCGCCGAAGATCGCGGCGAGCCATTCGGTCGCCCAGCTGCGCTCCGCAAGGTCGTCGATCCTGGCCAAGGGCTGCAGCCGGACGGCGTGCGCGCTCTCGTCCTGCAGCGCGTGGCCGAGATCCTGCCAGTCGCCACCCATCGCCAATGCTGCGGCGCGGATCGACCCGCCGAAATCGAAAGCGAAGATTTGCGCATTCTCGTAGCGACGAAATTGCATCGCCATCAGCGCGAGCAGCACCGATTTGCCGGCGCCGGTCGGGCCAGCAATCAGGGTATGGCCGACATCGCCGACATGTAGCGAGAAGCGGAACGGCGTCGAGCCCTCGGTCCGCGCGAAGAAGAGCGGCGGCGCTTCGAAATGCTCATCGGCCACCGGCCCCGCCCAGACTGCAGAAAGCGGCACCATGTGCGCCAGGTTTAGGGTCGAGATAGGAGGCTGGCGGACATTGGCGTAGACATGACCGGGCAAGCTGCCGAGCCAGGCCTCGACCGCGTTCATGCCTTCGGCAATCACCGTGAAGTCGCGGCCCTGCACGACCTTCTCGACCAGTCGTAGCTTCTCGGCTGCCAGACCTGGATCGGCGTCCCAGACACTGATCGTCGCGGTCACATAGGCCTGCCCGACCCTGTCCGCGCCGAGTTCCTGCAGCGCGAGATCGGCGTCGGCCGCCTTGTTCGATGCATCGTTGTCGACCAGCACCGACGCCTCGTTGGTCATCACCTCTTTCAGGATCGCAGCGATCGACTTGCGCTTGGCGAACCACTGCCGCCGGATACGGCCGAGCAGCTTTGTCGCGTCGGTCTTGTCGAGCGTGATCGCGCGCGTGACCCAGCGGTAGGGGAACGCCAGCCGATTGAGGTCATCGAGCAGCCCCGGGAAGGTGGCGCTTGGAAAGCCGGTGACGGTCAGGGACCGGAGGTGCTGGCTGCCCAGCCGCGGCTCGAGGCCGCCAACCAGCGGCTCATCGGCCAGGATCGCGTCCAGATACATCGGCGTCTCGGGGACGCGGACGCGCTGGCGCTTGGTGGAAATCGTCGAGTGGAGATAGGTGAGCGTCTCGCCATCATCGAGCCAATGCGCCTCGGGCAGAAAGCCCTCGAGCAGCTGCAGCAGGCGAGCGCTGCGATCGGCAAAATTGGCGAGCAGCTCGTCGGGATCGATACCCCTTCGCGACCGCCCCTCGTACAGCCAGCCTTCGGCGCGGGCGGCGTCCTCGGCAGGCGGCATCCATTGCAGCGTCAGATAATAGGCGCTTTCGAAATGCGCCCCTTCCTCACCGAACTGCTCGCGGCGTTCGCGTTCGACCAGCGCCGAGGCCGGATCGGGGAAGCCGCTGTCAGGATAGTCCTGGGCCGTCAGGCGCTGCGCTTCGACGAAGATTGCCCAGCCGGATCCGAGCCGGCGCAACGCGCTGTTAAGACGGCCGGCAGTCGCGACGAGTTCGGCGGGCGTCGCGGAATCCAGGTCGGGACCCCGGATGGAAGCGGTACGCTGGAACGAGCCGTCCTTGTTGAGCACGACACCGGGCGCGACCAATGCTGCCCAGGGCAGGAAGTCGGCGAGCGTCGAACCGCGCGCGCGATATTCGCGGAGGGACATCATGGCCGCCTCACGCGCGCAGGAAGGCGGGGTAGCGCATGTGGCGCCGGCCGACTTCAAGGAATTGGGGATCCCGGCGCGCCGCCCAGACGGCGGCGGCATGTCCGACTGCCCAGAGCGCCAAGCCGACCAGCCACAGCCGCAGGCCGAGCCCGACTGCACCGGCTAGCGTGCCGTTGACGATCGCGACAGAGCGTGGCGCGCCGCCGAGCAGGATCTGCTCGGTCAGCGCCCGGTGGACGGGCGCGAAATAGCCGGGGACGGCCGCGCCGGGATCAAAGCTTTCCATCAGATCAGCGCCCCGCCGCCGAAGCTGAAGAAGCTAAGGAAGAAGGAGCTCGCAGCGAATGCGATGCTGAGCCCAAAGACGATCTGAATGAGCCGTCGGAAACCGCCCGAGGTCTCCCCGAAAGCGAGGGTCAGGCCGGTCACGATGATGATGATCACCGCGATGATCTTGGCGACGGGCCCTTCGATGCTCTCCAGGATCGACTGGAGCGGACTTTCCCAGGGCATCGACGATCCCGATGCGTGCGCCGTGCCGGCGGTGAGCGCAACAAGGGTGCAGGTGTAGAGAGCCGTCCCGCGGATGCGGGCGGCGGAAAGCGAGACGTTCATTCGGACTCTCCGTTGGTAAGGAAATGAAGGCGGTATTCGCCGGAGGGATCGAGACCCTCGACCCGGGCGAGTTCTGCGAGACGGCGACCGGTCCCGTTCCGCACCAGCACCGCGATCAATCCGATCGTCTCGGCGATCAGCGGGCGCGGCACCGTGGTGACGGCTTCCTGGATGAGCTGTTCGAGCCGGCGCAGTGCGCCGAGCGCGGTGCCGGCATGGATGGTCCCGAAACCACCGGGATGACCGGTGCCCCAGGCCTTGAGGAGGTCGAGCGCCTCGGCGCCACGGACCTCACCGATCGGGATGCGGTCGGGGCGCAGGCGAAGTGAGGACCGCACCAGGTCAGAGAGGGTCGCCACCCCTTCCTTGGTTCGCATCGCGACCAGGTTGGGCGCGGTGCATTGCAGCTCGCGGGTGTCCTCGATCATGACGATGCGGTCCTGGCTGCGGGAAATCTCGGCGAGCAGCGCGTTGGTCAGGGTGGTCTTGCCGGTCCCGGTGCCGCCAGCGACGAGGATGTTCTCGCGTCCCGTCACCGCAATTCGGAGCGACGCGCATTGGGTGGCGGAGATTATGCCCGACGCGACATAGTCGTCGAGAGTGAAGACAGCGACCGCAGGCTTACGATCGCGAAGGCGGGTGCCGTGACCACCGGCGGCAGCAGGCCCTCGAAGCGCTCGCCCGATTCCGGAAGCTCTGCCGAGACACGCGGCGAGCGAGCGTGGACCTCGGTGCCAACATGATGCGCAACAAGGCGAATGATGCGTTCGCCGTCGGCGGCTGGCACGGTCATCCCCGTATCGGCCAGGCCAGTGCCAAGCCGATCGATCCACAGTCGGCCATCGGGATTGAGCATGACCTCGACGATCTCGGGATCGTCCAGCCATACCGCGATCGACGTGCCAAGCGCAGTCCGCAACATGCGCGCGCCGCGGCGCGAAGCTTCTGAACGGGCTGGAGCTGCGGTCACTGATCGGCACCCTGTGCTAGGGCCGGAGCAACAGTGCGCCGGCGACAGGGCTGACTAAGGAGGTACGAAAATGACGATCCGCAACAAGAACTTGATCGCTTCGGGCTCTAGCGTAGAAGAAGAAACATTCGGCTAGCCAACCGGACCGTTAAAGCTCCTTGGTTTGACTGCTGACCGCGATTCAATAGCTGCGACTCGGGGAACGAGGAATCTGTCAGGGTTACCGAGCTATGACACGGCGAGAGTCATGTCACTGCACCTATATTATGTGCGGAAGTCGAGTTAGGTTCGGTCCGTTTGGCACAGACCTAAGCCTTTGGGGATATGATGAGCAGTTGTGTAGATTGCCCGAACCCTCCGGGCGGCCAAGTGTGCTGCGACGATGGCCAGACGCCGATCTGCGTAATCAAGAATGGTGCGCCTTTCGCCCTTTGTCGGACAATCCCTCGACAGGCGGCGCAACGCCCGGAATTGCTGGTGTCGGCAGTCGTTACGGCGGTTCTTCCCATCATCGGTGAGGAATATCTCGGGGAAGCCTTGGCGAGGTCTAACTTCGTGAGCGGGAGCGTTCGTTTCGAGAGCATCGACGGTCGAGTGAGCTTTTCTGCCAAGCACGCGGCAGCAGGCAGCGGCAGCCAAGCGGGTGTGGCGGCACTCTGATGCCGGATGCGAATTCTGGTTTGCGCAAGGACATGGTCGAGATCACGAAGTCCGCGATCTCGATATTCAGGAAGCGACCCGGCTGGGGCTATCTAAACCTTGCGCGGATGGGCTTGGCGATCGTCGCACTGGGCGTCTCGGTACTGGTCCCGGGCCTGTGGGAAACGATTTTGAACCTTGCGCTCGTCGTTCTCGGGCGTCCCGAAAGTCAAACGAGCCTACAGGCCGCGTTCGACTATCAAAACCTGATCGCCGCGGCGGTCATCGTTGTCGGGCTCGCTCTGATTGCATGGAGCGCACATCTGTACCATGAATTCACCTCCCGCCAGGGGCCAAGCAACGAACATGACGGAAAGTTCAGCCTGCAGGTTCAGCAAGGGACCTCGCTAGAGGACCTCGTCGAGATGATGGCCGACATTACCGGCACTTCCGTTGACCTGTCAGCACTCGACGCTCCTCAGAAGCTGCGAAAGATCGCGCCCGGCGTTTTGAAGGCAGCGAGTTTCGATGACTTTCTCGACCAAGTGGAGGCGAGAACCGTACCACCGCTGAAATTATGTTGGTCGCAGACCGCTAACTTCTATGCGCTGAGACCTGCCTGACC
Source organism: Sphingomonas hengshuiensis (assembly GCF_000935025.1). Lineage (NCBI taxonomy): Bacteria > Pseudomonadati > Pseudomonadota > Alphaproteobacteria > Sphingomonadales > Sphingomonadaceae > Sphingomonas > Sphingomonas hengshuiensis. Next base: position 4,180,679 of record NZ_CP010836.1, read on the forward strand.
GCGCGATTCCTGTGCGAGGACAGCACGTCTACTCCGGGGCACCAGCATCATGATGGCTCGATATCTTCGGAAATCTCATTCTTGAGCCGCGGCCCGAACTCCATCCGACGGTTGAGCGCCTCGATAAAACGCTCCCAGCGTTCCTTGCCCATGGCCTGCGCCGCCGGGCGTGCAGTGTCGGGCAGTGGCGGATTGTTGACCAGCCAGAAGCGTACGAACAAGGCCAGCGTCTCGTTGCTGAGCTCGACATGCCACGCCAGCCGGTCCGCTTGGCGCGCAAGTCGATCGAGCCGACGGCAAAGGACGGCCTCGAGATGCTCGCTGCTGTCTCCGGACAGGAAGGAGGACAGCGCGGTCTCTACTACCAACGCCTGCGTCACGCGCTTGCGCGCCGCATAATCGGCGAGCTGCCCGGACAGATCCGGCGGTAGCCGAAACGTGTGTTTGATACGCAGCGTGCTCATAGTTCGATTCCATCCTTAGGGTCGAGTGAGGCCTGGCGGGCGTTGCCATGCATCCGCTCGTTTACGCGCCGCGTAACTGCCGCATCGTCGCTGGCGCCGTCGTCGAATTCGAACTCGCCGGGCGGCGGCAGCGGCGGCGGTGGTACGATCTCCTGTTCAACGGGCAGCTCGGGCTCGCGCCGGATGCCGCCATTGGCCTGATCGTCCGCCCCTGCCTGCGCATCGGCGGCAGCAGGGCCCTGGCCGGGTGTCGCAAAGCCCGCCCAGTCATTCGCGCGCGAGCCCCGCGCGGTGGCCGACGCTGGCGGATCCATGATCCGGGCAGTCAAACGCCGATCGGAATAATATCGCACTTTCAGCGCCCGGATCGGATGGACACCTGCGACCATCACGATTTCGTCGTCGGGCGGCAGTTGCATGACTTCGCCCGGCGTGAGCAGCGCACGTGCGGTCTCGGTGCGCGACACCATGAGGTGTCCAAGCCAGGGCGACAGCCGATGCCCCGCATAGTTCTTCATCGCGCGCATCTCGGTGGCGGTACCGAGCGCGTCCGAGATCCGCCTGGCAGTGCGTTCGTCGTTGGTCGCAAAGCTTACCCTGACATGGCAATTGTCGAGGATCGCGTTGTTGGGCCCGTATGCCTTTTCGATCTGGTTGAGCGACTGGGCGATCAGGAACGCTTTCAGTCCGTAGCCGGCCATGAAGGCGAGCGCGGACTCGAAGAAATCCAGCCGTCCCAGCGCCGGAAACTCGTCGAGCATAAGCAGCACCTTGTGCCGCTTCGCGCTGGGCTTCAGTTCCTCGGTCAGCCGCCTGCCAATCTGGTTGAGCAGCAGACGAATCAGCGGCTTGGTGCGGCTGATGTCCGACGGCGGCACCACCAGGTAGAGCGTGGCCGGCCGATCGGCCTCGACAATATCGGCAATCCGCCATTCGGATGTGCTGGTCACGCGCGCGATGATTGGATCGCGGTAGAGCCCCAGGAAGGACATTGCGGTCGAGAGCACACCCGAGCGCTCATTCTCGGACTTGTTGAGCAGCTCGCGCGCGGCAGACGCCACCACGGGGTGAACGCCAGCGTCTCCCAGATGCCGGGTCGACATCATCGCGTCGAGCGTCGCCTCGATCGTGCGCCCGGGATCCGAGAGAAAGGCGGCGACCCCGGCAAGCGTCTTGTCGGGCTCGGCATAGAGGACGTGGAGGATGGCTCCGACCAGCAACGCGTGACTGGTCTTCTCCCAGTGGTTTCGACGCTCGAGCGAGCCTTCGGGATCGACCAGCACGTCGGCGACATTCTGCACGTCGCGCACTTCCCATTCGCCCTTTCGAACCTCGAGCAAGGGATTGTAGGCGGACGAGGCTGGGTTGGTCGGGTCGAACAGCAAGACCTTGCCGACCCGTGCTCGAAAGCCCGCGGTCAATGTCCAGTTCTCGCCCTTGATGTCGTGGACGATCGCCGAGCCGGCCCAGGTCAGCAGTGAGGGGATGACGAGGCCGACGCCCTTGCCCGATCTGGTGGGCGCAAAGCACAGCACATGTTCCGGTCCGTCGTGCCGCAAATAGGCATTGTCGAGCCGGCCGAGCACGACGCCGTCATCCCTGAGCAGGCCCGCTTGCTCGACCTCGCGCGCCGTTGCCCAGCGCGCCGACCCATAGGTTTGGGCGACCTTGCGCTCGCGCGCGCGCCACACCGACATGGCGATCGCCACCACCACCGCCGCGATCCCGCCCGACGCGGCGATATAGGCACCGCGAACGAAGATGGCGGGCGCGTAGGCGTCGTAGCTGAACCACCACCAGAAAAAGGCAGGCGGCGGATAGACCGGATAGCCCGCCAACCAGAACCAGGGTGGGCCAAGCGCCGCCTGATATCCGAGCGCATCGGCAGTCCATTGCGTAGCGCCCCACACCGCGCCGGCCACGATCAGCAGAACGATGATCACCTGGCCCCACAGGATCTTGGTCGATTGCATTTGCCCGTCTCCTAGATGCCGAGGCCGCGGCTGCGGCCGATGGTCCACTCAATGCCGCCACCCGCAGCCATGGTGCCGGTCACGCTTGCCCCAAGCTGCTGATCGAGCGCGGGGCGCCAGGGCACGAGCTGGAAGCCGAGGCCATCGTCGATCATCGCGAAGCGGCCCGATGCCAGCGTCACGCGCTCGCGGTAGGTGCCGGCGATCGTCGATCCCGGCCTGGTCTCATAGGGCGTGAGCCCGGTGCGCTGCGATATCCGCGCCGCCGCCTCGCGCAGATCGGCAGCGCGGAGCGTCTCGATCAGGTTCGGGGCCAGCGCGGCGCGGCCGCCGCGCCGGGATGCCAGCCCCTCGGCAATCAGATGCTCCTCGCGTGCCGCCATCGCCTCCCGGACTTCGGCGCCAAAGCCCTGGTTGGCGGGCGCGAAGTCCCGGGCGAGCAACTGGCGATCGAGCCACGTCGCCCCCCGCGCTGTGACCTGCTGGCCGATCGGCAGATCGCTGCGCACGGCAAGCGCGGTGCGCGGTGCCCTGCCCCGGTCCTGCCAGGTGCGCAGTTCGACGATCGCACCAGGGGCGGCATCGCTGGTCAACTCGAGATCGCGAAGGCGCAGATGGTGGTGACGGCCATCGATGCCATCGACAATCGCATAGGCGGTGCCCGCAAGCTCGTCCTGATGGCCGCGCGCGACCAGCCTTCCGATCACCGGCGCGGCTTCGCCGGACGGGTGGATTGCGAGCCGCCCTTCGTCGATGCGGTGCCCGGCGTCGCGCATCGCGCGGTGCATTGTCTTGATGATGTCGCTGCGATCGCCGAGCGCACGGAGCCGGGCCTCGGCATCGGGCTTGAGAACCCAGCGCGCGGGCCCGGCGGGGGTGGCGATGCCGAGCCGCTCGAGCTTCTGCGCCCGTCCGGTCAGGAGCAAATTGCGGCGGTCTGACTTGGCCCCCGGTTCAGGCCGCAGATCGACGATCCCATCCTCACTTGCACGCGCGCGCAAGCCGCGGTCGAGGCCCGTCCACCGATCGGCCTCGACTTCCCGCCCCAGCGCCTGGTCAATCTCACGCGCGCTGCGTGGCCCAAGCTCAAGCGTTGCCCGGCTCTCGGCGCGATCGCGAAGCCCGTGGGAAATATAGTCGCGGTCGATCACGAGATCGGCGCCGTCATCGGTGACCCCGCGGACCAGGACATGGACGTGCGGATTGTCGGTATTCCAGTGATCGACCGCGACCCAGTCGAGCTGCGTGCCCAGATCCTTGGACACGTCGTCCATCAGCTCTCGGGTGAATGCCTTCAGGTCGGCAAGCTGGCCGCCATCTTCCGGCGACACGATGAAGCGGAAATGATGGCGATCATCGGCGCAACGCCCGGCGAATGCGTCGCCGCTTGCCTGGTCGGACCGCGCATCGAACATCGAGGCCTCCCGACCATCGCGGGTCACGCCGTCGCGTTCGAGATAGGCGACATGCCGGCCAAGCGGCGCCGATGTGAAGCGCGGCCCCGTGTGGCGGACGACCCGGGCCTTGATCACCACCCGGCGCGACATGGCCGAGCGCCTGCCCGCGAGCGCGGCGACACGGCCTCGGCCCAGCCGCCCGGTCCCGCCCCCGCGCCGTGTCGACCGCCGCGCGAAGCCGGCGCGCGCCGCCGCGCGCTTGACCTGCGCGGCCAGGCTCAGCAGCTTGACGCGGCCCGAACCCCGGCTTCGTCCCTTTCCGGGCTTGGTCCGAAAATCGTCCTCTTCGGTCACGATCGTGCCCCCGGCGAGGCTGCCAGCGCTTCGAGCGTTGATTTTCCAGGATAAAATCGGGGAGGCGACGGCAGGGGTACGCGGGCGACGGCGCAAATTCTTCTGCAGGAACAACCACATGCCCGCCCGGAGACGGCGGCGCTTTTATCTCGCCATCCCCAGCTACCCCTCCCTGCTGCCCCTCCTAAGCTCTCATCGCGCTTTCCATTGGCGAGGCAAACGACGTCCAACATGGCCAACCATCCAGTCATTTCGGATCCCCGGTCCGTCGTACGAAGACAGAGTCTTGTGCGGGTCCGGACGCGTTGGATTGCGGCACCGATGTCGGTTCGGGAGACGTAGATGCAGGGTCCCGACCGGCGTCATGCTCCGCCACCTTGGGTGCGCGGACGAACAGTTCCGCGCGTCGCCAGGCCTCGGGATCGGGCAGTTCCCGCACGGCAATTTGAACATCGCCGCCCATCCTTCGGCCAGACAGTCTGGCGACATAGGCTATGGTTTCGGCAGGCAGCGGACGCCCGGCCAGATAGGCTTCGTAGCGTCCCGGACCCGCATTATACGCGGCGAGAAAGCCAGGATCGCCATAGCGATCGAGCAACGCGCGAAGATATGCGGCGCCGGCGAGGATGTTGTCGCACGGGTCGAATGGATCGACCCCGAGGCCATGAAGCTGGCGCAGTTCGGCCCAGGTTCCGGGCATCAGTTGCATCAAGCCCATCGCCCCCTTGGGCGATACCGCGAAGACCACACCACCGCTTTCGACGGCGATCACCGCGCGAATAAGCGTGTCCGGGAGCGCAAAGCGCCGGGCCGCGGTTGCGATCGGCGCGTCGAGGTTTACAGCCGGCGAACATGCCGCTGCGGCAGGCCGCGCCTGCGCGCTCGCCATGGCAGCACACAAGCACGCCAGCACGGCTGGTCCCCTGCATCGGCGGCCGATCGCTCCGCGCATTACTGCTGCTCGGTTTCGCGACGGCGCTGATTGCGCTGCCAGAAGAGCAGATGCGGCTGCCCCTCGAGCATGGGCCGGAACAGGTTCGCGCGGATCGGCCGGGGAAGAATGGGATCGTCGATGACGATGGCGACATAGGCGCCCGCCTTCTCACCGGTGCGCTTCCAGCCGGCGCCGACTTCGGGTCCGTCGCCGGCCTCGCCGACATGGACGCGGTAGTCGGGCGCGTTCGGGATATCGCTCCGCGTCGCGGGCACGATCGTCAGCGCGGCGCCGAACGCGAGGATCTCAAGGCGCCCGGTAAAGCCGTCGTCGCGCGCGTTGAACACACCAATATTGATCATCACTTGCTCCTTTTTGCGTCGGGTTCAGGGGAGGTTTCGCGCCCGCCGGGCGCGCTTGCCGGAGCGGTTTCGTCACCGCCGGGAAGCCAAAGCGGATCGAGTACCGCGACGATTCCGTGAGCTGGCACCGGCCCGAAATACCGCCCGTCGAAGCTGCCGGCAGATGCGGGATTGAGCAGGAAAACCTCGCCGGGACGTACGGTCCGGCATCCGCTCCAACGCGGCAGGGGACGCCCCAAACGGTCGTGCATCCGAGCCTCGGCAACGCGCTTTCCGTCGATCAAAATCGTCAGGCCGGCGCGGCACACCGTCTGTCCCGACACGCCGGCGACATGCTTCAGCATGGGCACGCGCAAGGGCAGATAATGGCGCTCGGCCATCTGCACAGCGACCGGCGCAGGCGCATGCGCCGCGACGAGGTCGCCGAGTTTGGCGGTGCGTGGAGGACGGGCCGAATAGAGACCGACCGGAACGCTGGCGCTGGCGTTCCAGACCAGACGCGGCGCCGGGCGGATGAATGCCGGAAGCACCACGGCGCCGATCGCGCAATAGCCGGTGAGCAGGATATGGAAGCGCTTCATGCCCCCAGGCTCCGGCGCAGCAGCCACGCGCGATGCCGCGCCAGCGAATAGGCGCGCGGTGGGTAACCGGCGATCAGCCTGTTATGCGCATGACGCCAGTAATCGGGTGCGACCGCGCACGGATCGACGCCGATATCTTCAATGGCGTCGATCAGGAGCAGGCATGTCCGAACCTTGGGCCAGCCGCCGAGATGCAGAAGCAGTTCGCCGCCGGGCGAGACGCAGGGCAAGGTCGAATAGGCCTGGCCAGGCCCGACGGCGCGCACGATATCGAGCCGCGACAGCAGCGTTCCATAGTCGTTTGACGCCCAGCGCACGAAGGCAAAGACGCTGCCTGCGGTGAAGGAAAGCAGGCGGTGGCGACGGTCCAGGACCTGATCGCGGATCGGCTCGCCGAAGCGGATCCAGCGTTCGGTGGCCTGCTCGACCCAGGTCAGTTCGACCGTGGTTATCCCGGCGCCGGCAGAGCCTTGTCCGCTCGGCGGGACAACGCCTGGCGCGTGTGCGGAGGCGATGGCGGCGCTCATCGCCGCACCGCGCCTTTCTTGTCGAGAACGCTGGTGTCGATGGGTTTGGCAGGATGCACGATGCTCGCGGTGGCGTCCGAGGTCGAGCGCCGAACGCCCTGATCAGCCCAGCGCAGCAGGTCGTCGACTGCGTAGACGACGCGCCCGCCAAGCTTGCGATAGGCAGGCCCCGTGCCATAGCAGCGATGCTTCTCCAGCGTGCGCGCCGACAGGCCGAGCAGGATCGCGGCATCGGGTGTACGCAACAGGGGCTGCGTCGTCTCATTGGGCATCTGCGTCTCCAGGCGTTGACCCGGCAAGCGCGGCGGGCCCGTTCCAATCACGGGCTTGCAATGGCGGCTGATGGCGGGGCCGAAGGAGCGGCCAAAACCGCCCCTCGGGAAATGTCGCCCCTAGCTCTGGAGCAAGTCGCGATAGCCCGATGCGGCAAGGTCGCGGGCCTCCGCGACGAGCCGCTGGACCCGCCTGCGCTCGCTGGTCGCCTTCCATGCCAGCGCATCGGTTCCGGCGAGCCAGGGGTAGACGAGGCGAAGGCCGATCTCGCGGTTGCTGGCGCCAGCCAGCGACGCGTCGAGGATGCGCAGGAGCAGCGTCAGGCGTTGCCGCTGCAAGGCGCTAGGCCGCAGCACCGACGCCGGTTCTGCCATGCTCAGACCCGCAAGCATCCGGCGCGCGGCGTCGCAGGCGGCAGCGCGCAGTGGGTCGCCCAGCGGTGGCAACAGGATCACGAGCGGCGCGCCCGGCGACGCCGCCAGGACGCGCCAACGGTGCCGAACGCCGGCGATGTCGAAGACGAGGTGGCGTCCATCGGCGGCGTCATGATCGGCGGCCGGGACAATATCGGGTCGTCGCGCGGCGCCGGGGAAACGCCCGGGCGCAGGCACCAGAGATACGATCGTCGATGCACATTCCGTACGCCAGATCGCAGGCTCGCAGCGTACCGAACGCTCCGGATCGAACAGGCGCACGAGGCCCCAGCGGCTGGCATTGTCGCTCGCAAGCGACAAAGATTCAGCCGCCGCCGATGCTTCACGCGCGCGCCATGCTGCGCGATAGCCGGCATTTCGCCGCAGGAATTCCTGCGCGAAATCGGCGCGGTCGTGCTTCGCGAGACCTGCGGCGACGTGCGCCGATACGGGCGGATTGGTAGCGACTTCGGGCGCTCCGGCTCGGGACTATTCCCGGCGGTCACGCTCGCGAGACTTGCTCTTTGCTCGAAGACCCGAGGATTGCGGAGCATTCTCCTGTCGCGGGGAGAGCCCCGCACGCACTGCATTCGCGAGGCGCAAATGCGAAAGGCGCCCCACCTTGCGGCGGGGCGCCTTGGCCTCGATCAGTCGTTGGCGGAGCGCCGCGGGCGCGACCAGATCAGGCTGTAGGTTTCACCGCCCTCGTCGTCGAAGAGGTTCGCGAAGATGGGCTGGGTGAAGCTGGGATCGTCGAGCTTGACCGAGAGATAGTCGCGCTGTTCCGCGGAGGTCTTGGCCCAGGCGGCGCCGATTTCCGCGCGGCCGACATAAACCCGGTGGGTGGGTGCGTTGTCGTTCGGGCGGTTTTCCTCCGGAACGATCCGGACGCCCTTGGCCTGGACGCTGAGGGTCACGATCGAGCCCTGATATTCCTCGCCGACCTTCTTGAAGCTGCCGATGTTCGCCATTGTACTAGTCCTTCATTCCCGGGCCGCCCCATGCGGCCTCGATGGCGTTCGAAGGCCGGGTGCGCATGACGCCGCAGCTTTGCCCGCAGCGAAGCGGAGGACTGCAGACGCGGACTTTCTTGCCTCGCGAGGAATGGGCGTGAGCCCAGGGGAAGAAAGTCCTGGCGACGCAGTTGCGGCTAGTCAGGCGAGGCGAAGCCGCCGCCCGGCCAGATAGCCATAGGAGAGGCCTCAGGGGCGGCCGGGGTACGGGACCAAGACGGCGAACCACCTGCGCCAGAGGGTATCGGCGTGGCATATCGAGCCGGTAACCCGCGTCCTGGCTTGGCATCCTGGTTTCCCGGAAAGGCACTCACAACGAATGCGCCCTCCCCGGTCGACGCCGTCCGCGCTGATCGGCGTCGCCCAGGCCAGTCCAGCCCGGAAACGCCTATTCGAGTCAGCCGCGACCCGCCAAACCTGCCGGATATTGCGCCTCCGACGACGTGGCGGGACCTCTGCCATCGGTGCCTCCTCGGAATCCGTCCATGGCAGTTCGAGACCGTGCCCCCGCCGAGACGGGGAACCCGATCGTCAGGCCGAGCCGGCTTTCGGCGCGCGAACGGATGTGGAAACCTTCTCGGAAATCTCCGCAAGCGATGCGGCGAGCCGGTTCAGCGCGGAGCTATCGGTCGGCGCACAGTCGTAGCGCGTCGTCAGATATTCGCGTCGCTCGGACAGCCGCGCGAGACGGCTGAGCGGGCGCTGCTTCAGCACCCGCTTGGCGCCGACGGCGCACCTCGACCGCTAGGCGAAATCGTGCTGGAGGCGCCGGACCGCGATGGGAGAATGCCCGGTCGCGAGCAGATAGGCGTTCAAGTAGAGCTCGATCGCGTGGATGGCGAGAAGCCGATAGGGCGCGCGCGACAGCGGCGCGCGCCGGCGACCGATAGGGAGCAAGGCTTCGGCGGCGCGCCGATACGCATCCGCAAGCGCCAGCACATCGCACGGACTCGCCGTGTCCCCCGGGTATGTCGTCTGCCCCTCAATCGACATCCCGGGCATCGTAAGCAGGGATCGGCAAACGTCCCTAACGGGTCGGTTTGCGGCCCGGTGATACCGGGCCTATCGCAGAAACGGATCATATTCGCGGACGATCGACGATGGATCGCCATCAAACTCCCGCGCCTCGGCGACGCCGAACTTGCTGCCGTTGATCCGGAACACCACGACGATGGTCATCAGCGTCCGTGCGAGGCTCCAGGCGTTTCTCTGGGCGAGGTTCAGCGGCATCTCCAAGCTCCTGTCTCGGAGCGAGGACCATCCCCGCTCGACAGGCGCCCGAAGTGTCCGGCGCACGGCTGCAATCACCGTGCAGCCGCAGGCGAAGCGGCCGCATGCACAGCATAGCGGACCCTTTACGGGTTGATGGCGTCAGGCCGTGCGCCGGGCCAAGGAAGTGCCTCCAAGAGCGGAGACGTGCCCGATGCGGGCGGCGGGCCGATGTGGAGATCGTTCGCTTGCAACGCTGCAGTCGCTGGTCCGGCTTGACCGGTTGATTGCCCAAATATCGATGGGCGCACGGTCGCATTGACCCCGGTCCTGCCGGGTCCGCGCGCGGTAACTGTCAGGTGTCTCGTTACCTTGGCAACCCCGCCAGCAGAGCGCAGCGCGCAGGGCTCGGGGGTAGCCAGAAGTTGCGAGCGAGCACTCAGCCTGCGTCGTTGATGCGCTTTTCGAGCGCGTCCAGGCCCGCCAGCAATTCCTTGAATGCTGGCGGGTCGTCCAAGAACATGTCGGCCATGGCTGCGTAATCTCGCGCGAGTGCGTCGCGGATCGCGTCCGACGGAGACAAGCGCAGTGTCACGAAGACTGCGGTCGCATAGGATGCCGAGGCGTCGGCGAACATCAGGCTCTTGTTGCGCACGACATGGTCGAGCAGGTCGTGCTCGGCGAGCGCAGCGGCGGTCACGCCGGCGTGGTCTAGCATTAGCAGGTCGTAATAATTCCGCGAAAGTCCGTCGCGCAGCTTGCCGTTATGGTGCAGCGCATGATCCCCGCCGCAGGCCGACAAAAGCGCACTCTCGCGAAAGGCCGGCCCGGCAGGGCGGCGTGCGCGCGGGCCTGTGGGCCAGCCGCCGCCCTGACCTCCGGCCGCGCGAGCGTGCCACGCGGCAAGCAAAGACGCGCGCCCCCTGGTGGCGCCGAAGGTGCCGCCAGCGTGCGCTCCGCCGGTCCCGCGCTCCGCAGACTTCGACCGAAAGCCGCCCGTTAGCTACCTGACAGGCGCGAGCCGGTCAGCCGGATATAAGATGGCGGATTTTGCGCGTTACCGAGCCTAGCTTCGGTGCCGCGCGATCAGTTTCTTCCACTCATAATCGCTGGGGTCCGGCAAGGAGTCGCCGGTCGGCGCGTCCTTGGTCTTCTCGATTCGAGGCGCGACCTTCTTCCCATTCCGTACGCGGCAACGCGCGCAGAACAGTCGCCGGGGTGCCTCCCTAACGTTGTCGCTCCAGTGGCGATTGTAGAAAAGGTACCAGAGGCCCCCGCCGCTCACGACGCGTATGTATTTGCAGTGCGGACAACTGAGCCGGACGTTCCAGTGCCCCAAGGCGAGATCCGTGATGGTTCGCAAGGGAGGCCAATCGTCCGCGAGGTTGTCCCGACGCGCCATCAGAACAGGCTCGGCTGAACCTCACGCCCGGAGAGGAACTGCAAGCGCGCCGTCTGAGCCGCCTGGACAGCGCGACGGTAATGAATGGTTCCAAACCGCTCGGCCTCTTCAAAGCCAACGGGTGCCACCTCGTCTGTGGGGAAACAGGCGTCGTATATCCCGCGCGCGGCGGCGCGAAGGCAGACATCGTGCTGCATGATGAACCTCACTGCTCGAATCGAAGGACGGCAACGTAGAGCGATTCAAATGCAGGCGGAAGAACTTTGTTCTCTTTTCGTTCGCGGTGTTGCTCTAGCCGGCGCGCGCGCTACACTCGCGGCATGTGCAATCTTTACGCGGTCCGCAAAAGCGCGGCTGAGGTCGCTGCCTACTTCCGGGCGGCCAACCCCGTGCTGTCCAATGCCGGCGAAGAGATTTACCCTGGAGCGCCCGGTTTGGTCGTTCGGGAGCAGGAAGGCGTGCGCGTCATGCAGTCGATGGTTTGGGGCTTTCCGCTTCGCCTGAAGACGATGAAGCCGGAAGCCAAGCCAAAGCCCGTCAACAACATTGCCGATCTCAACAAGGGCATGTGGGTGGGCCTCGCGCGCAAGCCGGAGTGGCGCTGCCTGATCCCGCTAACCGCGTTCGCAGAAGCCGAGGGCGAAAAGGGATCGAAGACCCGCACTTGGTTCACCGTGAAGGGCCAGCCGACCTTCGCTTGGGCAGGTCTTTGGCGCGACAGCGTCGAATGGGGCCCGGTCTATTCAGGCGTAATGACTGAATGCAACGAAGCCATCCGCCCGGTTCATGATCGTATGCCGGTGTTGCTTCATGCCGACGAGTACGATCGCTGGCTGCGCGGAAGCTTCGACGATCTCATTGCCTTCCAGGAACGCTGTTTCCCCGATGATCTGATCGAGATGACGCGAACCGACGAACTTTGGGTGAAGCGCAAGATCGCGCAGTCGGATGTGATGGCCGCGTCGTAGTTGGACCTCGCGCCACGACCGTCTTCTCACGCACCCCGCGGAGCATAGCTCTCGACCAGCCTTGAGAGGCGCGGTGCGCCGCCGATCGTTCAGCGGCGCTGGCGGATGCCAGCAATCTCGGTGATCTCGAACCCGCGATCCGGCGCACACCTTCAGCGAGCCTCTACCAAATATCTGCCAGGGGACCGCTCAGTTGGGCTGCGTCTCCAGGGTGTCCGGTGTAAAAGGCGCACCGCGCCGTGCGCGGATTGGGTTGTCCGCACTGGCAGTGGGCGAATGTGTAGGCCGACCGCCAAGCACTGCTAGACGAGGCACGCGTCGCCGAGCCGTCGTCCTTAGGGAGACCAGGGCGGTACGCGGACCATGATCGTTTGGAACAGGTCAGACGCCAGATGCCACGCCAGCCACGTTTTCAGATGGGGCAGAGGCTGGGCGCCGAACCACTCTCGATCCGTGGCTGCAAACTGCCTGATGAAAGGCATTATGGCGGCGTCCGCGAACCCGCGATCTGGGCCGCAAAGTTGGCCTGTGGCAGCCAGCCGGGCATCGATCTCGCGTAGAAAATCCAGCCCGCGCTGCCGGTGAACGAGTGGATCGCAGTCATGGCGATCCGGGTATTTGTATCGGTCGAGATCCTGTTTGAACGCGCCGTCGTTGATCGCAATCAGCGCCCTGTCATCCCGGGCGAGCCAGTTTTCGGGGTCGCTGACCTCAAGAACGCGACGCATGATGTCGAGGCTTTCGTCAATCACGGCGCCACTGGCCAGCTGGAGTACCGGAACGGTCCCCTTGGGCGAGGCCGACAACATCGCGGCGGGTTTGTCGGCCAGCCTGACTTCGCGAAGCTCGTAGCGCGTACCGCTGATTGCAAGCGCCAAACGCGCCCGCATCGCGTACGGGCAACGCCGAAAGCTATAGAGAACCGGGCTGACCATGACAGACATGCGCGCCTAAACTTCTTGCTGCCAGATATCCAGACAGTCCTTCATCGGAGGCGGTGACCATACAGCACGGCTGGTCTGTGGATCGAGGGGCTCCCGAGCTCGAAGACCGATGGCTTTCCTGCATATTGCCCGATGTGGTTGGCTAGCCGCTTCGACCGTTTCTCCAGCCCCGAGCTTAGCGATCCGTCCGGCAGGTCGGGCAGTTTTTTTGGCGGGCATCAGGTCGAAGGGCGGCCGCACCTGGCTCGTGCCGGGGCGCTTGCGCGCCGAGGCCAATGGCGCCTGGCTCGCCAAACGCGGCGTGTTGCGGCACGCCCATAATGCGACGAGGACGGGGACGCGCTGTATATGTCGCCTACCGAACCTATGATCAGGCCGATCCGCAGGTGACGACGCAAGCGCCATAGCGCCGGCGCTCGAGCGTCACCCTATCGATCGAGACCGGCTCACCACCCGATGGTGCTCGACATACTGCAACCGCTCGAGCAGGAAGCGTTCGTCCTCGGGACAATATCGCGCGAACGCGATATCCTCGCCGGCAAAGCTGCGAATTGCATCGAGCGGCTCCTGCCAGCTCAGCGTCGTCACTTCGCTGCGCCCGTCGCCCAGCTCGCGGAGCAGCATCTGGAACCCGCGATTTCCCGGTGTCGCCGCGTAGTCGGCGGTGCCGGTAGCGTTGATACAGGCAACATAGTCGGCGTCGTCGGCAGTGCAGATCACCCCGGTCTATTGGCGCAGGATGAGCGTCATATCGGTCATCGGAACTCTCCTCTTTTCAGGCCATGTCGGCGCGTTCGGCGCCCTCGGCTGCGATATTGCGCAGTGCCTCCTCGAACGCCTCGGGTGGCTGACCTCCCGAAATCAGATATCGGTCGTTGACCACCACCGCCGGGGCCGCACTGATCCCACGCGATTGCCACAGCCGCTCGGCGTCGCGAACCTCGTCGCCGTACCGGCCCGAGGAAAGGACCTCGCCGGCCGCGTCCGGATCGAGGCCCGGCTTTGGCCGCCGTCGCGATCAGCACGTCGCGGTCCGACGGATCGCGGCCGTCGGTGAAATAGGCTTCGAACAGCGCGGTCTTCAGCGCCTTTTGCTGGCCCGTGGCCTTCGCCCAATGGAGCAGGCGATGCGCGTCGAAGGTGTTGTAGATGCGGCTCTGGTCGGACATCGCGAAGGTGAAACCGAGCCCCGCCCCGCGATCGCGAATCATCGTGCGGTTGGCGGCCAATTGCTCCGGCGTCGATCCGTACTTCCGCCCGATATGCTCTACGATGTTCTCGCCTTCCGGGACCATGTCGGGATTGAGCTCGAACGGCTGGAAGACGATGTCCGCCTCGACTGCGTCGCCGGCACTTACCAGCGCGGTTTCGAGCCCGCGCAGCCCAATGACGCACCAGGGACAGGACACGTCCGAGACGAAATCGATCTTCAACCTGGTCGTCATCCTATCCTCCGCGATCTGCCCTCGCCCATATGGCGTGCGACGCCCGATTCGCCAGCGTCGTTCAATCCGCCGACCGGAGCTTGTCCTCCGCCCGCGCCAGGAAGGCGTCGGCATCATGGCGCTCGTGCAATTGTTCGGACAGTTCGCCGGTCACGCGGTTGACCATGCGGCCGCGCTGGACAGCCGATTTCGCGGCGAGGGCGCCGTCTCAGCGCTAGACAAGCAGATAGTCGTAGACCTGCGAGAATTCGTCGGGGCCATAGCCCAGACCCCTGGCGATCGTGCCGTACACGGTCAATCGTCCACTGCGGAATGAACTGAACTGGTCCAGAGCGGCACTTCGCCGCGACAATCTCGAACGGCAGCAAAGTCCCGAAAAAACGCCGTACCACTCAGACCGCAGTCGACCACATTCAGTCGTTCGTCAGCAGCTTGTTGAACGGCGGCTCCCTCAGAAACCTGCCTCTGACTGGGCGGAAGATTTCTGGGCCCAGGCGCACCCTGATTACTGTCGTTCGCCAGGTCGGTCGCAATCCTAAAAGCCGACGTTGGTTCAGTTCGAATTTGCGGGCAGGCTACACGCAGCTCAGCGCCTCAACCACCTGTCTTGGGCAATCGTTAGAGAGTGCCTGTGTCACCGCCGTGAGGCACGGCTGCGCCGCATCGCCCTTTTCGTTGCGCATCAGTTCGATCCAGCGTGACGGATGTTAGCGCAAAAGCATGCCGAACATGTAGGACAGGAGGAACGACCGGTGTACCTCGGACAGGCGGTCGCCGGCCGGAAATGTCCCGACGATGAACATGCCCTCGTTTCCCGTGAACTGCACTAGAGGCAGTTCGACCTTAGCCGCGCTCTCCGGAAGCCGGCGATGGTTTGTCAGCTCTACAGCGAGGGATGCGCGATCTTCGCCTTTTCCTCGAGCATATCGCGCCAGCGCTGATTGTTCATAAGATGGGAGTGGTGATAATTGAGCTGGGCCGCACCCGGCATCGCCTTCAAAGTGCGGATGAGGGTCTGAACCAGTGGACTCGGAGCTAGCGGACTGAACACGATCGTATCAATCAACGAAAGATCGATGTCGATGTAACGCACTTCATTCGACTCGAGGCTTTGCGAGCGAGCGATCAGTCGATATTCCTTTTCGTCGCGAAAGACATCGCGCTTTAGGAACGGCAGTTCGTCTGTAACAAACTCCAGGCCTGCCATCTTTTCATGCGTCATGTAGCGCACAGGTCCGTGCAGCAGTTCACCTTCGTTCTTGAGTCGAGCAAGCAGAGGAATTCGATGAAAGACAATGCAAGCACCGGCTGCGTGACCGGCGAAAACTTGCCAATGGTGGAAAGTCTCACGGGTCTGCGTCATGCACAACGCAACGAGACCAGGCGCACCGATCCTCGTACGGTACATTCCCATAGCATGCCGATCGTTCATATCGACCCAGCGCGTCGGGCTGAGCAGCGTCAGTCGTCGTTCCTGAACTACATCAATGACGCTCAATATGTCCGTGTACCGCCGGATCATATGATAGGTCATGATGTGCTGCCCCTGCCCGCTGCTGGTGCTGTGATGCCCCGACCGCAGACCCTTAGTCGAGCACGATCCGCAACGCGGGCAAACTCTTCTGGCGAGGACTGAGTTTGCGGCGGCCTAAATATGGACGGCCATCCCGGTGGCATAGATTCGCGCTCCGGGCGCAGGCCTGAAACTTTCGGATGGCCGCTCTGGGCCGAAGCCGCCATTTGCCAAGCCTTGCGGATGGCGGGTTAGTCCCACGACACCACGTTCGCTTCCGACGCCAGTCGACCAAAATGCGTCGTTCGCGGTCGGACTTTGAACGACAGCTTGTGCCAGAACCTGCCGTTCGCTCCGCGCGAAGCCGCCTGACAGCAAAGCGCCCGATAATCGGTCATTCAAGCGATCGAAGCGAATTGCGAAAAGCGGCCCGTCAGCTTCGGAGTGACGAAGCGCCAATCGAACGGCTGGAAGTGGGTGCCTTGCCGCCCACCGGCTTTTATGCGGACGATTGCGATAGCTGCCGGTCATCGTGGCCTTTCGGGATGATAATGTCCCCTTCGCACCTCCCGAAATAGGTGGGCGGTAAGGTGCTTTCGAGACCATGACGGCATTGCAAAGGATAGTTCGCCGAATCGTCGGCGTCGCTTGCGCGCAGAAAGGAGTGCTATGACGTTCATTGCTCGGAATACTGCGCTGGCGAAACTGCGGCGGCTGTGGCTAGGTGCATTTGGGTAGTTGGAGGGACCAGATTGTGCGCTCAGCTTCATTGCCTTTCGATCTCTCCCATGCTGCATAGCAGCACGCCCTCGGATGTCATCGCGGCGCCTGCGCTAGGCGAGGCTTCGGTCGCCGAAGATCCGTATCACTTGGCGGTCTTTCAAGCTTGGGCATGTGCGTTCGGCGCGTCGGCGGTCGTCTATCTCAGCGGCCCAATCACGACGGGCAAACGCTTGCTTGCTGCGATCGAGGAAGGCCGGCCGCTCGACACTGTCCTGCCCGAGAATCTGGCAGTGATGCGCGAGACCGCGCATCGCCTGCGTCAGCAAGTCCCGCCGATCGTTCTCGATCCGTCGCCGCTCGTGGTCGCGCATTGGTCGCAGCAGCAATATATGCTGCTTTGGCGCGGGCTGATCGAGCGGCATGCGCGCGAAGTCCGCTTCATGCCTGACTGGGAATATAGCCGGGGCTGCGCGGAAGAATTCGTGTTCGCTGCGGCGCTGGGTATCCCGACGCTCGATCTGGACGGATCCGCCATCGCACCCGTTGCCGGTGCCGCGCGATTGGCGCGCGCCATCGACAGGTTGAACAAAAGCATCGCGGGGCACGAGCGTCTGGCAGCACTTGCCTCGGCTCTGAATGCGCTTCGAAACGAGCTTGGTGGCGGTTAAGCGCTGCGGCGCCTGTTCGCCCTAGCCGCCAACCAGCCGATGGACAAAGCCCGGTGCATAGATCAGTCCATAGACCAAGGTCACCATCGTACCGCCGTACAAGCCGAGCAACAGCCAATGGGCGCCACGCGCTTGAAGATTGGCGCGCCTGGCCAGCGATAACGAGATGCCGCGTGCCAGCTGCGCCAGCTTTCTGGGGCTGCGTCGCAGCAAGCGGACACCATCATCTGACACCAGCAAGCTGATCAAAGAGACGGCGACACAAACCACGACGATCGCGATGAACGGAAGACGGGCGACAAATTCAAGCCAGCCCTGCGGGAGGTTCAGGTCGATCAATCCAGGGCGCTGCCAGGCTTTGGGCGGCATGTCGATTTTCGAATTATGGGTCGAGATCAGGGAGCTCAGCAGCGAGATCGCGGCGATCGACGAGGCCAGCGCAGCGATTAGCATCGAGGTATTATGCGTGCGGCGCGCTTGTGCCTGCTCGATCAGAACGCGGGTCGATTCCTTGATATGGGCATAGTCGTAGCTATGGACCGTCTTGTTCGGGATGAATTCCGAAGGCCGGCTGTCCTTGCGCAAATAGGGCAGCAGCGTCTTCTGGAAAGCGTCGGCATAAGCGAGGATGCCCATGGCTTGACGCAGGTCGATGAGCTTGCCAGCCCTGACCAGCTTTTCGACCGCACGCGATAGCGACCACAGGGTTTCGCGCCGCCATTTCTCCTCGCCGGCCCGGTGGCGGTCGGCGTCGAGCGTGTTGACCGGGACCAACGGCGTGATCTGGTCCGAGGAAGGCTCATGGTGGGTGTGGTGATGCACCATGTCCTTGAGGAAGAAATAGGCCTGGCGGGCATGGACATAAAGCTGCTCGCGCTTGATCCCGGTTGCCAGGACCTCCTCTGAATACCAGAGACGAAGCTCGCCGGTTCGCATCAAGGCGAACTCGACGCGCACGGCGCTGGGCACGCGCCAGCGCACGAGTTGGCTCAGATCCGACTGGAGCAGGTCCAGCGCACGGTCCGGACGTTCCTCGCTGCCGCCGAGGTGCGCGCGAATTTCGTCAAGCATCCAGCGCTGCTGAAGGCGGTCGCGCGGCAGGGGACGCGGGATCATGTAGATCGCGCCGGTCAGCCCGCCCTGCTCATCGAGTGCGTGGCGGACCCGCTTTTCCCCGCGCCGCGGTTCAACGATGCCGATCGGGGCGGAGACTGGTTCGGTCGTGCCGATCAACAGCCAATGCTGGACGATATCCGGCCAGATTAAGCGGTTCACCCACTTCCAAGCAAGGAAGTCGTCCGTCTCGCGCCGTTGCAATACCGCGACCAGGCGATCGCTTCGCCCATCATAGCTTTGCGTGAAATGATGCACGCCGGGGCCGCGCCCCGAGCCGATCAGGCTGAACGATAAATGGCTGCCGACATTCGGAACCCAGCCGGCATAGGAATGCGGACTCGCCGCCCAGGGCGCGAAATGCGTCACGAAACGTCTGGCGGTTAAAGCGCGTCGCGGGCGATGGTACGGGTGCCGCGCATCTCGACCTCACCGTCTTCATTGACCGACGCGCGCAGCCCTTCGCGGACCGTAACCAAAGAACCGGTATCCTGCTTGCGGACGGTGCCGCGCCAAAGCGAGCCGAGACTGACGCCGCCCCGCAGATATTCATCAGTCTGACGAACACCGCCATTCAGCACATGCAAAAGTGCCGCCACGGTCATGGCCAGCAGGATCATGATCGCGATCACGACGGCGGCAGAAAGCAGATCGGCCATTTGTTCCCTTTATGCGCCTTGACGGAGCAAATTGCAATATGTCCAACGCAGACGCACGCACAATAGTCGCATCGTGCCGACAAGGTTCAAAACGGAACTGTCTTGCGGTACGCCCCCATGGTCTAGAAGCCGCACCAAGCAAATGCAATCCCGGTACGCACACGTAATAAAAGGCCATTCCAGCGGCATTTTAGCCTCGCTGCTCTTCACGCCCTTGCCCCTGCCGCAAGACGAGCGGGGTCTCTTGGCAACGACGACAAGACGCAGCGTGAATAACTGTGCGGCGCGAATGGTCGCGTGCGCGATATCCCTCGGGCACGGCGGTACATCGCGCGGGCCCACTTCGATCAGCCCGCGGCGATCCGCGCCGGCAGGCCGGCGCGCCGC